>JAPPGK010000089.1 GCA_028821405.1 Gammaproteobacteria bacterium | reverse complement strand
CGAGGAACGCTCCGGCGGCCACTGACACGACGTTTGAGGCTTGACGGGACACTAGGGCCATCGCGCGAGCAGGTCGGTCATTGCTCGACGACTTGCGGGCCGCCGTTCGCCACGCTCATGTCGGCCGCACCTCGACGCCGCCGATTGCGGCCGCGGCGTCGGCGACGGCGTCGGGAACGTCCGGAAGGAAGTTCGCGCAGCAGTTCATCGGTCTCGACCGTCTGTGCCTTCGTCCACCACTCGCCAAGCTCGTCGGGAGCATCGCCGGTGGCACACCGAATCATCAGGAAGTCGTACGCGGCGCGGAACCGCCGGTGTGCCAGCACCCGCGCAACGTTGCGGGATGTGCGGTTGGCAAGCAGGGGCTGAAGATGCCACACGTCGCGGACGAACCAACCGTGACGGCGAGGTATGGATATGGTCGATTGCTGGGCGGCAATCACCGTGCTGGCGGGATCCTCCTGCTGGCTGCTTGCCAGGGTCGAGGTGGGCTCGAGGTGGTCGAGGTATTCCTGCCAAAGAAAAGCGGCAATGAGGAACCCGGGCGTCACCGGCTTGTGTTCCCTTATTCGGTGATCCGTACTGGCGAGCGCCAGCTTGGCGACCGCTTCCCCGTGGGCGGGCAGCGGGAACAGGATCTCGACGAGTTCGTGGTCAGAGAGCAACTCGAACGCCCGTTCGCCGTGGCCGGTCAGGAACAGCTTGGTGAATTCGTCGAACAGGCGCGCCGGCGGTATGGCGTTCAGCATTTCGCACATCGGCGCGATCGCTGCCTCGGTGTCGCGGTGCAGATTGAGGCCCAGCTTCGCGGAGAACCGAATCGCGCGCAGAATCCGTACCGGGTCTTCCCGGAATCGGGTCTTGGGATCGCCGATGAGACGGAGTGTTCGGGAAGCGATGTCCTTCATGCCGCCGCAGTAGTCGAGCACCACGTCGGCCGTCGGGTCGTAGTAGAGGGCGTTGACCGTGAAGTCCCGGCGAAAGGCGTCCTGGTCTACGGTGCCGTAGAGATTGTCTCGGAGGATCATGCCCTCGTCCGAGAAATGGGGCTCGTGGTCTTCCTCGCTTAGGGCTCGGCGGAATGTCGAGACCTCGATGATCTCCCGCCCCATGCGGACATGGACGATCCGGAAGCGGCGGCCGACGAGGCGTACCCGCGGGAAGACCTGCCGCACGTCGTCCGGCGTGGCGTCCGTCGCAACGTCGAAGTCCTTCGGCACCTGGCCGAGGAGCAGGTCGCGCACGCAGCCGCCGACGAGATAGGCTTCGAACCCCGCATCGCGCAGTTTCTCGATCACGGCGACCGCTTTCTCGGACACGCGAGCCCGGTCGATGTCGTGTTCGGTGATCCGCTTCAGCAAGGACAGGACGGTGTCGCGAAGGTCCGGCGAATTGTATAGCCTGCCAGCGTCCGGCGCACGTCACCGTCGGGCGACGCGGAGGCAGCCCGCGCCGACTCGGTGCCGGACACGCGATGTTGTGCACAGGATGCCTGCGGGCGCAACGGGGTCGCCCGCGACGGTGGGCGCTACCGCCGGGGACCGCGCTTGCGGGTGCGTCGGCGAGGAATGTTCAGTCGCTGGCGGCGTTCCCAAAGACTCTTGCGGCTTATGCCGAGCTCCTTGGCCAGTTCGGTCTCGGTGAGGTGGTCCTCGTTGTCGAGAACGAAACGAAGGAAGTAGCCTTCGAGACTACTCGACGTCTCTCGTTGGGCATCGGGCTGCGGGAATCTCCTCGATTCGGTATCGATGGGCAGGATGTCGGCGTCGATGGTGGTGGCTTGGCAAAGGATCACCGCACGCTCTAGGGCATTTTCGAGCTCCCGCACGTTCCCCGGCCAGCGGTAGCGCCGCATGGCGTCGATGGCATCCGTCGTCAAGGTGAGACCACGCTTGTTGAATTTGCCGGCCACCCGTTCGAGGGTGGTCTGCGCGATGGCGATCACATCGTCGCCCCTTTCGCGCAACGGGGGTACCCGAAGGCAAACCATGCTCAACCGGGTGAACAAGTCCTTCCGGAATCGGCCGTTGTCGGTCAGCTGCCGAAGGTCGCGGTGGGTGGCTGCGATGATGCGCACGTCGACGCGGTGGGTCTCGGCGCTGCCGAGGCGACGAACCGTGCCTTCGCTGAGGTAGTGGAACAGGCGGGCCTGTGCAGCAGCGGGCAGGTCGCCAATCTCGTCGAGGAACAAGGTGCCGCCATGGGCCGCCTCGAGCAGTCCACGCCGGGTGGCCGTGGCGTTCTCTTCGGTGGCGGAATGGCCGGAATCGCTTCCGAACAGTTCGACTTCAACGAGGGTCTCGGGGACGGCGGCGCAGTTGAAGGTCATCACCTGGGCATGGTGGCGTCGGCTGGCCGAGTGCACGGCCCGGGCGATCAGTTCCTTGCCGGTGCCCGATTCGCCCAGGATGAGTATCGAGGATTCCGTCGGTGCCACCGACGCGACCTGATCGAGCAGCGCGCGCATCTCCTCGCACTGGCCGATGATCGGCGAGAACGCAGAACTGTCCGTCGGGACGCTTCCCATGGCAACGGCGCGTTCCACGGCCGCGACCAGGTCGTTGGCCTGGAACGGCTTCGCCAAGTAGTCCGCAGCACCGGCGCGCATGCACTCGACGGCTTCGGGAATGCTCGGCGAGTCGGCCACGACGACCACGGGAATTGGTGCCGCCATTGCGATGGCATTCGACGGCGCGCCGGCGAAGGCCGCATTGGCAACGACCGTGTCCGCTTGTAGGCTGCCCAAGCTCAACGCCTCCGCGCTGGACGCTTCGACGACGCCGAATCCGTTGCGTTCGAACTCCTCTCGCAGTTGTCGGCGGCTCGAGTCGTCCCGTTCGATCACGAGCACCCGGGTCATTCAGCGAATACTAGCAGCCTGCCTGAATTGCGGGAGCGCTCGGTGCGGAGCAGCCGGCTCGGGCACCGTTGTGCCCCGCCGGGGGAACAGGGTCGTAGGAACGGGCTTGTCCCATCCCGAATCCGCCGTGCCCAACGCGGCTGCGCGACGAATTTCTTACCGACCGCGAGGGTCGCCCCTACGGTTTGTTCCATGCGAGACTCGACCCCTACACGCGACGTAGTTCGACCGCTGCGAGGCCACGACCATGAGCGAACTCTCCATGGGCACGCTGCTCTTGATCATCGTCGTCCTGACGATCATCTCCGCGTACTTCGCGGGATCCGAGACGGCGATGATGGCGCTCAACCGCTATCGGCTTCGGCACCTCGCGAATGAGGGTCATAGCGGCGCACGCAAGGCGAACCGTCTGCTGCAACGACCCGACCGGTTGCTCGGGGTCATCCTGGTGGGCAACAACATCGTCATCATTCTCGCCGCATTCGTCGCCTCGGAGGTGGCCGAGAGGCTGCTGGGCGATACCGCCGGGCCTATCGTCGGTGCCATCGTGCTGACGGTGTACATGCTGATATTCGCGGAGGTGACCCCCAAGACCGTTGCCGCGGCGCGACCGGAGACGCTGGCCTTCCCGTCCGCCTATATCCTGCAACCGCTGCTGAGGATCTCTCATCCCCTGGTCGTATTCGTCAACTGGATCAGCAACCTGATGGCGAAGCCGTTGATCGCGCGGGCCGAGGAGAAGTCCGAGACGCTCTCGGTCGCCGAGCTCAAGACCGTGCTGAACGAACACACGACGATCCCGCGCGACCGGCAGGCCATGATCGTCGGCATCCTGGATCTGGAGAACGCCACCGTCGAGGACATCATGGTGCCTCGCGCGGAGATCGCCGGGATCGACCTGAACGACGATACGGAGACGATCCTGGAGGCGATCGAGAGTTCCCAGCACACGCGTCTGCCCGTGTACCGTGAACACATCGACGACGTGGTGGGCATCCTGCACCTGCGGCGGGCCTCGCGCTTCACCAGCCGCGAGTCCTTCACCAAGGCTCAACTCGTGGAGGAGACGGAGGAGCCCTACTTCATCCCCCTGAGCACGCCGCTGCACACCCAGCTCTACAACTTCCAGAGACAGAAGCGCCGCATCGCGCTGGTGGTCGACGAATACGGCGGCATCCAGGGCATGGCGACGCTGGAGGACATCCTCGAGGAAATCGTCGGCGAGTTCACCACCGACTTCACGTCCGAACTGGGCGAGGTGCATCGCCAGGACGACGGGTCCTACGTCATCAATGGAAGCGTCCTGGTGCGCGAGGTGAACCGGCTGCTCGGGTGGGACCTGCCGACGACGGGTCCGCGCACGATGAACGGCCTGATCCTCGAGCATCTGGAGTTGTTCCCCGACGGCAATGTCGGCGTGCACCTCGGCCGCTATGGCATCGAGACCGTCAGGATCAGCGACAATCTCATCCGGTCGGTCAAGGTGACGGTGTTGTCGTGAAACGTGCGCCCTAAGGGGTACGCAGGCCCGTCCGGGCGATCCGTGCGGTCGCTTGCCCGGACGTGACAGGATACTCGGCACGGGAGGGGACAAACCCATCCCCGATGGCAACGAAACCCGCGTAGCTTGCCGCTCGGGGGAGGCGCGCGATGTCCCACGCGCCGACCGCCCACGCAAGCATCGTCTCGACGTGGTCGATAGGCGCGTCGAAGCCGAGGAGCGAGAGTACGGCGGCAAGGTTGACCGGTGCGCAGCGGTTGTCGATGGCCGTCGCGCGGTTGTGCTTCGACAGCTTGACGCCCGAGGCCTCGAGGATCACCGGCAGGTGGGCGTAGTTCGGGGGCTCGATTCCGAGCCATCCCATGAGCAGAAGCTGCTCGGCGGTATTGTCGAGGAGATCCGCGCCCCGGACGACGTTGTTCACGCCCATGGCCAGGTCGTCCATGACCACGGCGAGCGGATACGAGGCGAAGCCGTCGCGCCGTTGAACGATGAAGTCCCCCACGATGCGCCCCCCCATGTCCACGCGGCCCTGCACGCGATCCATGAACCCCGGCGCCGCGATCTCCCCACGTGCGCGCAGCGCGTTGCCCTCGCGCGTCAACTGTCGAGCCCGGCACGTTCCCGGATACCGGGCCAAACCGCGTAGCTCGCGTCGTGTGCAGTCGCAGGCGAAACACCTGGCGCCGAGGCGATCAACCGCTTCCCGGTAGCGTTCGACGTGGTCGCTCTGCCGGTGGACGGACCCATCCCACGCTAGGCCATGGGCCTCCAGGGTGGCGAGGATGGCGGGTTCTGCCTCTCGGTCGACCCGGGGCGTATCCAAGTCGTCGACCCGGAGGAGCCAACGGCCCCTACGCGACTTTGCGTCGAGCCACGAGGCGACGGCCGTCAGCAGGGACCCGAGATGCAGGGGGCCGGACGGGGTGGGAGCGAATCGGCCGACGTATCCCCGGGTCACGCGAGACCCGCTGGATATCGCAGGGACGGGAGGGAACGCGCCCGAGCCGGTAGCGCCGCGCCGTGCCCCAACCGGGCCTCAGCCCGCCTTGGCAGGCGCGTTAGGACAACGCGCCCCGGCGGACGCGTCAGGGTCGCCCCTACCCGCGAAGCTGCTTCTCGCGTAGTTCGTCCAGGGACTTGCAGTCCACGCATTGGGTTGCCGTGGGCCGCGCCTCAAGCCGGCGCAGGCCGATTTCCACCCCGCAGGTGTCGCAATAGCCGTAGTCGTTGCGATCCATCCGGTCCAGGGTTTGGTTGATCTTGCGGATCAGGCGACGTTCGCGGTCGCGGGTTCGCAACTCGATGCCGAGTTCCTCCTCCCGGGTGGCACGGTCGAGTTCGTCGGGAAAGTTGGACGCTTCGTCTTGGAGTTGGTTGACGGTGCGGTCGACCTGCTCCATAAGGTCGTGACGCCATTCGTTCAGGATCGTCCGGAAGTGGGCGACCTGGTCCGGGTTCATGTACTCCTCGTCCGGCGAAGGGCTGTAGGGCACGAAGTTTCGGAACGGCGAAGGGCCTCCCGCATTGGACGGGGTCGCCTGTCCCACGACGGAATCTCCCGCCGTATCCAAAGGTGCTTCGCTGGCTTCGTTGGTCATGGCTTTACGGGCAATCCGTTCAGTATTCTTGGACGCCGTCACAGGGCCTCTGTTTTGAGAGGGCGCGTAACCTACCAAAAGGACTACGCAATAACCACATCTAATGCGTTACGGGACGTTACGGATCGGTGAGGTTCGCACCACCCCTTCAACGCGCCACGCTGATTCGCCGCTACAAGCGCTTTCTCGCCGATGTGAAGACCGATGCGGGCGAGCCCTTGACCGTGCATTGCCCTAACACCGGCGCAATGACGGGTTGTGCCGACCCCGGCAGCGTGGCGTGGTATTCCACCTCTGGCAACCCCCGACGCAAGTATCCGCACACGCTGGAGATCGTGGGTGACCGTCACGGCCACCTCATCGGGATCAACTCCGCCCGCGCCAACACGTTGGTGGTCGAAGCGCTGGCCGCCGGCATCGTTCCCAACTTTCCGGCCAACGCGCGTGTGCAACGGGAAGTGACGGTTCCCGGCTGCCAAGGGCGCCTCGATCTCCGGGTGGACGATGTGTTCGTCGAAGTGAAGTCCGTCACCCTCAAGTTGGCGGATAGCGGTGCGTTTCCGGACGCGGTGAGTGCCCGGGCAACGCGCCATCTCGACACACTGGCCCGTCTCGCCCGATCCGGGCAACGCTCGGCGTTGGTCTTCTGTGTGCAGCACACCGGCATCAATGCGGTCCGCAGTGCCGACGCGATCGACCCGGACTACGGTCGGGCCCTTCGCCGAGCGGTTGCCGACGGCGTGCTCGTGGTCGCGGTGCGCTGCCGGGTGACGCCCCTGGAGATCGTGCCGGTCGGCATCGTCCCCGTGCACCTTGCCCGAATCCCTAGTCCGCCCGCCTGTGGTCTCCCGGTGCGGCCGATCATGCCCGGTAGCGCGCTTTGATCCGCGTGTAGTCGGCCACGTGGTCCAGCCGAGCACCGTGTCGAGCAACCAACTCGGCGGCGGCGAAGTTGGCGAAGCCGGCGGCGGCATCGGGTTCGGCGCCGTTCACACGGGCGTAGAGTTGGGCGCCCGCGTAGATGTCCCCGGCGCCGGTGGTGTCCACCGCGTTGCTCGGGTAGCCCGGTGCGAACCGACCCTTGCCTCTGACCACGGCAAGGCTGCCCCGGGCACCGAGGGTGATGTTCAGAAAAGGCGCGATGTCGCTGAGTTCGGCGATGGCGATGTCGAGACGGTCGGTGCCGGCCCAGGTCAGCGCCTCCTCCTCGTTGCAGAAGAGCTGATCGACGCCGTTGCCGAGCATTTCGATGAGCCCGTCGCGGAAGTTGACGACCATCGACGGGTCCGCAAGGGACAGGCTGGTTCGGACGCCCCCCGACTCGGCGATCTGGCGTGCCAACACGGCCGCTTCCCGGCCGGTCTCGGACGATGCGAGGTAGCCCTCGACGTAGAAGTAGGCGGATCTTGCGACGCCGATCTCGGCCACATCCTCGGGACCCAGGTCGGAGGATACGCCCAGGAAGGTCGCCATCGTGCGTTCGGCGTCCAACGTAACGAGGGTCAGGCATCGGCCCGACTTGCCGCATCCGTTGTGTTTGCCGGCGGCGGCGACCCCTGCATTGGCGAGTTCCTCGAGGAAAAACCGGCCGAGATGGTCGTCGGCTACGCGACAGGAGTAGGCACCGTCCCCGCCGAAGGCTTGGACGGCGAATACGGTATTCGCGGCGGACCCGCCGGCACGGCGTTTGGGTCGGTGTTCGTGGAGCGTCGCTTCCAGGGTGTCGATGCGGGACTCGTCGACAAGGGTCATGTGGCCCTTGGCGAGGTCCACGTCCCGGAGGAAGGCTTCGTCGACGGCGTACTCCAAATCGACCAAGGCATTGCCGAGGCCGTAGACGTCGTAGCGTCCTTGTCGAGATTCGACTCGGGGTTGTGTCATCGATCTCGGCGAGGGGGTCAGGCGAGCCCGCCAAGGACTCGATCAAGCGCTTCCAACGTGCGCGACACTTCGACTTCCCCATGGGCGCCTGAGACGAACGCGGTCTCGAAGGCCGACGGTGCGAAATAGACGCCCTGCTCGAGCATGGCGTGGAAGAACCGCCCGTAACGGTCGACGTCCGCAGCCGCGACGTCGTCGTAGCTGCGCACGGGACCCGCCCTGAAGAACAGGCTGAACATGCCGCAGGCGCGGTTCACCGCAACGGGTACGTTGTGAGCCTTGGCCAAGTCCTCGACGCCGTCGGCAAGACGGTCGGTGGTCGATGCGAGAGCTTCGTAGAAACCGGCATCGAGGGAGTTCAGCATGGCGAGGCCGGCGGTCATGGCGAGGGGATTGCCGGAAAGCGTGCCCGCCTGGTAGACCGGGCCGACGGGGGCAAGCTGGTCCATGACGCTCACGCGTCCGCCGATCGCGCCGACGGGGAGTCCGCCGCCGATCACCTTTCCGAGTGTGGTCAGATCGGGCATCACGCCGTAGCACCCCTGCGCGCCGGCGGGTCCCACGCGCAAGCCCGTGATGACCTCGTCGAAAATGAGCAGGGCGTCGTTGTCGTTGGTGAAGGACCGCAACGACTCGAGGAACCCGGGCTCCGGTGGCACGCAGCCCATGTTGCCCGCGACGGGTTCCACGATGACTGCGGCGATGTCCTTCGGGTAGCGCTCGAACGCGCCCGCAACGGCGCTCGCATCGTTGAAGGGCAGCGTCAGGGTGTGTTTCGCGGTGTCCGCCGGTACCCCCGGAGAGTTCGGCAGTCCAAGGGTGAGGAGACCCGATCCGGCCTGGGCCAGGAGCGCATCGGAGTGGCCGTGGTAGCAGCCTTGGAACTTCACGATCAGATCTCGCCCGGTGTGTCCCCGTGCCAAGCGGATGGCCGTCATGGTTGCCTCGGTGCCGGAGTTGACCATGCGCACCTTGTCGATCGCCGGAAACCGAGCGACCACCGCTTCGGCAAGGTCCACTTCGATCTCGCTCGGGGCGCCGAACCCCAGACCGCGTTCGGCCCGCGCACGTACCGCTTCGATCACCGGCCCAAAGGCATGGCCCTGCAGCATCGGCCCCCAGGACCCGACGAAATCGATGTAGGTGTTGCCGTCGACATCGGTGAGCCAGGCACCTTCGCCGCTCGCGAAGAAGACGGGCGTGCCGCCGACGCCCTTGAAGGCGCGGACGGGCGAGTTGACCCCGCCCGGGATGCTGCGCTCGGCCCTGGCGATGAGGTTGGCCGACTTCCTTAGATTCATGTCTACCACCAAGCTTGTCGTTCGATGTCTTTCCGGGTCAATACGCCGACCACGGCGAGGTGTTCGTCTTCAACGGGCTTCCTCGATGCGGGGCGAGTAACGCACAGTGCGTTGCTTCCGACGCGGTTGAGTTCCGTCAACGCCTCCTGAAGGGTTGCCCGCACATCCACGATGCCGGCGTTTTCCCGGTCCAAGGGCGTGGCGAGCAGATCCACCGGCGCCGTTTGATCGGCACGACCATCATGGTAGGCGACGACTTCCGCGGCGTTAAGCACCATGGGTAGGCCGCCCGGGACGTCGATCACCATCCAATCCGGGTCGTCTGCCAGTGCATTCTTCAATTCCGACAACGCCGGACATTGCGGGAGTTGGACCACGCTGCGGGACATCAGGCTATCCACACCGACCCGCATGAGGTGCTGGGCGGCGGGATGCGGCGGATAGCGAACCCCGAACGTCGCCAACGTGGTCAACAGTACCGACCGTTGCCTGAGCAACTGGCCGACGGTGAGGGTCGCCACCGCGATGATGAGCATTGCGGGCAGGATCACCTTTGGATTGGCGGTGAGTTCCAGCACGGCCACCAAGGCGGCGAGCGGTGCTTGCAGCACGGCCGCCATCATCCCCGCCATCCCGAGCATCACGTACAGCGGCGTATCGGAGGCAAGATCGGGGGCCAATGCGTTGCCCGCCGCCCCGAGCAGCCCCCCGAGCAACGCGCCCATGACGAGGGTCGGTCCGATCACGCCGACGGGCAGGCCGACGCCGACACAGGCGGCGGATGCCACGGTCTTCGCGACGAGGATGATCAACAGCGCCGTCCAGGCGAAATTGTCGAGCAGGGCGTCGTTGACCGTGTCGTAGCCGACGCCGAGCGCCTCCGGGGCAACAATCGCGGCGACGCCGGTGATGGCACCCGCCAGGCTTGCCTGCGCCCAGAAGGGCCACCTTCTCAGTTGGGCAAAGGTCTTCACCAACGCGATGAACAGACCGCCGACGAATCCCACGACGAGCCCAGCAAACATGATGTAGGGCACTTCGAGGAGGGTCCGCAGATCGGTCTCTAGCCCTCTGAACTCGATGACGTCGCCGAGAAACCAACGACTCAGCACCGTGGCCGTCACCGTGGCGATGATGATGGGGATGAAGCTCACGATCGCGTATTCCATCATCACCACCTCCATGGCGAAGATGACCCCGGCCATCGGCGTATTGAAAGATGCCCCGATGGCGGCCGCCGTACCGCAGGCGACTAGGGTGCGGACGCAGTTGTCCGGCAGCCGGAACGCTTCCCCAAGCAGGCTGGACGTCGCCGCCCCGAGATGCACCGCGGGTCCTTCGCGACCGCCCGACAATCCCATCGCGAGGCCGAAGGCACCGCCGACGAACTGGTTGACGGCGCCTCGCCAGGGCAGCCGGCCGCGATGACGCGCCAGTCGTTCCATGACGTGAACGACGCCGAACCGGCGCGAGTCGGGCGGCAGGCGATTGAGCAGCACCCCGAGGAGGATTGCGCCGAGAATCGGCAGGCACACGCGGAGTTCGAGACCCAAAGCGTCGTGGCCGTCTGCGGCCTGGCCGTGGATCAGCCACGAGGCGCCCTCGATTGCCCATCGGAAAAGGAGGACGACCAGGCCCGTCACCAAGCCGACCGCCACCGCAAGCACGGACAGTTCCGGAAGGGCTCCGCCCTTGGCGAGCTGACGGCGAAGGAACTCCATGGCGAGGGTCATGGGTGATCGGATCTTCGACGACAGAATGGGCCCTTTGCTGCGGGAAGGAACTAGGCGGGTACTATAAACCGCTGTCCCCCGGGTGCGGTGGTTCCGGTAGCGCTCGCGAGCAGCACCGGCTTTTCCGCTGTGTCGCGGACCATCGTTTATACTGGAGTGATGAACGCCGACATACAGTTCTCCTCCCGCGCTGCCGGGAAAGTGCGTGAATTGATCGCCGACGAGGGCGACGTCGCGCTCAAGCTGCGCGTGTTCATCACCGGCGGCGGCTGCAGCGGCTTTTCCTATGGATTCACCTTCGATGACAGCATTGCCGCGGACGACTCGATCATTGAGCGGGATGGCGTCACGGCGGTCGTGGACCCCATGAGCTACCAGTATCTGGTCGGCGCCGAGATCGACTACAGGGAGGATCTGTCCGGCGCCCAGTTCGTGGTCACCAATCCCAACGCCTCCGCCACCTGCGGTTGCGGCAACTCGTTCGCCATATAACGTCCTCGAGGGGCGACCCCCAGGAGCCTCCACGCTAGCGTATGGGCCTCCCGTGGTTGTCCCCGCCCACGCGCCAGTCCCACGCCGTGCGTGTCTCGGGCTCTCGGGCGACAGCGCGCCCTTGCGGGCACATTAGGACAGCGCGCCCTTGGCGGGCGCGTTAGGACAGCGACGCCCTTGCGGCGCGTTGGGGTCGCCTTGGGGTCGACCCTACGGCTGCATAGGACGGCCTATTTTCCCGGATAGAGGGCACCGAGCACGCGAGAACCGTCGGCACCCGTGACGGCCGGTGCGTTGCTGGGCAAGCCGGCCAGCGTCCGGTGGGCGAACCAGGCGAACGCTGCTGCTTCCAGGGCGTCGCCATCGACGCCTAGGTCGTCGGCACGCAGGACCCGGTAGCCGGACAGACTCGATTCGAGGCGCTTCATCAACGCGCGGTTGTGCCGACCGCCGCCGCAGGTGACCACGTCGCCGGTGCCGGGTCCCCACCGCTCGACGGCGTTGGCGATCGACCATGCCGTGAATTCGAGGAGGGTGGCTTGGACATCGACGCTCGGCAGGTCGCGTCGTGCCACGGCGCGCGAGATGTAGTCGAGGTTGTAGGTCTCCTTGCCGGTGCTCTTCGGGGGGGTGCGCAACACGAACGCGTCGTTGCGAAGCGCATCCAACAGCCCCTGTGCAACGTGTCCGCGTGAAGCCCAGGCGCCGTCCTGGTCGTACGGCTGGTCCTTGCAGTGCCGAATCCAGGCGTCCACCAGGGCGTTGCCCGGACCTGTGTCGAAACCGAGGATCGAGTCAGATCCGGCGGGCAGCATGGTCGCGTTGGCGATGCCGCCGATGTTCACGACGATTCGGTGCCGTTCTCCGTCGCGGAACAGCGCGTCGTGAAACAACGGTGCCAGCGGCGCGCCCTGGCCGCCGGCGGCGACATCCCGACGGCGCATGTCGGCAACGGTGTCGATACCCGTGATCTCCGCCACGCGGTTGGGGTCGCCGATCTGCAGCGTGAACGGCGGCGTCGAGTCGGGCCGATGGCGGATGGTTTGGCCGTGACAGCCGATGGCGCGTACTTGGGAGGGATCGATCCTCCAGGATCCGAGGCAGTCGAGGATCACCTTGCCGATGAACTCGCCGAGCGCGGCATCGCAGGCGCCGGCCCGGTCGATTTCGTCCTTGCCCGGCTTGCCGAGGGCCACCAGATCGGCGGCCAATGCGCCGGGCAGCGCCACGGTCGTGCACTGGGCGATGCGGGGCGGCGTAGGTGTCACGTCGAGCACGGCCACGTCGAGGCCGTCGACGCTGGTGCCGGTCATGACGCCGATATAACGCATGGATGACTCCACCCCGGCGCCGGGGTGCCGACGCGCAGGGAACACGGTCGCAGGGGACGGGCTAGTCCCGTGCCGGGCCGGTAGCGCCACGCCGCGCGTCTTTCGGGCGACCGCAAGGGTCGCCCCTACGGATTGTCGCTAGGCGGCAGGAGCGGACTCAGGTAGGCGAGTGTGCGGTTGTTCTTGTAGTTCTCCAGCGCAAGGAGAAGCGGCTTCGTGGAAGCGTCGAAACGCTCGCTCTCGTCGGCTGTGATGGGTTCCGCAGGCGGTAGCTGGACCCGACTGGGGTTGGTGTGCTTGCCGTCGACCAGGAACTCGTAGTGCAGGTGCGGACCGGTGGCCCACCCGGTAGCCCCGACATAGCCGATCACCTGTCCTTGCACGACCTGGCCTCCGGGTTCGACGCCCCGGGCGAACCGGGACAGGTGGAGGTATTTGGTCTGGTACCGTTCCCCGTGTTGGAGTACGAGGTAGTTTCCTTTGGAGGGTGACTTCGAGCGTGTCACCACCCTGCCATCCCCGGCGGCTCTGACCGGCGTGCCGGCCGGCGCGGCGTAGTCGATGCCGAGATGCGGCATCGTCTTGTTCCAGAGCGGATGGACACGCCTCAGGCTGAAGTTGGAACTGATGCGCGAGTACTTAAGGGGTGCACGCAGGAACGCTTTGCGCAGGTTGTCGCCGGACGGGGTGTAGTACCTGGGGCCGCCAACGTGGTCGATGTAGCGAACCGCTTTGTAGCTCTTTCCGCGGTTTATGAACTCGGCGGCCAGTATGTCCCCAAAGTCGGCGAACTGGCCGTCGATTTGATGCTCCTCGTAGAGGACATGGAATTCGTCGCCCTTGCGGATGTCGAGGAACATGTCGATGTCCCACCGGAAGATCTCGGCCAACTCCATCGCGAAGGCGTCATCGAGGCCGATGCGCCGGCACGCCAGGAAAAGCGAGTGGTCGATCGTAGCGTGCCGATAGGTTTCGACGGCGTCCGGCGTCTTGACCTGGGTCGAGCCCTCGAACTCGTCGCCGACCCGCTGGAACTCCACGGTCTTCCAGCGCCCGGGACGGTACTTGAGGTGGATGAGATTGTGCTCGGCATCCCGACCGAACTCGATCTCGTAGCCCGGGTAGATGTCCTTCAGCTGCTTGCCGAGCGGCCCGCTTTCCACGAGTAGATGAAGGTCCCGGGCGGTGAAGCCATGGCGTTCGAAGATTAGCGAGAGGCTGTCGCCCGGCTGAACCTGGGTCGTGAATGTCTCGAGACTGGGCGCCGGTGGCGGCGTCGGAAGCGCGTTCGGATGCGATGGCTTTGGGGGAATGTCGCTTGCATTCGGGTCGCTGGCCGCGTTCGCACGTTGTTGGATGAGGCCGCCAGCGACCCACACAAGCCCCACCAGGAACAACGCAGGAGCGAACGCCCAAAAAAGGGGCGTGTAGGGTTTCCGGTACACGTCCTTCCTGGCCCGCTCTACTTCCTCGCCACCAATCCCTGCCCCCAGAAGGGCGCGAAGTCTCGGAAGTATATGTAAATTGGCGATTAAGGGAAGCCCCGGACGTGCGAAAGTCGAGGCTGCTTCACGATTCCTGCAATTGCAGGGAGGCGTGCCAACCCATCGCGCGCTCTGCTATGGTGCGCTCCGACTTGCCAGCCCTTTGCATGGGTGTGTGATGTCCCGCTCGCTGCTAACCACGCTTGAACGCCGCCGTTTGGTCGCGCAGGTCTCCGACCACGCGGGCTTGGACGCGCACTTGGCCAGTGGTTCCCGGTCGGTGTACGCGGGCTTCGACCCGACCGCGCCCAGCCTTCAGGTGGGCAACCTGGTGCCCCTGCTGATGCTGCGACGGTTCCAGTTGGCCGGGCACCGGCCCATCGCGGTCCTCGGGGGTGCGACCGGCGCCATCGGCGATCCTTCGTTCCGTACCGAGGAACGAACCCTGAACGATGCCGCGACCATCGAGAGCTGGGTCCAGGCCATCGGGCGGCAGGTGGCGCGGTTGGTGGACACCGACGGTGACCGTGGTGCCCTCGTCGTCAACAACCTGGCGTGGACGCGAGACCTCGACGTCGTCGAATTCCTCCGCGACGTTGGCAAGCACTTCTCCGTGAACGCCATGATCCAACGCGACTCCGTGCGGTCCCGGCTTGAACGGAAAGGATCCGGGATTTCCTATACCGAGTTCAGCTACGTGTTGCTCCAGGCCTTGGACTTCCTCCAACTTGCCCGACGCTACGATTGCCGGGTGCAGATGGGTGGCGCCGACCAATGGGGCAACATCGTCTCCGGTATCGACCTCATACGGCGGGTGTTGCGAAAGCCCGCGTATGCGTTGTCGATGCCGCTGGCCACCAAGTCCGACGGCACGAAGTTCGGAAAGACTGCCGCCGGTTCCGTGTGGCTCGATGCCGGGCTTACATCGCCTTACGCGTTCTATCAGTTCTGGGTGAACTGCTCGGATGACGAGGTCGTGAACTACCTACGTGTGTTCACGCTCCTCGGACTTGATGAGGTCGACGAGGCCGCGACGGCGGTTTCGGAGCGGCCCGAGGGACGCGAGGCGCAACGCATGCTCGCGCGGGAAGTTACGCGGCTCGTGCACGGCGACGACGGTGTGGCTGCCGCGCAACGGATTACCGACGCGTTGTTCGACGGTGATGTCCGTAGCTTGGGATCGGACGACTTAAGACAACTCGAACAGGACGGGATGGACTGCACACGGGTCAATCCGGGCACCGGTCTGCTGGCGGCGCTGACCGCTGCGGGCCTCGCGCAATCGAATGGTGCCGCGCGTCGACTCGTCCACGCCAACGGCGTCCGGCTTAACGGCGAGGGCGTGACGGACTCGGCTGTCCGCCTCGATCGCGAAGGCGCACTGTTCGGTCGCTACCATGTGGTTCGAAGGGGCCGCAAGAGCTGGCATCTCATCGTCCTGTAGGCCCCCCTAGCCAGGTCGGCCCCGTCCGAAGGACGCGCCATCGCCGTGCTCTAACGGGCCGTTTGCGGTGCGCCGAGTCGCCCTTGGCCCAGCCACACCGAGTCAGCCCACGAAGCAAACGCCACGGTTGCAGGTTCCCTTTGGCGGTTGTTCAACGGGGGGAAGCGGAAGCCGAACCTTGCCGCCGCCGGCGGTCGCATGGCTGCGCAGAAGACCGTACGCGAAACTCGTTGACAAGGTCCGATCCGGGCGTATGATACGCACCCCTTGGCCTGAAGGCCCGTGCCTTCACGCCTTGCTCTTTAAGAACGAAGATAAGCCATTCGTGTGGGCGCTCGTTTTGAGCTTCGAGCAAACCTTCTGGCGGTGCGGCTTACAGGCGCGAGCCTGTGGTGGCACTGCCAAACAGAAATGAACTGAAGAGTATGATCATGGCTCAGATTGAACGTTGGCGGCAGGCCTCATACATGCAAGTCGAACGCGAAAGGCCCTTCGGGGCCGAGTAGAGTGGCGAACGGGTGAGTAACGCGTAGGAATCTACCCGACAGTGGGGGACAACTCGGGGAAACTCGAGCTAATACCGCATGCGATCTCCGGCATTCGTGCCGGGGATGAAAGCGGGGGATCTCCCCCGTTGCGACTTCGGTTGCGACGGGAAGACCTCGCGCTGTCGGAGGAGCCTGCGTTGGATTAGCTTGTTGGTGGGGTAATGGCCTACCAAGGCGACGATCCATAGCTGGTCTGAGAGGACGATCAGCCACACTGGGACTGAGACACGGCCCAGACGGCTACGGTCGGCAGCAGTAGGGAATATTGCACAATGGGCGAAAGCCTGATGCAGCCATGCCGCGTGTGTGAAGAAGGCCTTAGGGTTGTAAAGCACTTTCAGTGGCGAAGAAAAAGTCGGCGCTAATAACGCCGGCCATTGACGTTAACCACAGAAGAAGCACCGGCCAACTCCGTGCCAGCAGCCGCGGTAATACGGAGGGTGCGAACGTTAATCGGAATTACTGGGCGTAAAGCGCGCGTAGGCGGTT
>JAPPGK010000019.1 GCA_028821405.1 Gammaproteobacteria bacterium | reverse complement strand
TGCTCGCGATCTGCACGCTGCTCTGGCTCGCCTTCGCCGGTCCCGAAGCCCACGAAGACCGCACTTCCGCCTACCGCGTGCTCTTTCTTGACGGTTCCGCGCACACCGCAGGGGGCGACGACTTCGAACGAGCCGTGGACAAGCTGAAAGCGGATCTCGCGGGATTGCCCGAAGGACGCCGGGAGGTGATCTGGGGAGGCGCACGAAACATCAAGCTGTTGAAGGCGGGCGAGGATCGATTGCTCCTCGACCGCCGTCTGGCGAGCCTTGCGCCGGAGGCAGCCCCTTCCGCCTTGAACGAGCAGTTGCGGCTGCTCTCCGTACCGGGCGTGGCCCCGGCGGCGCTGGAGTTCGTCGTATACGGTCGCGCGCCCGCAGAGTTCGCAGTGATCGAGCGTCTACCAACGGGAACACGCCTAAGCCGCGCGATCGACTACCCGGATGGCGAATCGAATCACGGCATCGCGGCACTTGGCGTCAATCCCGCCGCATCGGGACGCTGGGACCGCGTCGACCTGTTGATCCGAATCGCCGGCACGCCGGACGCCGTCGTTGGCGACGACATGACCGTCGAAGTAGGCGGCCAACCGCTCGGCGACGACCGCCTGGAACGACTCGGGGACGGTCTCGCGCTAGTGCGGGATCTTGCTGCGGATGGGCGCGAGGTCGAGGTGCGACTCGAGGCCAGCGACGAACTGGCGCTCGACAATACGGCTCGGCTCACGTTGCCGACCCGTCGCGCAGTAAGGGTTGCCCTGGCGGACGACTTGGATCCCGCCATCCGACATGCCATTGAAGCCGACCCGGGCCTCACGATCATCGACGAGGACGCCTCGGTCGCCATCCGGGTGCGTGGCGCGGCGGCGTTCAGTGGCCTTCCCGCGCTGGAGTTCGCGCCCGCAGCCGGCCAGGCAACCGCATTCGAAATCGATTACACAGGGAACGACAGCGCCGAGTTGGCATTGCGGGCGAGCGTAACGGCGCTGGGACTGGATCAAATCGATGCTGCGGGCCTGGCTGCGGAAGCGCAGCGCCCGGTCGGGGTTCAACTCCGTCAAGCCGAGTTGCCGGGCATCTCGGTTTGGGAGGAACTCCTCGCCCACTACAACTTCACCGGGTCACGGAGTTTCCCGGTGTTCATATCCCGCAGTGTCCGCTGGTTGGCCGGCGAACCGGCGTGGCACCCCTACCTGGCCGCCGGCAGGCCCCTTCCGAACGCGACGGTGTGGTCGCTCGCAGCCGATGTGGACCCGTCTCTGGATGCACTCGGCGCGGATTACGTGCTAGGCGCTGCGGGGACGGTCAGTTCGGACAGGGGAGACGAGGCGGTGGCCATGCTGAGCGACACCGTGACCGAAAGGCGCTCGGGCGCACCGCTCCTGGCGTCCCAAGCCGGCGGCGACTTCGCCGGTACGGGAATCGTCACTTGGCTCATTCTCGCGGCCCTCCTTCTTCTCGGTGCCGAGTGGTACCTCTACCAGCGCGGGTTGATGCCGTAGCGGTGGCACCAATGCAAGACGAATGATGGCGACAATACGGCATCGACATTTGCTTCGAGTGAGGGCCTCTTGCCGCGGACAGGCGGATTAGCCGATGGAACTGTCTTTTCTTCAACCCCTCATGGCGCTACTGTTCCTGGCGGTGCCGCTGGTGTGGTTCCTGCCGTCACGACCGAGGGTCATGCACGGCGTGATCCGCACCGTGGTCCTCGCTCTCGCCATTCTCGCCTTGATGCAACCGGTCTTGGTCCGCAGTGCCTCGGAACAGCATCACGCCATCGTGCTCGACCAGTCGGCGAGTCTCCTGGCGACCGAACGCGATGGAGGCGTCGCCGTCGCCGGCGACCTCCTTGACCGCCTTGGGACCGGTCAAAGTGCGACCGTCGTGCAGATCGGCGGCGGTGAACAGGTTTTGTTCGATGCCGACATCCACTGGATGCGCTCGGGCAGCGGCGACTCGAGCACGGCAACCGACGAGTCGCTCCTCGGCGACGGCGCATCGCCTCTCGGGGATGCGTTGGAACTCGCGGCGCAGTCGATACCGGCGGGATTGAGCGGCTCCGTCATGCTGATTACCGACGGACGCAGCACGGATCGTCATTGGGGCCGGTCACTCGGTCAGTTACAGGATCGCGGTATTCCCGTGCACACGGTCCAACTGCGCCCCCACGAAGACCCTTTCCTGGTGAACCTCCAATCGACAACCGCGCGCCCTGGCGAGTCCGTGCGTGTCACGGTGGACGTGGTCGGCACCGGCAGCGGCTTCGAAGTCGTCCTTGCCGATGCCGACAAGGTGCTCGGCCGCGCCGGGCCGTTCGACTGCGAATCCCGTTGCCCCGTCGCAATCGAGTTCGAGGCGGCACAGACCGGGTTCATCGATATCACCGCGGAACTCCGTGCGCCGGGCGAGGCGGATGTCGATCTCGCCAACAACCGACTCGATGGCGTTGTGGCCGTTCAGGATCCCCTGCGCGTGCTCTACGTCGGCGACCGGCAACTCGGCGCCGTGGACCAACTCGGCTCACTGCTCGGAATCGGTTTCGATTTAACGGCGACAACTCCCGACTCCTTGGACGGTGATTTCTCCTATGCCGACTACGATGTCGTCATGCTCGACGATGCGCCGGCGCGGTTGCTCGCCGACGAAAGCCAGCGCCGCCTCACCACCGCCGTTCAGGATAAGGGCGTTGGACTGCTCGCGAGCGGCGGCGGCGCGGCGTTCGCCGACGGCGGCTACCACGGCACGCCGGTTGCCGACGTGCTGCCGGTCGAGATCACCGGCGAAGAGGAGAAGATCGACCCCAGCGTCGGACTTGCCATCATCATCGACACGTCCGGCTCGATGGCCGGAACCCGCATCGAACTCGCCAAGCAGGTCGCCCGGATCGCCGTGCGTCGGCTGCAACCCCACGACCGCATCGGGATCGTCGAGTTCTACGGCGCCAAGCACTGGGCAGTGCCCATGCAGCCGGCTTCCAACAAGATCGAGATCGACCGCGCCATCGGCCGCATGAAGGCCATCGGCGGGACGATCCTGTATCCCGCCATCCAGGAGGCCTACTACGGCTTGAAGAACGTCAACACCCGCTACAAGCACATCCTGCTGATCACCGACGCGGGGGTGGAGGACAGCAACTACGAGCGCATGGTGCGCCGCATCTCGAAGGACAACATCAACGTCTCGACGATCCTCGTCGGCCAGGGCGGCCACAACCTCATCATGTCCGACATCGCCAACTGGGGCCAGGGACGCTTCTATTCGGTGGGCGACCAGTTCAGCCTCGTCGAGCTCATCCTGAAGCAGCCTTCCACCCGCAAGCCGCCGCGCTACAAGCGGGGCTTCTTCGAGGTGACGGCGCTTGGCGGTCAAGGCTGGTGGGGCGGTGCCGACCCGCTCGTGCCGGCGTTGCTCGGGTATTCCGAGGTCGAAGCGCGCGACGGCGCGGAAACGCTCCTTTCCGCCGGGCAGGATCCGATCCTTGCCAGCTGGCACTACGGATTGGGAAGGGTCAGCGCACTCATGACCGAGCCGGTCGGCGAGGGCACGGGCCGTTGGCGGGATTGGCCGGACTACGGATCGTTCCTGGGCCGTTTGCTGGCACGGACGGCGGCGGACAATCCACCGTTCCGCCTGTCGCTCAAGCGTCGCCGCCATCTCGTTGAACTGACCGCCGAGCGGACGACCCACGATGCGGAACTCGTGCCAACAGCCGAATTGGTGGATGCCCGTGGCGACGCGTTGGCCTTCCCGGTCGAGTTCAAGGAGAACGCCCCCGGGTTGTTCGAGGCGACGATCGTCCTCCCGACCGAGGAAGCAGCACGACTCGAGGTGACGGCCGGCGCTCCTCGCTCCAACCAAACAGTGCAACGCATTGCCCTCCCCGCTGCCTCCGACATCGCCAACGAAACGCAGGTCGACCCTGTCAAAGCGCTGGACCTCGAGCGCCTGGCAGAGCGCACCGGCGGGGTCCACCTGGCGAGCGTCGGCGGCACGCCACCGTCTGGCCCCGTCGGTGACTGGCTCGCCGGAAACCAGGGCGAGTTGTCGTACGTGGTGACCCGCCTGTGGCCGCTCCTGCTCCTGCTGGCGCTGGCGACGTACCTCGGCGAACTCCTCTACCGCCGTTGGCCGCGCGGAGCACGCCCGTGACAACGGCCCGATACACGGTCGCGCTGTCGCTCGTGCTTGGCCTGCTATCGGGTCAAGCGCACGCCGCTAGCGCACTCGCCGAGGTGGCGAAGGCGAATGCGGAGTCCGATCGCGTCGACTTGGCGTCCATCGACGCGTTGTACGACGAGACGATGCTCGAGGGCGACAGCATCGACCTCACCATCAGGCGGCTTGGCGTCTTCGCTGACAACACCCGCAAATCAGCGGCGGAGCGAGCGAACCATTATCTGACGATCGCCCACATCAACTGGCGCCACGGCAGCCAAGAGCATGCCTTGGGTGCCGTCGACAGCGCGTTGGATCTCCGGGAGACGCCGGATGCCCTTCTGCTCAAGGCGCGCCTGCTCGACGCCACCGGCAACCCCGGCGAAGCCACCGACTGGTACCGGAAGGCGGCTGACGTCACCGACCGGACGGCCGAAAGGGAGTTCATCCGCATCCGGCTCACCATGGCCGAAGCCAGCGACCGGAATATCGATGCCCTAGTGGCACTGGCCAACGAACGCGACCAAGACTTCCGCAACCGGGCGGCCATCACCCTTGCCCTGCTCGGCCACCCCGACCAGGCGCTGGCTCTCTACGATCCCGACGAACAGTTCGGCAATCCGTTCCGGCAGCACGTGCGCGTCGCCCAATGGGCGATCGACGCGGGCGATTTCGACCTCGCCCAGGAAGCATCCTGGACCGCCTACCAAGCGACCGAGGTCCAATCCGACGCCTTGTACGCGCTGGCATTGCTCGCCGAGGCGTACCGCAAGGCGGATGCCCTCGACGAACTGCTCGTCCACCTTGCCGAGCAAACGGCGGCCAACGGCGAACCGGCGCCGATGCTCGTGCAGGCTCGGGTGGACGTGCTCATCGAAACCGAGAAATACGACGAGGCCATCGCGTTCTACGAGGCCGCCAACGGCACGCGCGTGGACGTGGCGGCCCGAAGCCGGCTGATCAAGCTCTACGAGGCCGCCGGACGAACCGAGGACATGGTTGCGGAGTACGAACGGTTGATGGCGGTGGAACCCGGAGTCGTTGCATGGGGTGCCGGACTCGCGTCCCACTACCTGAATATCGCCCGACCGGAAGACGCGCTCGGCGTCTGGCACCGGCTTGCCGCAGCCAACGCCGAGAAGGTCGAGGTGCTCGTCGAGGCGGGCGAATCCATGGTCCAGATGGGTTTCGTCGAGGAGGCCGTCTCAATGATCGAAGACCAGATGAAGGCGGCGGGGGAAAGCCCCTTGCCTCTCTTCTTCCTCTTCGACCTGCGCCTTCGGCGCGGCGAAGCCGAGGCGGCGGTCGCAGCCGTCGAACGCCTGGAAGCCGCCCTCGGCGACGACAACGCGGGTGTGCGCGACTTGGCCGACGCCTACGAACGGCTGAACCGCCCCGACGCCGCCATCCGCATCCTCGAGCGATTGCGCGACCGCGAAGGCGGACTCGGCTACGACGAGCGGATGCGGCTGGCTTGGCTCTACAGCGTTGCCGACCGCAAGGAAGACGCCCTGGATGCGTGGCGGGAGATCTGGGTGAGCGTCGAAAGCCCCGCCCGGCGAAGCCTCGCGGAAAGCCAGTTCCTGCTGCTCGCCACCGAACTCAACACCCTGGGCGACATCGTCGTGGACCTGGAGGAGAAACTCTTCGCCGGCCAAGCGAACCGCAACGAGATCGGCCTCCTGGTGCGGGTCTACACCGAGGTCGGCGACCACTTCTCCGCCACCGAGGTGATCGAGGAGTACGCCCGCTACAGCGACATCGACGAGGCCGACCGCCTCCGCCAACTCGGCAAGGTTCACATGATGCTCGCCGACTATTCGGCCTACGACGACGTGCTGCGGGAACTCGTGGCGGTGGACCCCGAAAACGAAATCGAACACGTCCAGAACATCGTCCTCAACATGCTCGCCTTCGACCTGGCCGAGGATTCGGACGAACGCTTCGGCGAGGTCCAGCATTGGCTCGGGGAACTGCGCGAACTCGACGAGGAAGGCGTCAGCGGCGAGTTCGAGGCGGGCATCTACTCCTTAGGGGGCTTCAGCGACGAAGCCATCGCAAGCTACCGGCGCGCCCTGGTACTGCATCCGGAGAACAGCGACAACCTGCTGTTGATGGCCGACCTCATGAAGACTGCGGGGCGGCGGGACGAAGCGGTAGCGATTCTCCAATACGTGGCCGAACACGCGGCCGACGACGCCGAGTTCGTGGTCGCCATCGACGGCATCATCAACATGATCGGCGCCCGCACGTTCACCGAGAGCCTCACCCCCGCCATGCGCCGGACCTTCCACTGGACGCAACGGATCATCCTGGAACGGATCGCCTCGCACAACGACAAGTTCTACCTCTACCAACTGCTCGGGGACATCGCCCAGGAGGTCGGCGACACCGAGGCTGAGTTCCGCGCCGTCGAGAACTCCCTTTCCGAAGCCGGCGTACGTCGACCGGCCGTGCTGCGCGAACTGGTCACGCTGGCCACGGCGGACACCGGTTTCGCGGGGTTCTCGACGGGCTCGGGCGATCCGGAGCGGCAACTCACCCACGGTCGCCGACTGATCGGTCTTCGCCAGGAACTGCCGCCCGAGGTCTTCATCAACCTCGGCAAGGTGCTCCTCGAAGAAGGGGCCGTTCAGGCCGCCGTCCAGGCGTTCGACCTGATCAACGACATCACCGGCCTGGTCAACGTGGATCAGACCAAGGCGGACCTGTTCGACGAGTCGGGCTACCCCGAGGAGTCGCTGAACTGGTACACCCGGGCGCTGAACGTCAGCCGGGACGACTTGGAGCTACTCGCCAAGACGGCGATGCTGCGCGAGGCCCGGGGCCAGGTCGACGTGGCCAACGCGCTGTATTTCCGCGCCATCGGCAACGTGCTGCGGACGCTCGACACCAAGCGCCGTCAGGAACGTCCCGGCGCGAACGCCTCGCCATTCGCGCTGCTCGGCTATGGCCCCGATACCAGCGTGACGCGGGACTACCGCACCTACTTCGAGTTCCTTGCCCAAGGCTTCCTGACGACGTGGCCCGACGATCCGGCGACGGCCGCAGAGCGTGTCGAGGCCATCCGGACGATGTTCGACACGGAGCTTTCGGTCGTGCTCGATGACCCGTCGTGGCAGCCGGACGACGTCGACCCGACCGACGAGATCCTGGAGGTCGACGAATTCACCCGGCTTGACCGCGTCGCACGTCTTGCGGGTCGCGTCGCCGCGCGCGCCAGCGACCTTGGCTTAGGCGAGCACTTGGGTGCCTCGCTTGGCAAGCACTTCCCCGAGGCGACCGCCGACGCTGCCGAAGTGGCGAATCTGCCGCTGCTGCGCCGCCATATGGAGATCGCGAAGCGCAACGACGACTACGAGGCCGCCGTCCGTCTCGCACGGCTTGCCGGCGACGAGGAGGATCTCCTCGGGCTGTTCCGCGACCGCATCGACAAGGGCAGCTACCGGGAGGGTCTCGCCTACGCTCGATCCCTGCTCGACTCCGGCACGTTCAAACGGCTTGTTGCCGCCATCGCGACCACGCTCAAGGACAACACGAAGTCGTTCCTCGAACTCATCCAAGCCGATCCCGACCTGGTACTCGAGATCGAGTCGGACTTGGGCCGCGACATCGTCACCGTCGAGGAATTGTTCGCGATCCTCGCGGCCCCCACCGCGGAGGCGGGTCCCGGCATCTATCTCGGCTCTTCGGACGGCGTATGGGAGTACCTGAAGGCAAAGGCGAGCGTCGACGATCAACTTCGCCACCTCGCTTCGACGGCGGCCCGCCACCGACGCGGCGACTTCCGCTCCTTTGCGTTCAGCAGCATCTTCCACGACCTGCTGACCGTGGCGTTGTCCGCGCCCCAACGTGAAGCGCTGATCGCGGCGGCCGGCGAATACCTCGGCAAGCTGGACCTCAAGAGCGAGTTCGCGCAATCCACGGTGTTCGAGCTTCTGCTCGTGCCCCAAGCGCATCCCGCCAACCGCGACGCCCTCTACGAACTCGGGGCCGAAGCCCAGCGTCTCGCGCAGATGGCCGTCGATGTCGGCGCGACGCTCCCGCGCATCCTCGAAGGCACCGACGAGGAAGCCTTCCTGGCGCTGGTCGAACTGCAACGCGCCGGCCAACGTTTCTTCGGCGGCGTGTCGGGGAGGGACGACCGGTACGCGCCGATCCGGGAACGGATCCTCGAGTCTGCACGGGGGCGCGAGGTGGCGCACGATGCCGAGACCGTGCGCATCGTCTACGAGCTTGAGTTCTCGAACTTCTACTACGGCACCCAGCTGCCTCGCGAGAAGATGGAGCGCCGCGCGGACCTGCTGCCCATCCTGGTCGAGCGCTATCCGGAAGACCAACGCTACCGGCGCGAACTCGTGGCGGCGCGCTTGGATCTCGCGCGGTGGGACGGCGCCGAAGAAGCGCTCACCGCCTGTTACGAATCCGACCCGACGGACGAGATCCTGCGTGCCGCGTTGTACTACCTGCTGACCTATCGACACCGCTACGAGGCGGCGCTCGCCCTGGTAACAGACGGCGGCCCGGACTTAAGAGAGCAGTCCACGGTCGACGATCTGCTTGAGAAAGTACGCACGGCGCGGAGCTTCGAGCCCTCGTCGAGTGCCAGTGTGTTCCGCACCATCTACCGTGGCCCGCTGGAACCCTCGTACAGCCGCTTCTCGCCCCAGGTCGATCGCGCGATCGACACGCTTCGGGATCTGGCGACCACCGAAGACGCGCCAGCGGAGAACGAGACAACGCAAGCGCTGCGGACGGTTTGGCGCGGTGCGTCGGCACCGGACCCGGAACAAGGTTTTTATCGCCCGGGCGGTTACCTGGTCAACTCGATCCTGTCGCTGCCACTGACGCCGGACTCGTCCGAGCCGTACTACTACCGGCAAACCGACGCGGACTACCGACTCGCTGCGTTGCTTGGCGATGCCGGGAAGACCGATTCGACGACCTTGTTCGAGGCGGTCGCGAGCGCGCCCGGGAGCGCCGTCGAGTTCGACGTCTACCTGCGCGCTCTTCCGGACAGCCAGCGACGCGACCAATACCGTTTCTACCGCCTTCTCACGCAGGCGATCACGGCCTCCGGCGAACTAGACCAACGTGTCGAAACCCTGGCCAGCCAACTCCCGGAACTCGGCGACCACGACTTCACGGTGTGGATGCTGCTGCGCCACGAGGAAGCCTCAGACATGGTCGAATCCGAACGCGAGGCCTTCGTCGAACGCCTGGGCAAGGTCGAGGACCCATCGACTCTGCAGATCCTTGCCATTGCCAGGCTCCATGCCAAGGCACGCTCGTACGAACAGGCATCGCAATACTACCGACTGCTGACCGCCAAGCTGGCGAGACACGGCGAGTTCATCGACCGGCGCCGGGTGGTCTTCTCGGGTGCCCCCGACGGTGCATTGCTGGATCTGTCGAAGCTGGCCCGGGAAGTCGCCTCGGCCCTGCCAAGCGATCTGGCCCGGGACACCGCCAAGAGCATCGTGGCCACCGCACGCCGCGCCGACCGCCACGATGCCTTTGATGCGTACTTCGACACCTTCCTGCTCCGGGCCCTGGCCTACCTCTACGACCCCAATGAGGCACTCTCCCAAGCGGCGAGGCTTTCTCGAACCGCCACGAGCGTCGGGGTGCCACTCGGCGAATGGGACGTCCCCAAGACCGTCGAACTCGTACGACTCCATGCCATGGCCGGGGACGAAGCGCGGGCCATCGAACTGTTGCGAGCCCTTCTCGGCACGCCAACGCATGGCGCCGAATCGGTTGAGGCGCTGACAGGGCCCCTGCAACAGGAGCGCTACGAACTCGTCAGTGCGTTGAACACACTTGCCGAGCTCTATGGACTCCGGCGAATCGACCTATACGACGGCACCGCCGCGCCGCTGCACGAACTGATCCTCCATCGCGAACGGCCGTTTCCGACCGACGCCGATCACCACTTCCCCGGCGACGTGGCCTGGATGACCACTGCCGCCAACGCCTTGGTTTCCTGGCTCGACGACGCCGACCTCGATCGGGCGGGCGTGCTGGAAGCCGCATTCGTGGTGGCGTGGCAACTGCACTCGCGGGGCGAAGACGACCGTGCCAAGGCCGTGGTGGCAGCGCTCGCCGACAAGATCACGGCCGATCCGAAACGACTCGGCTTGGACTACCTGGTGTTGATGGCTCTACGGGTCGGCAACGCGCTGCCGCCGGACCTGGCGGCCGAGGTCCTCGCCCAGGGCAACCTTCGGGTGGAGCAGGAGGTCGAGTTGATCGAGGGATTGCAGCGAGCCAACGATGCAGCCACGGCGCTACGAGTCGGCCGGGGTGCGGACCGAGGGGACAAGCTCGCCCTGATGCGCGTGCTGGCCCCGTTGGCCGAAGCCGTGGGCGATGCCGACTACGTCGCGAGTCTTGAGAACCGCATCGATGCCGCGGAGCAAGCCCGCCGTGGCTTGGGGCTTGACGAGTCGGCCTGATCCCCGCCGCTGCGTAAGCCCCGCTCGGCTAGCCACGTTCACGGCTGGTGTAGTCCATGAGCCTCCAAACGAACACCGGCTTGGCGCTACTGATCCTCGCCAGTGTCTGACGGCATGTTGCTCTACGCACGCGTCCTGGACGCACGGCGAGAGCGCGCCCAGATGGAGTCCTGGCAAGCCTTTGCGGCAGCCGCGACGCGTCTCGGACTAGCACCGCTATCCAGATCCCGATCTCGCAGCCCTGCGCGTTGCATTGGGAGATCGCGAATGTCGGCCGCAGTTCCCGCGAACGCGCTGTCTCCCCATCAACGATGGCAATGGGAACCACGCTGGGGCTGACCGAAGGTCTTGACGGACTTCGCCTACGTCACGCAACGGCGAATTCTCACACGCCGAATGGGCGATCTCGCTATCGGGGGTACCGCATTGTGTCGGATGATCGGCGGCCCACTCCAAGCGAGACCGCATTGTGGTACGTTCCAATGATGCAACCGAGACGCCGGCCAACCGGATCGCGAGCAAGAGGCCGAGCGACTGCCGAGCGGCGCTCGCTTGCCGTCGTCCACGCGGCCGCGTTGTACCGACCGACGCCGCCGGTCGAGTGTGACGAGGACGGCTACCCGTTCAGCGACGCCAAGCCCATGTCGGAAGGCGACTACCACGGCGACGTGCTCGACTACGCCAAGGGTGCCCTTCGCGCGCGTTTCGACGGCCACGAGGTCTACGCGTCGACCGACAAGTTCCTGTTCCTGGAAGAGGGCAACCGGCGGGCGGCGGTCGTCCCGGATGTCCTCGTGGCGTTTGGGCCGCCGAGCGGACCGAGGCAGTCGTATAAGCATTGGGAGGAAGGCAAGGCGCCCGACTTCGTGCTCGAGGTCCTGTCGGCGGACAACTGGCGCAACGACATCCAAAGGAAGCCCGCGCTTTATGCGGAACTCGGCGTGCGGGAGTACTGGACCTTCGACCCGCGCGGCGTCCGCACCGATGGCGGCCCGCCGTTGGAAGGCTCGCGTCTGGGCCACACCGGAACCCGGACGCCGATCACGCCGTCACCGTCCGGAGAGTTCCGAAGCGACGTTCTCGGCCTCGACCTCTTCGCCTCGGGGCGGTTGCTCCGGTTCCGCGATCCCGCCACGGGCGAGATTCTCCCCGACCACGTGGAATCGGAAACGATGCGACGGCAGGAAACAGCCCTGCGCACTGCGGCCGAGTCCCGCGCCGACGCCGCCGAGTCACGCGCCGATGCCGCCGAATCCCGAGCCAGTGCAGCTGAATCCCGAGCCAGTGTCGCCGAGTCGCAGGCCGTTGCCGCGAAGGAGCGCCTGGCCGAAGAGACGGCGGCTCGTGAAGCAGCCCAACGCCGTATCGAGGAACTTGAACTGCGATTGCGCCGATCTCACCCCTGATAGACCACTCGTCGCGACGGATCGCCGCCCGGCGCCAGCATAGAGGCCGAGCATCGGTTTGGGTACTCGGCCTCGACCTCTGCGCCTCGGGGCGGCTGCGACGGTTCCGCGATCCCGCGGCGAGATTCTCCCCGACCACATGGAATTCGAAGCAATGCGCGCTTTGGCCGAGTCAGACGCAGGGCATTGCCGCCAACGAACGCCTAGCCGAGGAAACGGCGGCAGGCGAAGCTGCCGAACGTCGTATCGAGGAACTCGAACGGCGATTGCGGGGTTCCAAGCCGTGCTAGAGGAACGAGCCGGTTCGGGCGGGGACGCCGACCCGACGACACCACGGACGTTGAGCGACCCTCGGCCCCAACCACCATCGGTGGCGGGGCCGAAATTCGCCGATCTCCTACCAGCCTCCCGTCTCGTATTTGACCTCGAAGAACACCACACGCTTGCGCAAGTCGACCCGCTTGGAGTCATAGGGTCGCCGACTGGAACTCAGCATGTAGGGAAATCCGCGGTCGAAGATGTTTCGACCGCCGGCACGGAACAGCAGGCCATTTTCCATCTCGTAGGCCACCGTCACGTCCGTCGTGGTGCGTGAACCCACGGGTTCATTGGGTAGCGGCGAGAAGGCGTTTTCGTGATCGTTGTTGACGTAACCCGGCGTGTAGTTGACCCAGAGGTCCGCCGTGACCGAACCGGCGATCAAGCTTACGTTGCCCCGCAGTTTGTACTCGTCGACGCCCACGGACTCGCCGAAGAAGCGGAACTCATCGGCGCCAGGGATCGCCTGGTCGAACATGTCCAGCACCCGGTGGTAGATAAGGCGCGGGCGGATGGTGCCGAAATCCGTCCCCATGGCGTATCCGACTTCGAGGTCTAGGCGCTCATCGGCACGGCGCGCGATGTTGATCGACCGGCTGATCACCTCGGTGAGGTTGCCCTCCGGGTCTCGCACGAAGAACTGCGACAGATTGCCGTACTCTTCGGGCGGCAGCAGCCCACGCAACTGAGAGCTCGAAGCCACTCGGTCCTGGAGGTCGACGCTCGACCAGGCCGCCTTCACCTCCAGCCCCTCGAGCATCCTGGGCCGCCATTCGGCGGATATCGTCAGATTTACGGACTGCTCCGGAAGGAGGCCGGGGTTCGGCCCGAAGGTGAGCTTGACGGGAACCCATGCGTTGTTCAGCAGCGGGTCCGGTTGGCGGGTATTGAAGGACCGCGTGGTGCCGCCGAATATCGAGGTGAACGAGGGCGTCGAAAACGCTTCGGACCGGGAGGCCTGAATATCGAGATTGTCGGCGGGGCTCCAGACCACGCCAACGCGGTACACCGTGTTGGTGTATTCCGCGTCGATGAAAATCGGTTCGCCGTTCGCGTTGTTCTCCACCGAGCCCGTCGCACTGTAGGCGTCGTAGCGGGCCTGCAAGGACAGCGTTAGGCGTTCGCCGAACCGACCGCTGTTGCGCCGGCCGATCACCGGAACGGTCGCCTCCAGGAAGTAGGCATCGAGCTCCACCGTGGGCGTGGACGTGCCGAGGTAGCCCTCGTAGAAGTCGTCCTCCGGCTCTTCGACCCACTCCTTGCGGGACTCCGCCCCCAGTACGAAGCCGAGGCGCCCGCCGGGTATCTCGAAGAGCTCCCCGTAGAGCTTCGGTTCGATGCTGCGCACATGGGTATGGTCGAGGGAGTTGGCATAGCTTCGGTAGAATTCCGCGATCGTGGGGTTCTGGCCGGATCCGTCGCCGAACAGGTTCAGCGCTTCGGACGGATTGGGGCTTGCGATCAGCGAACTCAGCCGCTCGTAGCGGGCTGCGTCGTCGATCCGGGTGCTTGGCGGCGCGAACATGTATTGATCGCCGTCCGACGACGACTCCGCCTTCGTGTAGTCCACCTCGAGCCGCAGATCGTCGCGGAACTGATAGGTGGCGGTCAGGACGTAGCGCAGTTGCTCCTGGACATTGGCCTGTTCGACCATGGGCAAGAGGCCCAGCTCGATTTCGGTGTCGGCGTTGTAGCGCACATAGACATCGTGGCCGAAGTTGTTGAAGGCGTTGCTTGCGGGAATCAGGATCGAACTGAAACCGAAGGTCGAGACGGCGGACTGCGTCTCGGTCTCCGAATACAGCAGGTCCGCCCGAAGCTGGAGCTGCTCGTCGGCACCGAAGTTCTGGAGCACGGTCGAGGTTAGCGAGATGCGGTCGGCCGAGCCACCGATATCGGCCGGGATTCTCTCCAGGCAGTCGTCGATGGTGATCGTGCCGAAGTCTGCGGGTTGCGCGTTGCGCCCGTCGTTGCCCGGCGGAAGGATCAGGTTGGTCGGTCCCCATCGCGACGTGCCGACAACCCCCGAGCGCGTGTCGCAGTAGCTGGGGTTGATGAAGTTGTAGCGCGCATCGCCGCCGTAGAGGCCGCTGTAGTCCAGGGTGGTATATCCCGTCTTGGCGGTCTTGATCGGGTCCGACTGGTTCCGCGCGACGATGGCGGAGACCGTGCCGCTGCCCCAGCCGGTGCCGACGTACACATTGGCGGAACGGGCGTGGCCACCGGTCGAACTGTGTTCCATCTTGCCGCCCACCGACGCGCCGGTGTAGTCCTTCTTGGTGATCACGTTGATCACCCCGGCCACCGAGTCCGACCCATACACTGCAGCACCGCCGTCAAGCAGAATCTCGACCCGGTCGATCGCCGCCGCCGGAATGTCGTTGAGATTGGCCGCCAGTTGCTGAGCGGAGCTATTGATACCCGCCAGCCGCTTGCCGTTCAGGAGTACCAGGGTGTTCTTGGATCCGAAGCCGCGCAAATTGGCGGTGGCCGCGCCCAAGCCCAACGCGCCGAGATTCGCATCGAGCAGGTCGCTGCCGAAGAGCAGGTTGTTGGTGCTGTTGATCGTGGCGAAGTTCTGCGGCAGCGACCGGATGACGTCCTCGAAGGTCGTCAATCCCTGCATGGCGATGTCCTCGGCGGTGATCACCTCGACACGGGCAGTCGGGTCGCCCCCGACCAGCCGTGTACCCGTGACGACCACCTCGTCCACGACCTCGTCATCGTCGGCGCCTGCGTCGCTCTCCTCGCTCTGGGCAGTCGCGGTGCCAGCCGACAACACCATGGCCGCGAACAACACGCCTATGCGACCGAGCCAGTCGATCTGTAATCGTTGCATCATTGTTGCATCCTCCCAAATTGCCTATGGACCTGAGACCCCGACACAAACCACACCCGCATGTGCAGCTTGGCGTTCGTGTCACACTTCTTGTGTTGACGATTCGAAGATGTTAAGGCAGTCGGTGGTCCACACGGTAAACACCGAGCCAACACCGAGTCTCAAGGCAGTTTCTCCCACGTACCAAACATTAGCAGAATGTTGCGGGCAAGTTACAGGTAGGAGATGGACATTGTTCATCGCCAGCCACAAAGGACTGCACACGTTGGCAAGCCGCAAGGTAGTAAGCTAGACGGTCGGAGATTGCCTGCGAAAAAGCAGATTTGGGGCTGGCCATGAAGACGATCATTCCATTGACCACGTTCGCGTTGCTATGCACCGCCTTGGCCGCCGACGAGACCAGCTTCCCGCCAATCCTCGATCCGGGGATTCCGGGCACCCCTAGACTGGGTCAGCCATTCCCCGTCAAGGGCGATGCCAAGCCCGTGCTCACGGAAAAGCACGGCCTCGCCGCTCCGGCCCTTATGGACTGGAACGGCGATGGCAAGCGCGACCTGCTCATCGGCGAGTTCGAGACCAATTCGGGAGAGGACTTTCCCATGGGGGCGGACGGATCGACCATCCGCGTCTATCTCAACGTCGGCGCCGACTCGGACCCGGAATTCACCGACGAGTTCGTTTGGGCGCGGGACACCGAGGGCACCATCATGGAGGTGCCCCAGTGGTGCTGCATCGGCTTTACCCCGCAGTTCTACGACCTCGACGACGATGGCCATCTCGACATGATCACTGGGCAGTACCACCCCGGGGAAGTCACCTGGTTCCGGGGCACGGAGGATGGCTTCCTGCCGGGCGTGAAGCTGCCGCAGGCGGGGGATCCGACGGCGGACGGCAACCCGATGTTCGGCTACGCCGGCGTACCCGGAGATATCGGAACCTTCGACTACTGGGTGTATTCGTCGGCGAGCTTCGGCGATCTGGACGACGACGGCGACCTGGACCTGGTCGTTGGCGGCGGTGCGGGCCTGCGAGTGAGCGAGAACATCGGCGGTCCGAAGCAGCCGAGTTTCGCTAAACGCGAGCCATTGCTCGACATCGAAGGCGTACCGCTCAAGATTCTGGAACGTGACGACGAAGCCGAACTCCTTCCCGGCGCGAGTGCGGCGCCCGGGGATGGCGACGGCAAGAGCAGCCCGCTGGTGGTCGATTGGAACGACGATGGGACGCCGGACCTACTCGTCACCGGCAGCTACCGACACCCCAACAGCCAGGCCATAACCTTCTTCGAGGGCGTCAGAACCGATGCGGGTCTGCGCTTCCACAAGGGGGTGGACCTATTGCCCACGGCCAACGGCGACAAGGCGCTGCCGGGAAGCGGTCAGCGCATCTACGTCGACGACTGGAACCGCGACGGCGTCCGTGACCTCATCATCGGCGCCAGCGTCGCGACCGTGAATGGCGGCGAGTTCAGCGACGAACTCTCGTGGGAGTGGGAAGACGTAACCAAGGTCGAAAGTGCGGGCAAGGACCCGGGTCGGTATCCACCCAGAGAACGGCCGACCCGGGAGTCCCTCCTCGAGTTCCTGAACGTCGACGCCATCATCGCGGATATCGGCGAGGAAGGCCTCGACGAGCTCGTTCGCGACAACCAGCAATACTGGGACGAAACGGTCGGCAAGCTCTACGAGGAAGGCAAGGCGCACTGGCTGACCATGCGCCACCAGGGACGGGTCTACGTGATGCTCGGCGAGAAGCGCGGCGAGTAGTAGACTCGACGAAAGACGGGAGAAACCCAATGAAACATGCCATAGGACCAGCCCTCGCTGCCTCGCTGACCCTTGCCGGTCAACTGGCCGCGGACGAGACGAGCTTTCCGGAGATCCTCGACGCGGGGATTCCGGGCACCCCCAAACTGGGCCAGCCAATCCTGATCCAGGGCGCGACGAAACCCATCCTCACGGAAAAACACGGCCTCGCCGCGCCAGCCCTATGGGACTGGAACGGCGACGGCAAGCGCGACCTCTTGGTCGGCGAGTTCGAGACCAATTCGGGGGAGAACTTCCCCATGGGGGCGGATGGATCGACCATCCGCGTCTACCTCAACGTCGGCACCGATTCGGACCCGGAATTCACCGACGAGTTCGAGTGGGCGCGGGACACCGAGGGCACCATCATGGAGGTACCCCAGTGGTGCTGCATCGGCTTCACGCCGCAGTTCTACGACCTCGACGACGACGGCCACCTCGACATGATCACTGGCCAGTACCACCCCGGCGACGTCACGTGGTTCCGCGGTTCGGGCGACGGATTCCTGCCCGGCGAGACGCTGCCGCAGGAAGGCGATCCCGCCTCGAACGGCAACCCGATGTTCGGCAACTACGAGGGCGTACCCGGCGACATCGGCACGTTTCGCTACTGGGTCTATACGTCCGCCAGCTTCGGGGACTTCGACGACGATGGCGACTACGACTTGGTCGTCGGCGGCGGTGACGGCCTGAGGATCAGCGAGAACATCGGTAGCCCCAGGCGGCCGAGTTTCGCCATGCGCGAAGCGCTGCTGACCATCGACGGCGAACCGCTTCGGATCCTCGACCGCGGCGGCGAAGGGGACGTGAATCTCCCCGAAGGCGAAACCCCCTCCCCCGACGGCGACGGCAAAAGCAGCCCGTTGGTGGTCGACTGGGACGACGACGGCGTGCTCGATCTCCTGGTGACGGGCTCGTACCGCCACCCCGCCAGCCACGCCGTCACGTTCTTCCGGGGGGTCAAGACCGACGACGGCCACCGGTTCCATCCGGGCGTGGACCTGCTGCCCACGGCGGACGGCGCCAAGGCCCTGCCGGGCAGTGGCCAACGGGTCTACGTGGACGACTGGAACTTGGATGGCGTCCCGGACCTGATCATCGGTGCCAGCGTCGCCACCGTGAACGACGGCGAGTTCAGCGACGACCTGTCCTGGGAGTGGGAGGACGTCAACGAAGTCGAGAGCGCCGGCAAGGATCCCGGCCTGTATCCGCCCAGAGCGCGCCCGACTGCGGAATCCGAGTCGATGGCGTGGGCGAAGGAGTACTACAGCGAGGAGGAATTCGAGGCGCACCTGAAGATGAACCAGGACTACTGGTACAAGACGGTCGGCAGGCTCTACGACGAGGGCAAGGCCCACTGGCTGACGATGCGACACCAGGGCCGCGTCTACGTCATGCTCGGCGAACGGCGGGAAGCAACGCCGGTCACGGCCGAGGCCGTCCCCGTTCGAGCACGCCGAGACGGCAAGCAGTCGGCGAAGAACACGACCGTTCAGCCGCCGGTAACCGTCGAGTTGCTCGCGCCCGCCGAGATTCGCACGGGTGAAGCCGCGAAGGTTGCGGTCAGCTTCGACATGCGCCCCGGCTGGTACATCTACGCGCCGACGGGTCGGAACGCGCCACACGGCATGATCGAGACCAGCGTCGACTTCGGCCTGCCCGACGGCATCGAGGCCGTGGGCGGCCGGGCGCTGCCCCTGCATCACTTCAAGGGACTCTACGACATCTACGAGGGCACGGACCGGGAGTGGGGGCAGCGCGTGGAAGCGAGCGCAGCCGGTCGCTACGAGGTGACGGCCAAGGTCACCTACCAGACCTGCAAGAACGACCTGTGCCTGCCGCCGCGAACGGAGTCGCTGAGCGCCCTTCTGGCGGTGGTTGAACCCGACGGCTGACGTTCGCCCCGCCACGTCGCATTCGCCAAACACCCTCGCCGGGAGGCTTGCCCTCGCCCCCAACCGCGCAACGAACGGCCTCGGGTCGTTCTGCAGGTGATCGCAAGGATCGCCCCACGAGTTCGTCGACGACGGCGAGCGCAAACGGCATTCGTCCAGTTGTGCTAGAGTGGGTCTCGCGAGTTCGAGAGGCGTTGATGCCCTCGCTTGCAGTTGGCCTGGGTGCTGCGCCCTGTTCCACGGGGGAGGGGCACTCATGCAATCCGATTCCAATTATCGCCTTACGGCAATCATATTCTCCCTGTGCATTCCGGCATTCGGCCTGGCACAGGAGGCCACCACGGATGAAGAACGGCAGCCGGATCCCGAAGCCGCCGCCACCGATGCCGCGGTCCCGGAGGAAGAGCCCGTCGAACTGGCCGAGCAGGTCGTCACCGGCTCCCGGCTGGAGGGCGGCGATCCCAGCGCGCGGATCTACAGCTTCACGGCCGAAGACATCGCGGTGCGGGGCGTCTCGACCGTGGAAGAGTTCTTCCGCACGCTGCCTTGGACGTATCCCTCCATAACGACGCAGACCAACACCAGCCTGCACTTTGACGGTACGGACCAGGACGAGGAATACATCGAACTGGGTTTGGGCATCTCCACCGTCAACCTTCGGAACCTGGGTTCGGCGAATACGCTGGTGCTGATGAACGGTCGACGGATAGCGGGGGCAGGCGAAGAGGACGACTTTGCCAACATTCTGAATGTCCCCTTGTCCGCCATAGAACGGGTGGACATTCAATTGGACGGTGCCTCGGCGGTATATGGCTCCGACGCCATCGGCGGTGTCGTGAACTTCATCACCAAGAAGAACTACACGGGCCTTTCCGTCGACTACCGGCAGGAACTGAGTTCCACCGATGCGAACCAGACCACGGCCAGCATTACCGGCGGCTACGCCTGGGGCACCGGCAACGTCACGGCCATCGCGTCCCGCGAGACGTCGGATGCGATCACCAACAGCAAGACGGGACTGAACACGCTGGATTTCCGGCCGAGACTGGGGCCGGAGTTCGACCTCCGCAGTTTCACCGTCGGCCAGCCCGGCGTCGTCTGCGAATTCGAGGCACCCACTTGGGCACCCACCTTGTACCGGTGTGTGCGGAACGGACCCCGCTATCAACTCCCGGCGAACCACAGCGGCGTGGGGGCGACGGTGGACGACTTCATCGTGTTCGCCCGCGGAGAACCGTCTCCGCTCCCCTATGACGCGCTCACGCCGCAGAACGGCGAGGAGTCGACCACGGACTCGTTGACCGTCAGCGTCGAGCAATACGTGACGGACAATCTCCGGGTCTACGCGGACGTCGTCTACTCGACGCGCGACTCGTACCAGGAATACACCCCGCAGATCAGCGGCGTGATCCCCGTACCCTCCACGAACGCGTACAACCCGTTTGGCCGGCCCATGCTGGTGCAATACTCGGCCGTCCGGGAGTCCGAAGCCGGTCTCCTACCCGCAGCGTACACCGAAGCCCAGACCACGAGGCGCGACTTGAACTTCGGCGTCCTCTGGGCATTCGCCGGATCCCACGAGCTTGGCTTGGACATCACGCGCACCAAGTCGGAACGGGAGTCCTACCGGCTTCGGGCGCGGGGACGACGCGAGCAATGGGATCCCACGGCAGACGCGTACTACGCGGCCTTGTCCAGTTCCGACCCGAACACCGCCCTCAATTTCTTCGGCAACGGCGAAGGCCAGACGGCGGCGTTCAACGGATTCCTGACGACCACGGACGGACCCATTACCGGTGATAGCGAAACCAGCCAGTACAACCTCACGCTTCGGGGCAGCCTCCTCGATCTGTGGGGTGGCCGGGCATCGTATACCGTCGGTACCGAATACCGCGAGAACATCATCTTTCAGACGAAAACCGCCACGGCCAGCTCGTCGGGTCTACTGTTCCAGACCATGGAGGACTCGGGCTCGAAAATCGGCGTGGACAGGCCCTCCCGCGAGATTTCCGCCTACTATGCCGAGTTGGCGTTGCCGCTCGTGGGACCGGAGAACTCCCTGCGCGGTGTCCATTCGCTGATTCTCAGCTTGCAGGCGCGTCACGATCAAAACGAATCGAGGGCGTCGGCATACATCGGCACCCGGGGCGCGTACTTGAGTTTCGAGGACTTGGCTCCCCGCCAGATTCCCTACTGGCACCCGGAAGACGGGTGGCTGATCTTCAACCAGCGCCGATTCGTCTTCCACTACGCCGATGTCGTGCACGACTTCAACTACACGACGGCGAAGCAGACCCGCATCAGTCCGACCGTCGGCCTGCGCTATCAGCCAACGGAGAATTTCACCCTGCGCGCCCGGTGGTCGCGCGCCTTCCGCGCGCCGGTGTGGAGCGATCAATATGCCACTTGCATAGATCCGCCGCCGGATTCGTTCTGTTCGCCGGATACGCGGTTCCGGACCAGCTTCACGGGCGTCGATCCGTACCACCCCAACGGCACCACCGAGTTCGCTCTCCCCTTTGGGGGCGCCATACGGCAGGTGTACAACACGGACCTGAAGAACGAATACTCCGACACGACGTCGCTGGGCTTCGACTGGATTCCGGAGACGATTCCCGGCCTGCGCTTGATCGTCGATTGGTCGGAGACCAGCTTCACCAACCGCATCGAAGACGGCGTGGCGGTCGCGTTCATGGCGCAGCTACGTCCCGAGCTGATCATGAACCATCCGCAAGTGGTCACGCGCAATGCGGCGGGCGAAATCGAATCGCTGCTTTTCCTTCCCATCAACCTCAACGAGAAATACAGCGAGTTGCTCGATGCCAGCGCGGAGTACAACTTCAGTACGGACTTCGGCAGCTTCACGCCCCGCATCGCCTACACCAGGATACTGGCGGACTACCAGCAAGTCGGTCCCACCGATGAGAGTCGGCTCGATTTCGTGGGAACGATGGAAGGGCCCGACAAGTACCAACTGGAGGGTTCGCTGGACTGGCTGTGGAACCAGTTCGCGGCGAGCGTCTTCGTGTACTACACCCCAGCCTACGAAAACGACCGGGCACGCTACTGCAGCAGCGCCGCGCAGGCGGCACCCAACAGCCGCTGTGCCCCGATCCCCTGGGAGTGGCTGAGTATCGACGTGTCCTCGCTGACCACCGTCGATCTCACGGCGACCTATCGCATGGACAACGGACTGCGCCTGCGTGTCGGCGGCCGCAACATCCTCGACCGGGCTGCGCCGGCGAACGTTTATGGAGGCAACTTGCCCTACGATCCGACGCGTTGGGACGCACGCGGGCAAGTGTTGTTCCTCGACCTGAACTGGGAGATGTAATCACACCGTAGGCACGAAGCCTTCGAAAAGGGTACAGGGGACGGGCTTGTCCCGTCCCGAAACCAACGCGGCTGGGGCGCGGATACGGTTTCTAGCCGTCGGTCGATTCCGGGAACGCCGGACTACCCAGTTCCCGGTACGCGGCTTCGGCGAGTTCGATTCGCGTCGCGAGATCCTCCGCATAGTCGGCTTGGTCCGCCGCCAAGGCGAGCGGATGCAGTTCGCGCATGAGTGGGAGCCTGTCGCCGCGGTCGGCGGCCCGGCCTGCCCGCAACGCGCCGACGACATCATCATCCCCCAGTTGACGCACGAGGTCCGTTTCCTGACGTGCCGTCAACGTCCCGCCAGCGGCAACCGCGACCGCCAACCCCCTCGGCAACCGGCCGCCGACCTTGAGCGCCAGCAACGCGAGGTCGCGGAGTTCCACCGGATCGACGTCGGGCGCCGCGTCGAGACTTGCACCGAGCGCCGCGACGGCCTCCTGCGCCCCCGACACGTCGCCTGCCGCATACAACTGCCAAGCCGCGACGAACAGCATCTCGCGCACGTTCGCCGGGTCGACGTCCCCGTCGTCCAGCCAATCCCCAATGGCCGCCACTGCGGTACGCGTCCACCGACCGGCGCCCGGCCAGAGGTGATCGGAATCCGCGGGAAAGATCCGCTCTCGACCGCTAATAAACCCCGACATCGGCGATTGCGGCGCATACCGACCACCGAATAGCGGCAAGCCGAACGCGCGGGCCAAACCGGCGGCCGTGTTGGTCCGCCTCACTTGCTCCTCGTCGAACCAATCGGTGGCAAGGTCCGTATCCTGTTCCCTCGGCACCGCAAATCGACGCATCAGCCGCAGCGCCTCGATTTCATTCCCCTCGATCGCGTGAACCCGCGCGAGTTCCAACACCTGCGGCACGCGCCACGTCTCGAGCGGCGCCGGGACCACGGCGGCGCCGAGCGAGACCTCAACGGCCTGCGCGAGTACACCTTCGGGCGAGGCGACGAGACCCAACGTCTTCAACACGAACGCATTGAAGATGGCGGCGAGCGCCTCGTCCTGCTCCGCGGGTCTCGCAACGTCAAGAATTTTCCTTGCGAATCCCATCGCGGTTTCCGGAGGAAGTGCCTCGGCGGCTTCGGCCAGAATCTCGGAAAGACCCGGCCGGGAGGTGTTGCCGCCACTGCGGCTAAGCATCATGACCACGCCCCCCTGAATCAGGGTCATCCCGCCGCTGCTCGATCTGGAACGAAGGAGTCTTGCGGCGAGCACCGAATAGTGTTCCTCCGCGCTGGCGTACTCGCCGCCCTTGGCGAACAGACGGGCCATCGACAGCAACTCCGACCTCGTCGGCGCGTCGATTTCAGCCGCACGATTGGCAAATCCGTCGAGCTCATCGGCCGACAAGGCCTCCTCGGCGCGGAGGCGCAGTGTCATCCACAGCATAAAGTCGTGATCGCCGATCTCTGCGCTGCGCAGTCGGGCCGACAGTTCTGCGAGCCGGGTTTCGGATAGACCCGCGGCGTCGAGCGCGTTGGCGAGCACCTCGTAGAGCCGCGGTTGATCGCGGCGTTGCGATGACGGCAACGAGGGGATGTAGCTCTCGAGTTCCTGCAAGACGCCGGGGACCTCGGCCAGGACATCCAAGAGGAACGGCACATCGCGCTCCTCCACGCTCGACCCCACGAGGCCCGCTATGGACCCAATCTGCACGGAAGCGTTATGCAGGCGGGCGTCCCTCGGCGTGTCGCTAGCAAGCGGGAGCGCCAGCAGGCCGCCCACACCGGGCATGTAGTATCGGCGACTCCCATCGTCGACGGGGGCGCCCATCCCCCGCCAAACGGCACGCAGGGATTGGCCCGCGGTGGTGGTTGCCAGCCTTCCGGTGGGGGTCTTGTCGTCCCCGGATTCGGGGTCCGCGAGCGATGCCGTCGAACCCACGTTCGCACTCGCGACCTCCCTCAATCGATCGATGTTTCGATTCAACACCTGCGGGCGGCGATTGTAGGGGCTATCCGGCATGGGTCCGGAGTAGAAACGCCGGAACAGCCCAACGCTTCCGCCGCTGCCACTCCGGGACATCTCCTCAAGCAGCGCATCGACCACTGCCTGATCGCGCAAGTCCTCTCCACCGTCGCTGACGACCTCGAGGGCCGCCCCGTAACCACCCTCGCCAACAAGCCGGAAGTAGAGCGCCGCCCGGACAAACCTGTCTGCGGGATCTTCCCGGTAGTACTGATGGAGGGCCTCTTCCGCCGCCGACCACTGCCCTAGATTGAGCAGTGCATTGATGCGGTCCACCGGGTATCGATCGTTGTCCGGGTCAAGCGCCGCAAACTTGGGCGCGAGTTCCGCCTGCCGCCTGAACTGTTCCGGCGGTGTCGAGCCGAACAGCGAGAAGGACATCTCGTATGCCAAGCCCGCTCTCTCCGAGGCAATCGCGCCCCCGCGTTCCACCGCCCTCAGGATGCGCTCCCGTTCGTCGGCGAACCGGTCATGGATGCTGTAGGCATTGCGCACCCCGAACCGCCAGAGTTGCGCCTTCGAGAGTTCGAGCAAGGCGTCGAAAGCACGTTGGGGCGTTCCCTCGTAGATATCCTTCAGCACCGCGACAAGGTCGACCTGGGTCGTCGCGCGATCCTCAAGGTGCCCAGCGAGGCCGTAGACCAACTCCGCGTTGGACGGATGGATGTCGGCGAGCAGCAACGGCATAAGATTGGCCAGGGAGTACGGCGTCGAGAGATCCTGCTTCGACAGGTACACCATTAGCGCATCCGTCAACGCTGTCCGGTGCTCGCCAGGGATTTCCAGCGCCAGCAATTCCGCAACGATGGGTGCGAACACGTACGACCCGAGCTGACCTCGTTGGTCACGCTGCGCAATGTTGGCTACGAAGCTCGCCTGCTCCGCAACCGTGCCTTTCGCTTGCACGTAGCGCCAGACGCCCCGGGGGGTACCGAAGTACCTGAGCGCATCGGCGCCCTCCCCGTCGGGTTGGTTGATCAACTCGATCAGATCCGCGACGGACACGAAGTCGCGCCCAAGCGTCGCCTCCATGTCAGCAGCCAGTTGCGGCGATTGCCCCAGGAACTGGAGGAACGACTTGGCGTTGTCCTTCATGGTCGATGCGATGGGGGTCACCAGGCGTTTGAAGGCCGTCTCGTCGAGCAACAACCAGGCGTTGACGAGGCCATCGGTGTAGTTGCCTTTCCCGATTCGTTCCCGAAGCAGATCGACGAGCGTCTCTTCATCCCCGACGAGGCGCGCCAACTGCACGGCATCGCCGAAGTTGCCGCGCTGCCTGGCCCGTTCGAGTTGACGCTGCAGCAGGGACGCATCCGGCGCCGGCGAGGTCGCCGGATCCTCCTCATCCTCGGGGAAAGCTCCCTCAAGCGCCGAATCGATGCGAGCCGCCAATCCACGCTCGCCGACGGTGTCCGCAACTCGACGACCGAACTGCGCCGTCCGGTCGAGGCGCGGGAACTCGCCGACGGTCTTTTCCTCGAGATCGTCCGTGTCGAGTACGTCCTGCAGGACCTCCTCGAACATCGCCTCGACGGCACCGATCCGAGCCAGGGATCCGTCGCCGGCGTGCGGCCAGGTAGCAAGCAAGCCCTGCACGAGGAACTCGAAGTAGGTCTGATAGTCGCGACTCACGCCCAGATTGGCCCGGCCGCCGAAACCGGCGGACGTACCCGGATTGGTGGCACGCCTGCCGGGCCGGCCGAACGCCTCGCTGCGCAGCAGGTTGCCGAGGGCGCGAAGATACATCTCGTTTGCGACGGTGCGATGGCCCCGGATCTCGTGGAGCATGGCGTTGCGGGCAAGCAAGCCGAGATTGTCCCGGTTCACCGACAGCGCACGGGCGTAGTGACCGGCAGCGCGGTCCAGGTACCCGGCGTCGTAGAGAAGATCGGCCTTCGTCTTGTCGACATCGATCATGCCCGTGATGTCTTCGATCCGGTCGAGGGCTTTTTCCGCACCCGCGACATCGTCCTGCCGGAGAAGCACCTTGCCGAGATTGATGTAGACGCCCGGGGGCAGGGCCTGGCGGAGGCCGACCAGGCGGCGACCGTGGATCATCTGTCGCCGCGGGTCGCCGCGCCCCGTGTCGAACCCACCGAAGCCGGTACTCGGCGTTGCCAGGGTGACCAGTTCGCGGAGAACCGCCGGCCGCCGGATGCCCGCCTGGGGCAGGGAGTTCTCCAAGGCGCGGAATACCCCCTCGGTGTCCCCGGTCTCCTGCGCGATGTCCGCCAGCAACTGGTAGAGGTGGAATTTGCCGTCGTGGCCGGTGATGCGTTCCAGGATCACGCGTTGCGTCCACTCGAAGGTTCCGCGCATTTCGGGCGTCAGCGGATCGCCGAACGAACGTGCGCCGATCATGTTGATGATGCCGTCCACGGCAACGACGAACGCGTTGTCGTCCGTGGCGTGCTCCGCCGCGTATTGCAGCATCGTCACCGCTTCGTCCCGACGCCCCGCACTTTTCATGCGATCCGCCATCAACAGCAGGTTGTCGCTGTTCTCGGGATTGGCGACCAACGCCCGGCGGTAGCTCTCGATCGCTTCGGTATCGAAGCCGCCCAACGACAGGATGCCGGCTTCGAACTCGCCGCTCGTGCGCTGGGCATCCAACGCCTGCAGTCGGGCGAGCCAGCGTTGAATCTCGCCGTATCGTTCGTCGCTTTCCTCGGCGAGATCGTGGGCAAGAAGGTTGAGGACCAGGTTCTGCACGTGCTCGGACTCGTTGTCGGGATCCCGATGCACCAATTGGCGGAGCACCCGGTCGTAGCCCGGGTAGTCATTCTGCAGTCGGTGGACATTGGCAAGCTGTCGAAGCCGCTCCACGGGATCCATGCCGGCGGACCTCGCGAACTCGTCGACGACCTCTGTGGCCGAGAGCGTGTCGCCGACCTCCGTGTAGATGCGCACTAGCAGATCCATCTCGTTGCGGTCCGCCCGACCGGCATGGAGCTTGTCTTCGAGTTCGACGACGATGTCTGCGAGCGTGTTCAACTCCGCCGCCAGTAGCAGCAGCTGGTCCTCGGCCAGGCTGCGCCGCGCCGGGCTGTCGAGGCTCACCCAAAGCGCCCGCCACGCGTCAAGGGCGTCCTGCTTCCGGTCGGCAAGGCTGTAGAGCCACGCCAAACGCATGCGCTCGTTGTAGCCCAAGCCGTCCTGGGTGGCGTCGAGCGCCTCCAGGATCGCGAGCGCGGGTTCCGGTCGATTCATGCGCTCGTACGCGTCCGCGAGATCGCGCACGGCACTGTCCCCCGGCGGCAGGAGCGCTTCCAAGCGCTCGAGAATCGCCAGCGCATCGTCGTCCCGGCCCCGATGGTAGCGTGCGTCGAACAGGAACAGCAGCCCGCCAACCGTTTCCCCGGCTTGGGCCATCTGCCGCTCGACCATCCCGACGGCTTCCTCGAGGAAACCCATGCCGATCATCTGTTCGCCCGCGGCGACGGTCGCTTGCGGGCGAGAAGCGTTCGCGGCCTCGAAACGCCGCCAGACATCGAGGGCGTCCTCCCGACGGGCGAGGCCCACGTAGTGCGACGCCAGACCCGCGTACCAATGCACCACGTCGGGCTCCGCCAACATCAGCCGGCGATATTCATCGACCATGTCACCGGTTCTGCCAGCGGCGTCGTAGAGCTTGATGAGCCGGCGCCGGGCATCGAGGTCGACCGCCGTGCCACCGCCGGCAACCGATTCGTAGAACGCCACGGCATCGTCGTAGCGCTCCGTTTCGATCAAGAGATCGATACGCAGTTCGTCCAGCAGGGCCGTGTCAGGTCCCGAGCGCTCGTCGAGACCGGCGACGAGTTCCGCCAGGCTTCCCTCCTCCCGATGCGACTCGACGAGGAGCGCCAGCGCATAACGGGCGTCGAGGAGCCCTCCCGCCCCTTCAAAAGCCCGCCAAGCTTCGCGCTGAGCCACGGCGTGCGCACCCGACGCCAGCGACCATTGGGCCAGTCGCAGGTGCTCCCGGAAAATCCGGTTCCGGTCGTCACCCTCGACAGCACGGTAGATATCACTGGCCAGGTCGGGGTGGCCGAGCACCGCAAGGGCGACGGCGGCCCGATTCTTGAACGATTGATCGCGCTCCTGCGCGAGTTCCAGCAGGGCATCGACGTTGAGCGCGCGCGCCTGGGCCATGGTAAGGCGAATGCGAATGAACTCCGCCTCCTGCTTCCGGTCCGTTGCGGCCAAGGCACGCTCGTAGAAAGGCACGGCCGCCTCGGCTTCGCCCGCGACGTCAAGTAGACGGGCCTTCAGGAGTAGGCCATCGGTGGTCTCGTGGTGGCTCAGCGCGGTCTCGATGGCCGCCCGGGAAGCCTCCCGATCGCCGTGGCGCCAATGAATGTGCGCGATCACCAGATGGATACTGGCCCGTTGGTCCGGCGCTCGGTTCCGACCGCCCGCGAAGACGCGCAGCCGCTCCAAGGTCCGCTCGATCCCGGCGTCGCCGACGATGGCGTCGTCGTACACGGCTCGGATCGTGTCGACATCCAAGCGGGGCGATTCGCCGCTGGCCCTGATGACTTCCGCCAACGGCGAGGCCGCCTCGGATGCGGGGCACCAGGCACAGCCGAGGACCACGCTCGCCGTGATGACGGTCTTGATACCACGTGTGCGAGCCACACTAGCGCCCTTCCCGCGGATAGACGCGGGCTTGCCGTCCGTGCGGGCGACCGCAAGGGTCGCCGCTACGCATGCCTCGTCGAGCAAGTTCCCGGCACCACGAGGAAGGGACGAAGTTCCTCGTTGGGACGAACTACTCGCCGAGCAGACCTGCCAATGTGTCGGACACGTTCGTGCCGCGCAAGTGCCGCGCTACGGTGTCGCCTTCGGTGGATACTAGGAAGTTCGCCGGTATCGCCTTGACCCGGTACAGCTTGGCGACGGGACTTCCGAACGCCTGGTTGTCGGATACGTTCAGCCAATTGATGGCGTAATCCTCCTCCGACGCAACGCGCCAATCCTCGGGTTCGTCGTCGAGGTTCACGGCCAGTATCTCGAAGCCGCGCTCGCGGAATCGCTCGTAGGCTTCCTTGAGGTGAGGAATCTCGGCGATGCACGGGCCGCACCACGACGCCCAGAACTCCACGAGCGTGTACCTGTTGTCGCGCAGCACGTCGCGCAAGCGCACCTCTTCGCCCGCCAGGTTGAACGCCGTGAAATCGCGTATCGCCTTCGCGCTCGCCTCGTCGCGGCTGTCGATGACGGCGTTGATGAGGTCGACGGTGAGATTGTCGCCGAGCGCGTCGTCGAGTTCCGCCAGCACGGCCAGTTGCTCGGAGTCCTCTGTCTCCCGCCAGGCACCGGTCCGATCCTTCCAGGCACGGCGCAGGGCCAATACACGGGCCAAGGGATCTTCGTGTGTACGGTAGATGTCGCGTAAGCGTTCGGCCCCGGTCTCGTCCTCCCCCACCGTTTCGATCAGCGCTTGGTAATCGCCTCCCGAGAACGCCATGGCCGGACCGTCGGCGGTAATCTCGTGCCGGCCGCCGGGTTCGACGATGCCATGTGCCCGCGGCCCGTCGTCGGCAACGACCACGAACTCGGCCCCAAGCGGGGCCGCCAACGACGCCCGCAATGTTGCCGCGCCGTCTTCGATCAGGGCGAGATCCAACACCTCGAAACCCCCGGCTTGCCTCGGGTCCGCGTAGCCGAATTCGATCAACTCGCCCTCGTAGGCATCGAGCCCTACGGCCATTACCTCCGTTTCGAGCGTTTCGGCAAGACCCGAAGTCGCCAGCAAGGTGCCGAGCGCCAGGACTGTCCCCGAAAAACCAGCCAACCGGTCAACCACGTTCGCGGTCATGAATGCCTCCTGATTCGGTTGCGACCTGTCTACGGGAAGGTGGATGCTGACGAGGATTGTAGCCCACGGACCTTCGCAGCGCTCACCCTATCCGTTGCGACTGTCGCCGATTCCCATCCCGAATGACCTAGCACGTAATATTGCCGCAAGGCAAATCCGTCAGGGTCATCGAAGATGAACAGGCCGCCACCATCGACCCCCAATTCCGGCAACCGTGTGAGCGGGCCCCTGGGCACGGGGCTTGTCCCCGCCCGAGGCACCCGCCAGGACCGACGCCCGATGGGATTGCCGGCGTGAGAATCCTGGTCGTCGAAGACGACCCGAACCTCGCGAAGGTCCTGTGTCTCCTGCTCCGCAAGGAAGGACATGTCGTCGACCCTGCGAACTCGCTGCGCATGGCCAAGACCGCGATCACCGACAACCCCTATGACATCATTCTGCTCGATCGGCTGTTGCCGGACGGGGAAGGCACCGAACTGATCTCGTCGGCACGGGAACAGGGGGTGCGGACGCGCTACCTCGTCCTGTCGGGGCTGAGTGACCCCAACCACCGTGTTGAGGGATTGGATCTCGGCGCCGACGACTACCTGGCAAAGCCCTTCGAACCCACCGAGCTGTGCGCGAGAATCCGGGCCCTCGGACGTCGACCGCTTGGGGCGCTGCCGCGGATGACCACGTTCGGGCGCCTGGGTCTCAACTGGGACAACGGGGAAGTCAGCGCTTTGCGCCACGACGGCAGCGAGGACACACCGATCGCCATTCCGCGCCGGGAATTGGCGCTGCTGAGACGCCTGATGGAGCGGCCGGGAGGCGTGGTCACCCGCGAGGCCTTGGACGCGTCCATGTACGGCTACGACGACCTGATCCAATCAAACACCCTGGAGTCGCACGTGTCGCGACTGCGCAAGCGACTCGCCCGGCACAACACCGCCGTGGCGATCCACGTCGTGCGCGGCGTGGGCTATAGATTGCAGGAGGTCCGAGCAACCGAGCCGCGTTGATCGGCCGACTCCCGCCATTCACCACAAGACTCAACTCGCACCTAGGGCGGGTTGGGCTGGGGCGAGAGGCGGTGCCGCCACGCGACGGCCTCTGTGGCCGTTGCCCAAGTCATTTCTTGAGCCGCCAGGCCAAGTTCAACGCCGCCTTGAGCGAGGCGGTGAATGCCTTGCCCTGCCAGGCAATGTCGAAGGCCGTACCGTGGTCCACCGACGTGCGGATGATCGGAAAGCCGATGGTGACGTTCACCGCCGACTCGAAACTCATGAGCTTTATCGGCGCGTGTCCCTGGTCGTGGTACATGCAGATGATCGCGTCGAAGCGATCTTGGTGGATCGCCTGGTGGAAGACCGTATCCGCGGGGTGGGGTCCGGAGACATCGAATCCAGCCGCACGGGCGGCCGCAACCGCCGGGCTGATGATCTCGACATCCTGCGTGCCGAACAGGCCCTGCTCGCCCGCGTGTGGGTTCAGTCCGCAGACGGCGATGCGGGGACCATCGTGGAGGCGGCTGAGCGTTTCGTGCGTCAGTCGGACAACCGTGCCAATCCGCTGTGCGGACACGGCGCGGATCGCCTCGAGCAGGGAAACATGCGCGCTGACGTGGGCCACCGCGACCTTGTCCGTGGCGAGCATCATCGCGTAGTCGCTCACGCCGCAGAGACCGGCGATGAATTCCGTGTGGCCCACGAATCCCGGTGTCGTCGCACGCGTGGCCTCCTTGTTGATCGGCAACGTGACGACGCCGGCGACCTCGCCTGCGAGGGCATCACGCGTCGCCCGTTCGACGTAGTCCCGAGCCGCCGCGCCCGCCTTCGGGTTCACAACCCCGGGCGTCAGATCGCCCCCCTCCAGCCTGCCGAGATCGACGACGTTCAGGGTCGACGCCTCGACACCCTCGGGTGCCGGGATGGGGTTGATCGGTACGCGAAGACCAAGCAGGTCCGCGCCCCTTGCGAGTATCGCGGCGTCACCGTAGACCACAACGTCGTCGCCGAGCTGCCCCGCGGCGAATCGCCGCAGCAAGATCTCGGGACCAACACCGCCGGCATCGCCCATGGTGACCGCCATGCGCATCAAGGAGCCTCCGGTAGCGCGTTGCCGCCGCTCAGTACGACGCCGACCGTGCCCGTCGCGACACCGGGATTGCCCGCCATCGCGGCCAATGTCACCGCGGCCGAAGGTTCGACGACGATTTTCATGATCTCCGCGATTCGGCCCGTCCAGAGCCGGATGTCCACTTCCGATGCCAAGTACACGCGGACTCCGGCGTTGCGGAGAATCGCGAAGTTCCGTCTACCCAAAGCCGTTCGCAACCCGTCGGCGACGGTTCTTGGCGGAAGTGCATCGTGGCGGACGCCGGTCGCCAGAGAGAGCTTGGCATCGCCGGCCAGCTCCGGCTCGGCAAGAACGACGTCCGCGGTGCCATCCATGGCGGCTACCGTACCGGCGGCGAGACCGCCACCCCCCACGGGAACCCACACCTGATCGAGGCCCGGGCATTCCTCCAGCAGCTCCAACGCGGCCGTGCCCGCGCCGGCGATGATGCGCTCGTCATCGTAGGGAGGCACGAACGTGGCGCCGGTCCGCCGGCACACCTCTTCGAGGGTTGACTCGCGGTCTGCCAGCGTCGGCTCGCAGTCGACGATTTCGGCACCGTAGCGTTCGATGCTGGCACGCTTCGATGGCCTGGCGTCCCGGGGAACGACGATGATGGCGGACAAACCGGCTTCCGCAGCCGCCAGCGCCAACGCCGCACCATGGTTACCCGACGAGTGCGTGGCGACGATCTCCACATCCCGTGACAGCGAACGGACCGCGTTTGTCGCGCCGCGCATCTTGAACGCCCCGACGCGTTGAAAGTTCTCGCACTTGAAACGGAGTTCGACGCCAAGCATGGCGTCGAGGGCTCGGCTGGTGAGCACCGGCGTGCGGTGAACGCGTCCCTCTATACGGTGCGCCGCCGCGACCACGTCGGCCCGCACCACCATCAACGCGTCTCCGGACGGTAGCTGTCGCGCAGCGAGACCGTGCGGTTGAACACCGCCGCCCCGGGCCGGTAGTCCCGGTTGTCCTTGACGAAATAGCCGGTGCGCTCGAACTGGAAGCACGCATCGTCGCTGGCAACGACGGCGGGTTCGACCATTGCCCTCGCCACACGCATCGAGTCCGGGTTCAGGGTGTCGGCGAAGTCCGCCGAACCAGGACGCGGATCGGTGAATAGTCGCTCGAAGAGGCGCACATCCGCCGCGACCGCGGACTCCGCCTCCACCCAGTGGATCACCCCCTTCGGCTTGAGTCCGCTGGTGTCGTTGCCGCTCTTGGACGCCGGCACGTAGCGGCAACGCAGTTCCTCGACTTCGCCGCTGATGTTCTTGACCACGTCCTCGCAGACGATGATGTAGCCATAGCGCAGGCGAACCATGCCCCCCGGCACCAGGCGCCGGTACTTGCTGGGCGGGTTCTCCGAGAAGTCGTCTCGCTCGATGTACAGCGTCTTCGAGAACGCCATGTCCCGGCTGCCCCGTTCCGGTTGCTGGGGATGCCAGGGGGCGGCAAGGGTCTCGCCGTCGCTCTCGTAGTTCGTCAACACCACGCGCAACGGGTCGAGTACCGCCATCGCCCGGGGCGCGGCGGCCGCCAGGTCGCGGCGCACGCAGAACTCGAGAAACTCGTATTCCACCGTGCCATCGGACTTGGTCACGCCGATGCGTCGGCAGAACTCCCGGATCGCCCCTGCGGGGTAGCCTCGTCGGCGCATGCCCGCGAGCGTTGGCATGCGCGGATCGTCCCAGCCCATGACGTGACCGTCGTCCACCAAGGCCGAGAACAGCCGCTTCGACATCACGGTGTATTCCAGGCTCAGGCGCGAGAACTCGATCTGCGGCGGGTGGTAGTTGATGGCGATGTTGTCGAGAACCCAGTCGTAGAGCGGACGGTGGTCCTCGAACTCCAAGGTGCACAGCGAATGCGAGATACCCTCCAGCGCATCGCAGATGCAGTGTGTGAAGTCGTACATGGGATAGATGCACCAGGCGTCGCCGGTGCGATGATGGGTGGCGTGCCGGATGCGGTAGATGACGGGATCCCGCATGTTGACGTTGGGGGACGCCATGTCGATCCTGGCGCGGAGCACGTGGCTGCCGTCGGGAAACTCGCCGGCACGCATGCGACGGAACAGGTCCAGGTTCTCGGCCACCGTCCGGTCTCGATACGGGCTATCCGTGCCGGGATCGGTCAGCGTGCCCCGGGTGGCCCGGATCTCGTCGGCCGGCAGACTGCAGACAAACGCCTTGCCCCGCTCGATCAACTGCTCCGCGAACTCGTAGAGTTGCTCGAAGTAGTCCGACGCGAAGGTCGGTCCCTCCCAATCGAAGCCCAGCCAATCGATGTCGCGCTGGATGGCCTCGACGAACTCATCGCTCTCGCGCAGCGGGTTGGTGTCGTCGTAGCGGAGGTACGTTGTGCCGCCGAACTCCTGCGCGACACCGAAGTTCAGGCAGATGGACTTGGCGTGTCCGATGTGCAGGAAGCCGTTCGGCTCCGGCGGGAAACGGGTGACCACGCGTTCGACCGCGGCGGTACGCAGGTCGTCGCGAATGCGATGTCGGATGAAATCCCGAAGGTCTTCGGCCATCCCGATCGGCAGCCGTCTGCGCAAAACGAGACATTGTACCGGTAGGGCTTGGCCCGGGGGTCCGGAAACTCCCCAAGGAGCAATCCGGCATCCGTAGCGCTTGGCTCGACCTCGGTACGCGCCCGCTACGCTTGCCGGACGTTCCTTGTCGATCCAACCGGTATGTCCGACCCGGAGACGCAAGCGCTTGACGCGTACTGGCGCTTCTTCGAAGGTACCAATAGCCGCGATTCCCAGAAGTTCACCGAGACGTTGAACTTTCCCCACGTTCGCGTTTCCGCCCGCGGCTGGGCGGGTGTCGTCCCGGATGCGAGAACCCATGCACGCAACAACTCCTTCGAGGGTCTCTTGGCAATGGGGTGGGACCACACCGCCGGCGTCGAACCGGAAATCCTGCACGTTGCGCCGAACAAGGTGCATCTTGTGGGCGGGTGGACCCGCTACACCAAGGATGACCAACCGATCATTTCCAACCGGGTGACGTACATCGCGACCGATGTGGATGGTCACTGGGGCATGCAGTCCCGGTATGGAATCGATCAGCACCTCGACGGACCCACGCCCGACCCGACCGCGTCCGGCGAACGCGGCGACACGGGCTTCGGCGCCAATGCGCGGAATGCGGAGAACATCGTCGCCGAGGCATTGGCATCGGCCGGTACCGACAATGCCGCCTGTTCGGGACACTTCCACTATCCCTACCTGGTGATTCATCCGGGGCGTGTCCAAACGTTCACCGATGCAGCACACCTGCGATGCCGTCTGCCCGAAAGACCAGTCCAGCTGCGGTGTACGCGGACGCTTCAAGCGGGTCCTACGGGGGCGACGGTCGCCTTCGAAGCGAAACGGTCGGGGCGTTCCCTGAGCGGAATCTACCTCGTGAGGATCGAGGGCGACGATTGGCGGATCAAGAGCGGTTCGTTCATCGAATCCGGGTAGCGAAACCACGGTGTCCCCACCGGGTCCGAGCCCATTGTGATACGTTGCGATCATGCAATGGAGACCCGCGCCAACGGGCAGACGCGTGACCCGCAAGACCGGGCGCCCTTTGGCCTTTGCGCCACGGCGGCTCGGAATCGCGGCCAGCATCATCGGCGGCGGACTGGCGACATTGGCCCTTATCGTCGCCGCAGCCACGATCTGGCAGTTCCGTCCGGCAACGACCGATGCCGACGTGGCGGCGCAACTCGCCGGCGAACGCTGGTATGCGGTCACGTTCCGGCACACGCCCATCGGACACTACCGATCCGAGGCCGGACGCACCGACGACGGCGATTTCGAGTTCCGCGGCACGCTGCACTTCAAACTCGACGACGACGTCGATTCCCGAATCGAGGACCGACTCGTCTTCGACCGCCGCTCACCTCACCGACTGATTCGGGCGGAACACGCGTCGACGAAAGGCAAGCGTCGGGTCGTCATCGCCGACAACCGGGCGGAGATCGTCGAATCGGGATCGTCCCGGTCCCTCGACGCCGACTCGGACCTGGAACTGGGCGACTACCTGGCCGTGGAACGTTGGTTGGCGACCGAGGCACCGGAACCCGGGGAGGTGCGCGCCGCCCGCTCGGTCGACTTCGACAGCTTGTCGATCGCCACCGACCGCTGGCGCGTCCTCTTAAGCGACGCCGGCGAGTTCGAGGTCGCCAAGGAGGCCCGGGCTGCGGCGGCGGCATCCGGCCCCACCCGAATCCGCATGGGAGACGACCTTGCACCGTTGCGCATGGACTCCGGTGACCTCGTCAGCCTGCACCGCGTCAAGGATGAAGCCACCGCTCGCATCTGGGAGCAGACCCCTTCCCTTTTCGCATCGGCTCGACACCGCGTCGAAGTGGACCGGCCGATAAGGAATCCCCAGGCCCTGACGCGCCTGGTCATTGCCCTCGACGACAGGGACGGCGGCGCCATCGACTGGGCGGGAGCGCCGGGCGCCACCATGCTCTCGGCCGAAGCCGACCCGATGAGACCGGCGACCCACGCCGAACTCGTTGCGGCCAGCGCAGCAACGGTCAACTATCCCGCCAATGCTCCCGTCGTCCACGACTTGGCAAGCCGCGCCGTGGGAGCGCTCCAGGACCCGCGCGAGAAGGCCAACGCGCTGACCCTGTTCGTGCACCACCACCTGCGCTACCGCGATACCGCCGGGGGACGTACCGTATCCGACACCATCCGCGACGGGAGCGGTGACTGCACCGAATTCGCGGACCTCTACACGACCTTGGCACGGGCCGCAGGCTTGCCCGCGCGCACCGTCATCGGTCTCGCATACCTCGGCGAGTCGCAGGCATTCGCGCTGCACGCCTGGAACGAGGTCGCCATCCGAGGCGCCTGGCGCGGCGTGGATCCAACCTGGGGCGAGACCCGAATCGGGGCGACGCATTTCCCGCTGCCGAGCGACGGTGCCCTGACCGCGATCGCGCAACTTCCGAACCTTCGATTCCGAGTCGTCGAAACCGAGTACTGAGTTTCAGCGGACCACGCCGACGACGCACAACGTCGTTGGAGGCTATGATGGTCGGTCATCCAGTCAGAGAGATGCGTCAATGAAGTCACGGGAAGTCGTACTCGCCCACCGCCCGGTGGGAATGCCGAAGGTCGAGGACTTCGAGGTCCGCGAGGTCGAATTGGCGGATCCAGGCGTCGGCGAAGTGCTCGTCCGCAACGTCTGCATGTCGGTCGATCCCTACATGCGGGGCCGCATGATCGACCGCAAGTCCTACACCTCGCCCTTCGCCATCGGCGAGACGCTCACCGGCGGCGCCATTGGTCGCGTTGAACGTTCCAACCACGCCGACCTCAAGGAAGGAGACTACGTCGAGTCCCATCTCGGCTGGCGCGAAGCGTTCGTCGCGAAAGAGGCCGGCGTACGCCGCCTCGGCAATCTCGACGCGCCCGCCTCCGCCTATCTCGGCATCCTGGGCATGCCGGGCATGACCGCCTATGCGGGCCTTCTCGAAGTCGCCGCACTCGCCGAGGGTGAGTCGGTATTCGTCTCCGGTGCCGCTGGCGCGGTGGGCAGCGCGGTCGGCCAGATCGCGAAGATCAAGGGGTGCACAGTCGTTGGCAGCGCGGGCAGCGCCGAGAAGGTCCGCCACCTCACCGAGGACCTCGGCTTCGACCACGCCTTCGACTACCACGACGGTCACCTGGAGCGGCAGATCCTCGAGGGTGCGGCGCAGGGCATCGACGTGTACTTCGACAACGTCGGCGGCGACCACCTGCAGGCCGCGTTGAACTGCATGCGTCCCAACGGCCGACTCGCGTTGTGCGGCGCCATCGCCCAATACAACGCCACGGCGCCGGTTCCGGGCCCCAACAACCTCGCCATCGCCATCGGCATGGGGCTCACGCTGCGCGGCTTCATCGTCTCGAACTTCAACCACCTCCGCCAAGACTTCATGCGCGACATGACGGCATGGGTGACCGGCGGCCAAGTGAAATACCGCGAGACCACGTTCGAGGGCATCGACAAGGCACCCGAGGCGTTCATCGGTCTGTTCACCGGCGCGAACACCGGCAAGATGGTGGTGAACCTATGAGCCTGCGCCTGAGAAACCCGTAGGGGAGCTGATTGCGCCGTCCCAGCAGATTCGTTGGCGACGTTCGGGCGACCGCGCGCCCCCAAGGGCGCGATCGAGTCGCCCCTGCGGGCATGGTCGCAAACGCCCTTAAGCCCCAACGTCGCGCTTGACCGAGTACGACTACATCGTCGTCGGCGCGGGGACGGCCGGTTGCGTGCTTGCCAACCGGCTGACGGCGTGTGGCCGTTTCAAGGTGTTGCTCGTCGAGGCCGGCGGCAAGGACGACTACTTCTGGATCGACATACCGGTCGGCTATCTCTACACCATCGGCAACCCCCGCACCGACTGGTGCTATCGAACCGAGCCGGAAGCCGGCCTGAACGACCGGTCCATCGGCTATGCGCGCGGCAAGGTGCTCGGCGGCTGTTCGTCCATAAACGCCATGATCTACATGCGCGGCCAGGCGAGCGACTACGACCACTGGGCGCAACTCGGCAACCGCGGCTGGTCCTGGGATGACGTTCTGCCAGTGTTCCGGCGGTGCGAGGACTACCAGCACGGCGCCAACGAATACCACGGCGCCGGCGGCGAACTGCGCGTGGAGGAACGTCGCGTCGACTGGGAGATCCTGGACGCCTGGCGCGAGGCCGCCGCCCAGTGCGGGATTCCGAAGATCGACGAGTTCAACCGGGGCGACAACTTCGGCTGCGCCTACTTCCAGGTGAACCAGCGCCGGGGGCGGCGTTGGAGCGGCACCAAGGCGTTTCTTCGGCCCGTGCTGAAACGGGCGAATCTAGACGTCATGACCAGCGTCCAGGTTCACCGTATCGAGTTCGATGGACGGCGGGCGGTTGGCGTCAGCCTCGACGCACACCCCGACGGCCTCCGATCAATCCGTGCGCATCGGGAAGTGTTGCTGGCCGCCGGATCGATCGGTTCCGTCCAGATCCTCCAACTCTCGGGCATCGGTCCCGGACAACTGCTCCAAGACCGCGGTGTTGGCGTCGTGCACGATCTCCCCGGCGTGGGGGAGAACCTACAAGACCACCTTCAGATTCGCACGATCTATAAGGTCCGCAACACGGTGACCCTCAATCGGCGCGCCCGATCGCCGCTCGGCAAGGTGGCCATGGGTCTGCAGTACCTGCTGTTCAGAACCGGTCCGCTCACCATGCCGCCGTCGCAGCTCGGCGCGTTCGCCAAGAGCGATGGACATCAGCCCACCGCCAACCTCGAGTGGCACGTGCAACCCCTTTCGCTGGATGCCTTTGGCGAGCCGTTGCACACCTTCGACGCGATTACGCCATCGGTGTGCAACCTGCGGCCCACCAGCCGCGGCAGCGTTCGCATCGCCAGCAACAGCGTCGAAGAGCCGCCGCGAATCGCGCCGAACTACCTGGCCACCGACGAGGACCGTGCCGCGGCCGTCGCAGGGCTCAAGTACACGCGCCGGATCATGGGCGCCAATGCCCTGCGCCCGTTCCATCCCGTGGAGTGGAAACCCGGTGCCGACTGCGCCACGGACGCTGCGCTTCTGCATGCCGCCGGCGACCTCGGTACGACGATCTTTCACCCGGTGGGAACCTGCCGGATGGGGCGCGACCGGATGGCCGTGGTGAGCGACCGCCTCAAGGTTCACGGCGTCGACGGCTTGCGCGTCATCGATGCGTCGGTCATGCCGACCATCACGTCGGGCAACACTAACGCGCCGACCGTGATGATCGCCGAACAGGGCGCGCGATTCGTGCTCTACGACGCGCAGGCGTGACCGATGCAGCGGAAACGCATAGAGGACGGCTTGTCCCGTCCCGCGTAGGGTCCGGGTACGGGCGACCACCCGGGTCGCCCGGCGGGCCTGCGGTGCCGTTGGACGGTGCGCCTGACGAGGTACTCGCGGCCCTACGAATCCAGAATGGTGACCGTTCCCCGGTTCCCATCGACGGCGATCCTCTGTCCCGATTTCACCCGCTGCGTGACGTTGCCGATGCCGAGAACGGCAGGGATGCCGTATTCCCGGGCAACGATGGAGCCGTGGGCGAGAATGCTGCCGATATCGGTCGCCAGGCCGATGGCTTGGGGGAACAGCTGCGTCCACGCCGGCGTGGTCAACGGGCAGACGAGGATCGACCCGGGCTTCATTTTCCCGAAGTCGTTGGGCGTCAACACCACGCTCGCGGTTCCGGTCACCGTGCCCGGCGACACCGCGAAGCCGCGCAGCACGTCCTCGCCTTCGGCGTTGCTGACCACCGTGGATAGCGGTCCCTTGTGCTTCACGGGTGGAATCGCCGCCGGCTGATCCATCCGGAAGCGCAATGCCCTCAAGCCGCGCTGCTCCGCCGCCGTGTCGGCTAGCTCGGGCAGGGGCAGATCATTGGCCTTCGCCTCGATGGCGCGGGCGAGGTCTTCGCCGGTGACATGGAATACGTCATCGGAGCGATCGAACGTACCACCGGCGACAAGCCTGCGGCCGAGTTCGAGGGCGAGCGGTCGAAACGTGGACCATGCCAAACCCAGGTGGAACAGGGCCTCCTCCCGCGCCGGGTAGTTGATGCGCGCGGTCCAGTACGCGCGCAGGAACTCGAGGCGTCGGCGACCCTTGAAGAAGCGCAGTGCCGCGGCGAACGCCCGCCGACGGGTGCGCGCGACCTCCTTCTGGCGGGTCGCGAGGTCATGGCCGGGATCTCTCACCAGCGCTTTCAGGCTTACGGCGAGGGGCAACGGATCCTCCGCCAGCGCCGGTTCGGCGAAGTCGAGGTTGAACACCTGCCGACCGAAGTCGTGCAGGTAGGCGTCAATCGCCTCACGAACGGATCCGGCACCCGGGTGTTGCCGTATCGCGTCCAATAGACGCGGTGCGGGCGTGACGATCAGCAACTCGGTCAACGTCGGATCGGATCGGATCACCTGTGCAATGGCACGCAAGGCGAACTCGGCCTCGAGCGTCTTGGACGGGAACCCCGACAGGAAGCTGCCGCTGATGAATCGGCCCTCGGGCGCGTTCCGCTCGAGAAACCGCTGAAAGCCGCCGTCGGTGAGCTTCGCCGTACCGATCACGCTGCGCAGGGCGAGCCAGTAGCGTGCCTCCGCCAGGGTCAGCGCCTTCATGCCGGCGAGCAGTTCAACGTCCGGGAGCGCACCGGGATTTCGGTCCTCCCACTCATCGATGATGGCGAGATACGCTGGCAACTGTTCGCGCTCCCAACGGATGATCGCCGGGTACTTCCTGAACGTGCGGAGCGTACGGGCGAATAGGTACATCCAGTCCGGCAGCGGTGCTGCTTTCATATCCGCGATCATGAACTCGGGCATGGCGAACGTTGCCTTGAGGTTCGCCCACCTGGATCGCTTGGCCTGGCCCGCGTGAACCTTGGCCATGTGCTTGTCCCAATCGCCCGCGCTTGCGCGGTAGATGGGCTGGTAGGCATAGCCGTTGACCGTGACGATCACGAAGTTCTTCATCCAGTTCCGGGTCTTGTTGCCCTTCCACTCCCAGCCCTCGGGCCATTGCTGCACGTCGAAAAGTGCATGCAGGTAGAGGTCCTCGAAGAGCGGCGACAAGGGATCGGGCATGTTCTCCGCCACCTGGCGCTTCAGGAGCTGGGCACCCGGTATCTCCGGCCAGGTCACATCCTTGGGCGGCGGTGAGGGCAGGTTCGTGATCGGCCGCGACTGGAGGATCCAGAACCGAGCCGCCGGATCCCCTGCAGCGCTGCCAAATGCCCACTCGATATCCTGGGGTACGCCGTCGAACGTACGCTCTACGTCGACGGCGAGGCCAGCGAGTTCCGCTATCCGGTCCTCGCCGAGAGAGGCCGCCGTTTGCCGTTCCGCAGCCACCGCCTCGATAAGGGTTCCCCCATCAGCCACCGGAACGACCCTGAGAGCCTTGGCACCAAGCACGGTTTCCTTCGGCACCAAGGTTTCGCGGTCGATCACGAACGTGTCGGGTGTTACGTGCCCACCGACCACCGCCTCGCCCAAGCCGAAGCTCGCATTCACGATCATCTCGCCGCGTTCGCCCGTGCCCGGATTGGCCGTGAACAAAATGCCCGAGACATCCGCCGGCACCATGACCTGCACCACGACGGCCATTGCGACAGTGCCGTGGTCGATGCCGATTTCGTGCCGGTAGTTCATGGCCTGCGGCGTCCACAGCGACGCCCAGCAATCCTTGACGGCTGCCGCCACGGCGTGCGTTCCCCGAACGTTCAGGTAGGTCTCCTGCTGCCCGGCGAAGGACGCCTCGGGAAGGTCCTCGGCGTTCGCCGACGAGCGCACCGCGACCGCTGGATCGCGCTCCGGTGCGAGACCTTGGTAGGCGCGTTCGATGGCTGCGACCAGCCCGTCCGGGAGATCCGGGGTCTCGAACAGCCGCCGGATCTCCGTTGAAGCCGGCTCGAACGACTCCGCCCCGTCCACCACTGCGGGTCGCGCGAGTTCCAGAATGCGGTTTTCGAGTCCCTGGTCCGCCACGAATCGGCGATAGGCATCGCTTGCCACCACGAACCCCGGCGGCACCGGGAAACCGGTCTCGACAAGACGCACCAGCGAACATCCCTTGCCGCCGACGGTCTCAAGCTCGGCGTCTCCGGCGTCTAGGGGAACGATATGCCCGGTCATGTCAGCGTCCCGCCGAGACATCACCGCCCTGCAGTTCAACGAATTCGCGGTAGGGGCTCGCGGGCTTGGCCATCAACTCGTCGTGGCTGCCGATGTCGCGGATCCGTCCGCCGTCGAGGAACACGATGCGGTCCGCGTTCCTGATGGTGGACAGACGATGCGCGATGACGACGACCAACCGGTCCTCGGCCGCCGCGTGCAGCGATGCGACCAGTTGGTTCTCCGTCTGCGGGTCGAGCGCCGCCGTGGGTTCGTCGAGGATCAGGATGCTGGAGTCACGTACCAGCCCACGGGCGATGGACAGGCGCTGCTGCTGTCCCACCGAGAGGGTGTCCCCGGAACGGCCGAGTACCGTGTCGATTCCGTCCGGCAAGTCGTCGATGAAGTCCATGCAGCCGGCGGTGGCGAGCGCCGCAAGCATTCGTTCCTCCGACGCCTGCGGGTTGGCCAGTAGCAGGTTCGCCCGGATGGACTCCGGTAGCAGCAGGTGCTCCTGGAAGACATAGGTGACTTCACGCCGCAGGCTATCAAGGTCGATTTCATTCGTGTCGATGCTATCGACAAGCACCCTGCCCTTCGTCGGACGGAGCAATGCCGGAATCAGGTAGGCGAGCGTCGTCTTGCCCGCACCGGTTGGTCCCACTAGGGCGACGAGTTCGCCCCGCCGCAGCTCGAGATTGATCCCAAGCAGCGCGCGGTGGCCGTTCGGATACGCGAACTCGACGCCTTCCATGCGAACGCCGGTGCGTATGGCGGCGAGCGTCCGGCCGCCTTGGCGGGTTTCCTCGGACTCGTAGTCGGCGAAGAAGAACACCCGGCGCGCGGCGGCGATGGTCTCCTGCAGCTTGATCCAGATCGCCCCGAAATACCCTGCGGGAACAGCGATGCCCCAGTAGACCCCGATCAGCACGGCGAAATCGCCCGCGGACATGACGCCGTCGATGATCCCATCCGTAACGAGGAAGGTGACGTACAGCGCGGCAACGCCGCCGACGGCCCCGGCAACCGATGCAGCGGCGATGATGACCGCGAAGGAGTATCGCTCGCGCAGGAACGACTGGTGGCTGCGTCCGGCGAAGCGCTCCTTCTCCTGCTCCCCCGCGCCCAGGCTCTGTACCGCCGCGATGCTGCCCATGGATTCCTCCATGGCGTTGGTCGTTGCAGAGCCGGCCGCGCGCTTGTTCTGGTTGGTTCGGCGCAACGCCCCGGAAAACGGAAACGTCGTGATGAAGGCGATCGGGACCGCAGCCCACGCCACCCAGATCAGTTGCGGGGACACGTCGCCGTAGGAGTACTGCAGAATGTAGAGGTTGAGGGCGGCACCCACCGCCATGAGGAAGGGATCGGAAGTGACCCGGAACGCGAGATCCGGCGCCATCGGCGAGTCATAGAGCACGCGGTAGACGCCGTCTCCCGTGCGCTGGTCGTCGAGAACGGTCATCGGCAGATGCGTCAAGCGGTCGAAGAGCCGCGATCGCAGGCGGTTGGAGAGCGTCTGGGTGAGACGAACGCTGACCATGAACTCGATCAGTCCCCACAAACCGCCGGCCCTGCTGCCGCCCCCGCTGATCTGGTTCTCCGCCTGGGTGGCGGCATCGCGACCTTGCAGAAGCCCCGCGCCGGTACGACCCGAGCGGCTGCCGAACAGGAACAGCAGACCGAAGTAGATGACCACCAGGGAAAGCGCGATCCCGAGCGGATCCCGACCCTGCACAACACCGAGTATGGGGTCCATGAACGGCGGGAAGGCAACCTCCGTGGTCCCGAACGGTCGTTGAAGCATCGCGTTGTCGATGAGGATCTTTCCCATCCACGGCAGCAACAGGCCCGGGAGTATGGCTACGAAGGCCAGTAGCATCTTGGCGGTGAAGAGTCGCGGGGCCTCGCCGATGAGCCGGACGCTTCGCCCGATGACTCCGAGGGCCTCGACGGTCGTGATGTCGGGCTGCGTGTCGATTCGATCATCGAACTGGTTCTGGCCCGCGACCTCCTTGAGCAGGGCGATGGTCTTGCTTCGCGTCGTATCCGTCGGCGTCGCTGAGTCCCCGGGTGGAACCGTGGTTTCGGTCATGCGGTGCCGCTCCCGACGGTTTCGGCGTCCACGAATTCCCGATACCGGCCGTCGGCGCGAGCGATCAGCTGATCGTGGGTGCCGTGCTCGACAATGCGACCGTCCTCGATCAGGGCGATACGGTCGGCGTTCCGGATCGTGGAGAGTCGATGGGTGATCAGGAAAATGACCCGATCCCGGCCCCACTCGGCGAGGTTCACGAGAACCCTCTGCTCGGTCCGGGCATCCAGGGACGCCGTCGGCTCGTCGAGAATAAGCACCGGCGTGTCGCGCACCACGGCGCGGGCGATCGAGAGCCGCTGACGCTGCCCCGAGGAGAGCTTGCCGCCGCGCTCGCCGAGTTCGGTGTCGTAGCCGTTCGCCATCTCCCGTATGAAGTCGTCGGCGCAAGCGACCTGCGCCGCCGTCTCGATGGCGGCGCGATCAGCCTTCGGCGTACCGAACGCGATGTTGTTGGCGACGGTCGCCGCGAAGAGGACGTTTTTCTGCAACGCGATGCCCACATGGGCTCTCAGATCCGACACCGCCAGGTCCTTGAGATTCACAGCGTTGATCGACACCGCGCCCTCGTCGGGGTCGTAGAGGCGAAGCAGGAGGCTCACGAGCGTCGACTTTCCGGCGCCCGTACCGCCAACGATGGCCGTCACCGTGCCGGCCGAGGCGGTGAGATCGATCCCTGCCAACACGTCCTTGCCGGCTTCGTATCCGAAGCGCACCGACCGCCATGTAACGGTCTCGATCGGTGCGGGAAACGGCACGGGGCTGGCCGGATCGGTCACATCGGGCTCGAGATCGAGCAGGAAGAACGCGCGTTCGAGCGCTAGGAAGAGATCCTGCATGCGCATCCAGATGCCGAGCAGGCCCCGGGCGCTGCCGGCGAGACCGCCGAGGCGCCCCCGTGCGATCTCCACCGCGCCGTAGTTCCAGATGACGAAGCCGATGATGCCAGCCACGAGCGCACCCAGGAACGTCTCCCGCTGCTCGATGACCCACGACACCATGAGGTATTCGCCGACGATCACGAGGCTCGCGCCCAGCAGCGCGACCGCCAAGGTGACGAGAACCATATCGAGGCGCAGGAAATACGCCGCGCTCAACGCATCCCGCGAGTCCTCGTCGAACTGCTTGAAGATGCGCGCCTCGGCCCGGTTCGCCTTGACGACCTTGACGGCGGTGAACGCTTCCTGGATGCGCGACGTGAGACGGCTGTTGGCGACCCGGTTGACCAGTGCGCGACGGCGTATTCGCGGCGTCGACTTGACGATCGTCCAGCCGACGGGGATGGCGACAAGCACCACCATCGCTGCGAACCAGGGATCGAAGGCCGCAACGATCCCGATGCCGACCACCAGCCCGTACACGGTCATCAAGGGGGCGATGATCGCGCTCTGGATGAGATTCACGATCATCGCGCTATCCTGGTAGACGCGGAATATGGCGTCTCCGACACGGCTGTTGTCGTGGTACTTGAGCGACAGCGACTCCGCGCGTTCGATCATCGCGACCCGAAGATTCTGGTTGACGCACTGCCAGACCCACATGCTGTAGTACCGGAACACGGCGCCGAGGAGACCGCCGAAGACGCCACCCACGACAGTCCACATCAACAGGCGATTGCGGACCGTGCGGCGCCGATCCTGTGTCAACTCAGGTTCGACCGCCGTGGCCGCCTTGTCTTCCCCTGCTGCCGCCGCCGTCGTCGCGACGCCAGTTTTCTTGCCGCCGGCACCCTTGCCTTTGGAGCGCCTGATCTGACCGAGTTTCTTCGGGTCTGTCGTCACATACTCGTCGTCGACAAACAGCACCGTCGCTTGGATCGGTTGCAGCTTTTCGCCGATGAGCACCTTGTTGTGCATCAGGTCCACGCCGACGAAGAATCCGACGAGGCCCGCAACGCTACCCGAGAAGATGAACGCGAGAACCACCACGATGTGAACGAGCATCGGCCGCATGTACGGCCACGTGCGCCAGCCGAGGCCAACCATCCGCCGGAAACTCATTTCCGGCGGCGCCTCGACGAGCCGCATGTCGCTGTATCCCGCGATCAGGGAGAGGGATTCGTGTTTGCCGTCCGGCATCCCCGAACGGTCACGCCCCGCCGCCCGGATGTCGAGTTCGCTCGCCACGGCCTCCCCTGTTCGCACGGCCTACGCGACCGTTCCCGTCCACAGCCCGCGCGAGAATTCGTGGTACGGCAGGCCGAAGGTGTCGATAGTTACCCAACGACCCACTAAAGGCAAAGCGGTCGATGTCCCGTTTCGCCAAAAGCCGCCGTGGATTGTCGGATTGGGTGTACGACAAATCCTGGGCAAACGTGATCGTAGGGGCGAGGCTTGTCCTCGCCCGTGTCCCTGCAACGAACGACGTCTGGGTTGGCGCGGGCGACCACAAGGGTCGAGCGGGCGACCACAAGGGTCGCCCCTACGGCCCAGCACAGATTCGTCGTGCACCCGGTTGTCAGAATCCCCTTTGCATCGATCCGGAACGGGCGTATGATCGCGCTCCTTTTCGCGGCCGACCCAAGGGAGCGTTATCCGATGAAGCATCATCTGCACCCGCTGACCCTCGTGACGAGAGGGGACTAGCTTCTACGGCCACGCCCGCTCCGCGCGGGATCATCACTAGAGCGGATTTTTTCCGCACTCCCCGAAGGGGCTAACCACCAGACCCAACCGCTCGTCGCAGGGGCCTCGCGGCGCGTCCGTCCCGTCTTCGGGATGGTGGCGTCATTTGTTCCATCTGAAGCTGTTGCTTGAAACCGTGAACAAGAAGACATCTAACCTCTGGCGAATCACCGCCGGCCAACGCGCGTGCGTTATACATCCGCCATTGCGGTAACGGGCCTTGCGAGCGCGTTCATGCTCACCGTCCCGCTGGTCGGTGGCTACGTCCTCGACGTGGTGGACACCCAAGACCTGTCGCAGGGTGCCGCCGCACTCGTGAACGCCGCCCAGGCGTTGGCCGCGTTCTGGGGTGGCCAGCCGTACGTCGCCTATCTCGTCCTCTCCGCAGTCGCGGGCGTCGGCCTCACGGCGCTTGGGGCAACCTGCCAGTACCTGCAGGGACGCTGGGCGGCGATCGCGTCCGAAGCCCTCGCCCGCCGACTGCGGGAGACGATGTATGCCCGGCTGCAGCATCTGCCGGCGTCCTTCTTCGACGAGGCGGACACAGGGGACCTCGTGCAACGCTGCAGTTCGGACGTCGAGACGGTGCGGGTCTTCCTGTCGTCCCAAGTGGTGCAGATCGGCCGCTCCGTGCTGCTGCTCAGCGTCCTGACGCCCATACTCTTCGTCCGCGACGCGCGGCTGGCGGGCCTCGCGCTGGTGCTGATGCCGTTGATCATTGCGGGCGCGTACTACTTCTTCGCGAGGGTGCGGGCGCAGTTCAAGATCACCGACGAGTCGGAGGGCGCCCTCACCGCCCGCTTGCAGGAAAACCTCACGGGCATCCGCGTGGTTCGCGCCTTTGCACGGCAGGACTACGAAGTCAGCCACTTCGGCGCGAAGAGCATCACACTGCGCGACAACCGGGAACGCCTGAACCGCTTGAGCGGCGCCTACTGGGCGATCAGCGACTTCCTGTGCACGGCGCAGGTCTGCATCGTGCTCATCGCCGGCGGCATCTTTCTCGCCGGCGGAACTCTGACGGTCGGCGAACTGTTCGCCTTCATGATGCAGGTGACGATGGTCATCTGGCCGGTGAGACATCTCGGCCAGGTTCTCAACGAGTCCGGCAAGGCCATGGTCTCGCTAGGACGCATCAACCACGTTCTTCAGGCGGACGAGGAGTCGCGGGAACCGCCACCGACCGTCGAGCATGCCCGGGGCGAATTGGTGCTGGAGGATGTGCGCGTCGAGTACGAGCCCGGCAAGCCGGTGCTGGATGGGCTTTCGGTTCATATCCCCGCAGGCGAAACGGTCGGCATTGTGGGGCCGCCGGGCGCCGGCAAGTCCACGCTGATCCGGCTCTTGGCGCGGCTCTACGAACCCCAGCGCGGACGCATCCTGATCGACGGCCTGGACATCCGCGACGTCGACCGCCATTGGCTCCGCCGTCAGTTCGGCATCGTCATGCAGAACCCCTTCCTGTATTCGCGCACCGTCGCCGACAACCTGCGCCTTGCGCGGGCGGACGTGAACGACGACGAGATGATGGCGGCGGCCCGGGAAGCGGCGGTCCACGACGCCATCGCGGGCTTTCCCGCCGGCTACCGTTCGCGGGTGGGCGAACGCGGGGTCACGTTGTCCGGCGGTCAGCGACAACGCCTTGCTCTGGCGCGGGCGCTACTCGTGGAGCCGCCGATCCTCGTTCTCGACGATGCGCTGTCCGCCGTCGACACGGGCACCGAACGCGAGATCATGGCGGCGCTCAACAGTCGGCGCGGCCGCCACACGACCATCATCATCGCCCACCGGCTGTCTTCCGTACGCAACGCGGACCGGATCCTGGTGCTGGAACGGGGTCACCTCATCCAGGAGGGCACCCACGCCACGCTGGCGGCGACATCCGGCCCCTACCGCCGGTTGTGCGAGATCCAGGGAGCGCTCGACGAAGCCATTGAGCGGGATCTGAAGGAGACCTCCGATGCCGTTTGAAGACACTGAGTTCGACGATGGTTTCAGCGACGACACCACGAGGGTCCAGCTCGACCTTTGGAAGCGGTTGTTCGGCTATGCGCTCGCCTACAAGCGGGAACTGGCCTTCCTGATCGTCGCGGCCATCGCCACCGCCGGCGTGGAAGTGTCCTACTCGCTGTTCGCGAAGTGGGTGGTCGACGACGTCCAGGCGAACGGCATGAACGCGTCTTTCGGGCTCTGGGGCGGGCTATACCTGCTCTGCAACCTGGTGGTCGCGGTGTCCGTCGGGGGCTTCGAGTGGATCGCGGGACGGGTCAGCTGCTACGTCAGCCACGATATCCGCTTCGACGCGTTCGTGAATCTTCAGAAGCTGTCGTTCTCCTACTTCGACCGGCGTCCCGTGGGTTGGCTGATGGCGCGCCTGACCGCCGACTGCGACCGCCTGACGGGCATCCTGTCCTGGGGGTTCGTGGACATGATCTGGGGGTTCACCATCATGGTCGGCCTCACCGGGGCCATGCTGGTCATGGATTGGCGGCTCGCCCTCTTGGTCATGACAGTCCTGCCCGTGGTCTGGTGGGTGTCGATCAAGTTCCACCGCCGCATCCTCACGAGCGCCCGGCTCGTGCGCAGCACCAACTCGGAGATCACCGGATCGTTCAACGAGTCGATCATGGGCGTGGTGACCAGCAAGACCTTCGTGAGCCAGGACGCCAACGCCAAGCAGTTCGGCGTGTTGACCAACCGGATGTACCGGGCCTCGGTGCGCAACCTGGTGCTCGCCGCGGTGTACCTGCCGCTGGTGCTGGTGATTGCTTCGGTGGCGGTCAACCTGACGCTGACCGTCGGCGGCTCGTTCGTCTACCTAGGACTCATCGGCGCGGGCACGGTGGTCGCGTTCACGATGCTCGCGCGCAATTTCTTCTGGCCCGCCGAGATCATGTCGTCCTGGTTCATCGAACTGCAGATGGCCCAGGCAGCCGCCGAGCGGGTGTTGTCGGTAATCGACGAGGATCCGGACATCCAGGACTCGGCAAGCGTCCTTCGAGCGTTGGCGGCCACCGACGAGTCGGAGTCGCGGCTGGGACGGTTCGCGGCAGACGGCGGCCATGCGCGCATCCAACGGATCGAACTCAAGGGCGTCGGTTTCGCCTACGATCCGGAGCAGCCCGTGCTACGCGACATCGACCTGGTCGCGCAACGGGGCGACACCATCGCCATCGTGGGTCCCACCGGCGGCGGCAAGAGCACCCTCGTCAACGTCATCTGCCGGTTCTACGAACCCACCGCCGGGCAGGTGCTGATCGACGGTACCGACTACCGCAACCGCGGCCTGCACTGGCTGCAGTCCAATCTCGGCATGGTCCTCCAGGACGCGCACGTGTTCAGCGGATCGATCCGGGAGAACATCCGCTACGGGCGTCTGAACGCGAGCGATGCGGAAGTCGAGCACGCCGCCCGACTCGCCGATGCCCACGGTTTCATCACGGCCCTCGACCAGGGCTACGACACGCCGGCGGGCGAAGGCGGCAGCCGACTGTCAGCGGGCCAGAAGCAACTGATCTCCCTGGCCCGTGCGATCCTCGCCGACCCGCAGCTTCTCGTCATGGACGAGGCGACCTCGTCGGTGGACACCGAGACCGAACTCGCCATCCAACACGCGTTGGCCGAGATATTCCGGGGTCGCATCAGCTTCGTGATCGCACACCGCCTGTCGACGATACGGAATGCGACACGCATCCTGGTGGTCGACGACGGTCGCATTGTCGAGTCCGGCGACCACCGCGAACTGATGGCTGCGGACGGCCGCTATGCGACGCTATACCGACAGCAGGGATTGAACGAAGCCACGCGTGAATGGAGCCGAGGCGCCGACGAGCAATTGTCCGCCACTTGATCCTCCGGACTAGAATCCTTCAATAAGATGTTGGACAAGCATCAATTGGATGTTCGGGCGCTCCACTCGCGCGGACGGCAAGTGTCGCCATGCGCGTGAGGTCCGCGTTCCATCGGGCCGCCTCGGGTGTTAGCGTACAAGGTACGCCACTCAGCAAGGACGGGCTCATGCACAACAGTGAATCCTCCCGCACGCACCGGCTTACGACATGCGCCCTGGCGTTTGCGATCTACGCCAGTCAAGTAGGCAGTGCGGAGGCCGAGTCGACCGAGAAGAGCGAAAGCCACGATGTCACCGCCTCCGCGGTCATTAAGCGCTGCGACTCGCAGCAGCCGATCGGGCGCGCCCGACTGACCGAGCGCGCTTCCGAGGAGGGCGTCAAGATCGTCGAAGTGGAGATCGGCATCCGCACGGGGCTAACAGAAGGCAAGCACGCCGTTCACATCCACGAGACCGGCGTGTGCGAGCCGTGTTCCGCCGCCAAGGGGCATTTCGACCCCGGACCCAACAGCAATACGAGCCCCGACGGCAACCATCCGTTCCACGCCGGCGACCTCGTGAACATCGACATCACCGACATGTCGGGCGACGTGACCGACGACGATGGAAATTCGTTGGGGAGCGGCAGACTGCAAACGCTGACGACCCGGGTCACGCTCTCCGACGGCCCGTTGTCCCTGTTCGACGCAGACGGCAGTGCGTTCATCATCCACGTCGACCCGGATTCCTACTGTCCGGGTGGCGAGGAAGCGGGCTGTGCCGGCGGCGCCCGAGCCGCCTGCGGCGTGATCGTCAAGGACGACGCGTAGGGGACGGGCCTGCCCGTCCACTAGGAAACCTCTGTTCAAGTCCGTCCCTGGACTTGAACAGTAGCGAAACAAATAGTTTCGCTCGCAAATTCAATGGCTTACGCCATCGAATTTGGCGGCACATCCCTGTGCCGAGCTAGGGAAGGTCTTGTTCAGACCTTCCCTAGGCCAACGACGGGGCCAGCAATCCTCGGACTAAGTCCCGAAGTCCTGCGTTCCCGTCGACAACGCCGTGGCTGGCCAAGACAGCGAGCACGAAGTCGAGGAGCAGTTCCTCGTCGTTAAGCGTCTCGGCATCCGCGACCGGCAGGCCCGGATGGTCGGCGAGTACCGCTGCGGCATACACGCCCCGGCCGACGCGCTCGAACGAGCCGTCCTCCGCGAATACCTTGACGCCCGTTAGACCGCAGCTTGGCGAGCGGTCGGCGAAGATGTAGCCGTGAACCCCGTCTAGCACCGCTGCGACCGCCGACGCGTACCCCGTGAGGCGATCCGTGTAGTCCAGGCTGGGGTCGTCGACCGCGACCACGCGCGGTGCCGATGCTTCGCCGGCAAGCTGGATCGGATCCCGGGGCACGCCCATCCCGATTCCCACCTCCGGACAGAGGCCAACCAAGGTGAAGACCGTCTCAAGCCGTTGTCGCGGCCACGTATCGCCATTGTGTTCGCCGTTCCACCGTACCGCACGTCCGAGCAGGCATTCGCTCACCGCGACACGGATCGACCGCCCCGCCAACAGCGAGCGAAGTTCATCCGGCACCAACGAGGAACTCCCAGACCGAATCGGCCCCGCCGTCAGCCACGCGTCTGCCGAGCTGCTCCTGCCAATGGGTCTCGCGACCGTATTCGTCGCGCCACGCCCAAAGGCGACGGGTGAAGTGATGCAGGCTGTGCTCGTGGGTGAACCCCATGGCACCGTGTACCTGGTGAGCGATCTCGGCGGCGACCCCGGCGGCTTCGCCGACGCGCGCTTTCGCAGCAGCGACGGTCACGGGAAAGTTCGCCGACCCAAGGGTCATGATCGCGCCGTCGCACGCGCACCGCGCGCAGGCCACCTCCCCCGCCAGGACGGCGAGGTTGTGCTGCACGGCCTGGAACTTGGCAATGGGGCGACCGAACTGCTCGCGTTCGGTGGCGTATTCGATGGCCATCGCCAAAACCCCCTCGAGGGCACCCGCCATGAGCGCCGCGCGGGACAGCGCCATGCGTTCGTACAACTGCCCGGGCACATCCACTCGATGGGCGTCTCGCATCTGGACCCGGTCCCGGCTCTCGCCGGCGAGATTGGCATTCTCGGCAACGTCGAAGTCGACGGTCATCTCGCCTTCGACGGTCACCACGCGATCCGCCACACGTGCCCATGGCGCAACGCCATCCACCGCGATGGTGGTCAGGCCGGTCTCGTCAAGGAACGAATTGGCGATCAGCACTTCCGCCAGCGGCAGCGGCACGGCGTGTCGCCCGGCGACTGTCAACAACCCGTAAAGGTCTCCCCCATCGGTCCCCGACCCGGGGTGCCCGACGAGATTCAGACCGGCTTCCCGAACGACATCCCAGAGCGCGGACGGGAACTCGCCGCGCTCCGCGGCGTCCAGAACGCCTCGGTCGACATGGTCCGAGAAAATCCGTTCGGCGGTGTCCGCGATCATGCGGTCCATCAACGCAACCCCAATCCCCGGGCGATCACGCCGCGCAGGATCTCGCGCGTTCCACCGCGCAGGGTGAACGACGGCGAATGCAGCAGCGTCTGGCGCAGGCACTTCTCGAGACGGTCGTTGCCCGGCGGGGCCTGCAGGCGCACCCGCTCGCCGAGCAGTTTCTCGAAGTCGTTGCCCAGCGACTTGACCAGTGCCGACTCCACCACGGGGCTGCCCCCTTTCTGCAACATGCCAGCCACGGAGATGGACATTCGGCGCAACGTCATCAGGTGACTGGCCAACCGGCCGATCAGAGCCGCCTCGCCGGGAGACGGTTCGTTCCCGACTGCACGCACGAATTCGACGAGTACCCGAAACGCCGACAGGAACCGTTCCGGTCCGCTGCGTTCGTAGCCCAATTCGCTGGTCACCTGGGCCCAGCCGTTGCCGGGTTCGCCGACCACGTCGTCATCGTCGACGAAGCAGTCCTCGAACACGACCTCGTTGAAGTCCTCGCCGCCGGCGAGGTTCTTGATCGGTCGAACGGTGACGCCCTCGCCGTGGAGGTCGATCAGCAGTTGCGACAGTCCCGCATGACGGTTTGCCGACGGTGGTTCGGTGCGTACAAGGATGATGATGTAGTGGTTGCGGTGGGCGTCCGTGGTCCAGATCTTGGTGCCGTTCACGATCCACCCGCCCGAGACCTTTTCGGCGCGGGTGCGAACGGAGGCCAGATCGGAGCCGGAGTTCGGTTCGCTCATGCCGATCGAGAAGAAACACTCGCCCCGGGCAATCTGCGGCAGGTAGCGCTGGCATTGATCTTCGGTCCCGTAGTTCAGCAGCAACGGGCCGCTCTGGCGGTCGGCGATCCAATGCGCGCTCACCGGTGCCCCGGCCGCCAGCAACTCCTCGGTCACCACGTAGCGTTCGAAGAAGGTGCGTTCGCCCCCGCCGAAACGCTTGGGCCACGTCATCCCAATCCAGCCGCGCTCGCCCAGTTTGCGCGAGAACGCCGGACTGTGGCCCTCGTTGAAGTCCGAGTTCGGCCAGTAATCCGGCGGGAGTTCCCGGGCGACGAATTCACGTACCTGCGTCCGCAGGTTCTCCGCTTCACCCGGCAAGCGGGTGGGTTCGAACAGGAGCCCGGCGAACATCGTCTAATGGCGGCGCCAACCCCCCGAATCCAGGTCGCTACCCAAGCGTACCGAGTTTCGGCAGGCTACGTTCCAGAACATGGAATGACGTTCTCGAACCAAACCGTCACAGGGGTGTTCGAACCATGAAGATTCGGCGGTAGGCGCCGAGACTTCAAGGTCCGGGTCGGGGTGCCAAGGCGCGCTGTATGTCGCGCGCCACCAGCCAAAGCCGGTCCTGGCCCCAAACCCGAAGCCGGGTCTCTCCCGCCGCATCGAGCAACCGGAAACTGGGTACTCCCCAAAGCCCGACATCGTACATTGCACGTCGATTCGCCTCGATTTCTTCCCGCCAGGCGTGGTCGTTCCAGGCATCCTTGCCGACGATGGATTGGGCCTCCGCCCAGGAGAGTCCCGCGGCCTCGACCACGTGGCGCAGGCCGGCGTCGGTATTGGTGTTGATCCCCTCCCGGAACGCGGCACGCATAAAGGCGCTCAAGAGTTCGACGCCGCGACCCTCGGCGACGGCCCACGGGTAGAGGGAATAGCACCGCTCCACCGGAGACCCGACGGGTTCGCAGTAGCTGCCCCAATCGGTCAGGCCGTGTGTGCGCGCCTCCCGGGCGGCATCCATGAAGATGTAGACCCCCTTGGTGCGGGTCACGGGTACGCCGCGCATCACCATGGGCAGCACCGGCCGGACCTGCAGGCGTACGCCGGTGGCGCGCGCGAGGTCCACGGCCGCGTCGAACGACAACGCGGTATACGGACTTCGCACCGACGGAAAGATCTCCAACGTCATCGATCCCTCGTCGTGGTGCGGTCCGTGCTCGATTGCCGGTGGGGCGCTGAGAATCTTCCCGCCGTCGTGGCTTGCGCCGAGTTCGACCAGCCGCCGCTCGAGGTGGTGGAGACGGTCGATGCCCCAATACCACTCCTTGCCGTAGTGGAACATCGCGCCCGAGTAGTGGCCAAGGTCGGCCCGACGCCTCTCGCCCGACGCGAGCACCGCTGCCGCATCGGGAACGGGCCGGTAGCGCTCGGCCAAGGCCTGCATCGCATCCGGGGGTCCGGACCAGAGTGCATCGCCGACGCGGGGTGCCGCGTCGACGAAGGCCCCCGAGTCGGTCACGACCCCGGCCAGGATGCGCGTTGCCAGATTCACGAGATCTCGGTCCGGCGGGTCCGAACCTCCGGGGAACTCGAGGCCGTAGTGCGGGCCGATCCTGGCCGCGTCGTAGCGGGACAGGCCGAGCAGGAAGTCCGGCTCCGGCGCGTTCGGCCCGCTGGGCGGGCCCACGAGGTGACAGACGAGCTGTATTTGGTAGCGCTCGGCGAATGCCCCGAGCATCTGTGCGGCAAGGTGGCTGTAGCCGTCGTCCACCTGGTGAAAATATTCGACCACATGCGCCGCGCCCGCCCTTCGACGCTTCGCTTCCAGCTTGGTGCGACGGGTGGCGATTCGATCCGGGTCCGCAGCCCGGGCAAGCATTTTGGACATGACCCACCGCAGCGGCGGCGACGGGTTCCCCATCTCGCCGCCGCGGGGGTTCATGGGCTTGGTGGTCATCGTCTGAACGACCAGTAGGGGTTGAGGCGATCTAGGCAGTACTCAGGGATGCGTGACATGGATCGCGGTACTTCCCGCCGGGAGCTTGAACTCGGTTCCATCGCGGGTGAGGACGGTGCCGTGCGGCAGATCGTCCCGATAGATCCGCTCCATCAGGTAGTTCGTGGGCGGCGGCACGAAGTGATACACCGCGAGCATCCGCACACCGGTTCGTTCTGCGACAGGACCCAGTTCAACGGCATGCGCGTGGTAGGTCGGGATGTCCGAGAATATCTTGGCCGCGCGCGACGCGCCGGCGGCGGTCGCAGCGGCTTGCATGGTGCCAACGATGCGCATCGACAACACGTCGTGCAGCAGCAGATCGGCACCGCGCGCTTGGGCTTCGAGGTTGTCCGTCACGACGGTGTCGCCGCTGACGACCACCGAGCGGCCGCGATAGTCGAAACGGTATCCGTACGCCGGCGTGATCGGCTCGTGGTTGACGGCAAACGCGGTGATCACGAGCCCGTTCTCTTCAACGACGATCCCCGGTTCGACGGTCTCGGCGTGCATTACGCCCAGTTCCGGGGCCAGAAGGTGGATACCGTGATGGGCAACCCGGAACCCTCGATCCAGGGCGAGAACCTCGTTGTACCCCCGGACAACCCTGTCGACGCCTGCCGGGCCGAGGATTCGCAGGGGTTCGCCCCGGCCCATGACCCAGGAGGCCAGGTTCATGTCGGGGATGCCGGTGATGTGGTCGGTGTGCAGATGCGTGAGCAGAAGGGCACGCAGGTGGGCCATCGGTTGACCGTGCAACTGCATGACGGCAGGCGAACCGGCGCCCGAGTCCACGAGGTACAGCGATTCCCCTGCGGTGACCGCAACACAGGCCTGTGCCCTGCCCGGCATCGGGGAGCCGGAGCCGCACACGAATACGCGCAGGCCGTCGTACTCGGCGGGCACCACCCGCGCGGGGATTCCCGCAGCGGCACGCTCCAGAGCGAGATTCTGACCGTGCCGGGTGCCGAGGACGTAGTAGGCGGCGAGGCACGCGATCAGCGCCAATCCGATGACCGCGGCCACGACGATCCGCCCTGTTTTGCCCACGCGGTTCCCCATCAAACTTGGTTGCGACGATATTAGGCGGCGACACGCCTTATAGGAACCATAGCGACAGCGCGGGCACGTAGGTGATGATCAGGAGCGCGACTAGGAGTACCGCCATGAACGGGAGGCACGCCGCGTACAACTCCAGGACGGGCCGGTCGAAACGATAGCTCGCGATGAACAGGTTCATGCCGATGGGCGGCGTGAAATAGCCGATCTGGAGATTGGCCAGGAAGATGATGCCCAGGTGGATGGGGTGGATTCCATAGCCGACGGCAACAGGCAGCAACAGGGGAACCATGATGATGATGGCCGAGAAGATGTCGAGAATGGCGCCGAGCGCCAGCAACACGATATTGAGCAAGATGAGGAACGTCAGGGCGCTGGTGACGTGCTCCTGCATGAAGGCGAACAGTCTCTGGGGCACATCGGCACCGATCAGGAAATCCGTGAATGCCAGCGCCACGCCCAGGATGAGAAGGATGCTGCCGACCATGACCATGGATTCGCGAATCACGCCGGGAAGGGCCTTGAGCGAGACCTCCCGGTACAGTCCGACCTCGACGATCAGGACGTACAGCGCGGTCATCGCCGCCGCCTCCGAGATCGCGAACAGACCGGAGTAGATGCCACCGAGCACCACCAATGGCAACGGCAGCTCCCAACGGGCCGCTTTCGCCGCCCGCCACAGTTCCGCCGGGTCGAAGGGCGTCCGGGGCACCCCTTCGGTGCGGTAGACGGACCAGGATGGCAGTCCTCGACGCGGGCCCGCCGCCGTCAACCGAAGCCGCGGACCGCCGCCGTAACGCCAAACCGTCCAGGCCGCGAGCAACGCCAGCATCAAGAGTACCGGCCCGATGCCACCGAGGAACAGTTGCTGGATGGTGAACGGCTCGCCGACATCCATCTGCTGGGCGATGACCCCGTAGAGGATCAACGGCACCGCCGGCACGATCAGGACGCCAAGGCTGCCCGACGTGGTCACCAGTCCGAGGCTGAACCGTTCCCCGAAGCCACTCGATTTCAACATCGGAAGCAGCAGGGCACCCAAGGCAACGATGGTTACTCCCGAAGCGCCGGTCAGCGCGGTAAACGCGGCGCAGGCCACGAAGCCGACGATCGCCAAGCCCGCGGGCATCCAACCGAACAGCGACCGAGTGAGTGCCATCAGACGTTCCGACGACTTGGCCTCGGCCATCAGGTAGCCCGCAAAAGTGAAAAACGGCAGCGCGAGCAGCAGCGGCTTGTCGGTCATGCCGTAGATGTTGATGGCGACCAGGGCGAGTTCGTCGCCCGCCGCGAGAAAACCCAGCATCGCCCCCGCAAGGACGATGGCGAACAGCGGCGCGCCGAGGAGCGCCATGAGCACCACCACGACAATGCCCGCCCAGATCACGGATCGTCCTGGGCCGGCCAGATGGCGTGACCGACATAGCGGATGGCCATGACAGCCGCGGCCACCGGGATGATGGTCTCGCACACCCATGCAGGTACCGCGCCGAACCCGGGCGTGCCATCAAGAAAGTCCCAGCGAATGAACTCGATCGAATACCACCCGAGGGCTGCACACAGCACCGCCGTGAAGATCGCCGTAACGCGGGTCGCCAGGGAGCGGATCTTCGGGCTCGCGAAGCGCGACACGATGTCGATCCGGATATGGCTGTCGTCCCCGGCGGCTGCCGTGGCACCGAGCATGGTGATCCAAAGCACCGCCACGTGCACGAGATCCTCGCCCCAGACAAGCCCGGTTCCGAACGCGTTGCGCGCAACGATCTGGAACACGGCCACGCCGATCATCACCAACAGCAGGATGGCCAGGAGGAGCGTCTCCGCCCAGCGCAGGCCCTGGTGCAAGCGTCGGGGCATGCCTACCGACCGGCTATGCTGGGGGAAACGACCGCACGAACGGCTTGTCGAGATCTAGCCTTGTTGAGAACCTCCATGAGGGTCGCGTGAATTTCCCTGCTGATGAGGCCCTCGTTGATCCAGACTTCGGTGGCGGTCTGGGCCGACCCGCGCCACTGGGCGACCTCGGCGTCGGTGGGGGTCAGGAATTGCAGTCCCTGGCTCTTGAGCGCCGCCCACGCGGCCGCGTGATCGGCACGGTTCAACCGGTCAATCTCGGCGACCGCCGTACGCATGATTTGTTTCACCGCGACGACATCGGTCGCCGTCATGCCTTCAAGACTCCCCTCCGTTACGACGACCAGGCTGTAGATGTACATGAACGGTAGATCGAGAACGTATTTGAGCTTTCGGTGCCACTGCAGGGGCAGGACGGCGACCGGTGGTGCCGCCACGGTGTCGATCAGATCCGCTTGCAGACCTGTCAAGACCTCGGAGAGCGTAAGGGGAATCGGCTTGATGCGGAATGCCGACAAAGTGCGCTCGGCCGGGCGGTCCCCCTGGGGCGACCACACCTTGAGACGCCGCGCGTCCGCCAGGGACCGCGCCTCCTTCTTGCTCATCGCGTACGCCATACCGAGTTCGGCGATGCCGAAGGCCACGAAACCGGCATCGGCGAGACCCGCAACGAGTATCGGATCCATGACTTCCCGCACGGCGTCCACCTCTTCGAGGCTCTGAAACAACATGGGCAGGTTGTAGATCTGAACATCGGTGAATAGCGTGCCGAAGACACCGGTTTGCAGGATGCCGCCATCGAGCTGCCGGACCCGGATACGGCGCAGCACCTGCTGGTCGTCGCCACGGACGCCGCCGGGGAAGAACTTGATCTTGACGCGGCCTTCGGTGGCCGCGTCGACCTCGTCGCCAGCCTTGCGCAGCACCTTCATCCACGAGGAGCCGTCAGGCGCCGTGGTCGCGATCTTCAACGTCTTCGCCGTTGCCGCCGGACCGGCCAGCAACGCCGCCACGGCCAGGGCCAGCGCGAACAGCCGCCATCGACGATGTCCGTCAGAAATAGTCGTCAGCGGTGTCCAGTAGTACACGTGCCTGCTCCTTTGCGATCGTGTTCATCAAGGTTAGTCCCGGGGCTACCGAATCGGCCCGGAGCACACCGTTTAGCAGGGCGTCGTGGAGTTCACGGTCGAACACGAGGCGAGCATAGTGCTCGGCGAACAGGACCTTCGCCATCTGGTGTCGGCCGTCGGTGAGTTCGATGGCCCGTTCGAAGTGCTCCCGGCCGATTTCCGGTCGACCGCCCGACGCGGGCGGGATCAGGGTTTCGAATACGCCCATGTACAAGTGCGGGCCGCCGTGGTCGTATGCCTCGTTCAGTTCGACTACGCGGGCGAGGATCGGTTTCACGCGGGCCAGATCCGCGATGGCGTTCCAGTCGTCGGCGTGGGCTTGGATCCAGCCTGCCCACGCCGTGGCCAGAGCGTATGCGACGGGCACGTCGGCATTCTGCAAGGATGCCGCTCGCTGATCCAACTCGTCGAAGTCCACGGTACGCACATCGCACATCCAGGCGACCTCCAGGCACGCCGCACGGAGCGAGAAATGGAATGCCTTGGTCGCGAATGCGCGCCGGCGGTCGTCGTCCGCGACGAAGGCGGTGGCATAGGCACCGTTGAGGGTGGCGGCCCCCCGCAGCAACGCCGGGCTATCGGCGTCCCGACGCAGCAATGCGTCCAGCATGAGCAGGTAGGCGGGCGCACCATCGCGGACCGTCGCCGGGTCGTCGCTCTCGAGGATGGCGTTGGAGAGATCGTCGACCAGCCCACCCGTTACGTTCCCGATGAGGGATGCGCAACCAGACAAACCGAGCGCGATGCACGCCAGTCCAAGAACGCATCCTGGGGAGTTGATACGGGCTCGTTGGCGGCTGCCGGGCGAGATCATCGCTCCAGTATAGCCAACGCCTCGCGTACAAATGGTGACTGCAAATGGAAGTTATCGGCGGGAATCTTGGAGGTGCGGTGTCCGCCTCTATCCGGAATGTTGGACGTGCGGGGAACCCGGCGGTAGCGGATCGGCGTTCGAGCGCGTGGCCAGCCCGTCGGGGCAGGGCTTGTCCCGGGCTTGTCCCCGCCCGAACCGAAAGCACCACGCCGCGCGTCTACCGGGCCGCCACAAGGGCCTGCTCGGCGTCATCCACCGAGACCTGTCAGCCGCAGGCGAAGCACAGGGAAAGCGTTTGCTAACATTTCCCCAATCCGTCCATGATCGCGCCTACGACCGTTCATGGCGCGAAACAAAGGAGGCTTGAACGTTCCCATGCCGAAGTTCACAACGCAGTCCGGCGAGATCTACTTCGAGCACCGAGGCGCACGGGCGAACCCACGCGTGCTGTTCATCCACGGCTTGGGCTGCCAGCTTGTGCAGTGGCCCGAGTCGTTGCTCGAAGGAATAGTCCATGCCGGCTATTGTGCGGTGTTGTTGGACAACCGCGATGCAGGCCTGTCGACAGGCCCGGAGGAACCGCCGCCTTCGGTCGAAGCCCTGTTGATGGCGCAGGACAATCCCTCGGCGCTCCGAGCGAGCTATACCCTTTCGGACATGGCCGCCGACGTCGTGGCGCTCCTCGATCACCTCGGTCAGGGCGGCGCGCACGTGATCGGCTTGTCCATGGGCGGGATGATCAGCCAACGACTCGCCATCGAGCACCCGGAGCGGGTCTACAGCTTGACCTCGATCATGTCGTCCACGGGGAATCCCGACCTGCCTGGCCCCACCGACGAAACCATCGGCGGGTTGATCCAAGCCATCGCCACGGCCGACACGGAAACCGCCATCGCCCAGAGTATCCAGACGGCCAAGATCTTCGGTGGCCCGCACTACGACTCGGCGGTCCACGGCATCGGGCGTTTCGCGCGGACCGCCGTTGAACGCGCCCACCGCCCCGACGGCGTCACTCGCCAGCTCGCAGCGATCCTCACGGCCGAAGACCGGCGGGCGGACCTCGCCAAGATGGACGTGCCCACCCTGGTGATCCACGGCAACGCGGATCCTCTCGTCCCGGTCGAGGCAGGCCGCGACACCGCCGACGCGATCCCAGGCGCCGAGTACCTGGAGATCGACAAGCTCGGGCACGACCTCCCGGAGCCGGTGATCGGCCAGATCGTCGAAGCGATCACGTCGCATATCCGTGCCGTGGACGTAAGCCGGTAGCCGCGACCCTACGCGCCAGGCCAGCCCTGCCCGGCACGCGGTCGCCTTGCACAGCCGTAGGGGCGACCCTTGCGGCTGCCCGAGAAACGCACGGCATGACGGGGTACAAGACCGCCCCTACGAACCGGCTTCGAGTCGATCGAAGTGATCGACGTAGGCGCGGTACCGGTCCCGGATCTCCCGAACGTAGCGGGTCACTTCCGAACCGCGCACGTAGCCGTAGACCGACTCCCGCGCGAACTCCGGTTCCGCCAGCTTCAACATCGCCAGTTCCACGTTGTCGAACCACAGCGAGCCGTCGAGGCCGAGCCTGCGGGCAAGTCGCTGGCCGTCGCGAACGTGCCCGACGCCGGCGTTGTAAGCGCCGAGGGCGAACCAGAGCTGCTCGCCCACCGGAAGGTCGGGAAACCGCTGCCTTGTCCACGACAGGTAGCCGATGCCCGCGGCGATGCCCACCTCCGGCCGTGCCAGCTTGTCCGCGTCCACGCCGAGATCCCGCGCGGTGCGCGGCAGGACCTGGAGCAACCCTTCGGCACCGGCGAAGCTGACGCGATCCGGCTCGAAACCGCTTTCCTGGTACATCTGCGCGACGATCAGGCGCCAGTCGAAGCCGGCATCCTCCGCCAAGGGCCTCACGATCAGGTCGAACGGCGACAGGTCGTTACCGGTGATTCGATGCTCGTGCTGCCGGGCAATCCGCCCCTGGTTGACGAAGTACTTGCGATGCAGGACGTTGAAGTCGTAGCCCCGGTAGTTCTGGTCGATGAAGGCGTCGAGCCGGTCCCCGAGTTCCGCATTCCCGGCGTTGACCGCCCACCGAAGGCCCTTGTCGCCTTCCAGCGCGAGCCCCAAGGACATCAACGGCTCGAACGTAGCCTCCAGTCCCGCACGGTGCCCGTCCACGAGGGTGACATCGATCTCTCCCCCGACCACCGCCTCCAAGATGGCCGTCGTCGACAGTTCCACGAAGTCGAGTTCGAAATCCACATCCCCCGCGAGGGCTCGCAGGGTGTGGGCGTAACTGGTCATCGGGTTGACGGCGACCTGGCGGCCGACGAGGTCGGCAACGGCAGTCACCGGCTTCCCCGCCGTAACGAACGTCTCGCGAATCTGAAGAAAGGGCAGCGTGAAGCGCAGTCCCTCCTCCTCGCGTTCGCCGGTCCTGACCAAACTCGCCGCGATCACGTCGCCCCGACCCGCTGCAAGCCACTCGAAGAGTTCGCCGATGCTCTGGGCGACGATCACCTCCAACTCGAGGTCGTTGGCCTCCGCGAACGAACGGACAAGCTCGTATTCGTAGCCCAACAGCTCGCCACGCCAGAGGTAGTAGGTCGTCGGCTGGTTGACGGTGAGCATCCGCAACCGACCCGTCGACACGATGCGCTCCCAGTCGCGGACCTCGCTTCGGTGGTCGTCGGTGGTATGTCGCTTGAGCAGGTAGGCATCGAGGATCTCCTTCAGCACGGGGTTTTCCCGGCGCAACGCCCATGCGTGCTCGTGAACCTCAGGCAACTCGCGAAGCTTGCGGACCCGATCGCTCGCGGCGACGATCGCCCGGGCCGCCGCCTCGTCCATGATCGTGACGTCGATGACGCCATCTTCGATCAGCCCCTGGAAGCCGATCGGATCCGTCTCGGCGGGTACGGGAACGCGCAGCGCATCCGGATAGTGCGCGTTGAACGAATCCACGTAGGCGGTGTGATCCGCGATGCCGAAACCGCCTCCTTCGTCGACGCCGACGACCCATTCCCGCGAGCGGGTCAACGGCAGCGAGAAGACCACCCGCTCCTTGCGCCCCTCGGTCACGGTGAGGTGGTGGACCGCGATGTCCGCTCGCCCGTCTTGCACGTGGCGCAGCAACTCGTCCACGTTGGCAGCCACCACCCACTCCACGGCCAGGCCGTGGCGACGCGCGAAGCGTTCGGCCAGACGCCGGTATTGCTCCGCCGGCAGGCCCTGGGATGGAAGGGTCTCGAAACCCGACCAGGCGCGACGCGCGAACCGAATCGTGCCGCGCTCGAGAATCGTCGGCCAATCCGCAATCGAGCGCAATGGCGCCGCCGATTCGACGGGGGGTTCCGTGTCGACTCCGCATCCGTGAAGGAGTGCGCAGCAGACCGCGGCGACGAGAACCCGGGACACCATCAGTTCTCGTATACCGTACCGTCCGGCATTTCCTCCAGCGGCAGTTCCCACGCTTGGGCAGGTTCCTCCCAAGCCTCCATTTCCGACTTGAGTGACCACTGCCCCCGCCCATCGCGACGGAGGAGCAGGTAGTAGCCCCGATCGCCGGCCCCGTAGATCTCGACACACAGCAAGGCGTCGTTCTCGGCCAAGCCGACCCGGGACAGCGACACCACGGGCATGCGGCGGCGAGCGCGAACCGACTCCGCCTCGTCGCCGCTGGTATCGAGCGTCAGCCTGGTCGCATACCTAGACAGGTTCAACCCGTCGCCAAACCCGTTGGCATCGAGGAACGCCGCCCACGCCGCAGGCGGCACCGAAACCTTCGAGCCGCGACAATCGTTGGGTTGGCTGACAACGACGACCTCACCCATGGGCGCGATCACGGCATCGACCACCACGTCGACGACATCCTGCTCCGTTGGCGGCGGCAACTCGGGGCGACAACCGGCCAGGCACAACGCCAGCACCCACCAACTGTGCTTCACGCTGAAGTCACGCTGCCTTGCGTGCCCGAACCGTCCTGCTGGCGATCAGCGCGTCGATCTGTGCCGCCGAGTACCCGAGTTCCTCGAGGAGAGCGATGGTGGCGCCGCCCATGGCCCCCGTTCCCGGGTAGCGGTCGCCCTTTGAGAAGCGGACCATCGGGCCATTGCGCAGATAGTCGCCCCAATCCGGATGAACCGCCGGCACCCGCATCTCCTCGACGCCACAGTGCGGATCTTCCAGCAAGAATGCCGGGGGTTGCAAACCGTCCGCCCGAACGCACCCGACGCCCCTTGTGGCGAGGCGTTGTTCGAAGTCGACGGCACTTCCCGCCGCGAACTTCTCGGTCAGCACCGACTCGAGGCGGGGCGCGTCGCGTTCGACATCGAGGTGCATTTCGTCCTTGAAGAGTGTCCACTCGTCGTCGGTGACAATCATCACGAACACCCAGCCGTCGGCGCATCGGTAAAGGCGGTGCAGCGGCCCGAGGCCGTAGCCGCCGGCGTCCACCGCCGGGCGCTCCGGCTTGCCGTCGTAGCTTAGGAAGTCGTCCCAATTGGCATAGGCGTTCGCGCCGAGCATGTCGACGAAGATCTTCTGACCGCGACCGTGGGCATGCCGGGCCGCCAACCCGATCAGAGCCGTGGTGGCGACCACCATCGACATGTTGGGGTCGGGGTTCACCTCGTTGGCACGCAACAGCTTGCGGGCGGTTTCGCGCAACGTCGCGTTGTCCGGAACCTCGTCCTCCGGGGGCAGGCCGCCCAACTGCCAGACCACGCCGCCGAGCGCCGCGCCCGGTATCGGATGCGTCGACGGCCGCTTCGCACCGGGTCCGGCGGGGCCGTAGCCGTTCGCGGACACGTAGACGAGGTTCGGGTTGGCGGCGGCTAGCTGCTCGTAGCCGATGCCGAGTTTCTCGGGCACGCCCATGCGGTAGTTGTGAATCCATATGTCCGCTTTCACGGCCAGGGACCGTGCGATGCGCTGCCCCTCGGAGGACTTGAGATCGAGGCAGATGCACTCCTTGCCCGCGTTGCACTTGGATGCCCCGAAACCGTGGAACATGGACCGGAACGGGTCGCCCGTCGGCGGCTCGATCTTGATGACCCTGGCACCTAGGTCGGCCAGTGTCGCCGCGGCCAGCGGCGCCGCGATGATGGTCGCGCTCTCGACCACGGTGACGCCGGCAAGCGGTTTCGTCGGGCGCTCGCCGCGGGCACCGGGTACGGCGAAGCCATGGGGCTTGATCGCCTCGAACGTTGTCTTGACGGCGGCACCGCCGGCCTCGCCGGGGGTTTCGGTCAAGTTGGCGACCGGCCCAAGCTGGATCATCCCGTCGCGCTCGACCACATGACCGTTGGCGGTGAGATCCGGATCCTTGAGCGCGTCCTGGGTGCTCTGATACGCGTGTGACGCCACACCGCCGTCGGCGACGAAAATGTCCGTCCACTCCGCCAGGGTCTTGGACTGCATGTGCTCGAACAGGTGGTCGCGGAACTCCTCGAGCACCTCCCGCGGCCAGCGGAAAGGATCGCCTTCGTGCTTTTCGTCCGCAATGTCGGCGTCGAGCCCGGAGGCGCGGAAGAAGTTGTCGAGGAGGTGGGGCAGTAGGTTCCCCAGTTGCAGCCACTTGCCGTCCTTGGTGCGTACCGGGTGGTAGTTCAGGGTCGGCATCGAGACGGTTCGGTCGCGCCTAGCCTTGGGCCGTGCCAGGATGCCCTTATCCCACAGTTGGGCCATGGCCATGATGCCCATCTCGTAGGGCATCATGCCGCGCAACAGCGAGGTGTCGAACGTGAAGCCGTGGCCCGTTGCTTCACGACCGATGAGCCCCGCCAGGAGGCCCGAGGCAGCGCTCTGCGCCGTGGCATGCGTGCCGACCTGCAAGGCCGCATAGTTCGGGCCAGGCCGATCGGCAACGCCGGCGAAGTTGAGCATTCGGCCGCTCTTGGCCGCTACCACCGGTTCGTAGGCCGGGTACTTCGCATAGGGACCGTCCTCGCCGAAGCCCGACACCATGCCCAGTACGAGATCGGGGCGCCCCAGGGACACCGGGTCGAGTCCGATGGCATCCCGTTCCGCCCCGTTTAGCGTGGTCAGCACGGCATCGGCCGAGTCGACGATCAAGCTGCGCAGCGCCGACAGATCGTCGGGATCATCGAGATCCGCTTCCACGATCCGTTTGCCCCGGGTCCACAACGGCCACGATCCCATACTCCGGAACGGGTCGCCCCCTTTTGGCACCACCTTGACGACATCCGCGCCGAAATCGGCAAGCACCATGGTCGCCAATCCCGTGACGGGGCCGACGCCCAGTTCTACGACACGGAAGCGGGATAGCGGCACCATGGCAAACTCGATCCAGAACAAGCGGCGAACTGTGCGCGAGGCGAGGGATCGGGTCAACCGCGACGCGGGTGAAGACCGGTTGCGGTGCCGGGAGACAATCGAACCGAACAGCCCGAGGGGAAGCCGTCGGCCGAGTTGACCGGCCCACCGGTGACGGTGATACTGGCCCGCATCGAGCCACTCGAGGGCGGGACAATGATCGAAGTTGGTATCCGTCGATCAACACTTGCCGCCGTTGTCGTCGTGTCGATCACGACCCTTTCCGGCTGCGACAACTTCGAGAACTCCCTGACCTGGGACGAGAGCCCGGCAGCCGACTCAATGCTGGGGTCTTGGCGTCTGGTCGAAGGAGAGAAGGCCGGCACACGGGCGGAAGTGACGCGCGGCGACGGGGGCTCGTTCGACGTGCGCATGTTCGTGCGCAACGACGTCGATCCCAGCGCCGCATTCGTCGCGGACCTCATGGCGGCGGATTCGGTGAACGTGCTTCAAATCAGGATGGGTACCTACAAAGAGGGCGCGAGAGCTCTCCACGGCCAAGTCACGCGACGCGGCTTCCGGTTCAGGCGCGCGTCGTTTGCCGGCAACGAACTGACCCTGCAACGTCTTGACATCGGCGCCTTGGGCAGGCTCGCCGAGGAGGCGTATGCCGGCACGGGCATCCAACTGAAGGCGGAAACCGTCGCCGGGTGCGTGGGCGAAGACCTCATGGGTGCCCTGTGGGGTGGTCTGTGGAGCAACATGAGCGAGAAACTCGGCGACGATCTACACGCAGAGGTCCTGACCGCGTTCGGCGAATCGGCGAGCGAGGTCGAAGAGGAATTGGCGAAACTTGCCGAGCTCGAAGTCGACCCCTACGCGGAACTCGCCAAGATGCGGACATGCATCGCCCGCCACCTGCCCGGGGAGCCGCTAGGCGAGCTATTCCGACGCTTCGCCGACTTGGTCTTCGTGGGCACCGTCGACCGGTACGTCCGGGAATAGAACCGGCGCGTCCTCGCGCTTGGTTGACCGAACGACCATGCGAGCCACACTCCGCCGAAGGGTGACCCGCCGGTCCTTTCTGGCGGGCACGGCGGCGGCTTCGGCCGCCGGTTTGTCGGCCGCCCTTTCGCGACGTGCGGGGGCGGTCGGTCCACACGCGATACGGCGGCCCAACTTCCTGTTCCTGGTACCGGATCAGCACCGTTACGACTGGATCGGGCGCATTCCCGCCGTCGCCGTGCCGACACCGAACCTCGAGGCGCTGGCCGCTCGCGGCGTCGACTTCTCCCGTGGCGGCCGCTGGCGCATGGTGGCGGATCCGCGCCACAAACTCATCGATGGCTTTTTCGAGGACCGAACGCTGTTCGATCTCGAGCGCGACCCGATGGAGACGGAGAACGTCGCCGCGACCAAACCCGGCGTTGTCGCTAGGCTCGAAAAGCGTTTCGCGAGCGCCTGATCAGGTCACCGTGAACTCGATCCTGCCGAAGTCCCCGTAGTCCGCCACGTAGCGGCCGGGTTGCGCGGGGTGGATGCCGCCGCACGCGCCGGTGATGAGCAGCATGCCGTCTTCGACCTCGAGACCCCGGTCCCGGGCCTCGTTCAACATCCACGCCAGCGCCGCCTGGGGCCCGCCCAAGGCATCGGAGGCCGGTGCCGAACACACCTCCTCGCCGTCCCGCGTCAAGTTGATCTGGACGTCGCCGTAGGAGTCTCTTAGCGGCTGTTGCTCGCCGACGATGTAGCGGTCGGAGGCGATATTGCAGGCGACGAGATTGGCCCCGTTCCGGTCCTCCTCGTCCGCGAACGCCATGCGCGGCACCTCGATCACGGGTCCGGCGGACTTCGGCGCGCCGTCTTCGTCGACGACGAGGCCGATCTCGCATTCGAGGCTGACACCCGGCGCGCTGGGAAACGAAACGCCCGGCGCGAGCCGGCCGGATTCGTAGAGGCTACCGATCAACGGATGGGTGAGGCCGAACGCCTGCTGTCCCGCAGCAGCCGTCATCCCCGCCTTCAGCCCCGCGACGGTGCCGTCGGCCACGGCGGCGACGACCTTCTGCTGCAATGCGTAGGCATCCTCGAGCGTGAGGCCGGCGGGCATCTTCGGCAGCAGGCCCCCGTCCCGGATCGCCGCCGCCATGTTGGCTACTAGATCCCCCATGGCTAGTTGCCGAAGTCCCAGGACTCGCCGGCGTGGTAGCGGCGGAGCACGTTCTTGGCGATCAGGATCTTGTGCACCTCGTCCGGTCCGTCAGCGATCCTGAGGGTCCGAGCACCCTCGTACATGCCCGCAAACGGGAAGTCTCCGGAAACGCCCGCGGCGCCGTAGACCTGGATGGCCCGGTCGACGACCCGGTGGTAGGCGTTGGGGACGTAGACCTTGATCGAGGAGATGTCGGTGCGGGAGTCGGCACCCTCCTCCATCTTTCGGGCGCAGTCCACGACCATCAGCCTCGAGGCCTGGATGTCCATGTAGGAATCCGCGATGAAGCCCTGCATGAACTGCTTCTCCTCGAGCTTCTCGCCGCCGTGCACCTCCCGGGTCATGATCCGATCCACCATCAGGTCGAAACAGCGCCACATGGAACCCACCGAATTCATGCAGTGGTAGACGCGCCCCGCACCCAGGCGGTCCTGGGCGGCCTGGTGGCCGGTGCCGGTGCTGCCGAGCTGGTTCGACTTCGGCACCCGCACGTTGTCGTAGATGATCTCGCAGTGGGACGACGCCTTGCCCCAGACCGGCACGCCCCGGACGATATTCACGCCCGGGGTGTTCTTCGGCACGATGATCTGGGTCATCTTCTCGTTCACGCCACCGGGATCGTCCGGGTCCGCGGTGCGGCACATGACGATGAAGAAGTCCGCCGCATGGCCGTTGGACGTGAACCACTTGTGGCCGTTGATCACCCACTCGTCGCCATCGAGCTCGGCCCGCGTTTGGATGGAGCGCGGATCGGAGCCGGCGTTGTGCGGTTCGGTCATCGAGAACCCGGACTGCATTCGGCCCTCGGTCAGCGGGAGGAGCCATTTCTCGTGCTGTTCCGGCGTGCCGTACTTGACGAGGATCTTCTGGTTGCCGGAGTTCGGGGCGACGACTCCGAACAGCGAGGCCGCCCCCGGGCTGTAGGCCAGCACCTCGTTCATGTAGGCGTGCTGCATGAACGACAGTCCCATGCCGCCGAATTCCGGTGGCAGGTGCGGCGCCCACAGGTTCGCCTTCTTGACCTTGTTCTGCACGCCGATGCGCAGCTCGTGGGACTCCTCCTGCTGCTCGCGGCTGGGGCGGCCACCGTCGTGGCGGCGGGCCCACAGCTTCCCCTCGTTGGGCAGAATGTCGTTGTTGACGATCTCCGCCGTGGCGAGCCGGACCTCGTTGACCTCATCGTCCAAGGTCGGCACCGGCTTGACGTTCATGGGCATCGTACCCTCCCTTTGATTCCCCACTAGGCAAGAGAGCTAATGTAATCGAAGTCGGGGCGTACTGTCAGTCGATGTGTCGAAGCCGTCGAAGTCACGTGCCGAAGAGCCGAAGATTGCGGTGCGGGACCGGCTGCCCGGTCACTCGCGTCAAGTCACCAACGGGACCGTGTTTTTTTTCGCCGCATCGAAAAAGAACGCTTGACCCTCTCGCCACGTCAGGCCCTACAGTCCCCTAAACCGGCCTCGACACGGGCCGAAAGGAGACATCGATGTACCAAATCAGCGAAGCAGCGGCCTTTTCGGGACTCACGGTCCGTGCCTTGCGCCACTACGACGCCATCGGCCTGCTGCAACCGGCCACGCGCTCGGACGCTGGCTATCGCCTCTACGGCAACGACGACATCGAAGCCCTGCGGCGCATCCGTCGCTACCAGGGATTCGGCTTCACGCTTGACGAGATCGGGGAGTTGCTCAATGCGAAAGGCTCGGATCGGCTCAAGGCGCTGAGAAACCAACGCGACGCGGTTCGACAACGGGCTTCGGACACCGCCCAAGTGGTGCGAGCCATCAATCAGGAGATCACCATCGAAAACCACGGCGAGAAGGAACCAACCGATCGACTGGGACGGGCCCAAGGTCTGTACCGCGAATACCATGACCGGTCGAAGTCCGAGCCCGTTCCCAGCCTTTCGCCGCTGCTCGGTGAGGCTCTCGACCTATTGCGGCCACTCACCGGGACCAAGTCGATGGACCCCGACGCGGTGAAGTTGGCGGCTCTGATCCACCACTGCCGCAACGACAACGCCAACCTAGCCGACCTGTGCCAACGGTTCCTGGACCAGGATCCGAACCCCGACGACCGCGCGTTCGCCACAATCAACCTGGTCAATGCTCTGACGTTCCTCAAGCGACACGAAGACGCGGTGGCCACGCATCGGGCGCACATCGAGCATGTCATGGGAAACCGGCCCGCTATGGAATGGGCGGACACGATGGACATCTCGTCGACCGGTGCGTCCTGGCGCGCAACCGACCGGCGCGACGAGTGGGTGCGGCTGTTCCGCACCGTCAACGCCGGCGTCGCCCCAACCGCCGAGAACCGTGCGTCGCGCTACGAGTTATGCCACACGGCCATCATGATGATGGGCGGCGACGACGGAAAATATGCGGACGACATCGTGGAGTTGACCCGGCGGATGGCGGAGATCATTGCCGAAGACCCGGACTGGTGCGAACGCCGCTGGGCTCAACAGCGGTTCGAACAACAGAAGGTAGGCAACGCGGTTCGCAGCGGCGACGCGGACGCGGTGACGGACGCCGTTGATGCCTACCGGTCCTTCCTCGAACAATGCGACTGGCCGGACGAGTTCATCGCTACGGCCTACAGCAACCTCGGCGCGATCATGCATTGGGAAAGCCGCGACGAAGTCGCCGTCGAGTGCTTCGTGCGCGCCCAGCAGGATGGCGAACTCGACGGCTACGGCTACGCCTGGTTCGCTTCGGCTTCGCTGGGTAGCGGCGTACCCCGGGAACGTGTCACGGAGCTTCTCGCCGAGGCGGGCCGCCGCCTCGAATCCGCCGACGCGATGCGGATCTTCAACGAGGATTCGCTGCTCTCGGCAGACGACGACAACGAAGACCTGTTGAACGCCCTGCTACAGCCGGGCTAGGGGTACCGCCGGAGGCTGCCGGATCGTTACTCGCGTCGGGTTACCAACGCAACGGTGTTGCCCTCGGGATCCTCGAAGAACGCCATCCACTCCGTCTCGCCCGCCGGCCCGAAGGTACCGTCCTCATCCTTGTGGACGGCCTGCGGGCCGTGAACGAAGCGAACACCCTTGGCTTCGAGTTCCGCGACGCGCGCGTCGATGTCGTCGGTCCACAGATAGAGAATCGAGTTTCCCTTCGCCTCGCCGCCGCTCTCGAACAACACCCGGACACCGTCAAAGTCGAAGAACAGCAGTCCGGGCGGATCGAAACGGGCGATGAATTCGGCACCGACCATATCGCGATAGAACGCCGCCGTGGCGTCGAGATCCTCGACGTGCATGGCAATTTGGTAGATCTGCATAGATCGCTCCTCCGTTACGGTCATGCGCCGCCCTGTAATTCGACGAACCGACGGTATCGACTCTCGGGGTCCGCCATGAGGTCGTCGTGGCCACCGATACCGCGGATCTCCCCGTCTTCGAGGAAAACGATCCGGTCGGCGCGGCGGATCGTCGACAGGCGGTGGGCAATGACGATCACCAGCCGGCCCTCGGTCGCCTCCCGAAGCGAACGAACCAAGGCATGCTCCGTGGCTGGATCGAGCGCGGCGGTGGGTTCGTCCAGGATGAGGATGGGCGTATCCCGTATCAGGCCGCGGGCGATGCACAGGCGCTGCTTTTGTCCCACGGAAAGTGTGTCGCCCGATCGGCCCAGCACCGTGTCGAAGCCCTCCGGCAAAGCATCGATGAACCCGAGCGCCCCGGCCGTGCGGCACGCCGCGCGCATGTCGGCCTCGGATGCCGAGGGGGCGACCAGCAGCAGGTTGGACCGGATGGACTCGCTCATCAGCAGGTGTTCCTGGAAGACGTAGGACACCTGCCCGCGTAGCGACGCGAGGTTCACGCGTTGGATGTCCTTTCCGTCGATGAGCACGCGCCCACGGGTGGGGCGGTAGAAGCCCGGGATGAGATACGCAAGGCTTGTCTTGCCGGCGCCCGTGGGTCCCACCACGGCTACGAGTTCGCCGACGCGCAAGTCCAAGTCGATGCCCCGCAACGCGACCTGGCCGTTGGGGTAGTTGAAGTCGACGTTCTCGAAGCGCACGCCCTCGTGAACCCGCCGCAGATCCGACATGCCCTCGAAGGCGTCCTCCGCCTCCATGTCCAGGAAGAAGAACACGCGCCGGATCGCCGCGGTATTGCCCTGCAGGTTGATCCAGGCCATGCCGATGGAAAGGCCCGCGCCGCCGATCGACAGCGCGAAACCGAACACGGCTCCGAAGTCCCCCGGCGTCATCGACCCTTGGATGACGCCGCCGAGTACCGAGATGGCGACGTAGATGCCGAGGCCAATGGTCAAGAGCGTCGACAACGCCCACATGGCGATCTGCATCAGCACGACGTGCCGGTAGCGCCGATAGGACTCGTCGCTCTTCGCCTCGATGCGTTCCTTGTCCCGCGCCATGCCGCCAAGGCTTTGCACGGCGGCGATGTTGCTCATGCTCTCCTCGATGGCGTTCGTGGTCGCCGTACCGGCAGCTCGGCTGGCCTGCTGGACCCGGCGGATCAGGCCGGACGCCGGCAACGTGGCAATCAATCCCACGGGCACCAGGAGGCCGGCGACCCAGACCAGGTTCGGCAACGCCTGATCGTAGCTGTATTGCAAGAGGTAGAGCGTGACGACGACGCCGATCAGCGTGAAGATCGGCTCCAGGGTGAGCCCTAGGGAAATCTCCGGCACGTCCGGCGCGTCGTACATGACCCGGTAGACGGAATCGCCGATGCGGTGGTCGTCCAGGCGACTCATCGGGAGCTGCGCGAGGCGATTGAACAGGCGCGTGCGCAATGTGTTCGCCAGGCGTTGCGTGAGCCGGATGTTGATCCAGGTCTCGACGACGCCGAACACGCCGGACGCGGCACTGTGCCCGGCGTTGAGCTTGAGTTCCGATGTGCTGGCACTGTCCGCGCCGCCGCCGATCCAGACGAACAGTCCCCCGCGACCGAACAGGAACAGCAGCACCGCGGTGAAGGCGATCACCGCCAGCATGATTTCCATTTGACCGAGGCCCGAAGTTGCGTCGACGAACGGGACGATGTGCGGCGGGAACGGGATCTCGATGTCGTCGAATGACTTGCCGAGGATCACCTGATCGATGGTGATCTTGGCGAGGAAAGGCACCGTGAGGCCGGGGATCAGCGCGAGCGCCGCAAGGACCATCTTGCCGGCAAACAGCGCCTTCACGTTCTTGAGCAGGACCAGCGCGCGACCGATGAGCCGGAGCGCATGCATGTTGGTGATATTCGTCGCCAGGTCGATGCGGTCATCGAACCGAGCGTCCTTCCCGAACGACGCGAGGCCTTGTCCCGACTCGACGGTTGCGCCCTCGCTCACGGCGACGTCTCCGCCGTGGCCACACCTTCCGTTTCGGCGGCGACGAAGCGGCGGTAGCCCCCGTCCGGGTTCGCCATCAAGGCGTCGTGGCTGCCGATCTCGCCGATCCGCCCGTCCTCCAGGAAGGCGATCTGGTCGGCGTTGCGGATGGTCGACAGCCGGTGCGTGATGAGGAACACGATGCGCTCGTGTCCCCAATCCGACAGGTTGGCGAGCAGCCTCTGCTCGGTCTCGGCGTCCAGCGACGCCGTGGGTTCGTCGAGAATCAGGATCGGCGTGTCCCGGACGATGGCCCGGGCGATGGACAGCCGCTGGCGCTGGCCGGTGGAGAGCTTGCCGCCCCGTTCCCCGAGTTCCGTGTCGTAGCCGTCGGCCATGTCCCCAATGAACTCGTCGGCGCAGGCGACCCGGGCCGCCACCTCGATGTCCCGTCGCGTCGCATCGCGGCTCGCGTAGCCGATGTTGTCGGCGACGGTGGCGGCGAACAGCACGTTCTGCTGCAGCGCGATGGCGATGTGGCCGCGCAGGTCGTCCACAGCCACATCGCGTACATCCACGCCGTTCAAGCGCACGCTACCGGCGGCGGGGTCGTAGAGCCGCAACAGCAGCGACATCAGGGTCGACTTGCCGGAACCCGTCGCCCCGACCAACGCGGTGACCGTGCCCGCGCGGGCCGTGAGGTCCACGCCGTCGAGTACCGTCTGACCGGCCTCGTATGCAAAGCGGACATCCCGGTAGCTGACTTCCCGAATCGGAGTCGGTACGCGCACCGGCTCGACCGGATCCGCCACCTCCGGTTCGACATCCAGCAAGTGGTACGCCCGATTGAGCCCCACGGCCATGTCCTGCATCAGGCTCCACTTGTTGATCAAGCCGCGGCCCCAGTCGAAGTACTCCTGGGACCGTCCACTGGCCTGCTGGAACGCACCGAGGTTCCAGACCGCGAAACCGACCAGGGTGATCGCGCCGGCAAGCCAGGTCGTCTCCTCGTCGACGGTCCAGCCGGCCATCAGGTAGTCCGCCGTGTACATGGCGGCCCCGGCGATGGCGAGCACGATCATCCACAGCAGGATCATCTCCATCCGCACCCGAAGCGCCGCGTTCAGGGCGTGGTTCGAGTCGGCGTCGAAGCGGCGCATCGCCCTCTCCTCCACCTGGTTCGCCTTGATGACGCGGATCGCGGCGAAGGCCTCCTGGATCCGCGAGGTCAGGTTGCTGTTGGCCTCCCGCGCCAAGCGCGCCAGGCGTTGCAGACGCGGCGTGTAAACGGCGACCACCAGCACGATGGGGACCGTCGCCAGGATGCAGATGAACCCGAGTACGGGGTTGAACAGCCACAGGATGAAAAACGCCAGCGCGAGCTTCCAGATCATGTTGATGGGATCGAGGATCGCGGTGTCGATGATCGCCGTGATCGTGGCGCTGTCCTGGTAGACCCGGTAGATGGCATCGCCGGTCCGGGCGTGGCTGTGGTAGCGCAAGGACAGGTGCTCGGCCTTCTCCACCATGGTCACCCGGAGCCGCTGGTTGATGCGCTGGATGATCCACGTGTAGTAGTAGTGCAGGAAGCCGAGTTGCAGCAACACCGTGTTGAGGAAGTAGCCCACGACGACGTACAGCACGAAACGGTTGCGGACCACGAGACGCTGCTCCTCGCTGAGTTCCTCGACCTCGGCGTAGCTCGAATCGACCATCAACAGCGTCGTCTGGGCGGGCTCCAAGGGATGGCCGAGCATGATCTTGTTGTTCAGGACGTCGTCCACGAGCACCATGACGAGGCCGACCGCGGTATACGACGTCAGCTGCAACGCCAGCCAGCACAGGATGTGCAGGAACTGCGGTTTGAGGTACGGCCAGGTGCGGACGAAGACCCGCACGACGCCCAGCAGTCCGAAGGTTGCGGGCGAGCCTGCCGAGCGAGGGTTCGAAGCCTCCACGAGCTCCCGTCAAATTGAAAAGCGACCCCGTTTAGTCTAACGTACGGAGTCGCACAGGCAGGTAAAGGGGGGACACCAAGATGTTGCCTATCACGCATTGTGCGAAACCCAATCACCACCACGGGTTCAGCCGCATCGCGGCTATCTTCAGCGCTGCTGTTCTTGCGCTTCCCGGAACCGCCCAGGAGGGCACCGACGACGACCGAGTCCACGAAGTCATCATCGTCACGGCCGAGAAACGCGAGGAGGACATCCTCTCGGTGCCGGTCACCATGACCGCGTTCAGCCAGGACATGATCGAGGAGCTCGGCATGACCGGCGATGAAGACCTCGAGCAACTCGTGCCGGGTCTGCAGTTCGCCTACGACTCCGAGGGAAACGGCATCACCATCCGCGGCATCGGCACGCAGAAGGCGGTGCAGTACAACGCGGACCTCGCCGTCGCGTTCTACGTCGACGGTGTCTATACCAACGACGTCTACGGCTTGGCGCCGAACCTGTTCGACGTCGAGCGCGTCGAGGTGGCCCGGGGCCCGCAAGGCACCCTGAACGGCCGCAATTCGATCGCCGGGGCGGTGAGCTACGTGAACCGCAAACCGTCCGACGACTGGGATGCCCAGGTGCTGGTCGAGTTCACCGACACCGTCACCCAACGCTACAACGCCGCGTGGGGCGGGCCGCTCACCGACGAGGTGAGCTTCCGGTTGACGGGCGGCTACTACGAGGGCGACGGCTGGCAGGAGAACGCCGGCATCGGCGACAACTACGCGGCACCCGATCAGTACACACTCGCGCCGCAGTTGCGCTACGAGACGGACCGATTGGACATCAATCTGCGTCGTCAGGTCGCCCGAGACCGGGGCACGAGCCGGGCACCCGTGCGAATGGTCGACGTGGATCGGGATTCGCCGACCTACCTGCTCGGCGGCATCTGGCCCGTCACGAACTACCTCTACCTGTATCAAAAGCCACTCCCCGGAATCGCGAACTGCGATCCCAGCCAATTCCGGGATCGCGGCGGCTTTTGCGACGAGTTGGAGAACAAGGTCCTAAGCAACCGGTCCAGCATCCAGGACAACCAAACGGACCGCTGGTCGTTGAACGCGGATGTCGCGGTCGGCGACCTGCTCGGCAACGAACCGGGCGCCCTGACGGTTCGCTATACCTACGGCAGCACGGTGACCGACACGGCCGGCTCCCGCGACGGCGACAACACGGATCGCGTCCCCAGCGCCGAAGACCCCTTCACACCGCAGGACTGCGTCGATCAACTCGGACTCGCGGAATGCCAGGCCCGCGGGGTGAGATACCAGGACCAGGAGGTGGCCTTCTTCTGGGACAACGACGAGAGTTCCCACGAACTGCAGTTGTTCTCGAACTTCGACGGTCCGTTCAACTTCGTCGCGGGCGCCTACGCCTACGAGAACGAAGCCCACTGGCGGGGAAAGTACGGCGCCAACTACGCCAACCCCTTCAACTTCACCAGCGCGGAGGACGCCGTCGCGCGCCTCGACCGGGACGGAGACGGCGCGCCGGACTACGCGAACTGCGAGGAGTTCTACCAGACCTACGTGCTCGGCCCGGACGATCCCGCCACGGAGATAATCGAGGGCCGCAGCTTGAACCCGGAGCAGTACCTGGGTTGTGAACCGGGCGACAACCACCTGTTGAAGGGCGGCTCCGCCAGCGGCGCGGGCTACGAGACCCAAGCGCTGTTCGCCAACGGCGAATACGAGTTGACCGATCAGTGGCGCGTCTCCGGCGGGTTGCGCTGGACCGAGGACAAGAAGGATCAGCGCGGCGTCAGCGGCACCTTCGGCGTGGCCAACATTCTCGGCGTACCCATCACCCGCTTCGGCGGCCTGTCCAACCGAAACGACAGTTGGGGCGGCACCATCGGCCACGTCAGCCTCGAATACACGCCGACGGACAACCGGCTCTACTACGGTCGGGTCTCGACAGGATTCCGCGCCGGCGGATTCAACCAGATCTCGGGTGGCACGAGCGCGGCGGACATCGCCAACAACATCGTGCCGGCGACTTTCGAGGAGGAAAGACTCGTCAACTACGAGGCGGGACTCAAGGGCCGTTTCCTGGAGGACCGTGTCGTGCTGCAGACGGGGGCCTACCTGCAGGTCTTCGACGGCTTCCACTTCAACGGCCGGCAGCTGATCTCCGAAGCGCATCGGGGCAACCGTGCGAGTCCGATTCTCGAATACACGGCGAACGTCGACGGCACCGAGATTTGGGGCGCGGAGGTGGAATGGGCCTTCTACGCCACCGACCGGTTCCGGATCTCCGGCTACTACAACTACCTCGACTCGTCGCTCGGTTCGCACATGGCCTATATCGACGGCGACCGGGACGGTGACACCCTAGGCACGTTCATCCACAGCTGGATCGACGACGAGACCGGCCAGCGGATGGAGACCGAACTCACCAACATGCGCGACAACACCGGCAACCGGCTACCCCAGATGCCGAACCACAAGGGCGCCGTGACGGTTGCCTACACCCAGCCGCTTCAGACGGCAGGCACGGTCGAAGCGCTCGCGACGTGGAGCTACACGGGTTCGCGCTACCCGACGATCGGCAATCTCGGCTACCGGGTACTCCCGGCATACAGCCGCGTGGATGTTCGAACCACCTGGCAGTCGGCTGACGAGGTGTGGGCCGTGACCGGCTACGTTCAGAACCTCTTCGACGAGATCGGCATCCAGGAGTACGCCTACGATTGGGGCTGGTTGACAGAGCCTCGGCAGATCGGGATACAAGTCCGCTATCGACCCCAGCTGTAAGGAGGCCCAGGGAGGATTGGAACAACGCGTAGGGGCGACCCTTGCGGTCGCCCGAGAGGCGTGCGGCGCGGCGCTGCCGAACCGGGCGGGGACAAGCCCCGCCCCTTGCATGGAACAAAACGCCAAAGGGAGCCTGCGACCGTGGCGATTGTTCCATGGGTAGGTCGGCGTGGCTGGGCCGGAGGCGAACCCCGGCGCACAGCGAAGCGAAGCGCCGGGGACGGCTTTGGGGCGCTACGGGTCCGCCGGGGCGAACGGCCACGAGCCGACTATTTGTCGCTTTCGCACTCGCCAACGCTATCGCCGGGTGCGGCGGCGGCGGCGGTGGTGGAGGTCCTGAACCCCCGCCACCGCCGGAGCCGCCCACACCGCCCGTTTCCGAGACCGGCATTCGCTTCACCCGGGTACTCGATTCGGGGCTCGACCGGTCGTTCGTCACGCGCTTCGTGAGCATCAAGGACCCTGAGCGGTTCAGCAACGGGATCGCCGCGGCGGACTACGACGCCGACGGCGACGTCGACTTGTACATCGTGGGCGGTCGGACGCATCCCAACCACCTCTACCAAAACCAAGGGGCCGGAACGTTCATCGAGGTGGGCGGCGACGTCGGCTTGAACGTCCGCCACTGGGGCAGCGGCCCCGTATTCGGGGACGTGGACGGCGACGGCGATCTGGACCTGTTCGTCGGTTCGGGCGACGGCGACCCGGTCTACCTGTTCGAGAACCGGCTGAACGCCGCAGACCCGCCCACCGGCGTCTTCGTCGACCGTACGGCCGACTCCGGCATCACCATCACCACCGATAACACCGTCTCCGCCGCATTCCACGACTATGATCGCGACGGCTACCTGGATCTTTTCCTGGCCCACTGGGGGGCCGTACGCGAACGCGGGGCCGACACCGAGACCGTGTGGCGCAACAACGGCGACTTCACGTTCACCAGCACCAGCGTCGAGACGGGTATCGCCGATGCCATCGTCGCAGGCGGTCGGGACTGGTCCTTCACCCCGAACCTTTCCGATATTGACGGCGATGGGGACGGCGACCTCCTGATGGTCTCCGACGGGAACAACAGCGAGGTGCTGATCAACAACGGCGACGGCACGTTCACCGCGAGCACGGATCCGGAGGTGATCGTCGACCAGGCCGGAATGGGGGCCGCCGTCGGCGACTACGACAACGACGGCGACATGGACTGGTTCGTCACATCCATCTACAACCTCGACGTGGGCGGCCAGCACTTCGGCAACCGGCTTTACCGCAACGACGGGGCCGGGGTGTTCACCGATGTCACGACCGAGTCCCAGGTCGAGGACGGGGGATGGGGCTGGGGCAGTTGCTTCGCGGACTTCGACAACGACGGCCATCTCGACATCTTCCATGTCAACGGCTGGCACTACGAACTCAACAAGGACTTCACCATCGACCAGATCCGGTTCTTCCATGCCCGGGGCAACGGCATCTTCGACGAGCGCGCCGAGGAGGTCGGTCTCGTCAACAAGAGCCAAGGCCGGGGTGTCGCATGCTTCGATGCCGACCGCGACGGCGACATCGACATCGTCATCGTGAACAACAGTTCCGATCACGTCGTCTACTACCGCAACGACACCGACACGACCAACCGCTACCTCGGCATCGAACTCGCCGCGGACGGCACCAACCCCCACGGGGTCGGCGCCAAGATCACCGTCTCCACGCCGCAGGAAGAGCAACTGCGCGAGTTGCGCGCGGGCAGCAACTACGTCTCCCAGAATCCCCTCGAGGTGCATTACGGACTCGGCAACGCCCGGTTTGCGGACGTCGTCGTCGACTGGCCCGATGGCACGACCAACCGACTGCGCGCGGTCGAGGCCGACCAGCTACTCACCGTGACCCAGGGCCGCGACGTCGTACTGCGCCTGAACGTCGTGCAGGGCGACGGCGACGGCATCTATGCCGAGGGCGACGAGATTGCGATCGAAGCCGCGCCGCCGGTGCGCAACTACCACTTCAGCCATTGGACGAGCAGCGAAGGCGGCACCTTCGCCGACCGCTTCGCCTCGGCGACCGTATTCATCATGCCCGCCAACTCGACGACCCTGATCGCCAACTACCTGCCGGGTGTCGCGCTGGACGAGGACGTGTCGGTGGCGCGGCGCTGGAACGAGGTGCTGCTGCAGTCGATCCGAAACGACTGGGCGCGGCCCACGGTCCACGCCCGCAACCTGTTCCACAGCTCTGCGGCCATGTACGACATCTGGGCGGCGCATTCGGACGAGGCGACGCCGTGGCTGCTGGGCCGTACCCGGGCCGGGTCGACCTGCGAGTTCTCGACCCCGGAGGCACCGGACGATCTGGACGCGGCCCGGGAAGAAGCCATCAGCTACGCCGTCTACCGGATCATCTTCCAGCGCTTCCGGCGTTCTCCCGGCGTGGGCCGCATCCGCCGCGACATCAATACGCTGATGAGCGCGCTCGGCTACGACCCGGCCGTCGACTCCACCGACTACGCCTCGGGTTCGGCGGCGGCCCTCGGCAACCACATCGCGCGCTGCTACCTCGACTTCGGCCTGGCCGACGGCGCCAACGAGGTCAACGACTACGTGAACACGGTCTACGAACCTGTCAATCCCGGCCTGGAACCCCATCTGCCCGGCAACCCGAACATCGTCGATCTGAACCGCTGGCAGCCCCTGTCCCTGGAAACGTTCATCGACCAGGCGGGCAACCCGGCCCAGTCCGAACCGGAATTCTTAAGTCCCGAATGGGGCATCGTCGTTCCCTTCGCGCTCTCCAGCGACGACGTGACCATCTACGAACGCGACGGATTCGAGTACTGGGTCTACCACGACCCCGGTATGCCTCCCACCATCGACGGCATGCTGTCCGAAAGCTACAAGTGGGGTTTCTCGCTGGTCGCCATCTGGTCGGCGCACTTGAGCCCGGAAGACGGCGTGACGATGGACATCTCCCCGGCAAGCCTCGGCAACATCGACGACTATCCCCGGAACTTCGAGGAATACCCCGACTTCTACAACACCCTCCAGGGCGGCGACCCGGGCACCGGCTACGACTCCAATCCGGTTACCGGCGCGCCATACGCGCCGCAGGTGGTACCGCGCGGCGACTACAGCCGGGTTCTCGCCGAGTTCTGGGCCGACGGGCCGGACTCCGAAACGCCGCCCGGCCATTGGTTCACGATCCTGAACGAAGTCAACGACCACGAACTCCTAGTGCGCCGCTACCAGGGCGCGGGCCCGGAACTCGGCCACCTGGAATGGGACATCAAGGCCTACTTCTCCCTCGGCGGCGCCATGCACGACGCCGCCATCACCGCCTGGGGCATCAAGGGCTGGTACGACTACCTCCGGCCGATTTCCGCGATCCGGGCGATGGCTGATCGAGGGCAGAGTTCCGACTCCGAACGCGCCTCCTACGACGTCGACGGCATTCCGCTCGAGGACGGCTACGTCGAACTCGTGGATGCCGACGACGACTTGGCCGGCGAGGACGGCGAGCACGTCGACAAGATCAAGCTCCTGGCCTGGCGGGGTCCGGATTTCATCGACGACCCCGAAACCGACCAGGCGGGCGTCGACTGGATCCTCGCCGAGAATTGGTGGCCCTACCAGCGGCCCACGTTCGTTACTCCGCCGTTCGCCGGCTACATCTCGGGACACTCCACGTACTCGCGGGCGGCCGCCGAGGTGCTGACGGCGCTCACCGGCAGCGAGTACTTCCCCGGCGGCATGAGCGGCTTCGAGATCCGGGCCAACGAATTCCTGGTCTTCGAAGAAGGCCCCTCGGTGGACATGACCCTGCAGTGGGCCACCTACCAGGACGCCTCCGACCAAACCAGCCTGTCCCGGATCTGGGGCGGCATCCACCCGCCCGCCGACGACATCCCGGGGCGACTGATCGGCATCGAAGTGGGCCAAGACGCATTCGCCTTGGCAGAGTCTTATTTCGACGGCACGGCGCAGCCATAATCTGCGCTGGCATCGTTAACTCCGGCCCGTGAGTAACCAAACCCCGGCCGCCCGTCTCGTCGCGCGCGTCTCCTACCCGGGGGTGCTGGCCATCGCGTTCGCCGTCTTCGCAGCGATCATCGGCGCCGGCGTGCACGTCACCGTCGCCTCGTATATCGCCGGACTCGCCGGCGCGGCACTCGTCACGCTTCACGAGTTCAAGTTCCCGTACCGCCGCCAATGGCACCCGGCAATGACGGATGCGCGCGCCGACCTCGTGTTCATGCTCGTCGTTCAAGTCGCCCTCCCCTACCTGCTGTCGATCACCCTGGTGATCTTCCTTGCCGAACAGCTCCGCACAACGGGCATCGCCATAGACGGCATCTGGCCACACGAACTCCCCGTGCCCGCGCAAGCCGCGCTGATGCTCGTGGCGGCCGACTTTCCCCGCTACTGGCTGCATCGGGCGTTCCACAAGTTCGAGTTCATGTGGCGCTACCACGCCGTACACCACTCGCCGCACCGCCTCTACTGGCTGAACGTGGGCCGCTTCCATCCCATCGAAAAGGCCGTCCAGTTCGCCGTCGACACCCTGCCCTTCGCCCTGCTCGGGGTCTCGACCGAGGTGCTCGCCGCCTACTTCGTCTTCTACGCGATCAACGGCTTCTTCCAGCACTCGAACTGCGACGTGCGTTTAGGCTCTCTCAACTACCTCGTGAGCGGCCCCGAACTGCACCGCTGGCACCACTCGGAGTTCAGCGAGGAGTCGGACACCAACTTCGGCAACAACCTGATCATCTGGGATCTGGTTTTCGGCACGCGATTCCTGCCCCCCGACCGCGAGGTCGGACGCTTGGGGCTCGTCAACCGCGACTACCCCTTGGGATTCCTCGCCCAGATGACGACGCCATTCGTCCCCGGTCTCGACAAGCGCTGATGTCGCCGCGACACCTCATCGCGAGGGCCGGGCTGACCGCGATGCACGGCCATCGGTTCAGACGGCTGCATGCCGAGGCCAAGTCCCCGGCGGAGGCACAGCAACGGGTTCTCTCGGAAATACTCGCGGCGAACGCGGACACCGCGTTCGGCAAACGCCACGGTTTCGACTCGATCAAGAGCGCGGCCGACTACCGGCGCGCCGTACCGGTGCAATCCTACGAGGATCTTCGCGCCGACATCGAAGCGCAGGAAGCAAGCGTTGAAACCCGGCTCACCGTCGAGCAACCGGTCTACTACAACCGGACCAGCGGCACCGTGGCCGCGCCCAAGAACATCCCGGTGACGGCAAGCGGACTGAAGCGGATCCGGGGCAACCAGCAGCTTGCGGCGTATTCGTTCTCCCGATGGCCGGGACTCTTCGGCGGCAAGATGTTCGCGGTCACCGGCGCGGCCGTGGAAGGCCACATGCCCGGCGGCACGCCCTACGGCTCCGCCTCGGGCCTGCTCTACCAGAACCAACCGAAGCTGCTCCGTGCCCGCTACGTATTGCCTGCGGAACTCACGGCCATCGAAGACTACGAGGACCGCTACCTGTCGATGGCCGTGTTCGGTGTTGCCGAACCCCGCGTCACAGTGGCCGCCATGCCGAACTCCTCGACGCTGCTGCGGCTCCTCGACATCGTGAACCGGCGCGCCGACGAACTGCTGGCCCTCGTTGCCGACGGTCGACTGCCCGTTGGCGTGCCGGCCGAGATCGGCGCTTCCCTTGCACCCCAACCACGCCGGGCGGCGGAACTAGGACGCCGACTCGAGACCGCGGGCAAACTGAGCTATGCCGACATCTGGCCCGGGCTAGTCGGCTTGGTAACCTGGACGGGCGGCAGTTGCGGCGTGGCCATCCGCAACCTGATTCCAACGTTAACCACGCCCTGCGCCATCATCGAGTTGGGTTACGTGGCAAGCGAGGTTCACGGCACGGTCAACGTCGATCCACGACGAAACCTGTGCCTGCCGACTCTCGACCACACGTTCCTCGAGTTCGCGCCCCGTGCGGATTGGGAGGCGAACTCCCATACGGAGCTACTGGGTCTGGCCGACCTGCAGGAAGGCGAGGACTACTACGTGATCGTCACGACCGCCGACGGGCTGTACCGCTACGACATGAACGACATCGTGAGGGTGAACGGCCGTATACATGACACGCCGACCCTAGAGTTCCTGCAGAAGGGCAAGGGTGTGACCAGCATCACCGGCGAGAAACTCCACGAGGTGCAGGTACTGAATGCCGTTGGCGATGGGCTCGGAACGACCAACGTCGAGGCGGAGTTCTTCATCATGCTGGCGGATCCGGCAACCGCCAGCTACACGCTCTACCTCGAGCCGCGCGGGAACTTAGCGCCTGTCCCACGCTTGGCCCCGCTGATCGACGAGGCACTGCGCAAGGGCAACATCGAGTACGACGGCAAGCGGGCCAGCGGGCGGCTCGGCGAACTGCAAATGCGCTGGCTGAAACCCGGCGCCGGGGACGCGTTCCGGGAGCACCGCGTCGCCGCTGGCCAACGCGACACGCAGTTCAAGTACCTGCATCTCCAACTCGCCGAGGAGTGCGGGTTCGACTTCGAGCCGTTCCACCGGCCGGAATGAACGGGATGCGCCTCGCTCGAATCGCCGTGTTCACGTTTCCCGTGCCCTTCAAGGTCGTGTTCCGACACGCGTCGGCAAGCCGCGACCGGGCGGAGAACCTCATCGTCGCCGCCTATTCCGAGGACGGCACCGTCGGCTACGGCGAGGGCTGCCCCCGCGACTACGTGACCGGCGAAACGACGGCCAGCGGTCTCGACTTCATTCGCCGCCACGCCGACTCGCTGATCGCCGACGTGGTCGATTTGGTGGGTCTGCGCGCATGGATCGCCAACCACGCCGACAACATCGACCGGAACCCGGCGGCGTTCTGCGCCGTCGAAACCGCGTTGCTCGACCTTTTCGGCCGGGTGACCGGCAAATGCATCGAGGAACTCGTCGAAGTGCCGCGCCCCCGCACGGCTTTCAAGTACTCGGCAGTACTCGGGAACGCCCCGCACCTCGCCTATCTCTGGCAGCTTCACCGTTACCGCCGGCGTGGATTCGACGACTTCAAGGTCAAGCTTTCCGGCGATGCCCGACGCGATGGCCGAAAGCTCGCGGCATTAGAAACCGCCGAGCGCATCCGGCTCGACGCCAACAACCTGTGGACGTCCCCCGACGACTGTATCCGTCATTTGGCCCGGCTTCCCCGCAAGGTGTTCGCCATCGAAGAGCCCTTGGAGGCCGGCGACTTGGCGGGGTTCCGTGCCGTCGGCGAGGCGACCGATACCCGCATCGTGCTCGACGAGAGCCTCGTCAGGATCGAGCAACTCGAGACGCTCAGCGACCCCGATCGCTGGATCGTCAACATCCGCGTGTCGAAGATGGGCGGGATTCTTCGATCCATGGCCGTCGCACAACGCGCTTCCCGACTCGGCGTCGGCACCATCATCGGCTGCCAGGTGGGCGAAACCAGCTTGCTCACCCGGGCCGCATTGCCGGTCATGCAGGCAGCCGGTGAAGACCTGATCGCCGCCGAAGGTGCCTTCGGCACCTACCTTCTGCGTCGAGACCTAACTACCCCCTGCCTGATGTTCGGCCACGGCGGTCGGCTAGCCCCGGACCAAATACCCGACGGACCCGGTTTCGGGCTAACGGTTGCTGCGGACCAACTCATGCCTTTGGAGGAGCCATGAACCGCGCCTACGCAGCCGCGGTCGCCCTGCTCGGGATCGCCTTCTTCGGCCGTGTTGTGGGCCACGTCATTCAAATCACGATGCCCGTGGCGTTTCTGCCGCCGCTCGAGAGCTTCAAAGGCAGCGAACTCCCTGATCCGGTCCTCATCGCCGCTCAGATCGTCATTCTGATCCTATTCGTCGTGGTGGTGAGGCGTATGGCTGCGGGGAGTAGGGTCATCGCACTGCGATGGACCTACCCGACCATTGTGCTCGGCGTGATCTACTTCCTCGTGATGACCGCGCGGCTCGCGCTCGGCCTCACGATCCTCGCCGACGACAAGTGGTTTGCCGCATCCATCCCTGCAAGTTTCCACCTAGTCCTCGCCAGCGCGGTGATCCTTATCGGTGCCTACGACCGCAGGCGCGTGGCGCGCGAGTCGGCGGCTCACTCGCCATGAGCCGAGCGCCCTCGAGAGCCAAGTTGCGGAGCCTGGCGCTTGAACACCAGGGACTCGCGGGCAAACGCAAGTTCGGAACAGGCTTGGCGGGCGTGGAGAAGGCGCTAAACCAGATCGGCCACGCCCAGATCGACACCATCTCGGTGGTGGCCCGGGCGCACCATCACATCCTCTACAACCGGGTCAACCGGTACGACGAGTCGCTCCTGAACCGCTTGGTCAAGTCACGACGGGCGTTCGAGTACTGGGCCCACGCGGCAGCCTACCTGCCGATGCGGGACTACCGCTTCGTGCTGCCGATGATGCGCGGCGTGGCGCGCGGCGAATGGGGATGGTGGCACCACGGCGCCGACGCCCGGGCGCGTGCCTGGGTGCTCGATCGAATTCGCGCCGAAGGGCCCCTGTTCGCCCGCGACTTCGAGAACCCCGACAAACGACGCAGCGGCTGGTGGGACTGGAAACCCGCAAAACGCGCGCTCGAACACCTGTTCATGGCAGGCGAGCTGATGTGCATCGAACGCCAGGGCCTCGAGAAGCGCTACGAACTCGCCGAGCGTTTCCTGCCGCCCGACGTGGACACCCGCGAACCGGGAGTCGAGGAATACGCCGACTACCTCATCGAGTTCGCCCTGCGGGCCCACGGCTTCGCCACGGCCCGGACGGTCAACTACATCCGCCGTGACGCGAACCTACGCGCCAGGGTACGCCGGCGCTTGGCCGAGAAAGCACGGGCAGGCGACCTCGTCGCGCAGCGGGACGCTTCCGGGGAGACCATCTACGCCTTACCCGGAACCTTCGACCGGCAACCGAGACGGTTCCCCCACGCCGTGCACATCCTGTCGCCCTTCGACAACGTGGTCATTCAGCGCAAACGCGCCTTGCAGGTGTTCGACTTCGACTACACGATCGAGTGCTACACCCCTGCCGCGAAGCGCCGCTACGGTTACTTCGCCCTGCCCCTCCTCTACCGGGATCGCCTAGTCGGAAGGATGGACTGCAAGGCGCATCGCGCGGAAGGATTGTTCGAAATCAAGGCGTTGTACCTGGATGATGAAGTCTCCGAGCCGTTCCTCGACGCGTTCGCGTCGGCCGTTGTGGACTACGCAGCGTTCACCGGGTGCCAGGAGATCGTGGTCGGCACGGTATCTCCGGGCCCTTGGCTGCAGCCCGTACGTGGACTGTTTGACTGACGGAGACGCGCTTCGCTCCGCAGGGACGTCGATGTCGATGGAAAATCGAGGGCTGATGGGTTGTGGTCTTGTTCGATGTAGCCCTGAACATGTCACGACGACGATGTTGCGCCCGGCCTGCGGTCTCGCCGATAGCACACCTACGTGGCGAACGGTACGTATCGTCGGCCGGCTCTCCCGCGGTGGTCGAACGACTTCACTGGCCATGCGATAATCACCACAAGTCCGGCTTTGATTCGCAGCCGGTTCCTCGGAAAAATGGGCTCTGCAACGGTAGACGATCCCCATGCCGGACATGATCGGAACGACTGGCAAACCCGCCGTCATGGACGTCATGAACCGGGATATCCCGTTTGTTCACGCAGGCGGCAATCTGACGGTGAGTCGAAAATAGCATGACGATAGACCGTGTGATCGTACGCAACTTCAAGGGGTTGAAGGAGACGAACCTCACATTCGGCAAAGGAGTCAACATTCTCGTTGGAGACAACGAGACCGGAAAGTCGACGGTTCTCGAAGCGATTAATCTCGCGCTTACAAAGCAACTGAACCGCCGTGACGCCGGGTATGAATTACATCCCTTTTTGTTCAATCAGTCGATCGTTCAAGAGTTCGTGCAACGCATCCAGAGTGGTTCGGTACCATCGCCGCTGGAGATCGACATCGAGGTCTATCTCGCGAACGACCCTGCACTCGCGGAGCACAAGGGCACGAACAACTCCTGCAGAGCAGATTGTCCCGGAGTGCGCCTGCGTATCGAACTAGACGAGAACTTTCGGGAAGAGTATCAAGCATACATCGCGGACACCAAGCGTATCCGGACAGTACCAGTAGAGTTCTACCACGTCGATTGGCGGAACTTCGCGGACCAAACGTTGACGCCGAGATCCAAACCCCTGCGCCCTGCACTAGTCGATCCCAGTGCGCTTACCAATACCTACGCCGCCAACCGCTACGTACTGGAGTTGGCCCGAGACTTTCTCACCAGAATGCAGAAAGTTGACCTCGCCTTGTCTTACCGGCGGCTGCGGGAGGTATTTCAGAGCGATGCTAATGTCGCCGCGATCAACAAAGAGCTGGCAAAGCAGAAGGGAGTGGTGAGCGACAGGAATCTGAGCGTCGCACTAGACATGACAGCGAGGTCGAATTGGGACACCAGCGTCACGCCCCACCTCGACGACCTGCCGCTCACCCTTGTCGGAAAAGGCGAGCAGACAGCCGTTAAGGTCAGGCTCGCGCTCGCGGCGAGCGAAGCCTGCGAATTATTGCTGATCGAGGAACCGGAGACCCATCAATCACCCGGAAACCTGAACCGTCTCCTAGCTCATATCAGCGAGCGGGTCGGCGACAAGCAGGTCATCCTTACGACGCACTCGAGCTTCGTTCTCAACAAGCTTGGAGTCGACGCGACGATCATGTTCGATGGCAACACCGGAGTTCGGCTGAGAGATCTTCCGGACAGCACCAAGCGCTACTTCATGAAGCTCCCGGGCCACGACACGCTGCGTATGGTTTTGGCTCGGCGAGCCATTCTCGTTGAGGGCCCGTCAGACGAGTTGGTCGTTCAACGGGCCTACAAGCAGATGCACGGTAAGCTGCCTCTGGAACACCAAGTGGAAGTGATCAGCGTCAATTCCTTGGCCTTCAAGCGGTTCCTCGACATCGCAGTACTCCTCGACCTCGATGTCACGGTGGTGACCGACAACGACGGCGATCCGGAGAAGGTCAGGGGCAAGTACGCAAAGCATTCGAACCGCAAGAACATCAAGGTGTGCTACAGCAGGGACGCCGGATTGAGAACCCTGGAACCCAGTCTCGTAGCGGTGAATGGTCGTGAGGCGATCAACTCAATCCTGGGCACGAATTACACAGATGACGGAGCTCTAGTCGCACACATGGCAGCCAACAAGGCAGATGTTGCGCTGAAGCTCTTCGAGAGTACAGGGGACCTCGCCGTACCCGAATACATTCAAGATGCCGTCAGTTAACCGCATCATACTGGCCTCTGCGGGATCAGGTAAGACGACGACGATCGTGTCAGAGGCGACGCGCGAGCGTGGCGTCCGCTCCGCTCTCGTTACGTACACTAACAACTCGGAAACCGAGCTGCGGTCCAAGGCGAACGAGATCGTCGGTTGCGTGCCGCCACATTTGCGAACCGCAACTTGGTTCGGGTTCCTGCTCCAGCAAATGGTCCGTCCGTATCAACACGCCATCTATCCGGGGCGCGTGCGCGGTCTCGCGTTCGTAAACGGGATGTCGGCGCGTGGGATCAGGGAAACGAATACACAACGGCACTACTTTGGACAGCATGGAGATATCTATGTCGACAAGGTCTCGAAGTTCGCGTGTAAGCTGATTCGGGAAACGGGCGGAAAGCCCGTGAAACGTTTAGCACAAATCGTGGATCGCATCTATGTCGACGAAGCACAGGATCTAGCGGGATATGACCTCGACCTGATCGAGAACCTGCTGGATTCGGACATCGACGTGGTGCTCGTAGGCGACCATCGACAAGCGACCTTCAAGACCAACCAGTCCCGCAAGAACAGCCGCTACAGAAAGGAACGCATTATCGACAAGTTTAAGGACTGGCAAGTCGAAGGCAAGGTCACGATTGAAATTCACAACCACAGCTATCGATGCGTTCAGGGCATCTGCGATGCGGCGGACAAACTCTTCCCCAATGTTGAGGGAACGATATCGCGAAACCATGCGCGAACCGGCCATGACGGCGTATTTCTCGTACGACAACGGGATGTCGACACCTATGTGGACAGGTTCTCTCCCCAGACACTGCGCTACAATCGCGGAAAGAAAAACGTCCCCGGGAATCCATTCAACTTCGGCGAAGCGAAGGGGATGACGTTCGAGCGCACGTTGATTTTTCCGCACAGACCGTTGGAGACGTATTGCCTGACTGGCAAGCTCGCGGATGCCGGGAAGGAACTGTCGAAAATCTACGTGGCGATGACCCGGGCGCGACAGAGCGTCGGCGTCGTCGTGCCGAACCATACGACAGGGGGTATCGCTCCGGTATACCCAACCTAGCAGGCTGCGCGATTCCGCCGTAGACGATGCGGGTTGTGGCGGACAATTCATGTCGTGACGCCGGAAGGGGACAGCACTGCTTCCCTTCATCCCAGTTCATCGGTTCTCATCGAACCGCCGTAAGCGGTCAGACCAGGACGTAGTTGAGTGCCAGCCAAGGCGAGGCCCCGGGCACAGTTGTGTTGGTCGTACCCTGGCGAAGTCGAAGTGTTGCGTCGGCGCGAACGCGAACACGGTCTCGTCGGCCCTCCCGTAGATCGGCCAGAAGTCCCCTGGCGCATCCTTTCCGGTCCGCCAGACCGGCGTTGACCGGCGTCTCGCCCATCGCCAGGACAGCTTTTCCAAGACGTGCGCCGTCTGCGCCGCCGCGACCGGCCCGAGCAAGTTCGATGGCGCGGCCCGTCCAGCGTTCCGTTGCGACATCACTGCGCGTCGAGTAGTTCGGTTGGTCGCGGTGCTTCCACTGTGCAGCGTAGTCGACCAGAGACGAAAACGTCGGGCGAGGAAACCAGTCTGGGATTCCGAATCTGCTACCAGGAGTCAGCCCCAAGGAAGCCTTACAATCCTAGACTCAGGCGATTAGTCGTGAGGTCGGCGGATGAGCACGGATCCCGAATCTACCAAGGTCTATCTTGTCAGGGGAGGTCGTAGAGGAGACGACGAGGAATACGCGCTGCAGAACAACGTGGCGGTTGTCGGGTTTCACGAGGTGGGGTCACTTGAGGGGCTAACGGACTATGACGCAGTCTTGGAACTGGTTAGATCTAGCTACCCCCCCGATGCCAAGAGCCGCCGCACGGGTAACCTCGCGCGCCAGCTCTCTAGCTTTGCATTTTCGATTCAAATCGGGGATTTGATCGTCCTGCCCCAGAAGCGGACCTCGCAGATTGCGATCGGTCGCGTTACGGGTCCGTATCGCTATCAAAACGTGGGCGAGAGCCTACGGCACACACGGCCTCTTGAGTGGTTGCAGACGGATATTCCGAGGACGAAGTTCCGCCAAGACCTGCTGTATTCCTTCGGGGCGTTCATGACCGTGTGCAACATCTCCCGCAACGACGCCGTCGGCCGGGTCCAGGCGGTGCTTAGAGGGGAGGCGGACCCCGGAATGAAGTCGTCAACCGGAGCCGAGTCTCAGACGCCGCGAGAGGAAGAGACCGACGGGGAGGCTGACTTTCGCGAGCTGGCGCATGACCAGATCGTCCGCGAGATTCAGACCCGGTTTTCGGGGCACGCGCTGACGGGCCTAGTCGAGGCGGTACTTCGCGCTGAAGGGTGGACCACAACCCAGTCGCCGCCCGGTCCAGACGGTGGTGTGGACATACTGGCCGGCCGAGGACCGCTCGGGTTGGATCCACCGAGGCTCTGCGTGCAGGTGAAGTCTCAGACCAGCCCGACAGACGTAACCGTCTATCGCGGTTTACAAGGGACCATGCAGTCGTTCAAGGCCGAGCAAGGGCTTCTGGTGTGTTGGGGCGGGTTCAACAGGGTGGTCCTGCAGGAGTCGAGGCAGAGCCATTTCACGGTGCGCCTTTGGGACAGCGGTGATCTCGTCGCAGCAGTCTACCGAACGTACGAGTCGCTCCCGGCGGAGATCCAAGCGGAACTCCCATTGGAACGGGTATGGATGAAGGTGCCCGAGGAATCCGATGGATGATGCGGCTACGGGTCATTTCCATGGAGTGGGTCTCGGCGTAGCGTAGCGTTCCCCCGCCTGGACGGTTCTCGTGTTCTCCGGCTGTCGGCATCCTCGATCTGTATCAACGCCACGTTGCCGTCACGTCTGGTATTCGGGCCGGCGGCCGCGGGGTCGCGGATCCCGACCAACGACCGATGAGCGCAGCTACCGTCGGAACGTGTGCCCTTAGCATCCCGGTGCGTTCCACCAATTCGATCACCGTCAGGGCCGTCCGCCGAATGTATTCATCATCCACAGATCGCCGAGCGAGGTGTCGCTCAGCCACTCCGCCAACTGGTCCAAGTCCAGTCGGCGAAACACCGAGGCACCATCGCATCGTTCCGTGACGACAACATCCTCAGGTCGCATTTCGTTGAGCAGATCCGCCGACTGCGTGGCCACGATCACCTGTCGCGCCTCGCTGGCCGCCGTCAGCAACTCGGCGAGAATCGTGATTGCTGCAGGATGAATGCCCAGTTCCGGCTGGTCGATCAGTATTGTCGATGGCTGCATGTGCACCGGTTGTAGGAGGAGCGTCGCGAGGCAGATGAACCGCATCGTTCCGTCGGAAAGCTGGCGGGGCCCGAAGGTTCTGCCGTTCTCTACACCGCGTTCGAGCCATTCCAGATCCACCCTCTCGCCCGGTTCTTCGCGATAGAGGAAGTCCTCGATGAACGGCGCGGCAAGACGCACGGTATGGAGAATCCGGCGGTAGTCTGCCGGGTGGCGTTCACTTATGTGACGGAGGAACGGCGCGAGATTGCTTCCGTCGGCGTGCAGTTTGAGGTTGTCCCGAACCGGTTGCGCCTGGCGCATTCCGGTATTGATGGACGTGTTGTGGAAGTGGTACACGCGCCATTCGGACATGGCCTCCCGGAGCAAACGGGCGAACGGGTCGGAATCCGTTCTCTCAACCACTGCAAGATCCGACTCGTAGTGACCGTTTCCGACCCAACCCAGGCTGGTCTCTTCATGGGTGAGCACCAGATCCTGTCCAGCCGCCTTCATACCGACCCGGTAGGTGAGTTCGGGGAAGGCAAGTTCAATCTCCATCTCGGCCGTGTGCTTGCGACCGCGATGGAGCAGCGTTTCCGCGCCGTCCTCCTTTGCCACGAACAACCGAAGCCGCTCAATGGCCATCGCCCGGAACATGCGGAAGAGGTCTAGCAGATTCGACTTGCCAGCCCCATTGGGCCCGATGAGGACGTTTAGCGATCCGAGTTCGAACGGTTCGAGCGAAGCGATCGACTTGATGCCTCGGACGGTCAGATGGCTGACGCCAGACATTCGGCTCGACCAAGAGATTGAGAGATGATCGCATCCAGGTTGTAGTGCCGTAGCCTCCGACGCACGCGCCGTCCGCCCTCCATTTGAACTACCGAGAAATCCTCGGTAGTTGCCTTCTCCTGCAGTTCTCCATCAGCGAAGATGTTCTTGAGGTGGAGACCCACGTTGTCGGTCGAGGTCAGAAACACATCACCCATTTGACGCTGCGTCAGCCAGACTGTCTCCTGTTCCAGCCGCACATCCACGCTCGCCTCGCCGTCGGCGGCTTCATAGACGACGACCGCCGCACCCGAGACCTCGGCTGCTGCTCCATCGTTCGTTGTTGCGCGACTCATGCGACGGCCTCGATGGCCAGGCTCAGGCGTGGCTCTCGTCCATCGCCGGTTGTCGGCCACTCAGGCGTGCCCAGAAGTCGGCCTCGGTCGCACCCAGTTGCGCCGCCTTAAGCAACGTCTGCGGCGAGATCGTCGTTGCAGCTATGCGCCGGTCGAAGTCTTCGGACAAGGGGACGCCCCGCAGTCGCAACGTCTCGGTCGCCGCATAGGCCAGCGCTTCGCGGCGTGCCGTTTCCTGGCCTTGCTCCAAGCCGCGCGCGAATCCTGTCCTATGGCCAACGTCGTGCGAGCGGCGCATGTAGCCTGCGATCTGTACGTCGTCCATCGGCCCGGTGCCGTCGCGGTCGCCGAGAGTCCGACCGACTCGCACCAGGCACTCGATGATAGACGCCGATATGGGCGCCTCGTTCAGCGCGACGTGAATCTCATGCGCCCCCCAGGTGGGCAGGGCCACGCTCTCGGCACTCATCCGATAGTCGCCCCGGTCGAGGACGTAGATCGTGAGCCCGGGGACCACCCGGCGCGGGCGGCTCGGCGTCGGCTCGTCGGGCGTCTCCACCCAGACCTCGGGGAAACCCCAGCGAGCGTAGACCCCAAGCTTGTGGCGGCGCACGTCCGTCGTGTTGTCGACTTCGAGGACCACGTCCGGACGCGGATCCCGGCCGATGACGGTCCTGCGCCCGCTCGGTATCCACACGCCAGGGCGCAAGTACACCGATTGATCCGGGTGCATCCCTTCCACCGTTTGCCCGGCCTCGTCCACGGTGACCATCTTCAAGGCACCGCAACATAGGATCGGCGAGCCACGCTCCATCTCGACCCGCGTGAGGAGGCCCGGCAACCGGCCGCCCGGGATCTCGTGGACCGGCGAGCCATCGCGGCAGATCAACGCGGTGCCGCGCTCTCGGCTCCAGTACTCGACGCCGCCCTCGTAGTTGTCGAACTGCTCGAGCGTCATCGGGATGGGGACGCAGCCCGGGTAGTCCGGGTCTTCCGGGCCGTCGTAGTTCTCGACGAATTCGCGCAGACGATCCTCGTCGAACCGACCATCGGCAGTCTCGTAGCTGGGTCGGCCCGATGCGACCGACAATGCAGTTTCCGCCATGTCCAACTCCTTTGGGATTGCCCCAGGGACAGGTGAGACGCAAAAAAGTATAGCGGAGTCAGTAGCTTAAGCGTAACGCACACGACTGTACGCCGACACATCGCCAAGCCGCTGATCTCGCTGGCGTTCTTGATCGCGCCCGAAGGAGCACCCGGACGATGCGTGGACGTCCTCCTCCGTATTTTGGCGGTGCCACAAGGTCAACGCCGGGCAGAAGGTCGGCGCGCCTAGTGTCACGTCAAGCCTCAAACGTCGCGTCAGCGTGTCCGCAAGCGTCGCCCCGCGAGGCGGCGTATCGAAGGCATAGCGCGGCTACGTCGAGAT
>JAPPGK010000052.1 GCA_028821405.1 Gammaproteobacteria bacterium | reverse complement strand
CGTCAACCCGTCCCGCTACGTTGTCAAACCCACAATCTCAAATGCGATTGCCCTGACCATGACCGGCCGTACCATCGCCTTCCTGCCATACGCCTGATAGAATCGCGCGCCTTTGATCTTGAGGTGCCAAACGTGGTCACGATTCGACTGGCGCGCCACGGGGGCAAGAAGAAACCCTTCTACCATGTGACGGTGGCGGAACGCGCCGCCAAGCGTGACGGGCGCTTCATCGAGCGCGTGGGCTTCTACAACCCGGTCGCGAAGGGCCGGGAAGAGGAACTCCGCATCGATCTGGAACGCGTCGACTACTGGTTGTCCACGGGCGCGCAGCCCACGGACCGGGTGAAGCAGCTTGTTGCCGCGTGGCGCAAGTCCCTCGCGCAACAGGCACTTGCCGAGTCCACCGAAACGGACCCTGATGTCAAAGTCGAACCGGCCGCCGAGACCGAAGCGGCAGCACAAGCCGAGCCGGTCGCCGAAACAGCCGTTGAGGCGGCGCCCGTTGGCGACGACGAGCCTTCAGCCGCTACCGAGACGTCCACCGAGGTCGAGAACTAGACCCCATAGCCGCGTCGCGGGTCCGACGAAGCCGTTGGACGCCACGACGAGGGGCGTTGCCAAACGTTGTCCCCGAAATGTCTCTTCACACATCAGCACAGGGCGGCCCTGCGGCATCCGCTACCGCCACCGATCCGGACCCCGTTGTACTGGTGGGGTTGGTCGGCGCCCCGTTCGGCGTCAAGGGCTGGACGCACGTCAGGTCCTATACGGACCCGCCGGACAACCTCTTGGCGTACGCGCCTTGGCAACTGCGCTCGAACGACGATGCAAGCGTCATCGAATGGCAACCGATCGAGGTCGAGGCCGAGACCCACGCCAACGGCTTGATCGCGCGATTCGCCGGCGTTCGCGACCGGGATGCGGCGGCCGAATTGAGCGGCGCCGCAATCGGTGTCGCGGCTAGCGTGCTGCCGGCACCCGAGGTCGACGAATACTACTGGCGCGACCTCGTCGGCGCGACGGTGACGAACCCCGCGGGCGAGCAGCTTGGCGAGGTTCAAAGACTGTTCTCCACCCCGGCTCACGATGTGCTCGTGGTGGTCGACGGCGACCTCGAGCGGCTGATCCCGTTCGTCCGGCAATGGGTGGTTGCCGTGCTGCCCGAGACCGGGCAACTGGTGGTCGACTGGGAAGCGGATTGGCGTTAGCGATGGATGCATACCGGGCGGCGCTCGTGGGCCTGTTTCCGGAACTGGCAAGCACGTTCCTCGACGTGGGGGTGATCGGCCGTGCCGTGCGCGAAGGGCGCCTGGCGTACTCGCACTTCAATCCCCGGGACTATGCGACGGATGTACGCAAGACCGTGGACGACCGCCCATTCGGGGGCGGACCGGGGATGGTGATGATGGTCGAGCCGCTGCGGCTCGCGACCCGCGACGCTCGCCAAGCGGTTCCCCAAGGATCGCCGGTGATACTGCTGAGCCCCCAGGGCCGGCGCTTCGATCAGCGCGCGGCGGCGGAGTTGGCGGGATTGCCGGGCTTGGTATTGATCGCCGCACGCTACGAAGGCGTGGACGAACGGTTCACGGCCCGCGAGGTCGACGACGAGCTTTCCATCGGGGACTACGTGATCTCCGGCGGCGAATTGGCCGCCGCGGTGGTGCTCGACGCCGTGGCGCGGCTCATACCCGGGGTCCTGGGAAACCCCGAATCGGCAGCCTCGGAATCGCATGTGGACGGATTGCTCGACTATCCCCACTATACGCGTCCTGAATTTGACGGCGAGGACCAAGCGCCGCCGGTGCTCTTGTCGGGAGACCATGCCGCCGTGGCCGCATGGCGTCGACGCGAAGCGTTGGGCAGAACCTGGCGCCGCCGCGCCGGCGCGTTGCTGGACCGGGAATTGAGCCCGGCGGATCGAGAGCTTCTTGCGAGCTATATCAACGAAAGCGCCACGAACGACAACGGGACACCCAGGTAGCCGTACGGATTTGAAGGAGAAATGACAATGCACCGCAACAAGATCATCGAGGAGTTGGAAACCGGGCAGATCAAGGCTGACATTCCCGACTTCGCGCCAGGCGACACCGTGGTGGTGCAGGTACGGGTTCGGGAGGGGGCCCGGGAGCGGCTGCAGGCGTTCGAGGGCGTGGTGATCGCCAAGCGCAACCGCGGTCTCAACTCCGGATTCACGGTACGCAAGATCTCCCACGGGGTCGGCGTCGAGCGTACCTTCCAGACGCATAGCCCGTTGATCGCGTCGATTAGCGTCAAGCGCCGGGGCGACGTGCGCAAGGCCAAGCTCTACTACCTGCGCGAGCGGCGTGGCCGAGCGGCGAGGATCCGCGAAAAGGTCTAGCACCCGTCGTGTGGCGGGACGACCGCGCCCTGGCGAAGGGGCAGGGCCTACCCCCGCCCGAGGCGGCAACGCCGTCAGCAACGCGCGTTTCTCGGGCGAACGCAAGGGTCGCCCCTAAGGGGCCTAAGGGGCCAGTTTTCTTGGGTGATCGCAGGGTCGCCCCCACGGTTGATCGGGCAAAGGCGAACCAGCTCGCCGGGGGGGTTCGAAGGGGGAGAAGCCCGCCCGGCGAGCTGGTCATGTCCAGCACCGGAGAGGCGACCGGCCACTGAACGATCCGAACCGCCGTTCCACGCAATCGCGCGTTCGGGCAGGTCATTCGGACTTGCCTGTTCTCTTGCTGTCTAGCAGGGATCGTGCCAAACCCGCTTCTGTCTCCGAGTCGGTTCCGAGTTCCCCTTGTTTTTCAAGCAGTTGTATAATTCGCGCGTCTGCTAAACGGGTCCAAAGATCGGCGCATGTCCGAGACGGTGTCGTCGCCAACGAACCAAAACGGTGCAATCGATGCCCACTTGGATCACCTGTGGATGCAAAGGGGCCTAAGCCGCGCCACCTTGGCCAGCTACCGCCGCGATCTGGAGGGCTTTGCGGGGTGGCTGCACCGCGACCTTGCCACCGCCGACGAGAGCGACCTCAAGCGCTACCTCGCCGCCAGGCTTGCCGAACACCGATCGCCGCGCAGTGTCTCCCGTTTCCTCTCCGCCGCGCGTGGCTTCTACCAACGCGCCGTGGACACCGGCGCGATCGCCGTCGACCCGACGGCGAACCTGAGCCGGCCCCTGCTGGGTCGGCCGTTGCCGGGCTCGCTGTCCGAAGACGAGGTCGAGCGTTTGCTGGCCGTCCCTAAGAGCGACGACCCCGAGAGCCATCCCGGAGCGTTTCGCGACCGGGCCATGTTGGAGACGCTCTACGCCACGGGTCTCAGGGTGTCCGAATTGGTGTCGTTGACCATCACGACCCTGAACCTCCGGCGCGGAACGGTCCAGGTGGTTGGCAAGGGCGGCAAGGAACGCCTTGTGCCGTTGGGAGAGACCGCCATCGACTGGATCGAGCGCTACCTGGAGGTTGCACGACCGGCGATTCTCAAGGGTCGCGCCAGTGGGTTCCTGTTCGTCTCCAACCGTGCCCGGGGAATGACCCGCCAGACCTTCTGGCACATCGTCAAGCGGTATGCGGCGGCGGCGGGAATCGATCGCGAGATCTCGCCGCACACCCTGCGGCATGCGTTCGCCACCCACCTGGTCAACCACGGCGCCGACCTTCGGGCGGTGCAGCTCATGCTGGGCCATGCAGACTTGTCGACTACCCAGATTTATACTCACGTGGCTCGTGATCGCCTGAAGCGGTTGCACGCGGAACACCACCCGCGCGGTTGATGTCCAATGGATCGGCATTCTTGGAGGTTCCCTTGACGGAAATGCGTACGCGATCGTTGCGGTTGGGTCTTGCCGCGCTTGGCGCGGCGTCGCTTGTTGGAACGATGGCCGACGAGAACAAGCAGACGGCCGGTGTTGCCGCGCGGTTGGAGGCGCTCGACTTGGGTTTCGTCGTACAGAGCGTGAGTCCTTCGAAGGTTCCCGGACTCTTCGAGGTCGCGACGGAGGGGGGCGTGCTCTACGTCACCGAAGACGCGAAGTACCTTGTCGCCGGCAACCTCTACGAGGTGCGGGAGGACGGCTTGGTCAACCTGACCGAAGAGAGGCGAGCGTCCGAACGGCGGGAGATGTTCGCCAGCATCGACACCAGCGAACTCATCACGTTCACGCCCGACGGCGGCGCGCGGGCATCGGTGATGGTGTTCACGGACACGGATTGCGGCTATTGCCGGCAACTGCATGCCCAGATGGCGAACTACCACGCGAACGGTATCGAGGTGCGCTACCTCGCGTATCCTCGCGGGGGCGTCGGCTCGCCGACCTACGACAAGATGGTCTCGGCATGGTGCTCGGACGACGCCCCGGGGGCGTTGACGGCGCTCAAGCGCGGCGAAGGCATTCCCGAGACCTACTGTGAGAACCACCCCGTGAGCGAGCAATTCGAACTGGGGCAACTGGTGGGTATCACCGGCACCCCGGCGATCCTCCTGTCCAACGGCAGATTGCTGCCCGGCTACGTCCCGCCGGACGATTTGGCGGCGTTGCTGGGACTGTAGCCCTTGACACCCCTGCGAGTTGGCCTGGCGGGCCTCGGTACCGTCGGTGGTACCGTTGCCCGTCTGTTGGTCGAGAATGCCGCGCTGATCGAGCGCCGGGCGGGCCGGCCGGTGGACCTGAGACGGGTCGCCAGTCGAACGCCCAAACCCGGTGCCGAGTTGGGCGCCGCGTCGTTCGACACGGACCTCCGGTCGCTGCAAGCCGATGACGTCGACGTGGTCGTCGAACTGATCGGCGGCGAGACGGCGGCGCAGGAGATCGTCAGCGGAGCGATCGACGCCGGACGTCATGTCGTCACGGCCAACAAGGCATTGCTCGCCACGTCCGGAGAAGAGATATTCGAAGCGGCAGCACGCAAGGGGGTGTCGGTCGGCTTCGAGGCATCGGTGGCCGGCGGGATTCCCATCGTGAACGCCCTGCGTACGGGCCTGTCCGCCAACCGGCTCGACGCCATGGCCGGCATCGTCAACGGCACCTCCAACTACATACTCACCGCCATGGAAGAGGACGGTGCGGACTTCGCGACCGCGCTGGCAGATGCGCAGCGGCTGGGCTACGCGGAGGCCGATCCGACCTTCGACGTGGAAGGTATCGACGCGGCGCAGAAGCTCGCTATCCTGGCGGCGCTCGCCTTCGATGCCCAGATCGACTTCGAGGGTGTTCATGTCGAGGGCATTTCGGCCATCGACATCGAGGACATTCGATACGCCCGCGAACTGGGGTTCTCGATCAAGCACCTCGCCGTCGCGAGGTTGGCCGATGACGGCATCGAGGCGAGGGTGCATCCGGCATTGGTGCCCGAGTCGATGTTGATCGCCAAGGTGTCCGGTGTGATGAATGCGGTCATGGCGCATGGCGATGCGGTTGGCCCGACGCTCTACGTCGGTCCGGGGGCAGGGGGTCTGCCCACGGCCTCGGCGGTCATCGCGGACCTCGTCGAATTGGCGCGCGGCACGCTTGCCGTGGCCCGGGTCGCCACCCGTCGACTTCCGAACCTCGGAATCGATCAGGTGATCTGTCCCCACTACCTGAAGATTCCCGCCATCGACCAGCCAGGCGTTTTCGCCGACGTCGCAGACGTACTGAGCCGTCACGAGGTCTCGATCGAGGCCGTCATCCAGCGTCCCCAGGCCATCCGGTCGGGAGTCGAACCGTGGGTGCCGATCATCATTCTCACCAACGACGTGTCGGAAGCCGTTGTGCGCGACTGCGTGGCCGAACTCGGCGGCTTGGACGGTGTGACTGGAGACATAGCGCGGATTCGCGTCGCGGACCTGTCCGCGATGATGCCGCCGACCTGACGCGCACGCCCGCGTTGGCGCTATCGCCCAGGCCGGTGGTCAGCCGACGCCGACCTTGCGCAGTTGGATGGCATCCACGGCTTTTTCGGCCAGCACGTCGGAGATGACCACCACGGACTCGTCCGGGTGGATGCCTTCCCGCTCCCGGAGCACCCCGAACGCGGTTTGGATGGTCTTCTCGGGGTCGTTGCTGAACGACGTACGGTAGGCGAACACGCCCCGGTTGAGCATGAGGCGGCGGCGGGTCTGGCTGGTGTTCGTGAACGCGAAGATGGGCACCTTGTCGGGATGGCAGTTGGTCACCAGGTCTGCGGTGATGCCCCGTCTGGTGATGACCACGACGCCGGCGGCGTGGATGGCTTCGGCGAGCCGGGCCGCGGAGGTGGCGAGGTGCTGCTTCGGGGTGTCGTCGGTGAGCAGCTCGTGCAGCGCAAAGCCGCGCTGGCGTTCGCTCGCCTCGGCGATGTTGGCGAGTTGCTCGACGCAGCGGTACGGGTACGCGCCGATACTGGTCTCGCCGGACAACATGATGGCGTCCGCGCCCTCGTAGACCGCGTTCGCCACGTCGGTAACCTCGGCCCGGGTGGGGATCGGGTTCTCGATCATCGATTCCATAAGATGCGTGGCGACTATGCAGCGCTTGCCCAAACGGGCACAGGTTTCCGCGAGGCGCCGTTGCACGATGGGAAGCGTCGCGATGTCGGTTTCGATTCCGAGATCGCCTCTTGCCACCATGACCGCATCGGCTGCCTGGGTGATCGCCTGGGCATTGCGGACGCCTTCGGTGTTCTCGATCTTCGCGATGACCTGGATTACCCGTCCCGCCCGCGGACCAAGCAACGCTCGCAGTTCGGCGATGTCGTCCGCGGATCGTACGAAGGACAGCGCGATGAAGTCGATCTCCTCGGCGATGCCGAGGGCGATGTCATCCCGGTCCTTGTCGGTAATCGACGCCAGGTTGACGGCGATGCCGGGCAGATTGACATGCTTGCGGCTGCCAAGCGTCCCGCCGTCGGCGACCTCGCATTCGAGCCGGCCGTTGGCGCGGCCGACGACCTGAACGTTGATGAGCCCGTTGTCGAGTCGAACCCGGTCGCCAACCGTGACCGTGTCGGCGAGCCCCGGGTAGTTGACTTCGATGGACGGCACGTCGGCGGCAGGTTGCGGCGAGACGTCGAGGAAGACCCTCTGTCCGGCGTGCAGCGGCAAGGGTTCGTCCAGCGGCCCGGTGCGGATTTCCGGCCCCTGCGTATCCAGCATGATGGGCATCGGGTAGCGCACCTTGCGGTTCAGGGTCTTGACCCAGTGGATGATCTCCGACGCTTCTGCCTGGCTCGCATGGGACATGTTGATGCGGACCACGGACATGCCCGCCCGGTAGAGGCGCTCGATGCCCTCGTAGGATCCGGTCGCGGGTCCGACGGTGCAGATGATCTTGGTCTTGCGTCGCGTCTTGCTCACATCACCCGCGCCCCGACCAGTAGCCTGGGGGCCGGCCCCGATCCCAAACGTGTTCCCGGGCAACATCCTCGTTGAGATCCGCTCCCCAGCCGGGACGGTCGGGGATCGCCACGCGCCCGTTGTCGAATTCGAGCCGCTCGGTGACGAGATCGTCCTTCCAGGGCACGTCGTCGATGTCGATTTCGCAAATGCGGACGTTGGGAATCACGGCACACAGGTGCAGCGAATGCAACGTGGACAGGTGGCTGTAGTAGTTGTGCGGGGCGCAGTTGATCTCGAAGGTCTCCGCCATGTCGGCCACGCGCTTGGAATTCGCGAACCCGTTCCACGGCACGTCCACCATGCACACGTCCATGGCGCGCGCCTCGAAGTAGCGGCGGTAGTCCCGGGAGGTGAACAGGTTCTCGCCGGAGCAAATGGTCACGCGGGTCGACTCACGGACTTCCCGCAGTCCGGCGGGTTCGTACATGTCGACTTCCACCCACATCATCCGCATGTCCTCCAAGGCATGGCAGATGCGCTTGGCCGCTTCGACCCGGAAGTTGAAGTTGAGGTCCAGCGCGATGTCGACGTTTGGACCGACGGCGTCGCGAAAGGTGCCGATCAAGGTGCGGATGTGGTCGAGGGTCGCGTTGTCCACCGTGCCGTCCGTCGTGCCTTCGCCGCCGCCGAACCCGCCGCGGTAGGTTCGGGCGACTTCGCCGGGGTAGACGATGTTGGTCTTGAGGGCCGTGAAACCCCGAGCCACGACCTCGCGCCCTAGGTCGGAGATGTCGTCCCAGGTCTTCAACGGGGGGACGCCGATGATCTCGTGGTTGCCGGCCCGGGACGAACCGCAGTGCGACCAGTAGACCCGCTGTCGTGTCCTCAAGGGGCCGCCGAACAGTTCGTAGACGGGAACGCCCAGCGCCTTGGCCTTGATGTCCCACAGCGCCAGTTCGATGCCGGCGATTGCCTTGGCGGCGATGCCGCCCGGACTTTGGCGCGCCATGCGGTACATGTCCCAGTAGCGTGCTTCCACCGGGCGGGGGTCCCGGTCGAGGAGTATCGTCTCGAACTCCTTGGCCGACCCGACGACGCTGTAGGGCATGCGACCGTCGGAACACTCGCCGTAGCCGGTGAGGCCCTCGTCGGTGCGCACCGCCACGAACTGCCACGGCCGCCAACCGGCGTCGACGACAAAGGTGTCGATACCGGTGATCTTCATGTTTTCGCCTCGCCGCCCGATTGCCCCGCTGGCGGCCGCAGACGCCAACCCGCGTCGACGACAAGGGTGTCGATTCCGGTGATCTTCATGGCTCCCCTCCGTGGTGCATGGGACGGGCGGGCGTATCTTGCCCGATGTCGCGCGAGCGCTTGGGTTACTGGCGTTCGGTAGCCGTCGCGTATTCGGCACGCATGAGCGCATTCACCTCGTCGATCACGGCGGGAACCATCGCCTCGCTGTAGCCCCGTTTGATGGCCGCGATGGTGCCGTCCTTCTTGATCATGACCAGATGCGGAATGCCGTTGACTCCGTAACTTTTCTTGATTCGTCCGTAGTGATCGTTGGTGAGCGTCATCTTGTAGTCCTTCAATCGACGCTTCATGGGCCGGTAGACCCTGGCCTTTTCGATGTTCACGGCGACGACGTGCACACGGTCGCGTCCGGCGTGCTGCTGAATCGTCTCGAGCACCGACAATTCCTTGCGGCAGGGCACGCACCAGGTTGCCCAGAAGGTCACGATGACGACCTTGCCGCGCAGGTCCTCAAGCTCGACCTTCTTGCCTTTTTGGTCCTTGCCGAGATACGACGGCGGGACGTCGCCGACCTGCGGAATCGCATGCGCCGTCGGCAGCAGCAGGATAGCCGTCGAGGCGAGCAGGGCTGCCAGCCAAGTCTTCATTCGGCAACCGTAACCATCCACCGGATACACGTCAACGCCGTCTCAACCGTCTTGAGCGGCTTGGGCGTCTTGAATCCGGAGGGTCTTTGCGACATGGTTGGTTCTTGCTTCTCCAATGTCCCGCTCGTTGATCGTCGAATCACGGCCTAAACGGTCCTCCGAACTTGGTTTGGACTTGCCCGCGTTCCTACGCGACGCCTTGGCCGCCCGCGGCGTCGCGGCCAATGCCGACCTAGATCTTTCGCTTGGCCAACTGCATGTTCCCGACGCACTGCCCGGGATCGACGTGGCGGCCGACCGGCTCGCAATGGCGGTGGCCGAAGACGAACGCATCCTGATCGCCGGCGATTTCGACGCCGATGGCGCCACCGCATCGGCCCTGTGCGTGTCTGCGCTGCGCGCCATGGGTGCGCGGGACGTGGACTTCCTGGTGCCGAACCGCTTCGAGTTCGGCTACGGATTGTCGCCGGAGCTTGTGGGTGTCGCACTCACGCGGTCGCCGCAGGTGATCGTCACCGTGGACAACGGGGTGTCGAGCGTCGACGGTGTGGCCCTGGCCCGAGCCAATGGCGTGGACGTTGTCGTTACCGACCACCACCTGCCGAGCGACGAACTCCCACGAGCCCATGCCATCGTCAATCCGAACCTTGGGGACTCCGCGTTCCCCAGCCGCAATCTCGCCGGCGTAGGCGTTGCCTTCTACGTGATGGGGGCGGTCCGAGCGCGACTGCGGAGATCAGGCTTGTTCGAAAGTCGCGGAATTGCCGAGCCCAATCTGGCGGACTGGCTGGACCTGGTGGCGCTGGGCACCGTGGCCGACGTCGTGCCCCTGGACCGCAACAACCGCATCCTGGTGCAGCAGGGCCTTCGACGGATCCGGGGCGGGCGGACCCGGCCTGGCGTACGCGCCCTTGTCGAGGTCTCCGGCCGCGGGACCAGTACCTTGGGTGCCAAGGATCTCGGCTTCGCCATCGGGCCTCGGCTCAATGCCGCTGGCCGACTCGAGGACATGTCCACCGGCATTCAATGCCTGTTGGCGGACGACGACCGCTCGGCCCGGGCCCTCGCCGAACGGCTGGACGAGTTCAACCGGGCGCGTCGCGACATCGAAGCCGGCATGGTGGACGAAGCGACGGGCCTCCTGGACGGGGAGGTGGGCGAGGACGTGGCGATCTGCGTCTACCAAGAGAACTGGCACCAGGGGGTCATCGGCATCGTCGCGGGCCGCATGCGCGAGCGCTACCACCGGCCGGCGATCGTATTCGCCGATGCGGGCACCCCCTCCCCCGGCGACCTCAAGGGGTCGGCGCGGTCGATCCCGGGCCTGCACATCCGCGACGCCATCGCCGACTGCGCGGCGCGGCACCCGGGCCTCGTCGGTCCGTTCGGCGGCCACGCCATGGCAGCGGGACTGACCCTGCGCCATGCCCACTTGGAGCGTTTCCGCCATGCGTTCAACGAAATCGTCGCCGACCGGGTCAGCGAGCGGGACCTGGCAGGCGTCATCGTCACCGACGGCGAACTTGGTGCCGGCGACTTGAAGATCGACAACGCGCGTCTCATTGCCGCCTACGGTCCCTGGGGGCAGGGCTTCGAGGAGCCCTCGTTCCACGGCGAGTTCGAGGTGGTGATGCAGCGCGTGGTGGGGGAGCGTCACCTGAAGCTTGCGCTCAAGCACGAGTCCCGGGTGGTGGACGCGATCGCGTTCAATACCGAACCGGTGGCAAGCGAACGGGTGCGTGCGGTCTACCGGCTGGGCGTCAACGACTACGGTGCTGCCGACACGTTGCAGTTGGAGATTGCGGCACTCGAGGCCGTCTAGCCACTCCGGTCTCGACGATGCCCCGCTGCGCGCGTGTTGCACACGTACTCGAACGTTGCATCAGCCACACGGGCGCAGCTCGATTTCACGGCGTTCCAATCGTGCCACTTCGCCTCCAGGTGCCGGTATTCGGCCAAGACGGATTCGTCCAGGTCGTAAGGAACCGAATTCGCCAGTTGAGCTTGCAGCTGTTGAAGCGGCGATTCGCCGTTGTCCTGCCGGTAAAGCCGGTCGAACGGGCGCAACGACGACTTGCGGTGCACAGACCTGTTCGATCTTGTCGAGCAGCGCAGGATCGTCGAGCGTTGCTTGCCGGAGGTCCGCCCAGTCGTCCCATCGACCGCGAGAGATGATGTCGTCGATCGCCGCGGCGGTATATCCCTCGTGATTCAGGTGGCGGTGCAGCATGCGACGGGCCGTTTGTCGTTCGACTGCCTATTCTACTTCTGCCGCGAGCTACAACGGCTGCCCGTCGTCACCGCCCCCGGCGGCTCTGCTTCATGTCGATGTAGGCACCGGCACGAGTCGATGGCCGAGCATGTCGACGGCTGCTTGAGCCTGCTCGAGAATCACGTAGCCAAGCAGCAGCTCGACTTGCTCGGCCCCGTTCTCGGCGTCCAAGAAAACCACCTCGTTCCAGACCGGTCGGAATCCGTCGATCTTTATCTCCACCGGTGCGCAGACCTCGCCGCGCACAACGTCCTGATTCGCGAGCAGCAACTCCACGGGTTCGGTGCGCAGGAAAGCGCCAAGTCGCTCCTTCCACGCAGCGGGGAGTATCAACGGGCCGGCCCCGGTATCGACGAGCATCCCGCATTGGATGAATTTGTCGTTGTCGAGCCGGTTGGTAACGGTGGTCTGGGCGATGATGCGCCCCATGGCTTGCTCTCCGCGGCGCAGCGAGGGCGAGTGCCGTCGTGGCGGCACTCATACGACGGCGTCCCGCTGGTAGAATCGCGCGATTCCACCGGACCCGAGCACCATGGCCGAAGCCACCTCCATACGCGACACACTGAAGTCCCTCGCCGGGCGTGCCGACGCGCTACGGGGGTATCTTTGACTACGCGGCGAAAAAGGAACGCCTAGAGGAGGTCGAGCGCGAACTCGCGGATCCGGAACTCTGGGACGAACCGGACCGCGCCCAGGCCTTGGGGCGTGAGCAATCTTCCCTGGAGATGGTGGTGAACGGGCTCGAACAGCTAAGCACGGCGCTTTCCGACCTGTCGGACCTCACCGACTTGGCGGTTGCCGAGAACGACGCCGAAGCCTTGAGCGACATCGAGGAGGAACTCGGCGATGCCGAGGGTCACCTGGCGGAGCTTGAGTTCCGCCGCATGTTCCAGGGCGACCAGGACCCGTCCAACGCGTTCCTCGACATCCAGGCCGGTTCCGGGGGAACGGAAGCCCAGGACTGGGCGGAGATGCTCCTGCGCATGTACCTGCGCTGGGGCGAGAAGCGCGGATTCCGGACCGATCTGGTCGAAGTCTCGGCGGGGGAGGTCGCCGGCGTCAAAAGCGCCACGGTGCAGTTCGGCGGCGACTACGCCTATGGCTGGCTGCGTACCGAAACCGGTGTCCACCGGCTGGTCCGCAAGTCGCCGTTCGACGCGGGCAACCGCCGCCACACGTCCTTCGCCTCGGTCTTCGTGTCTGCCGAGATCGACGACGACATCGTCATCGACATCGATCCCGGCGACGTCCGCACGGACACCTACCGAGCGAGCGGCGCAGGCGGCCAACACGTCAACCGCACGGACTCCGCCGTGCGGCTTACCCACATGCCCACCGGCGTCGTGGTGCAATGCCAGAGCGAGCGCTCCCAGCATCAGAACCGCGACCGGGCCTACAAGCAGCTTCGCGCCAAGCTCTACGAGCTGGAGCTCGCCAAGCGCCGCGAGGAGCAGCAGGCCATCGAGGACGCCAAGGCGGACATCGGCTGGGGAAGCCAGATCCGCTCCTACGTGCTCGATCAGTCCCGGGTGAAGGATCTGCGAACCAACGTCGAACGGTTCGACCCCGGCAACGTCCTGGACGGGGATCTGGACGAGTTCATGGCGGCGAGCCTGAAGGCGGGGATATGACCGACGAGCGCAACGAGGCGGAACAACGCCGGCGCAAGCTAGGCGAACTGCGCAGCCGCGGCGAAGCCTACCCGAACTCGTTTCGCCGGGAGGACCTCGCGGCGGACCTCCTGCACACGCACGGCGGGTCGAGCAAGGAGGAACTTGCCGAAGCCGGAGTGGGCGCGACGGTGGCGGGCCGCGTGATGCTGCGCCGGGTGATGGGCAAAGCGAGTTTCCTAACGCTTCAGGATCCGAGCGGACGCATCCAGTGCTACATCCGCCGGGACGCGGTGGGCGAGGCCGCCTACGCCGACTTCCGGCACCTTTGGGATCTCGGCGACATCGCGGGGGTGCGCGGCACCTTGATGAAGACCAATACCGGGGAACTCACCGTTGAAGCCAAGGATGTCGAGTTGCTCGCCAAGTCCCTGCGGCCCCTGCCCGACAAGCACCACGGGCTCGCGGACCAGGAACTCCGCTACCGGCAGCGCCACCTCGACCTCATCGTCAACGACGAGTCGCAGCGGGTCTTCCGCACCCGCGCACGATTGGTGACGGCTTTGCGCCGCTTCTTCGATGCGCGCGGCTACCTGGAAGTCGAGACGCCGATGATGCACCCGATCCCGGGCGGTGCCGTCGCACGGCCCTTTGTGACGCATCACAATGCCCTCGACACGGAACTCTACCTACGCGTCGCCCCGGAGTTGTACCTGAAGCGCCTCGTGGTCGGCGGGTTCGAACGGGTCTACGAGATCAACCGCTGTTTCCGCAACGAGGGTCTCTCGCCGCGGCACAATCCGGAGTTCACGACGGTCGAGTTCTACCAAGCGTTCGCGGACTACGTGGACCTCATGGACCTGACCGAAGAACTGCTCGGCGAACTGCTTCGCGACATCGTCGGCGCCACGTCGATCACGTTTGAGGGTCGCGAGATCGATCTCGGGACCGCGTTCCGCAGGCAGCGAATGACGGCGGCCGTCGCCACCGAGACCGGCATCCCGGAAAGCGACCTCATGGACGAGGGTAGGCTCGGCGAGGTGGCTCGCGGTATGAACATCCCGGTCGAGTCCGGCTGGGGCTGGGGCCGGCTCCTGATGGAGATCTTCGAGGCGCGCGTGGAGGCCGAACTCGTCCAGCCGACGTTCATCACCCACTATCCCGCGGAGGTCTCGCCGCTTGCGCGCAGGAATGCCGATGAGGCGCGTCTCACGGACCGTTTCGAACTGTTCGTCGCCGGCCGCGAGATCGCCAACGGCTTCAGCGAGGTGAACGATCCCGAGGATCAGGCCGAGCGTTTCGCCAGGCAGGCGGAACTCAAGAACCGGGGCGACTTGGAAGCCATGCACTACGACCAGGACTTCCTCGCCGCCCTCGAACACGGCATGCCGCCGACGGCCGGCGAGGGAATCGGCGTCGACCGCCTCGCGATGCTGCTCACCGACTCGACGACGATCCGCGACGTGGTGCTGTTTCCGCAGTTGCGGCGCGTCGAGGGCGATTGACCCGCGATGGCCGCTGCCGCCGACCGGGTGAGGCTCACGCCCTCGTGGAAGGCGGCGCTTGCGAGCGAGTTCGAGTCCGCCTACATGGCGCGGCTGCGCGCCTTCCTCGTGGAGGAGAAGCAGGCGCGCAAGACGGTCTACCCTAAGGGCGAGCACATCTTCGCAGCCCTCGACGCGACGCCCCTGGAATCCGTCAAGGTCGTCATCATCGGCCAGGATCCCTACCACGGTCCGCGCCAGGCCCACGGCCTGTGCTTCTCGGTCCAACCCGGCGTAGCGCTGCCACCGTCGCTCGTGAACATCTTCGCCGAGATCAACACCGACATGGCGGACGACGACGTGCCCTGCGGCCGCCACGACGGTGCCGTACCGCCGGGAAGGGGATGCCTGGCACCGTGGGCTCGCCAAGGGGTGCTGCTTCTGAACGCCGTGTTGACGGTGGTGGCCGGTCGGGCCGGCTCCCACCAAGGCCGCGGCTGGGAGACCTTCACGGACCGTGTCGTCGAGATCGTCAACCGGGACCGCCATCACGTGGTGTTCATGCTCTGGGGCAGCTACGCCCAGAAGAAGGGTGCCGCGGTGGACACGTCCCGTCATCTCGTGCTGACGTCCCCGCACCCGTCGCCGCTGTCCGCCCATCGAGGCTTCTTCGGGTGCCGTCACTTCTCGAAGGCGAACCAGTATCTGGTGGAACACGGTGTGATGCCGATCAACTGGTTCGACGTGGAGTAGGGAGGCGTCGTGTTCATCCACCGTGTCAAGCTGCGTAACCTGCTTTCGTTTGGTCCCGAGTCACAGCAGTTGGAACTGAAGCCACTGAATGTCCTCATTGGGCCGAACGGGGCGGGGAAATCGAACCTGATGGAGGCGGTCGGGTTGCTGAAGGCGGTGCCCGGAAGGCTCATCGAGCCAATCATCGAGGGCGGCGGTATGGGCGATTGGATTTGGCGGGGTGAGCCCAAGGCCACTGCTGCGGAAGTGGAGGCGGTCTTGGCAGGGCCGAACGGCAAACCGTTGCGCTACCGGTTGGTCGTAGCAGGGGATCCAGGCGGGTTCAGAATCGCCGAGGAGCGGCTCGAGGACGAAGGGTCGCAGGGTAGGCGCGTATACCTCCAAGCGGACGATACGACTTCCCATGTTGGTCCAAGGGAGGTGGGTCACCACACGCAACAGTCGGTCCTAGCGACTTTCAAACATCCGGATCACCCGGAACTTGAACACCTGTCGAACCAGCTCACGCGGATCGCCCTGTTTCGAGAATGGTCCTTCGGCAGGAACCACCCCGTGCGAATGCCGCAAAAACCGGATTTGCCCAACGACTTTCTCATGGAGGACGCGCGGAACCTGGGACTCGTCCTCAATCAACTCATGCGCGAATACGACGTGCGCAACCGCATCGTCGAGGCGCTCCAGTCATTCTATGAAGGTGTCCGCGACTATCATGTGGACATTCAATACGGCACGGTCCAGACCTTCCTAAGGGAGGGCAAGATGTCGGTACCGGCCACTCGGCTATCCGATGGCACGCTTCGCTACCTCTGCCTTCTGACGATTCTCTGCCACCCGAACCCACCGCCGTTGATCTGTTTGGAGGAACCAGAACTGGGCTTGCACCCAGATGTGCTGCCGGATTTGGTCGAGCTTATGCGCAAGGCCTCGGATCGGTGTCAGCTGGTTGTCACGACGCATTCGGACGTGATTGTCGACGCTCTTACCGACACGCCTGATAGCGTTGTTGTCTGCGAGAAACACGATGGCTCGACCACGTTGAAGCGCCTCGATGCTAGTGAACTCGGGCATTGGTTAGATGACTATCGACTTGGTGAACTCTGGAGTTCGGGCGAGTTGGGAGGGAACCGTTGGTGAGTCGTGCGAGAGTCTACGTTGAGGGGGGTGGAAGTCGTCGAGAACTTCAGGCGAAGTGTCGACGCGGGTTCCGGACGTTCTTGAGCAAGACAGTTTCTCCGGTACAGGTGCCGGACATCGTCTCGTGTGGTGGCCGGGGAACCGCCTACAACAGATTCTGCTCCGCATGGCGTCAGGCGAGTGACCACGAGCTGCTGATTTTGCTCGTGGACAGCGAAGGCCCCGTCTCCGAGGGTTTTGGGGCTTGGACACATTTGAGCAACCACGACAACTGGGCGAAGCCAGCAGGTGCAACCGATGACAACGCCCACTTGATGGTTCAGTGCATGGAGGCTTGGTTCCTCGCTGACAAGAACGCCTTGGCAGGTTACTTCGGTCCGGGTTTCGCGACCAACGCACTTCCCCCGCGTCCGAACATCGAGCAAGTACCGAAGACCGACATCGAAGCCGGCCTAAAGGATGCGACGCGTGCGACAGGCAAGGGAAGGTACAACAAGGGTCGCGATTCCTATGCAATCTTGGGAGAACTCGATCCCGAATTGGTGGCGTCCGCCTCGGCACACGCGCAACGACTGTTGCGTACGCTCGGGACACACGTTTCGGAATGAACGCCGTAAGGTCGAAGTACGGTATCAGTGCCGAAGCAAGGCTGGGAGGCGGCGAGTTCATAGTAGCCAGCAGAGCGACCGAGCGGAGGGAGCCCAGGTATCGGCACACCTCGTACGATAAACTGCATGCAGAGTTGAAAAGCAATGGCGTGCTTGGTGAAGGCTGAAACTGCCGTGGCGAGTGGACACCTGACCCTCACTCAGGACTCCGCCTTCCAGAGTCCGAGCGCGGCGCCGAATGTCAATGGTCCTACTTCGAATGGGACGATCGAGTGGGAAACAGTTGATCTGGCCAAAGCCTACAAGCGATGGAAGTCCGATAGGCTGGCGCAGTCGGACTAGTGTCACGTCAACCCTCAAACGTCGCGTCAGTGGTCGCCGGAGTGTTC
>JAPPGK010000041.1 GCA_028821405.1 Gammaproteobacteria bacterium | reverse complement strand
CGAGGAACACTCCGGCGACCACTGACGCGACGTTCGAGGGTTGACGTGACACTAGCGGTAGCCGGCTTCCCGGATGGCCACTCGAACCCCGGCACTTCCCAGATGGTCGAGGAGCTCCTTCGCGGCTTGCTCGCGGGGTCCCGCCAGGACCACGCCGACCTGCTCGATGGGTGCGTAGAGCTCCTCGGGCACAAGCCAGCGCCGATCGGCGGGCACGTCCTGCGCCAACACCTGGGCCAGCGCGACGAATGCGCCATCGGCCGCGCCGCTGGCCGCGAAGTGGAACGCCTGGGCGACATTCAGGGCGTTGATCCGTTTCGACTCGGCGCCAAGCCGATCCATGGCTTCTTGCGCGGCCCGGCCATACGGTGCCGTCTCGGGATTGGCCAAGGCCACCCGTTTGTCCCACGCCAGCCAATCGGCCCCGGGGGTGCCGTGGTTGACGACCAAGACAAGCCGACCCGATGCGTAGGTGACCGGCGAATGGGCTCTTTTGGCGTCCACCAGCGCACGCGGCCGTAGCGCATCCGCGGACAGGAAGACATCGAACCGCCGCCCTTGGACGATCTGCGCATACAGCAGGCCCGACGAGCCGTAGGTGGCCACGACTTCACCGGGAAAGCCCGCCACCAAGCGCTCCATCGCGCTCTGGAAATTGGACGCGACGGCGACCTGGAGTGGTTCGCCGGCAGCCGCCGAGGCCACCGCCACGGCGATGCCCGCAAGTGTTCGCGCCGACCAGCGTCCCATCCGGCTGACTCTGCCAGCGCAACGTGGCGAACGCAAAGACGTTGCGGGCGGGCGCGTTAGGGTCGCCCCCACGATGGTGAGGACCGGCGCTCCAAGGCCCGTTCGAAGCTCACCAGACGACGAATCAGCGCGTTGTAGCGGGCGTGGGAGTCGCCAGCCCCGGACGTCCCAATGGCCTCGTAGAGGGCGTGTTCCGGCTCCCGGGGCCAGCCGGGGGCATCTGGCACCGGCAAGCCGGCCTCTCGCAGGCGATGGGCACCTACCGTGACCAGGAGCGCCTCGACGGTGAACTCGCCCCGCCGGAGGTCTTCGATTCCCGCCGCGACCAGTTCCGCACCCGGGAGTTCGTCTGGAACATGGTTCATGGGCCGGCCTCCCGCAACGCCACAACGGCCGCGTGGACTTTGGCCCGGAACGCTTGGGGATCGATTGCCGGGTAGCGCAACAGGCCCGGTTCGATGCTGTCGAAGAACGTCAGCAAACGATCAGGATCGATCAACCCGCGCCCGTGCATTCCTGCGATGTCCCGGCGGTCGAGGTCGTGCCCCCGCTCGATCTTCGCCAGTGCCTGGGCGTGGAAGTCGTAGTGGAAGAAGCCGACCGGACCGTGGCGCGTGATGGACGGGCTGCGAGCCTGCCAATCGGGCAGCGGCGGAATGAACTCGTCGGGTGCCGCCAACTCGACGTTGATGTCGAGCGCGTTTTTGGCACGGGCGATGGCCTCGAACACGCCGGGCGGTTCGGGGTCCAGCTTCAGGTCCACGTCGAGGGTGGTCTCGCGCCAACCGATGATCACCGCCGAGGCCCCACCCACGAGGTAGATCCGGCCCGGCCCGCGGGCCTCTTCGCCCAGACGCCGCATGAGTTCCCGCACCTTGGCGGCGTCGCTGCTTTCCCGGTGCATGCACAGGCTTGATCGATTAGCTGGGTCGAGTATGTGCCCCACCCGATGGGAGTCAAGGCGGTGACGGCAGGAATGCGAGGTTGCGGAGGATGCGTTCAAGGCTCGGGGCGGGTACTGTTCGATGAACCTTTGCCGGCCGCGATCCGCTGAACAACAGGCCGGAGTCGGAGCGTGCGATGGTCAACCGAGAGGTGTCGAAAAGCGTTTTGGCCGTCGTTTCGTGCCTGTGCGCCGGGCTGGCGTGGTCGCAAGCCCGGGTCGAGCTGTTTTCGCCCTCCGGCTACGCGAAGGACGCCCGTCAGGTCACCGTGCGGTTCAGCGAACCCATGGTGGCACTGGGAGAACCCAACCGGTCCGACCCGTTCGCCGTCGAGTGCGAGGTTCCCGGCTACGGCCGCTGGGTCGACGAGCGCAACTGGGTCTACGACTTCGACTACGACGTTCCGGGTGCCCTACGCTGCCGTTTCCGGCTGCGCGACGACGTTCGCACGCTCGCCGGGGGAACGGTCGAGGGTGTGCCGGAATACGCGTTCCACACCGGAGGCCCGGCCATTCTCCATTCCGAGCCCAGCGACCGCAGGGGCTCCAATCGATGGAGAATCGACGAACGCCAAGTGTTCCTGCTGACGCTCGACGCGATTGCCGACCCCGCATCCATACGCGAACACGCACGCTGCAAGATCGACGGCACGCAGGAAGCCCTTCCCGTAGACGTGGTTCAAGGCTCCGAACGCGCCGCAATCCTAGACGCGTTGCAGCTTTCCGGAGCGGTCTCCGTCTACGATCTGGTCAGGTCGGCCAGCAGCCATCTGCCTGCGGCCGAGGAGCGCGAGACCCGCGAACGGGTACTTCTGAGAACCGTGATGGTGCGATGCCGCGGTGCGCTGCGGGCGGGTCGCCGTGTCCAGTTGATCTGGGGGGCCGGCATCGCCGGTCTCAATGGCATGGCAACGACGACCGAACACGCGCTGTCTTTCTCCGTGCGACCGGCGTTCCGAGCACACCTTGGGTGTACCGACGAGTTCGAGGACCAATGCGTCGGCGGCATTCATATACGCTTCACTGCGCCCGTGAAGCGCGAGCTCGCCGCTGGCCTTCGACTCGTGGACGAAGACGGCGACATCGTCGCGGCCGAGGTGGACGACGAGTCCCAGATCGATCGCATCGACTTCCCGAGGGCATTCGAAGACCAAACGTCATACCGAGCGGAACTCGTCGCGCCCATCACCGACATCGACGGTCGCCCGTTGGCCAATGCGTCGAGGTTCCCAGCGACAATCCGGCTCGGCAGGCTGCCTCCGGGGGCGAGTTTCGGGAGTGGCGTTCGCGTGATCGAGCACGCGCCGGGTGCCGTCGCGCCCGTGCTGCTGCGGCGCGTCACCGAGCCCCTCCGAGGCCGGAAGCTACGGGTCGCCGACGATTCCGACATTGTGACGTGGATACGCCGGGTCGAGATCGTCCCCGGCGAGCCGGGCGATGAGTGGATCGGGTCAGTGTTCCAGCGACCGGTGTCCGAAGCCAATGAAGGCGGAGATGCCTTCACGTTGTATCCCGGCAGTGACGACCACCCTTACCGTCTTGCCGGGGTGCCGCTCGCCGGTCCGGGGTTCCATGTTGTTCAGCTCGAGCTGCCGGCCGCGAGCAGCCTGCCACGCCGGTACGTCACGGGTTTGATCCTCGTGACGGACCTGGCGGTCCACGTCCACCGCGGCAAGGAGTCCTCTCTGGTCTGGGTGACGGCACTCTCGAACGGGCAACCCGTTGAGGGCGCCGACATCGCGGTGACCGATGCCTGCACCGGAGAACCGGTTGCGCGGGCAGTGACCGATGCCGACGGACTGGCGCAGATTCCCGATGAACTGCCATGGCGCACCGCCTGTGCGAACTTCCGTTACCTAGTGAGTGCCCGCAAGGACGGCGACCTCGGAGTCGCGACTTCCGGTCGGCGATGGGACCGGCAGCCCCGCCCGTCCATCATCGTGCACGCCATCCTGGATCGTGCCCTGTACCAACCCGGCGAGACCGTTTCAATGAAACTCATCGTCCGGCTCGCCAATGCTGGCGGACTGGCGCTACCCGTTGAACTGGGCACGCAACTGAATGTCGCAATAGAACACTACGGGACGGACGAAACGCAGCAGACGACGACCGAAATCGGGGAAGGCGGGTCGGCAATCGCCTCGTTTCGCCTGCCCCCGAACGCGAAACTCGGCTGGTACGGAATCGCGGCCGGGATCAACGGCGACCGGCATTGGCTCACCGAGTTCCGAGTCGAACGATTCCGTGTCGGCACGATGCGCGCGACCATCGACGGACCCGACGGCCCTATCGTGAGTTCGGGTACGGTACCCATCGCCTTGTCCGTGCACCATCTCGCCGGTGGCGGCGCGGCATCGCTTCCCGTCTCGCTGAGGACGTCCGTTCGCCCTTGGCGGTATTACTGGGAGGGTGGCTACCCACCTGAACCGCGTACGACCTCGGCGACCCTGGATTCCAACGGCAAGGCGAAGCTCGCCGTTCCGGTACCCCACCTGGAACGCAGGGGCGCATTGGACATCGAGATGGACTACCAGGATGCCAATGGGCAGCGCAAGACCGCCTCGAGACGCATTGAACTCTGGCCCGCAGCCATCGAGTTGGAGGTGCAAAGCAACGACACGCCTTCCGACAAGCAAATCCGGGTTCAGGCCCGCGGGATCGACGGCTCAACAGTCCCCGGCATCCCGGTCGAGGCGAGCATCTACTACCCCCGCGACTACGAGGAACGTCGCCTGCCGGGCGGTTACCGCACCCACATGCGGCGTTCCGAATCGCGCCTTCTGGCGACCTGTTCAGGTCGAACCGACGCGACCGGATCGCTCGGTTGCGACGTGCCGGAGGATGCCCCGGACTCAGTGGTTGTGGAGGCGACCGGTTGGGACGAAGACGGCAACGCCGCGCGCACGATAGAGACCACCGGCTATTGGTCATCCGGGGGCGAGCCCAAGTGGCTCGAGGTGGAATCGGAACGGACGTTCGCAGTGGGCGAATCGGTACCTATCGCCTTGGACCTCCCGTTCGACGAAGCGACGGTGTTGGCAACCGTACACCGCGAGGGCGTTCTGGCCGCATTCGTCGCGCCCGTGAAGGGGCCGCAGGCCGTGATCAACGTACCCGTGCAGCGGAACTACGCGCCGAACGTCGACGTTACCGTGCTGGCCATTCAGCCACGCCTAGGACCGGCGCCGCTGCTTGAACTCGATGAGCCGCGACCCGTGGAACCGGAGTTCACGATACCCGATGCCCACCGGCCGGCCTTCCGCCTCGGGACGGAGGGTGTACGGGTCGGAACGACGATGAACGCCCTGTCCGTGGTCGTCGCGCCAGAACGGGACACGTACCACACGCGCGACCACGTCCGGGTTCGAATCGCTGTTTCGGCTCACGACGGGCAACCGCGCCCCGATGCCGAGGTCGCCCTGGCCGCAGTGGATGAGGGATTGTTGGAACTGTGGCCGAACGAGACCTGGGACATCCTGAAGGTCATGATGGCCGAGCGCTACACAAGGGTCGACACCTCGACCAGCATGCGACTGCTGGCGCGAACGTTCGGATTCGAAGACTATGTCGAGGAAGAGATCGTAACCGGAAGCTTCCGCCGCGAATCGGGCTTTGGGGGAGGCCGGGTGGAAGAGCCCACACTACGGGAACGTTTCGACGCGCTGCTGCTCTGGAACGCTCGCGTGGCCATGGACGACCAGGGCAGGGCCGAGGTCGATGTCCCCTTGAACGACCTCCTGACGTCGTTTCGCATCGTTGCAGTCGCCACGGCCGGTGAGGATCTGTTCGGCACCGGCGAGGCAACCATCCGGACGACCCAGAATCTGATCCTGAATGCGGGACTACCCGAGGTTGTCCGGGAGGGGGACCAGTTCGACGCGGTTTTCACCGTGCGCAACGCCTCGAAGTCGACCAGCAGAATCAACGTCGAGGCCCACGTCGACGGGCTCGGCAAGCTCTCGGGCAAACGGTTGAGGCTGCGACCGGGGCGGTCGCGCGAGGTTTCCTGGCCGGTCGCAGTCCCCATTGGCATGGACGCCTTGGATTGGGAGGTGACTGCCAAGGCAGGGACCGCAGGCGACCGCTTGGCTGCGCGGCAGTCGGTCCATCCCACGGTGCCGACTCGGGTTCAACAAGCCGCCTTGACGCAACTGTCGGCAAGGCGCGAGGTGCCGGTCAAGCCTCCGGACAAGACGCTGCCGGGTCGAGGCGGCATCAGGGTCTCGCTGCAGCCAAGTCTCGCCGACAACCTCGGCTCTGTCCGCGAAGCGATGGCCCGCTACCGTTACAGTTGCCTGGAACAGGATGTGTCGGCGGCGATTGTCCTGGGCGACGAAGCGCGTTGGTCCCGGGCTATGGATGAGGCCGAAACGTCCTTGGATTCCGACGGGCTCCTGCGGTTCTTTCCGAGCGACAGGCTCACGGGATCGCCGGTTCTCACCGCCTACGTCCTCAGCATCGCCGACGCGGCCGGGAAGCGCATACCCGAGGATCTCCGAAGGGCGATGCTCGAGGGTTTGGCCAAATACGTCTCCGGACGCATCACCCGCACAAGCGCGTTCCCTGCAGCGGATGATGAACTGCGCCGGCTGGCCGCACTGGCCGCACTCGCGCGCTACGGTGCGGTCGAGCGCGGAAGGCTCGATGCGCTTGAGGTCCATGTTGAAGCACTACCCACCTCGGCCCTGCTGGATTGGCTCGACGTACTGACCCGGGTGCTTCCCGGAGACGAGCGGTTGACCGTGGCGAAAGACGCGCTCCGGGCACGTCTGAACCTGCAAGGGACGACCATGGGATTCTCCACCGAGCATCGGGATCGCCTGTCCTGGCTGATGGTGGCGACCGACGGCAATGCCGCCCGCGCGATTCTCTCGCTACTCGACGATCCCGGCTGGCAGGCCGACCTGCCACGCATGATGCGCGGTCTGTACGGTCGCCAGCATCGCGGGCGCTGGCAGACCACGGTGGCGAACGCCTGGGGTAGCGTCGCGACCGCAGCGTTCCGCGCCGTTTTTGAAGGCGAGCCGGTCACGGGTACCAGCACCATACGCCTTGGCGAAGTGCAACAGCAGGCCCTGTGGCCAAGCCCCAGGGACGAGGAAGCCGCCGCGCTACCCCAGCCGATCGAGATACCCTGGTCCGCCGCGCAGACCCTGGCGCTCACCCACGATGGCACGGGAGCGCCCTGGGGCATGGTCGAATTCCGGGCCGCCGTGCCATTGACCGAACCCAAGGAACGCGGCTACCGAATCGTCCGACGAGTGGATGCCGTCGATCGGAAGAGGAGCCGCACCTGGTCCCGGGGCGATGTTGCCCAGATCGTCCTCGAGATCGATGCCAACGCCGACATGGGCTGGGTCGTCGTCGATGACCCGCTGCCACCGGGCGCAGTCGTACTCGGAAGTGGCCTCGGCGGCGACTCCTCGATCCTCTCGGCGACCCACGTGCGCGGCGATCGTTGGCCCGTGTTCACCGAGCGCGGCTTCGACAGCTACCGGGCCTACTACGACTACGTCCCGAAGGGCCGGACGACCCTGCGCTACAACGTCCGCTACAACACGGCCGGCACGTTCCAACTGCCGCCTTCCCACGTCGAGGCGATGTACGCGCCGGAGATGCATGCCGATGTGCCGGTGAAGACGATCACCGTACGCTAACTAACGCCACCTATGCGCTGAGGGCGGTTCGCGACGTCGGGGTCTTTGCCGCCACCCAGACGTGCACCTCCGCCGCGCCAGCGGCACGCAACGCGTCGGTCGCGGCTCGGACCGTCGCGCCGGTCGTCGTGACGTCGTCCACCAACGCGACCCGGGGCGGCAACGGTGGGTAGGGCGTTAGGCGCAATGGCGACCTGACGCGAACGGCAAATGCACCCCGGACGTTGCCGAGCCGTGCACTGCGCGGCAGGGTTCGTTGCGGCGGCGCATCGCGTATCCGGATGAGCCGACCCTTTGCCAGCGGTCGGTTCAGTGCCCGTCCGACGACCCCGGCCAACAACTCCGCCTGGTTGAAACCGCGTTTGCGCAACCGCCGACGGGTCAACGGCATGGGAATCAGGGCGTCCGGCAGGACGTCGTTGCGATAGCGGGTTTCGGCGGACGCGGCCAACAGCATGCCCAAGGCGCGCGCCTGACGCAGTCCGTTGCCTGACTTCAGACCCTCGACCACACGCGTGAGGGGCGCCGCGTAGGTGAACGGCGCAAGCATCATCCGCCACGGCGGGGGCGCAACGATGCAGGCGCCGCAGATCTCTTGGCCGGTCGAGCCCGGGGGTCCGGGCTCGGCGCATACCGGGCATGCCCAATCGTTGTGTTCAAGCGCCGCCTCGCACTCCCAGCAGAGATCCAGTTCGCGGCGGGAGCGACGCCGGCAAAGGAGGCAGATGCCCGGGAGCAGCGCACCGAGGATGTTCACCTGGACGCGGCCTTCCCGGGGGTCCGCGAATCGGATCGAAGCCAATTCAGGGGATCCTTTGGCTCGCCGTTGTAGCGCATCTCGAAATAGAGCCCGACTGCCATCTCGCCACCGCTCTGGCCCACCGTCGCGATGACTTCATCGCGTTCAACGGGATCACCGCGCCGTTTGTAGATGGCGTCGACGGAACCGTAGAGCGACATCCACCCGTCACCGTGGTCGAGGATGGCCAACAGCCCGAAGCCGCGCAGCCAGTCGGCGAAGGCGACCACCCCTGGTGCGACAGCCCGGACCTCGCTACCCTCGGGCGCCTCGAACGCCACTCCCTGCCAGCGCAGCCGGCCCCCGGCCCGTGCCTGACCGAAGCGCCGGACCAAACGCCCCTCCACGGGCCAACCCACGTTGCCCTTGCGCGCCGCGTCGAGACCCCCTTTCCCCTGGCGGCTTGTTCGGGCCAGTTCGGCGATCAACGACTCCAGGCGCCGCCGGTCGCGCGTCAGGCGCAGCCGTTCTTCGCCCTTGCGCGCCAACTCGGCGTTCAGCTTCTCGATCAGATCGCGGCGCTTGCGCCGGTCGCTGATCAAGGCGACTCGATCGGCGCTGACCGACTCCCGCGAGGCTTCCAAGGCACGCTGTTCACGAACCTCGTCGTTTTGGTTTTGCTCAAGCTGCGCAAGCGTCCCGCGCAACTCGTCGACGAGGGCCGTTCGGGCTTTCGCGAAGGCGGCGTGATAGCGAACCATCCGGTCAAGAGCCCTGGGATCCTCAAGGTTGAGCAGCGCCTGTACCGGGTCGCGCTCGCTGAAACGCCAGGCGTCGCGCAGGTGGTTGGCGACCGTCTCGGCCTGACGAGTCCGTGCCTCTTCCAAGCGTTCGCGTTCCTCGACGAGGCGCTCGAGCTCGGCGCGCCCGTCTGCGATGCGACCATCGAGTTCGCGAATTCGCTGACCCGAAGCCGCGATGCGACGATCCGCCGACGCGACTTCCCTTTGGCCCCGTGCAATACGCTCGCCGGCTTCGTCGAGCCAGGTTTCGAGGGCGTTCAGTCGTTCGAGGACCTCTGCCAACTCGCCTTGGGCATCCTCCGCCGCGTGTGCTCCGCCAAGCGACACGAAGCCGGCGAATGCCAGCCACCGGATAGCCGGTAGCGTGCGGACGCGTCCTGCCACGCCTCGGGCCATCGTCTCACCGCGCGGCCACAGCCGTTTGATCCACCGTCGGCTCGATCAACGACCGTCCGGTCATCGCCGCAGGCGGCGTACTCCCCATGAGTTCCAGGAGCGTCGGCGCCACGTCGGCGAGGGTGCCGCCGTCGACGAAGCGCACCTCGCGCGGTCCCGCGTAGACCAACGGCACCGGACCCGACGTGTGTGCGGTGTGGGGCTGGTGGGTGTCGTGATCGACAAGCCGCTCCACGTTGCCGTGATCGGCGGTCACAAGACACTGGGACCCCGTTCGCCGAATCGCCGCGAGAACCCTTCCCAAGCATTCGTCGATGGTCGCTACAGCCTTAAGCGCCGCTTCGAAGACACCGGTGTGTCCCACCATGTCGCCGTTCGCGAAGTTGCAGACGATGGCGTCGTAGCGCCCGGCATCGATCGCGTCCACCAAGCGGTCGGTGACCTCGCCGGCGCTCATCGCGGGCGCCAGATCGTAGGTGGCCACCTTGGGCGAGGGGACCAGGATGCGATCCTCGCCCGGAAACGGCGCCTCCCTTCCCCCGGAGAAGAAATAGGTCACATGGGCGTACTTCTCGGTCTCGGCGATGCGCAACTGGGACTTGCCGGCGGCCGCCCAGCACTCGCCGATGGTCTCGGTCAAATCGACGGGGGCGAACGCCACCGGCAGATCGACATCCTCGGCGTAGCGGGTCAAGGTCGCGAACATCGCGAACTTCACGGCTGCCGACCGCGGGAACCCTTCGAAGTCATCGTCCGTCAGGGCACGCACGAGTTGCCTGGCCCGGTCGGCACGGAAGTTCATGAACAATCCCACGTCGCCGTCCTGGATCGCGTCATGCGCCGCCGTCGGCGCCCGTACGGCCGTGGGTTGCACGAACTCGTCGGTCTCGCCCCGTGCGTAGGCCGCTTCCAAGGCGCGCGTGGCCGTCTCGAAAGCGTAGGACGCCTCGCCCATCGCGACGAGCTTGTAGGCGCGCTCCGTCCGCTCCCACCGGGCGTCCCGATCCATGCCGAAATACCGTCCCGTGATCGACGCGACCACGCCGGGGAAGCGCGCCTCGAAAGCCGCGAGCGACGACATCGCACTCTTGGGCGGCACGTCCCGACCGTCCAGGAACGCGTGCAGGCGCACACTTACGCCGCGATTGCCTGCCAATTCCAAGACGGCGGCCAGGTGATCCTCGTGGCTGTGCACACCACCCGGCGACAGGAGCCCGAATACGTGCAACGTGCCCCCATGGGCCGCGCTGGCTGCAATCGCGGCGTTGAGGACCTCGTTTGCGGCGAACGATCCGTCGGCGATGGCGCGGTCGATGCGCGTCAGGTCCTGATAGACCGTGCGACCCGCCCCGAGGTTCATGTGGCCGACTTCCGAGTTGCCCATCTGGCCCTCCGGCAATCCGACCGACGCCCCGGACGCCGACAACGTCGTCTTCGCGGCACCACCCCAGAGCCGATCCCATGTCGGCGTACAGGCTCGATGAATGGCGTTGTCGTCCGTGTCGCTGCCGACCCCCCAGCCATCGAGCACGAGTAGTAGCGTGGTTGGAGACTTCGGCATACCGCCATCCTTGAAGCAGCGATCTTGGGTTGGTAAGCCCATTTTATCCGAGGTTGGCCGCCCTGGCCGAAGGATGGCCTTCCGCCGAAAGAAAAACGCCACGACGAGCCGTGGCTGGCACCCAAGGGGCGCTATAATCCGCACCGCATGGACCAACTGTTCGAATTCATCGTCAACCGCTGGTATCTGGTCGGCGGATTTCTGATCGTCCTCATGCTCTTCGTGCGCAACGAAGTGGCCAGAGGCGGGCATTCCGTCTCACCCCAGGAACTCGTCAACCTGGTCAATCGCGACGGGGCCGTCGTGATCGATGTGCGCGATGCCAGCGAGTATTCGCAAGGGCATATCGTCGACGCGGTGAATGTGCCCCATACGTCGTTGGCGACCCGCATTTCGGAACTGGATAAGTACAAGTCGAAGCCCGTCGTGGTGGCCTGCAAGATGGGCCAGCACGCGGGTGCGGCGGGAACGGCGCTTCGCAAGGCCGGGTTCGAGAACGTCTCGCGCCTGAAAGGTGGCGTCACGGAGTGGCTCAACCAGAACCTGCCGGTGGTGAGAGGATGATGGCCCGCTTCAAGCTGCGTGGGTGCCATGGCTGACCCACAACCCGGGCCGCATCTCGCCATCGAGCGCATCTACCTGCGCGATGCATCCTTCGAGTCGCCGCGGGCGCCGGGAGTGTTCGAGGCGACGTGGACCCCCCAGGTACAGGTGGACATCAACAGCCGCAGCAGCCGGATCGACGAGGCGCGCCACGAGGTCGTGCTGACGCTGACCTTGAAGGCGCGGATCGACGACGAGGTGGCGATGATCGTCGAACTGCAGCAGGCCGGCGTGTTCCGGCTGGAGGGCATGGACGATGCGATGACCCAGCAAGCGCTCGCCGTGGCGTGTCCCAACGTGCTGTTTCCCTACGCGCGCGAAGCCGTCGACGCGCTGGTGACGAAGGGTGCGTTCCCCCCTTTCATGCTTGCCCCGATCAGCTTCGATGCGCTCTACGCAGAGGCGAAGCGTCGCCAAGCGGCCCAGGAACCCGTCCAGGGGAACGACGGCGTCGTCAACTGAAGTCCAGCTGGCGCCAGGCTTCGTACAGGGCGATGGATACCGCGTTGCCGAGATTGAGGCTTGGCGCTCGTGCTTGGGGGTGCCTGTGCATGGGTATCCGTAGCCGACGATCGCACGGCAATGCGTTGAGAATCCGATCGGGAAGGCCGCGGGTCTCGGGACCGAATAGCAGGACGTCGTCTTCCCGGTAGCGCACCGTGTCATAGCGCCGGATGCCGCGGGTCGAGAAGGCCAGCAATCGTCGTTGACCGATCGTCGACAGGAAGCTCTCGAAGTCCGGGTATACCGTGGTTGTCGCCAGCGCGCGGTAGTCGAGACCGGCTCGGCGCAACCGGCCATCGGTCAGTTCGAACCCCAGGGGTTCGATCAGGGCCAGGCAGGCGCCGGTGTTCGCAGCGAGACGGATGATGTTGCCGGTATTCGGCGGAATCTCGGGTTCGAAGAGGGCGACGGTGAGCATCGCCTGATCAGACGTCGATCCCGAGATCCGCGAGTTTTCGGGTCAGCGTGTTGCGGCCCCAGCCGAGGAGGTTCGCCGCATCGCGCTTGCGACCGCCGGTCGCTTCCAGGGCAACGCGAATCATTGTCGACTCGAACGCGGGTACGGCCTCTTCGAGGATGCCGGTCCCGCCGCGCTTCAATCGTTCCCCGGCCCAGATCGCAAGCGTGGACTGCCAATCGCGCTCGGCATCGGTCTCCGCTGGAGTGTGCAGTTCCGGTGGCAGGTCGTCGACGTGCACCTCGCGACCCGGCGCCATCACCGTCAACCAGTTGCAGGTGTTTTCGAGCTGCCGGACGTTGCCGGGCCATTCGAGGGACTCGAGATACTCCAGGGTCTCCTTGCGGAGGACCTTCCGCTCGCCGCCGAAGTCCCGCGCCGCCTTGTTGAGGAAGTGATCGGCCAGCAGGGGAATGTCGGAACGCCGTTCCGCCAAAGTTGGCACATGCACACGGATGACGTTGAGCCGGTGGTAGAGGTCCTCCCGGAAGGTTCCGTTGGCGACCAGTGAACGCAGGTCCCGGTGGGTGGCGGTGATGATCCGCACGTCGACCTTGACGCTGGTGCGGCCACCGACCCGGTAGAACTCGCCCTCTGCGAGCACCCGCAGCAGCCGGGTCTGCGCCTCCGGCGGCATATCGCCGATCTCGTCCAGGAACAGCGTGCCGCCGTTGGCCTGTTCGAAACGACCGATGCGTTGATCCTTGGCGCCGGTGAATGCGCCGCGTTCGTGGCCGAACAGTTCCGACTCGATCAACTCACTGGGTATCGCCGCCATGTTGAGCGCCACCATCGCGTTCGGCGCCCTGGGGCTGTGCCGATGGAGTGCCCGGGCCACCAGTTCCTTGCCGGTACCCGATGCCCCCTCGATCATGACCGTGATGTTCGACTGCGCCAATCGACCGATCGCCCGGAAGACCTCCTGCATGGCGCCCGCCTGGCCAATGATGTCCGGAACATCATCGTCATGACTTGCCTCCGAGGCGCCCTGCTCGCGGCTCACCAACACCGCGCGACCGACGGTGGCCACTGCTTCGTCGATGTCGAACGGCTTCGGCAGATACTCGAACGCGCCTGCCTGGTAGGAACTGACGGCACTGTCCAAGTCCGAGTGGGCGGTCATGATGATCACCGGTAGCTCGGGATGACGATCCGCCAAGACGGACAGCAGCGCGAGCCCATCGAGTCCGGGCATACGAATGTCGGAGACGACGGCGTCGGGGGTGTCGAAGTCGATCCGCTCGAGAAGGTCGTCGGCCCGCTCGAAGGACTCGGTACCGTAACCTGCCTGGGACAAGGCACGTTCCAGGACCCACCGGATCGAGCTGTCGTCGTCGACGATCCAAACCCGTTCATTGGCCATGGCTTGGCTCTCTATAGCGAGGGGCAAGCCCCTCCCGCTCCCCGGCTGAGGGCTCTCTATAGCGAGGGGCAAGCCCCTCCCGCTCCCCGGCTGAGGGCTCCCTATGGCGAGGGGCAAGCCCCTCGCGTTCCCCGGCTGAGGGCTCCCTATGGCGAGGGGCAAGCCCCTCGCGCTCCCCAGCTGAGGGCTCCTCGATTGCCGCCAGCTCGCCTTGGGAAGCCGTCGCCGGCGTGGTTCCATTGGCGGCCCTGGACGTTCGCGGCTGGTCGATGGGCAGGTAGAAGGAGAAGACCGTGCGGCCGGGTTCGCTGTCGCACTCGATCAGCCCGTTGTGCTGCGCGATGATGGTCTGGGTGATGGCAAGACCGAGGCCGGAACCCTCCGGCCGGCCGCTGATCATCGGGTAGAAGATGCGATCCGCGATGTCCGAGGGTACCCCGGGGCCGTTGTCGATGAAGTCCACGTTGGCCACCAGGCGGTGCCGCACGGGACCGATGGTGAACTGCCGGACCACCCGGGTTTCGAGCCTTATGCAGGGGTCGGGCGTGTCGGTCAGCGCCAGCGCCGCGTTGTTCAAGACGTTGAGCGTGGCCTGAACCAGCCTTTCGAAATCCGCCTCCACTTCCGGCAGGCTCGGGTCGTAGGACCGCTCGAACCGTATCCTCTCGGGGCTTTGTGCATCAAGCAGCCTCACGACGCGCTCGATCACGTGGTGCACGTTGACCGGCTCGAAGGACACCTCGCCGTTGGGACCCAAGATCCGATCAACCAGGTTCCGAAGCCGATCCGCTTCGGAGATGATCACCGAGGTGTATTCGCGCTGGTCGTCGTCCACCAGTTGGCGGTCCAACAACTGCGCGGCGCCGCGCAGACCCCCGAGCGGGTTCTTGATCTCGTGGGCAAGGCCGCGGGCGAGTTTGCGCACGGTCTCCTGCAAGGTGACATGGCGCTCGTCGCGGTCGATGCGAATGAACCGGTCGAGCCGCTCGAACTCGACCAGGAGCTCTGTCTCGGAAAGGGGCGAGATCGAGTAGTTGACGCGGATGAGTCCGTCGACAACGTACAGCGGCACCTCGCGCTTGGTGAACGGTTGCCCGGTGTCGAGCACACCCTGAAGCACTTTCGGGGTCGCGTGGGCGTCGCGCATCAGTTGCGGCAGAGGCATCCCGATGGTCCGGGCGTCGCTGCGCCCGAAAAGCGATTGAGCCGATTGGTTCAGATACGCAATCCGGAACGACTTATCGCTCCCGGCATCGACCACGGCAACCGCCGTGGTGAGCTGATCGAGGATGTCTCGATAGGTGGCCACATTGGGTTTGCGAGCAAAAAACGTTCCACGCATAGGCACCTCAAAAGCCGCGAGAATGCCGCTCTGCACCCTCTTCATGCACCAATTTAGTGCATCGCGTCCAGATTGGTCAAATCTGGTGCGTCGAGCTTGTGCGAACGCCAACCGTTGCGGACGCGCAAAGGACACGAGCCCGTGGGGACCCGTGGGGCGGGGTTTCCCGTAGTGGGGACGGGGTGTGTCCGGTCCCGAGAGTCGTACCTATGCCCGCGCGTCCAGGACCCGGCGACCACGCGCACTCCGGCGCGTTGGTCGTGCGCGCCCTTCCGGCGCGTTGGTCGTGCGCGCCCTTCCGGCGCGTTGGTCGTGCGCGCCCTTCCGGCGCGTTGGTCGTGCGCGCCCTATCGGGGCGTTGGGTCGCTGCTACGGGGTGACTTTGATCTTGAAGTAGAAGCTGCCCGTGTGCCGCTCGGTGGTCAGTAAGCGGTGGCCATGAACGCGACACCACGCGGGGATGTCGTGGAGTACGCCCGGGTCGGTGGCGACGACCTCGAGCACGTCCCCGACGTTGAGGGTCCGGATCTTGTCCTGCGTGCGAATCACCGGCAACGGGCACAAGAGCCCCCGAGCATCGAGCCTGGCTGTCCCGCCCGGCGGGTGCTCCTGGTTGGTCACTACACTCGCCATCGTCGGGATGTGTTACCCGCCAACGTGCCAGGCAGGTTCCAGTTCTGTCGGTGGCAAGGGTTCAACGCGCAACTCTTCCGTAACACCCGAAGGGTGGTGAACGCTTACGCTCACCTTTTCCGCACCGCGTCCTTGGGAATATCGGGCCGCGATTCGAGCGGCGAGAAGGAGGTCGCCTTGTTTCGGTTTGCCGTCAATCAACGTTAGGGGCCCCGTATGGCTCACCGTGTTGAGATGCACGAAACGCCGCCGGTATCCGGACAGGAAGTTGTTCTCGCCCTCCTCCCGACCGACGATGAGCTTGTAATGCGGCGCGGGCCGGATGTGGCGGCCGACCTTGAGCAGCATGATGTCGTCGAAGTCGTAGTCGCGCTCGCCGCGGGCGTCCCAGAGATCGGCCAACTTGCCGGCGTAGCGCGGATCAGTGAGGAAACAGCAGCCACCGGCAGGCTGTGCGTAGTCGGTGAACCCGAGGGACTTGGCCAACGCCATCTGGGGCTTTCGGTCCCGGCCGTGGAATCCGTAGAGCTTGCCGCGGTCGACCCATCCCTCCCGCTCGGGGAGGGTCGGTGGCAGGTTCAGCGCGCACAACGGGCGCAGCAAACGATCGCCGGCGCCGGATTCCCGGGCGATCACGGGCATGGTGTCGGCGCGTTGGGATTTGGGCCGCTGGCCGATGACCTCCCCCGTGATCACGAAATCGAAACCGCGGTCCAGCACGTCCTGGGTCAGCGCCTTGTTGACCATGAAGATCTTGCAGTCGAGGCAGGGATTCAGGTTCGCACCGTAGCCGTGCTTCGGGTTCAGGACGATGTCCTTGTATTCGTCGATGACGTCGACGATGTGCAGCTTGATGCCCAGTTGCTCCGCGACCCACAGCGCGTTGTTGCGCTTCTCGCGGGATCGGTCCTTCTTGCGGATGGCGTGGGTATGGCCCTCCACGCAGAATCCCGTGAAGAAATTGACACCCTCGACGTCGACGCCCTGGTCCAGAATGATCTTGGCGGCAAGCATGGAGTCGAGGCCACCGGAAATCAGGGCGGCGGCTCGCTTCGGCACATCGGCGTTTTTGTCTTGGATCTCCATCGACGTTATTTTACTCCCGTTGATGGAGGGGCTCTTGCGCGCATTGCTGCAAAGAGTGAGCGAAGCGGCGGTTTCCGTTGCCGATCGCGAGATCGCGAGGATCGAGCGGGGTCTTTTGGTGTTTGTGGCCGTGCTTCACGACGACAACGAGGCGGCGGCGCGGCGGCTGGCGGAACGAACCCTGGCGGCCCGGGTCTTCCCTGACGGGTCCAAGGCTATGAACCTTTCGGTGCTGGACGTCGGCGGTGCCGTGCTGGCGGTCTCCCAATTCACGCTGGCCGCCGATACCCGACGCGGCAATCGCCCGAGCTTCGGACCCGCCGCCCCGCCGGCGATGGCGGAGGAACTCTATGGCGCCTACGTCGAAGCGTTGCGGGCAGGCTGTCCTGATGTCGCCGTCGGCGAGTTCGGTGCCGACATGCAGGTGTCGCTGGTCAACGACGGCCCGGTGACGATTCTGCTCGACGTTCCCTAGCCCTCCGGCGGGGATCGCCGGAATCGCGGACACACGCGATTCCGTCCCACAGGGGGCCGGGCCGATGTCCCACAGGCCGCGACCGCTTTTTCCTACGGTGCCCGTGGCGATTCGGCGATACCGCCGGGCGCCGGGATCGCGGACCATTTCCGCATGGCAACCCCGCGGCATCTGCTGGCACGGAATCGCGGACACACGCGATTCCGTCCCACAGGGGCCCGGGCCGATGTCCCACGGGCCGCGACCGTTTTTTCCTACGGTGCCCGTGGCGATTCGGCGATACCGCCGCGC
>JAPPGK010000050.1 GCA_028821405.1 Gammaproteobacteria bacterium | reverse complement strand
AAGGGGACATCTCTGAATTGGAGAGAAGGGGACATCTCTGAATTGCTTTGACACGGCGAACACCATGCTTGACATCGGCAAGGCAGCCCCCGAGAATCCGCCGCCAAATGAACCGCACGCCTACCGAAACGTACCCGAAGGGGTCGGAAGAAGCCGGGGTCGCACTTGCTGCGGCCTGGTATTGGTTTTTCTATCGGTAGGCGCGCTCGACATCGAGGGCGCCCTTGGTCGCCCTTCGCACAAACCCCGATGGGCAACCATCGGGGTTTTTGTTTGAGGGGACGACAGTGACGATTGAAACAGAGGACCTGAGGGTCGCGGCGCAGCGAACGCTGCCTTCGCCCGTCGAGGTCAAAAGCCGGTACCCGGCGAGCGACGAATTGCTGCGCCGCGTCGTCGATGCCCGACGACAGGTCAAGGCCATCCTGGAGCGCCGCGACCACCGCCTGCTGGTGGTTGTGGGGCCTTGCTCCATCCACGACCCGCGCGCCGCCCTCGACTACGCCGAGAGACTCTCGCGGCTGTCCGAGGAGACGAAGGCCACGCTCTGCATCGTCATGCGCGCCTACTTCGAGAAGCCGCGCACGACCTTGGGCTGGAAGGGCCTGATCAACGACCCCTATCTCGACGATACCTACCACGTCGAGGAAGGCATCTGCCTCGCGCGCAGACTTCTGCTCGACATCGCAGGCCAGGGGCTGCCGATCGCAACCGAGGCGCTCGACCCGATGACGCCTCAATACCTGCAGGATCTCATCACCTGGTCCGCCATCGGCGCGCGTACCGCCGAATCCCAACCGCACCGGGAAATGGCCTCGGGGCTATCCTCGGTGGTCGGTCTCAAGAATGCCACCGACGGCTCCCTCGGCGGGGCGCTCAATGCGCTCAAGGCCGTCTCCAATCCGCATCGCTTCCTCGGCATCGACCCCCACGGACGCGTCGCGTTGATCGAAACCCGGGGCAACCCGAGCGCCCATATCGTGCTGCGCGGCGGCGCGGGCGGCCCCAACTACGATGCCCGCGCCATCGAGCACTGCGAAACCAAATTGCTCACCGCAAACCTGCCGGTCAACATCATGGTCGACTGCTCGCACGCCAACTCGGATCGGAACCACGAGCGACAGGGGGTGGTCGTCGACGCCATCGCCCGACAGGTCGTTGCCGGCAACCGTTCCATCATCGGCATCATGATGGAAAGCAACATCGAGGCTGGCAACCAACCCATGGGTCGGAACCTCGCCTACGGGGTATCAATCACGGACGCTTGCGTGGGTTGGGAAGATACCGAGGCCATCCTGCGAAAGCTTGCGGTGAGTGTGCACGATCCGCTCATCGACCGCGTGGTGCCGGCGAAGGCCTCGTAGCACCCCAATGCCGCGCCGTCGCATCCCCGCGCGTCGCGAGGCCTTACCGACGCCGAGGCTCGCCCCTACCGGTAGTAGGCGTTCTCCGTCATGGAGTGGTCGGTGACGTCGCGGATTTCGGTCAGTTCCGGAATCTGGTCCAACAGCGCGCGTTCCACGCTCTGCTTGAGCGTGATGTCCACCGCCGCGCAGCCTTGGCATCCACCGCCGAACTGAAGCACCGCCGCAGTCTCGTCCACCACCTCCACGAGGCTCACCTGACCGCCATGGGCCGCCAATCCCGGGTTGATCTCGTTGTAGAGGACGTAGTTGATTCGATCCGTGAGCGGTGAGTGCTCGTCGACACTGGGCACCCGGGCATTGGGTGCCTTGATGGTCAGTTGGCCTCCTAGGCGATCCTCCTGGAAGTCCACCACTGCGTCCACCAGGTATGGCTCGCTGCGCGCCTCGAACCAAGCGGTAAACCCGTCGTATTCGACGGGCGAATCGTCGTCCTGCTGCTCGCCGTCTCGGCAGTACGCGATGCAGGTCTCCGCATTGGGCGTCCCCGGTTGGGCTACGAAGATGCGAATCCCGCAACCCGGATCCTGCTTGGCGAGCAGATCCCGAAGGTACGCTTGGGCTGCCTGCGAGATGTCGACCATTTCGTCAATCCCGACTAAAACACTCGGGTATTCTAGACCCCTCCCCGCTCCCAGTGCAAACGCTCGCATTCTCCCGCGTGGGCCAAGCGCCGAGGACGGCGACCGGTCCGTGCCGCAAACTCCCGGATCAGCATCCGTCGGAGCGCTTGGCGAGTGACCTCCCGCGCGCCCGCCGTTCGTCCACCCACGCATCCGCCGGGCAACCCGTCGGGTCGCAGGGACATCCCCGGCGTTTCGCTCCGCCGCAGGCCCGGTTCGCCCCGTCCACTCGAGTCGGGACTTCGGCAACTCATGAAGGCGAGGTCCTTGGCACTCCATTCATGGACCGAGTCGGCTTCCTGTCGAAGCAATCGAGACTGGGACCGAGCCGCCGGCGCGATGGCAAGCAGGTGCACCCGCACGCCCAGCTGTTGAATCTCGGCGACGGCCACGCGCAATTCGTCGTCGCCGGTGAGCAGAACACAGTCGGTCATCGCCCGGTTCCGCGCCAGGCCGACCAGGTCGCTGGCCATCAGCGCATCGACCCCCTTCTGACGACCTCCGCCGTCGAGGCGCCCTAGCCGCAGCTTGACACCGGCCTCTTCCGACAGGGCGACTTGGGCGCGGGTCGGCCGATGCGCCGTACCGTCGTACCAGTAGATCCGCAGCAACGGCAATCCCGACTGCTCTCGTGCGAAGTGCGTGAGCACCGACACGGCGGACGGGGGGTCGAGAACAACGGCGGATCGCGTCAACGGTCTCCCCGCCAAGGCCCGGGACCCCTCCGCGTACAGGTAGCCGGCGTCCACGAAGACAGCAACCCGATCCATCGTCCGACCCTTCCGTCCAAGGACCCTTTCCCGATGCACCGGGTGGTCCAGTTCTCACGGCGGTGCCATCTTAGCACCGGGTGCCGTTGTCCCATCTCGCGATTGGAGGGCATGAAGTCGTTTCACCGGGAATTCCCGTCACCTTCAAGCCGAACGATGTGCCCTCACGTAGCATTGCGCTCTTGGAGTTGCCATGCCCGACGCCCACGACACACATCACACGCTTGCCCAGGCCTTGGCCGAACGCCTGCTGATCCTCGACGGCGCAACGGGGACCATTCAGCAAGGCTACGGCCTGGTCGAGCAGGACTACCGTGGGGAACGCTTCCGAGGTCACAACCTGCCGCTGAAGGGCAACGGGGACGTGCTCACACTCACGCGACCCGACATTGTGGCAGCGACCCACCGGGCGTACCTGGAAGCCGGTGCCGACATCATCGAGACGAACACCTTCAGCGCCACCCGGATCGCCCAGTCCGACTACGGGCTTACGGACTTCGTCTACGAGATGAACCTCGCCGCCGCGCGCATTGCGCGCCGATCCGCCGACGACTTCGCGCGTCCCGACCGGCCACGGTGGGTAGCGGGCGTGATTGGCCCCACGAACCGTTCCGCCAGCATCTCGCCGGACGTCAACGACCCGGGCGCACGCAACGTTCGCTTCGACGAACTCGTCGATGCCTATGCCGAAGCGGCACGGGGGCTTCTTGCCGGGGGCGCCGACCTCATCATGATCGAGACGGTGTTCGACACCTTGAACGCCAAAGCCGCGCTCTACGCCTTGGACCAGGTCTACGCGGACGCTGGCCGGCGCTTGCCCATCATGGTTTCCGGCACCATCACCGACGCCAGCGGCCGGACGTTATCGGGGCAGACGCCAGAAGCATTCTGGTACTCGATACAGCACGCTGAACCCCTGATCGTCGGCTTGAATTGCGCCCTCGGGTCGGAGGCGCTGCGCCCTCATATCGAAGCGCTCGCGCAGGTCGCGACCACCTACGTGAGCATTCATCCCAACGCCGGCCTGCCCGACGAATTCGGCGAGTACAACGAAACCCCGGCACAAATGGGCAAGACCGTGGGCGACCTCATGGCCCGGGGCATCGTCAACGTCGTGGGCGGTTGCTGTGGCACGACCCCCGACCATATCCGTGCGTTGAGCGAGTGCGCCCGGGACAAGCAACCGCGCCCGTTGCCCCCTCGCCGGCATGCGCTCGCGCTGTCCGGGCTCGAACCGCTCGTGGTCGACGACGACTCCCTGTTCGTCAACGTCGGCGAGCGCACCAACATGACCGGGTCCGCCCGGTTCCGGCGGCTCATCAAGGCCGGCGACTATCCCGCCGCTCTGGACATCGCACGTCAGCAGGTCGAGAACGGCGCCCAGATCATCGATGTGAACATGGACGAGGGGATGACGGACGGCCCCGCCACGATGCAACGGTTCCTCGATCTGGCCATGACGGAACCCGACATCGCCAAGGTGCCGGTGATGATCGACTCGAGCGATTGGCGCGTGATCGAGTCGGGGTTGCGCTGCGTTCAGGGGAAGTCGGTGGTCAACTCCATCAGCCTGAAGGAGGGCGAAGGCCCGTTTCTCGAGCAGGCTCGAGCCTGTCGCCGCTACGGCGCCGCAGCCATCGTGATGGCATTCGACGAAGATGGCCAAGCCGACACCCTCGAACGCCGCCAGCAGATCATGACGCGCTGCTACCGGCTGCTTGTGGACGAAGCGGGCTTCCCACCGGGAGACATCATCTTCGATCCGAACATCTTCGCCATCGCCACCGGCATCGAGGAACACCGCAACTACGGCCGGGACTTCATCGACGCCGTGCGATGGCAGACCGATAGCCTGCCCCTCGCCCACACCTCCGGCGGCGTCAGCAACGTTTCGTTTTCGTTCCGGGGCAATGATCGGGTGCGCGAGGCCATCCACGCAGTGTTCCTCTACCACGCCATCGACGCCGGATTGACCATGGGGATCGTGAACCCCGGACAGCTCGCGATCTACGAAGACATTCCGCCGGACCTCCGGGAAGCCGTCGAGGACGCGGTGCTGAACCGGCGCCACGATGCCACCGAGCGGTTGCTCGAGGTGGCCGAACGCTACAGCGGCGCGGCACGCGCGACGCAGCGGGAGGACATCGCATGGCGGGAGGCACCGGTGGACGTTCGTCTCGGCCATGCCCTGGTCAATGGCATCGACCGCCATATCGTGGAAGACACCGAGGAAGCCCGCTTGCAGGCCGCCCGCCCCATCGAGGTCATCGAAGGACCCCTGATGGACGGCATGAACACCGTGGGCGACCTTTTCGGCGCCGGCAAGATGTTCCTGCCCCAGGTGGTGAAAAGTGCACGGGTCATGAAGCGCGCAGTCGCGCACCTGGTTCCTTTCATCGAGGCCGAGAAGGCGGCCGCCGTGGCCGATGGCGCCGTCGAATCGGATACGCGCGGCAAAATCGTGATGGCCACGGTCAAGGGCGATGTGCACGACATCGGCAAGAACATCGTCGGCGTCGTCCTGCAATGCAACAACTTCGAGGTGCACGATCTCGGTGTGATGGTGCCCGCGGAGATCATCCTCGACACCGCGGAACGTATCGGCGCGGACATGGTGGGCCTTTCCGGCCTGATCACCCCCTCGCTCGGCGAAATGGTGCACGTTGCCACCGAGATGCAGCGCCGCGGCATGACGCTGCCCCTGTTGATTGGCGGCGCCACGACGTCCAAGGCGCACACGGCCGTCAAGATCGATCCGGCGTACGAACATCCCGTGGTGTACGTGACCGACGCGTCACGCAGCGTGGGCGTCTGCCAATCGCTGATGTCCGATGATCTTCGCGCACCTTTTCTCGCCGCCACCGCCGAGGACTACCAAGTGGTGCGCGACCGCAATGCCGGACGCCGGGAACGACCGTTGCGTGCCTACGCCGACGCCCGCCAACGCGGCCACGGCTTTGCATGGAAGACCTATCGTCCGCCGGTACCGACCTTCCTGGGTCTGCGCCAGTACCCCGACTATCCCATCGACAAGCTAACCGACTACATCGATTGGACACCGTTCTTCCGAACCTGGGAGTTGGCCGGACGGTTCCCCGCGATCCTCGAAGACCCCGTCGTCGGGGAGTCCGCCACCGACCTCTACGAGGACGCGAGGAACACCCTCGACGAGATCGTTCAAGGCAAGTTGCTGACCGCGCGCGGCGTCGTCGGGTTCTGGCCGGCGAACCGTGCCGGCACCGATGACGTCGACCTTTGGGTCGACGAGCGCCGGGACACGCCGCGGGCCCGCCTGCACCACCTGCGCCAGCAAAGCCCGACCACCCTGGTGAACCTGTGCCTGGCGGACTTCGTGGCGGAGCATCCGCAACCGGACTACCTGGGGGGGTTCGTCGTTACGGTGGGTGCCGAGATGGAAGACGTGCTGCGACGCTTTGAGAACGACGACTATCGATCCATCATGATCAAGGCGCTGGCCGACCGCCTGGTGGAGGCCTTCGCCGAGGCGCTGCATGAGCAAGTCCGCAAGGTCCACTGGGGCTACGTGCCCGACGAAACGCTCGGCACGGAAGAACTCATCGCCGAGCACTACCGGGGAATACGTCCTGCGCCTGGCTACCCCGCCTGCCCCGATCACACCGAGAAGGCCGTCCTGTTCGATCTCCTGGAAGCCACCGAGCGTACCGGTGCCAAGCTAACCGAGAACTTCGCCATGTGGCCGGCATCGACCGTCGCAGGCTGGTACTTCTCCCACCCGGAGTCCAGGTATTTCGGCGTCGGCCGCGTTGGCGACGATCAACTCGCCGACTACGCCGCCCGCAAAGGCGTCGAACCTGCCGAGGCCGCCCGCTGGCTGTCATTCTCGCGACGCGACTGACCACGGCGGCGGTGCGGCCCGCCCTCCGGCGGGTTCTAACGATAGTCGGTTTCGTTGTTTCTACTGCCAAGCGAATTCTGGCAACGTGTCCGGCTCAGCCCATCGGCCAACCGCTACGGAACATGTACGCCTACAACGCCATCGACCAACGTTTCGTCGATGAACGCGTCGAGCAGTACCGCGATCAGACCAACCGATTCCTGGCTGGCGAGCTGGCCGAAGACCAGTTCCAGCAACTCCGGCTTCGCAACGGCTTGTACGTCCAGCGGTTGGCGCCGATGCTACGCATTGCCGTGCCGTATGGAACCTTGACGGCCATTCAGCTTCGCGCGTTGGCCGCGATCGCCCGGGACTACGACAAGGGCTACGGCCACCTGTCGACGCGGCAGAACATGCAGATCAACTGGCCGCAACTCGAAGCGGTGCCGGACATTCTCGCCCGCCTGGCCGACGTGCAGATGCACTGCATCCAAACCAGCGGGAGTTGCATTCGCAACGTCACCACCGACCAGTTCGCGGGCGTCGCCGCCGACGAGATCGTGGACGCCCGCCCCTACTGCGAGATCATCCGCCAATGGTCGACCTACCATCCCGAGTTCGACTGGTTGCCGCGCAAGTTCAAGATCGCGCTGAACGGGGCCGCGAACGACCGGGCGGCCATCCACGTTCACGACATCGGGATTCGAATACGACTTGGCGATGACGCTCGACCACGCTTCGACTTCCTGGTCGGCGGCGGTCTCGGGCGGACCCCGGTGATCGGCCAACCGATCCGCGAGGGCCTTGCCGAAAGGCACCTGCTCACCTATCTCGAGGCCATCCTGCGGGTCTACAACCGCTACGGTCGTCGCGACAACAAGTACAAGGCGCGGATCAAGATACTCGTTCGCGCCATGACGCCGGAGAGGTTCCGGGAACGGGTCGACGCCGAGTGGCACCGACTGCGCGACAGCCCGGCTGCCCTGCCCAAAGCCGAAATCGCCCGCATCCGCGCCCACTTCGCGCCGCCGGCATACGAGGATATCGCGGATCAATCGGCCTACCTAGCCGCCGAGCGACTCCGCGATCCGGCGTTCAATGCCTGGATGCGGCACAACGTGGCACCTCACAAGCAGTCCGGCTATGCCGTCGTGACACTCTCCACGAAAGCCACCGGTGTCCCGCCAGGCGACGTCACCGACGAACAGATGGACGCCGTGGCGTGCTGGTCGGAACGCTTCGGTTCAGGCGAGGTCCGGATCTCCCACGAGCAGAACCTCGTGCTGCCGGATGTGCGCCAACGGGATCTGCGACGCCTTTTCGAACTTGCCTCCTCGGCGTGTCTAGGTCAAGCCAATGTCGGACTGTTGACCGACATCGTTTGCTGCCCGGGCGGGGACTTCTGCGCACTGGCCAATGCCAAGTCCATTCCCATTGCCGAGGCCATTCAGCGACGATTCGACGCCTACGACTACCAGCACGACTTGGGTCCCATCGACCTCAACATCTCGGGGTGCATGAACGCCTGCGGCCACCACCACGTCGGCCACATCGGCATTCTCGGGGTGGACAAGCGAGGCGAGGAGTTCTATCAAGTATCCATCGGCGGCAACCAATCAGACGACGCGTCGCTCGGCCGGATTCTCGGCCCGTCCTTCAAGGCCGCGGATGTTCCAGACGTGATCGAGAGGATTCTCGACGTCTACACCGGCGAACGCCTCGATGGAGAGGTGTTCCTGCACACCGTTCGTCGCATCGGCGTCGAGCCTTTCAAAGCGCGGGTCTATGCCGAGGATGCCCCGCGCCGGGTACCGGTCATCCGACCGAAGTCCGTCGAGATAGGCCGGCCGGCTGCGGATCGTTCGGACGATGCGCGGCCGGCCAAGACGGTTCGTGCTGGTTAAGGACTGCGCCATCATCGCCGACGAGTGGACGCTTGTCGGTGAAGGCCCGGCACGTCCAGGGCTAATAGCCCCCCTCGATGCCTGGTTCGATGCCCCGGACGGCGCCGGCGTCTGGGTCGACGGCAGTGCCGAGGTCGAGGAAGTGGCACCGCGGGTACTGGGCGCCCCCGTCGTGGCCGTGCATTTTCCGGCATTTGCCGACGGCCGCGGCTTGAGCTTCGGGAGGCTGCTCCGCGAACGGTACGGCTATGGGGGCGAACTCCGCGCATTCGGCGAGATCGTTCCCGACCTCACCGAATACATGCACCGCTGTGGTTTCGACGCCTTCGTCCTCGCCGACCGACGCCAAGCCGAGGTGGCAATCGCATGCATCCAACGCATGAGCGACCACTACCAAGGCTCATTCCGGCAGCCGCGACCCCCCTACCTGCGAACGGCAGTCTGCGCCTAGAACTACCCCCTCCCCGGGTGCAATAGTCCAACCACAGGAAACACCGGTGCCACTCGTTGAGGCACCATAGCCGCATGCACATCGGCATCATCGAGTCGTTCTTCGTCATCTTCACCGGGGCTGCGGCCCTGGCCGCCCTTGCGCTCTATACACGACAACCCCTGCTCGTCGCCTACATCGCCATCGGTTGCGTCGTCGGCCCCCATGGATTCGCGTGGGTGGCCGATGATCGATTGCTCGCCGAGATCGGCGAGATCGGCATCATCTTCCTGCTCTTCCTCGTGGGTCTCGACCTTCCCCCGGCCAAACTCAAGGACATGATCGGCGAGTCCGTGCTCACGGCGCTGGCCAGCACGGCCGTCTTCTTTGGCATCGGGTTCGGTGTGATGTACGCGTTTGGTTTCACGATCGTCGAGGCCGCCATCACGGGCACGGCGTGCGTGTTCTCAAGCACCATCCTCGGCATCAAGCTATTGCCTACAACCGTCCTTCACCACCGCCACATCGGCGAGATCGTCATCAGCCTGCTGCTGATCCAAGACCTCCTTGCGATCATCGCCCTCCTTGTCCTTGCGGGTTTCGACTCCGAAGGCGGCATTCTCCCGACGACGCTGACGGTGGTCGTGGCACTGCCCGTGGTGGCTGGCGTCGCCTATCTCGGCGTCCGGTTTCTCGTCGTGCCGCTGTTGACCCGCTTCGACGTGTTCCAGGAGTTCACCTTCCTGCTGGCGGTCGGCTGGTGCCTAGGCATCGCCAGCCTTTCCCAAGCGCTCTACCTCTCCTGGGAAATCGGCGCCTTCGTTGCGGGCGTGTCGCTGGCCAACTCGCCGATCGCGCAGTACATCACCGATCACCTGCGTCCGTTGCGCGACTTCTTCCTCGTTCTGTTCTTCTTCTCGGTTGGGGCGGCCATCAACCCGGCCATGATGCTTGAGGTGTGGTTGCCCACCCTCGTCCTCGCGCTGGTGCTGGTCGCATGCAAGCCGCCGGTGTTCCGTGCACTGCTCCGCTGGCAGCGGGAATCCGAATCCGTGTCCCGCGAAATCGGCTACCGCCTCGGCCAGGCAAGCGAATTCTCGCTCCTGCTCGTGTTCGTTGCGGGCACCGCGCTCCTGTCCGTCGAGGCCGCCCACATCGTCCAGGGCGCGACCGTAATCACGCTGGTGCTGTCGAGCTATCTGGTGATCTTCCGATATCCCAGTCCGATTGCCGTCTCGGCGCGGTTACGGCGCGACTGAGGATCTGCCAAGGCTTTCGCCGTGCCTAGACCTAAACGTATGGGCGACCCTTGCGGTCGTCCGGCGAGCGCGTGGCGCGGCGCCGACGGCGATGGACCTGACGAGCCCTCCGCTACGGGGCCGCCCAAGGGGCGTCAGGGAGACCCGTGTAACGCCAGTGCCAGGGTTCGTACGACACTCCCTGGGGATTTCCCTTGGGAAAGGACAGTTCGAACTCGAAACGGCGCGCATTCTTCGCGAGCCAACGGAAGGCCGGGGTGTCTTCGAAGGCGGTCTCGACATCGGTCTCGGGGCGGTCGGCGTCGCCGATATCGAGGGCGAGGCCGGAGTGGTGTTCCGAGTAGCCGGGGGGTGCCACCCAACGCGCCGCGGATTCCGTGCTCCCGTACTTCCCGATTGCGCGGGAGAACAGCCCATCCTGATAGCGCTTTGTCCTGAACCCCGAAATCGGCGTGATATTCACGCCCGCCTCCCGGGCGGCTCTCTGCATGGCGCGGAACGATGCCGCAGCCTCAGCGCGAAGCTGGACCACTCGGCCCGTGTCGCGGTAACGGCCGGCATCCGCCAGGGGTGCATCGGTCTCCTCGTAGGCCAAGTGTCCGTGGAGGCTATCCATCGGCGTCACCACGAGGGCGACTTCGGGTTCCGCCGCTGCCAGTTCGTCCACTGGCGGTTGCGGCGCATCCACATACTCGGCACCGCATCCGATCAGTACCAGGCTGACGCCGCACGCTCCCAGTTTCTTCACGGCTAACCGTTCAGATCCACGAGGCCCCGCCCGACCATATCGCCGGCCAGAATCCGATCGATGGCGGCGGACAGCGTATCCAGGGTCAGCGGTTCGACAAGCTCGTCGAGGGCATCGAGCCGCCAGGGCCCGGCGAGCTTCGCCCAGATCGCGGCCTTGTCGGCCAGGGGCAGTTCCACCGAGTCGATTCCGAGGAGATTGACGTGGCGGAGGATGAACGGGAAGACCGTGGCCGGGATATCGGGGGACGCCACCAGTCCACAGGCGGCGAGGCTTGCGCCGTATCGCAACGCCTTCAGGGCGTTGACCAGAATCGGTCCGCCCACCGTGTCCACCACGCCGCCCCAGGTCTCCCGCCCAAGGGGACGCTCGGCCCCGGCCGTCAGTTCATCCCGGGACACGATCACGCTCGCGCCAAGCCCTTTGAGATAATCGTGCCGGTCGGCTTTCCCGGTACCCGCGTGAACCTCGTAGCCGAGCTTGGCGAGCAACTTGACGGCCACCGATCCCACGCCCCCGGTCGCGCCGGTCACCAGTACCGGGCCACCATCGACGGTCATGCCCGTCCTCTCGAGCTTGTCGACACAGAGCGCAGCCGTGAAACCCGCCGTCCCGAGGGTCATGCTCGAGGGGAGGTCGAGGCCAGCGGGCATGCGTACCGCCCAACCCGCCGGTACGCGGATACGTTGCCCAAAGCCGCCGGGGGTGTTCATTCCCAGGTCGAACCCGATGACGATCACCTCGCTGCCCGGTGCGAAGTCTGGCGCGGACGACTCCAGGACCGTCCCCGCGGCGTCGATCCCCGGGGTATGCGGAAAGTTGCGCGTGACACCGGGGTTGCCGGTCGCCGACAACGCGTCCTTGTAGTTGAGCGACGAGTACGCGACCTCGATCAAGAGGTCGCCCGCCGGCAAATCAGCCGTGTCCCGCTCGACGATGCGGCGCGGGTACCGCCGGTCCTCGGTCTTCTCAACGCGAAATGCGCGAAACGCGGTCATCTCAATCCCCCCATGGTGCGATCCACCACCTTGTCGATCAGCTTGCCCATTGCGAGCGTAGCCTGACCGAACAGCCGTTCGATGGGTTTTTTGGGCTGCACCCACGAGACCTCGAAGATGTCCGCCTCCTCACACGCCGACGCCAGGTACTCGTCGCTGGTCACAAGCTCGTCGACCAACGACCGGTCCAAGGCGCGCTGTCCGAACCAGGCCTCGCCGGTGGATACCTCCTCGAGGTCCAGGGCTGGGCGATACGTGCCGATGAACTCCTGGAAAAGCGCGTGGATGTCGTGCAACTCGTCCCGGAGCTTCTCCCGGCCCTCGTCCGTGTTCTCGCCCAGGATGTCCAAGGTGCGCTTGTAGCGCCCTGCGGTCAGCACCTCGACATCCACGTCGTGCCGCTTCAACAGTCGATGCACGTTGGGAATCTGCGCGACCACCCCGATCGAACCCAGCACCGCGAAGGGTGCGGCGAGAACGCGGTCCGCTACGGCGGCCATCATGTAGCCGCCACTCGCGGCGATCTTGTCCACGGCGACGGTCAGCTTCACGCCCTTGCTGCGAACGCGTGCCAACTGCGACGCCCCCAGGCCATAGCCAGGCACCATGCCGCCGGCACTGTCGACACGCACCACAACCTCGTCCTCGTCCTTGGCCGTACCCAGAACCGCCGATATCTCCCGGCGTAGCGAATCCACGCCGCTTGCGGCCACGTCGCCCTCGAAGTTCAGCACGAAGACCCGGCGCCGCGCCTCGTCCGGTTGCTGCTTCTTGCGAGCCTTGGCCTCGCGCTTGCGCCGTTTCTTGGCGGCGGCCGGCGGAAGTCCCGCATCCTCGATCGCCCGCCACATGTCCTGCAGCAGTTCGTTGATGCGCAAGACCTGGATGTGTCCAATGGGCGGTCCGCGCATCCCCCGCTGGGCCGCTGCGGCCGCCACGGCCGACAGGATGATGAGAATCGCAATGACGACGGTAGCCGTTTTCGCGAGAAAGCCGAGATAGCCGAAGAGGAGTTCCAAGGGCAAGTGATCCGAGGAAGCAAAGGGCGGGGATTCTATCCATAACCGGGCGCGGGGTCACAGGACAAAATCAGCGATTTCGCACGTCGGTTCGGGCCGATCTCGCTAGCGGCCTCGCCTGGAACAGATGTAACGTTTGGCCTGGCGGTCGGCACTGCATCCCACCTAGAGAATTCGCACAGCAATTCTCGGGGAGACTGCGAGGCGGTCGCGTCTCGCATCCCATCCGTAAAGGATTTGCAGGATGCACCTCGTACCTGACCAAGAGGTCGCTGTGGTAGATTTCGGCAATGGTTCAAGGAACGTTCCCAGTTGGCTCGACCGCCCTCGAGCGTGCCGCCCGGCGCCGTTCGCGCGCCCCACCGCCGTTGTCGGTCGTCCATGCGCAGGCCCTGCACCAACCGGTGCCGCCGGTCGAGTATGACGCGGAAGGCTATCCATTCTCCGACGGCCATTTCGAGATGGAGGGCGACTATCACAGCCACCCGCTGCATTCGTTGTTCGATGCGCTCCGACTGCTCTACGAGGGCCGCGAGGATGTCTACTACGCGTTCGACATGGGATTGTTCTTTGAGCAGGGCAATCGCCGAGCGGTGGTAGTGCCGGACTTGTTCGTGGTCTTCGGCGCCGCCAAGCGTTCGCGCAACTCGTACAAGCTATGGGAGGAACCGAAGGTACCCGATTTCGTGATGGAGGTGATTTCCGAGGACAGCCTCAAGAAGGATGTCGAGTACAAGCCACCCCTCTACGCCGCGTTGGGTGTGACCGAATACTGGACCTTCGACTCGCTCGGGAGGCTCCCGGCACCCATCGTTCCCTGGCGCTTGACGGCGGCCGGAACGTACAAGCAGATCCCGCAAGGGGCGGACGGCAGCTACCGGAGCGAGGTTCTCCGCCTCGACATGCGTGTCGAAAAAGACGTTCTGAGTTTGCGGGACACCGTCTCCGGCGAGCAGTTTCAGGATCCGCCGACCATGGTTCGGATGCGACGCCGAGCCGAGGCGCGGGCGAACGATGCCGAGGCGCGGGCGAACGATGCCGAGGCCCGGGCCGACACCGCCGAAGCGCGGGTTCGGGAGTTGGAAGAGCTATTGCAGCGGTCAGCAAACCGGTAGCGTCGCCGTGTCGACTGCCGGACCCGGCGTCGGGACACTCAAGGAGATCGATCGCCAGGAAGCGCGGTCCAAACCACCGCCGACTACATCCTCGCCAAAGGTCGAACGCAATTGGCCATTGGTCCCGGACGGCACGCTAGCCGCTGTCGACCGTGAACGTGCCGTCCTTCCTGGCGGCGCCGGGTTCCTCGACGCCTGTACCCTTCATACACTTCGGCATGAGGACGATGGCTGTCCTTGTACTGCACCATCGCCCATTCCTGGCCCAGCCATCGCAATGCAAGGGCGTGTCCCCGCAATTGCCGGACGGCGTCTCCGGCTGGCAATCGAGGCAAACGCCACTCGACCGTGGACGCTTCCCTTCCACGATCACAACCTCAACTTCGTCGTCGTCGGCCTGCGCGCGATCCAATGGCGGGACGAATCCGACCACCGCCAGCGCGACGGCGGTCAGCAGAGTCCGCGATGGCCCCGACCCGCCCGGCGCGCCATCTATACGGCGACTCCTCCGGGGGTTTAGCCCTCCCGCTCGTCGATCGCCTCCAGCACCCTCGGCGGCGAGAGCGGCAGGTCCGGAATCCGGAACCCCAATTGATCGCGTACCGCGTTGGACACGGCCGCCAGCGGGGCCACGATCGGCGTCTCCCCGACACCGCGCACACCGTAGGGGTGGAACGGGTTCGGCACTTCGATGATCTCGGTGTCGATCATCGGCATGTCCGACGCGACGGGAACGCGATAGTCGAGGAAGCCGGCGTTCTCCATCACGCCGTCGGCGTCGTAGATGTACTCCTCGTTGAGCGCCCAGCCGATCCCCTGCACGGCCCCGCCCTGCATCTGGCCCTCGACGTAGGACGGGTGGATCGCCCGGCCGGCGTCCTGCACCGCCGTGAAGCTCAGCACGTCCACCTTGCCGGTCTCGGTGTCCACCTTCGTGTCGGTGAAGTTGCAGGAGAACGAGGCGCCCGCGCCCTGGGCGTTGAGGCTTGCCCGGCCAAGCAGGGGGCCGCCGGTGCGCCCGGCGCCGCGGGCGATGTTCGCGAGCGAAAGCGGATTCACGTCCGCGTTGACCCCGGGCTTCGGCACGGCTTCGCCATCGACCCAATCGACCTGTTCCTCGTCGAGGTCCCAGGTCAGCGCGGCGCGCTGCCTGCACTGGGCGATGATGTCCTCGCAGGCCTGGATCACCGCCATGCCGGTCGCGAAGGTCGTCCGGCTCCCCCCGGTGACGTTGCAGAACCCCGTGCTTTCCGTGTCGCCCACATGGGCCTTGACCTGGTCGTAGGGGACGCCGAGGGTCTCGGCGGCCATCAACGCCATGGACGCCCGGGAACCGCCGATGTCGGGACTGCCCTCCATCACGGTGACCATGCCGTCCTCGGCGATGCGCACCTCGGCGCTGGACTGCATGCCGATGTTGAACCAGAAGCCGACGGCAACGCCGCGACCGCCTCCTTCCGGAACCGGCGCCAGGTAGTTCGGATGCACCTTCGCCGCCTCGAGACACTCGCGCAGTCCAATGGCCGGAAAGCGGGGTCCGTACGGCGCGACGGTTCCCTCGCCCGCCGCGTTCTTGAGCCGGAGATCGATGGGATCCATGTCGAGCTTGCGCGCCAGTTCGTCGATCGCGCACTCCATGGCATGCATCGACTGCGGCGCCCCGGGGGCGCGGTAGGCGCAGACCTTGGGCTTGTTGACCAGCACGTCGTTACCCTCGATCACGAGGTTGGGCACCTCGTACGGGGCCAGGACCGACATGCAGCCGGGACCGATCGGCGCGCCGGGAAATGCCCCGGCCTCGTAGGCGAGCCAAGCGCTGGCGGCGGTGAACGTGCCGTCCTTCTTGGCCCCGATCTTCGCCTTGCACCAGGTACCCGACGTCGGACCCGTGGCCCGGAAGACATCCTCCCGGCTCATGGTCATCTTCACGGGACGCCCGGTCATCTGCGACATCTTCACCGCCAGCGGTTCGAGATAGATGGTGGTCTTGCCGCCGAATCCGCCGCCGATCTCCGACGGGATGACCTTGATGTTCCCCACGCGCTCGCCCAGCACCTGGGCGGTCAGCGAACGCACATCGAAGTGGCCCTGGGTGCAGCACCAAACGGTCGCCTTGCCGTCCTCGTTCACGGTGGCGGTGCAGGCGTGGGGTTCGATATAGCCCTGGTGAGCCATCGGTACCCGGTATTCGCCCTCGACGATCACATCCGCCTGGGCGAAACCCGCTTCCAAGTCGCCGCGTTCGAAGCGTTGCGTCGCCGCCACGTTGCTCGGCGGCTTCGACGTGTCGCCGTTGGTGTGCTGCGTTTCGTTCACCAGCGTGGCACCCTCGGCCATTGCCTGGTCGAGGGACATCACCGGTTCGAGGACCTCGTACTCGACCTCGATGAGGTCCAAGGCGACATCGGCCTGCAGCTGGGTCTTCGCGGCCACGGCAGCCACGGCGTGGCCGTGGTAGAGCACCTTGTCCCGCGCAATGACGTTCTTGCCGAGGTCGCTCGCGTTCCCGGGGAAGTCCGCTCCCGAAATCGCCGCGAGCACGCCCTCGGCTGCCCGCGCGCGAGTAAGGTCGACGCTCTTGATGCGCGCGTGGGCGTATGGGCTTCTCAATACCTTGCCGTGCAGCATGTTCGGCAAGTGAAGATCCGCGCCGAACGCCGCCCGGCCGGTTACCTTTTCGATGCCGTCGGGGCGGACCGGACGGGTGCCGATCGCTTTCAGATCAACCGCTTCTGCCACTTGATTGTCTCCTTGGGTCTGATGTTACTGACTCGCCTTAAGCCTCGTAGGCCAGGTTCTGCGCCGCATCCTGGACGGCACGGACGATCTTGTCGTAGCCCGTGCAGCGGCAAAGATTCCCCGCCAGCCAATACCGGATGGTGGTTTCGTCCGGGTCGGGGTTCTTGTCCAGGAGCGCTTTCGTGGCGACGATGAATCCCGGGGTGCAGATGCCGCACTGCAGTGCCGCATGCTCCAGGTACTTCTCCTGGATGACGTGCAGGCCGTCGGGCCCGGCGATGCCCTCGATGGTGGTGACGTCGACCCCTGCCGCCTCGACGCCGAGCATCAGGCAGGAGCAGACCAAACGGCCGTCGATCATGACCGAGCAGGCACCGCAGTCGCCGGTTGCGCAGCCCTCCTTCGTCCCGGTCAAGCCCAACTCGTCACGCAGGACATCGAGCAGGGACTGGTGTGGCTCGCAGAGGAACTCGACGGAGTCCCCGTTGATGGTGGTAGAAACGTGAACTTTGCTCATCTGTATTCCTATGTCTCCTATGAGCTGAACGAAGCCCCGCGCCTAGAGCGCCAGGGCGCGGTCGCGGGCAATGGCCGCCGCCCGCTTGGTCAATACGCCGACGACCTTCCTGCGGTATTCGACGGTGCCGCGCTTGTCGGTGATGGGTTTGGCGAGCGCGCTCGACGCATCGGCAGCCGCTGCCAGAGCGGCATCGTCGACGGTCGTGCCAACCAGCGCGGCAGCCGCGTCGGGTACCACCAGCGCGGTGATCGCGACGGCGCCGATCGACACCTTGGCCGCGGTACACACGCCCGAGTCATCGAGGGTGAGTGCGACGCCCGCGCCGCAGACGGCGATATCCATCTCGGTGCGGGGTATGAAGCGCAGGTAGGCGTCCGACGTGCGGCCCTTGGGTCGCGGAATCTTGAAGCCGACGAGGAATTCCGTGGGCTCGAGCACGTTGGTGCCGACCCCGGTCACGAAATCCTCGGTGGGTACTTCCCGATTGCCACCGGACGAGGCGATCACGCACACCGCCCCGCAGGCGATCAGTGCGGGAATGGTGTCTCCCGCAGGCGACGAGTTGCACAGATTGCCGCCGATCGTGGCGCGGCCCTGGATCTGGGTGGAACCGATGAGGTCGGCGGCTTCGATGAGACCGGGCAGGATGCTCTTGAGTTCCTGGCTCTCGTTCAACACCGCCGAGGCGATGGCGGCACCGATGAACACCTCGTCCGTGCCGATGCAGAGTTCGTTTGCCTCGGCCACGTGCTTCACGTCGACGAACGTCCGAGGTCCCTTGTCGATGGACCGCATCTGCACCATGACGTCGGTGCCGCCGGCCAGCATTTGAGCACGGTTGCCGGCCGCAGCCTCCGCCGCAAGCGTCGACAGCGCCTCCTCGACGCTACTCGGTGCCCGGTAGGCGTATGCCCCCATGATTTCTCCCTTCCCGATGAGCGAAGCGGCTATGTATATCAGAAAGCCGCTATCGATTCACGACGCAATGCCTCGGTGAGACCCGGGGCGTCGGGAGCGAGTCCGCGCGAGTGGATCAGGACGTTGCCCGCGCCGACACGACGCACGCCTCGGCGTGGCCCAACGACGAGTCGCCGAACTGGACGCCTGGGGCGTAGGGGAACGTGGTGGCAATTCCCTACGCAGAGTTTGTCGGATCTCCCACGCCGACGAGGGCTGATTTCGCTACCGCTCGCAAGTGCGGCCGTTGGAGACTTGGACACCTACGGTTCGAGAGTTCCGCTTTGTGGTACGTTCCAACCATGCAACATCCAACCTCGCGGACGGGGAGAGTTGGCGGCGCGGCGGCGACTGCCCGAACGGGTGCTGCAATAGCGCCTCGACCGCCGCTGTCCGTCGTGCACGCCCGCGCACTGTACCGCCCCGTGCCGCCCGTCGACTGCGACGACGACGGATACCCGTTCAAGGATAGTGCAAGGGTGGAGTCGACACGGCACTTTGACGCCCGCGCCCACCTCGTCCATGTCGTGCGCGTCCGGTACGCCGAGCGGAAGGACGTATTCGCCGCGGCCGACATGGGCCTCTACTTCGAGCGCGGCAACCGGCGTGCGCTCGTCGTGCCCGACGGCATGGTCGTATTCGGAATCGACAACCATCCGGATCTGTCCTACAAGTTGTGGGAACACCTGAAGGCACCGGACTTGGTGCTCGAGGTGCTCTCGAAGTACACCTGGCGAAAGGACGTCTACGACAAACCCGCGCTCTACCACGACTTGGGCGTACGCGAATACTGGCTGTTCGACCCCAAGGGACGGCGTCGCGACGGGGGCGGCGCCTTGGAGGGTTGGCGACGGACGCCGGACGGCGTTTGGGAGGCGGCAGCGACGGCGGGGGACGGATTCGTCAGCGAAGTACTCGGGCTCGAACTGCTAGCTTGCAACGCCGAGCTTCGCTTCCGGGAGTTGGGAGCCCGCGATGTATTGCCCGATGCCGTCGAGACATCGAGACGATGGGAGCAGGAGTCCGCGCGAGCCGATCAGGAGTCCGCGCGGGCCGATCAGGAGTCCGCGCGGGCCGATGAGGAGTCTGCACGGGCCGATCAGGAAGCTGCGCGGGCCGACGCGGCCCAACGACGAATCGCCGAACTCGAGGCCCGCCTGCGGGGCGCAGAGCGAGACTGAACGGCCACGACCTGAGGGATTCGCGGACGGGAGACATGCCCAACAACCCCGTCGGCGGCCAACGTGGGTATCCCACCGCAACGTCCAGCCGTCACCGGTGAAGACAAACCGGCGACCAACAAGCCTCGGGGGTCGCCAATGCGTCAGCCGATCGGCAACCTTGCGGGACAGCGCGCCTTGGCGTGGCGCTACAATAGGCACGACTCCTCGCGCCGGCTTGCCCAAACAAAATGAACTCTCCCGCCTTCTACGACCGCCAATACCTCGCCCACGTCGCCGCAGTCACCGATCAATGGGAGCGCGCCCTGGTCGGCGACCAGGCCGATGCGGCGGTGATTCCCGCCGGGGTCGCCGCGATGTACTTCCAGGACGACCAGGCGCCGCCGTTCCACCCCAACCCGCATTTCGCCCGATTCTATCCGGACGACAACTGCGAACAGAGCGTCCTCCTGATACGCCCAGGCCACCAGCCCAAGCTGTATTTCCACCAGCCCGCCAGCTACTGGTACCTGCCGCCCACACTTCCCGACTGGGCCGATGCCGCGTTCGAGGTGGAGACCCACGATGACGACGAGAAGCTGATGAAGTCCCTCGTCGGTGATATTGCCGGCGTCGGTCGTGTCGCCTTGGTTGGTCCCGCCGAGTCCTGTGATCTCAACCTGCCGCTCGACGCCGTAAACCCCAAGGGGCTGGTGAATCGGCTTCAGTTTGCGCGGGCCACCAAGACGGATTTCGAACTCGCCCGCATGCGCGAAGCCTCACAAGTCGGCGTTCATGGGCATGTGGCTGCGCGGGACACCTTTCGGGGCGGCGGCAGCGAGTTCGACATCCATATGGCCTATCTTGCGGGAAGCGGCCAAGAGGAAAGTCGCCTGCCATACCCCAACATCATCGCCTTGAACGAGCACGCGGGCGTGCTCCACTACCAGCACTACGACCGAACGCGGCCGCACCCAACCCACAGTTTCCTGATCGACGCCGGTGGCCGTTCGAGCGGTTACCACTCGGACATCACCCGAACCTACAGCGCCAACCCCGGCGACGCCTTCGACGAACTCGTGGCCGCGCTGGACGCGAAGCAGCTGGAAGCGGTGGACGCGGTCAAGCCAGGCGTTCCCTTCGTCGACCTGCAGGTTCGCATGCACCAGCAGATTGCCGAGGTGTTGGTCGAGTTCGACATTCTTCGCTGTAGTCCCGAGAGCGCCTACGACCGGTCGATTACTGACCAGTTCTTCCCGCACGGGCTCGGTCACCTGCTCGGATTGCAGACCCACGATGTGGGTGGCCATTTCGCCACCGAGAACGGCGACCTTGCCGAGCCCCCGGAACGGTTCCCGAAGCTGCGCTTTACCCGCGCCGTGGCGCCCGGCTACGTGTTCACGATCGAGCCGGGCATCTACTTCATTCCAAGCCTGCTCAAGGAACTGTCGGACTCCGATGGCGGTCGCGATGTCAACTGGCCCAAGGTCGAAGCGCTCGTGCCCTGCGGCGGCGTTCGCATCGAGGACAACGTGCTGGTCACCGCCGATGGCGTGGAGAATCTCACGCGAGGGGCATTCGCCGCGGTCCCGTAGCGGCGACCCTTGCGGTCGCCCTCACGAGATGCGCAGTTTCGGCGTGGGCAGGGGAAAGCCCGTCGCCTACGGGCGTATGTCGCACGTCGCAAGGCGGCAACCACTGACCCGTACCCGGGCAATCGTCCGGCATCGCCTGTGCAGCGGGCGTGTTCTCCTCGAGACTCACGTCCGAAGCCTTGAGGAATTGTCATGCGCAGCGAAAACCCGGATTCCCCCTTGCTGTCGGTGGACATCGAGGACGCCAGTGTCCTGTGGGCCGCCTACATGCCGTTCGTCGCCAACGGCGGATTGTTCATTCCCACACCGAGACCCTTCCGGCTTGGCGACGAAGTGTTTGTCCTTCTTGGGTTGCCGGGTACTGGGGCCAAGATTCCCCTCGCGGGGAAGGTCGTTTGGATCACGCCCGAAGGGGCTCTGGGCGGGAAATCCCAGGGAATTGGCGTGCAATTCGGCGACCACGATGACGTCGTCCGCCAGCAAATCAGTGCCGGCTTGGCGGACTGCCCGGACATCGCCCACGACACGTACACGCTCTGATCCCGCACACCGGGAGCATCGGATCGGGGGACCGGCACGTCCCCCCTCCCGAGGGAGCGGGACTTGCGTTTGAGCGGGGCGTCCGCGCGCCCTAGGTCGCCCCTACGGTGGTTTCGGCGCCGCCGGGGCGGGGATGCGCCCGAGAAGCTCGTGCCAAAGCAGCAACAGCCGCTGCACCTGCATGGACCGGTTCAATCCCGTGTTGACGAGTGCCGCGCCCCGGACCTTGGCGAGTTCCGCCGCGAAATCGAGCAGAAGTGGCCGCTCGGCTGCCGACCATTCCCTAAGCAATCGGTGGACGATGCGCATCCACCGTTCGAGGAGGTCGACCAGGCCCTCCTCCCGCAGGGCATCCGCAACCATACGGGCAACGCTTGCCGAACGCGCTGCCCGATCCAAGTGGGTCCACAACGGTGTCTGGCCTCGCTCAACCGCCGCGATGATCGCGTAGGGCGCGCCGGCGTATTCCACGGCCAGCTGGCTTGCCGCCTGACGGTCGATGCCGTTTTCGTCCAGCCAGGCTCGGACTTCGTGCCCGGTGCCCGGTCGAATACGCGCCTCCTGGCAGCGGCTGCGCACCGTCGGCAAGAGACGCTCGGGCGCGCTTGTGGACAACGCGATGAAGCTCTCGGGGGGCGGTTCCTCCAGTGATTTGAGAAGCGCGTTCGCGGCGTTGACGTTCATCCGGTCCGCGTCCTCGATGACGGCGATCTTCCGCCCCGCGGACTGGGGTGTATGCACCAGGAAGTCGACGATCAGTCGCACGCTGTCGACCTTGATGACCCCATCCTCCGGCTGCAGCCAACGCAAGTCCGGGTGTGCCACCTCGCGGGCGTCGAGGCCTGGTTCCAGGCGCATCAGATCCAGCGCCAGTGCATTGGCGATCCGTTCCTCGCCCCATCCCGGAGGGCCGTGGATGAGCAATGCGTGCGGAAGCCGGGCGCTGGTCCCCCTGAGCGCGTCCAGCGTATCCACCAGCCAGGGAGGTTCGATCATGCGTCCTCGTTTGCGGACAGGAACGTCTCGACCGCGTTGACGATGTCCCGCTGCACCGTTTGAAGGTCGCGGCTTGCGTCGATGCTCACGATATGTGCATGCTCGGATGCCCGCAATTGGTACGTTCGCCGTACCCGTTCGAAGAACTGCTGCCGCTCGCGTTCGAACCGATCAAGCGCACGTGTCACGATACGCGGCATTGCCGTTGCCACGGGTGCATCGAGGTAGAGCGTGAGATCCGGCCGCACGCCCGGATGCGCGAGGTGCGCAAGTTGCGCCACCACCTGCGCGTCCACCCCACGCCCGCCGGACTGGTAGGCGAACGTCGAGTCGGTGAACCGTTCGCAGAGTACCCAGCGACCCCTACGCAAAGCGGGTTCGACAACTCTCGCGACATGCTGTGCCCGGGCTGCGAAGATCAGCAGGGTCTCCGCCAAGGCGTCGACTTCCTCGTCCCGCGGGGTCAACAGAACCGATCGAATCTCCTCGGCGAGAGGCGTTCCCCCCGGTTCGCGGGTCGTCAATACGTCGTAGCCATGTGATTCGAGACATTTGCGGACGAGGTCGACGTTCGTGCTCTTGCCTACGCCTTCGCCGCCCTCGATGGTGATTAGGCGCCCGGTGGACAAGCCGTCACCTCCGCTGGTAGCGGGCCACGGCCTTGTTGTGGTCCTCGAGGGTTTCCGAGAACTCGCTAGTCCCGTCGCCCCGAGCCACGAAATACAGATCCTTGCCGCCGCCGGGGTTCAGGGCCGCCTCGATGGATGCCCGGCCCGGTAGCGCGATCGGCGTCGGCGGCAATCCGTGACGCCGGTACGTGTTGTAGGGTCCGTCCGTCTTGAGCATCTTGCGCGTCAGATCCCCTTGAAACGCACTCCCGACACCATAGATCACCGTGGGGTCCGACTGCAGCCGCATGTCCTTCGCCAAGCGGCGTGCGAAAACCCCGGCGATGCGGGCCCGGTCAGCCGCAAGCGCCGTTTCCTTTTCGATAATCGAGGCGAGAATCAGCGCTTCGTAGGGCGTGTCGTAGGGCAGGTTCGGCGAGCGCTCCGTCCACGCTTCGGCAAGCACTCGGTCCATCACGGACTTTGCCCGAAGCAGTAGAGCCGAGGCCTTGTCGCCTCGCTTGAAAAGGTAGGTGTCCGGAAAGAACTGGCCCTCCGCGTTACCGGCCGGCAAACCGAGACGAGCCATCAAGTCCTCGGGCGCGACCCCGGTAAGGTCGTAGTCGAGGCGGCCATCAGCCGCCAAGCGTTCCAAGATGGCCCGGCAGGTGCTCCCTTCCACGATCAGGAATCGGTGCGCCACGACATCGCCGCGGGTGAGCCGATCAAGCAGTTCGTCTGGGGTGAGGCCCACGGTGAGGAGGTACTCACCGGTTTGTACCGATCCCTGCAAACCGCGCTGGCGTGCGCGCATCGTAAAGAGCCATGGATTGACGATCCCCTCCTCCACCAGGGTGTTCGTCACGGCGGAAAAGGTCATCGCCGGCTCTACGATGATGGCGGTCTCCTCTAGGATCGACAGCGGCTGCGTGGCCCACCGCTCAAGGTAGAGAACCATGCCTGCCAGGAACGCGACCCCCAACACGATAATAGCCGAGGGGATGAGCAGTATTGGCTTTTTCAACCGCGATCTCTCAAGGGTTGGCGACCCAATCCCTGTGGTGGTCGAACCACATTCGCCCGGGTCAGGTCGCCGTGAATATCAGTGTGCCGTTGGTGCCACCAAAGCCGAACGAGTTCGTCAACGCCGTACCGATGGGCATTTCCCGAGGCGTATGCGGGACGTAGTCCAGGTCGCATTCTGCATCCGGATTGTCGAGATTGATGGTTGGCGGCGCCACGTCGTTTGCAATGGCCAACACCGAGAAGATCGCCTCCACGGCACCGGCGGCACCCAGCAGGTGTCCGATCATCGACTTCGTCGAACTGATCGCAACCCGGGTCGAGTCTCCGAAGACGGCCTTGATCGACAGGGTTTCGGCGATGTCGCCCTGGGGCGTCGACGTGCCGTGCGCGTTGATGTAGTCGACATCGTCCGCGTCGAGTCCCCCATCGACGAGTGCATTGCGCATCGACGCCACGGCACCGTGGCCGTCATCGGGTGGACTGGTGATGTGGTGGGCGTCGGCACTCATGCCGAACCCGGCAAGCTCGCAATAGATATTGGCGCCGCGTGCCCGGGCTCGCTGGAGTTCCTCGAGAACCAGGACCCCGGCGCCGTCCCCCAACACGAAGCCATCCCGGTCCTTGTCCCAGGGACGGCTCGCGGCCTCGGGATCGTCGTTGCGGGTGGATAGCGCCTTCATGGAGGCAAAGCCCGCGACGGTGACCGGCGAGGTGGCTTGTTCCGCGCCGCCGACGACCATCACATCCGCGTCACCGTACTGGATTGCGCGCATGCCCAAGCCGATGTTGTGCGTCCCTGTCGTACATGCGGTCACGACGGCAAGGTTCGGACCGCGGAAGTTGTAGAGCATCGACAGCTTGCCGGAAATCATGTTGATGATGCTTGACGGCACGAAGAACGGCGACACCCGAGAAGGGCCCCGGTCAGTGCATATCGAGTGGGTGTCCTCGATCGTGTTGATGCCGCCGATACCCGAGCCAATGGCGACACCGATTCGGTCGCCTTCGGGTGCATCCTCGAGGCCGGCATCGCGTACCGCCTGGATGCCCGCAATGAGGCCGTACTGGATGAACCGGTCGAGGCGACGAGCCTCCTTGCGGTCGAGATAGTCGTCTACGGCCAGATCCTTGACCCCGGCGCTGATCGTCACACTGTGGCCGCTGGTGTCGAAATCGGCGATGGGCGCGACACCGCTAACCCCGTTCAAGCCGTTGCGCCAGCCTTCCGCCACGGTATTGCCGATGGGCGACAACATGCCGAGGCCGGTGATCACAACTCGTCGTTTGCTCATGGCTGAGAGAGCCTTGCGCTTGCTAGGAGGGACGCAGGAACCGCGTCCCCGCTGGCTACTGATGTGCCAGGATGTAGTCGATCGCTTCCTTGACGGTCGTTATGTTCTCCGCCTCCTCGTCGGGAATCTCCGTCTCGAATTCCTCTTCGAGCGCCATGACCAATTCCACCGTGTCCAACGAGTCCGCCCCGAGGTCATCCACGAATGACGCTTCGTCCTTGACCTCCTCTTCCTTGACGCCCAACTGCTCGCAAATGAGTCGCTTGACTCGCTCGTCGACACTGCTCATGTTCGAGACTCCTTCTAATGCTCAAGTGTGCCGCCGGTGTGCCGGCGCCGCCGGGATACCGGCACGACCGGCGAACCGCGCTCACGCTCGGTTCACCTAGCGGACCGCTGCCATCAGCGGGGCGGTAAGTTTAGCCGTTTTTAACGGTTCCGAACCACCGGCAAGGGTGAACGACGCTGGTGCGGTACAAACCGCCTGGGAGACCCTCGCGATGGCCCGGAAACGCACGCTGCAGCGCTGCCGGTTTCGGGCGGACACGCACACATCTGTGCCCGCGCGCGTCATTCATCCGGCGTAGAGGCCGCCGTTCACGTGGATCGTCTCGCCGGTGATGTAGCCGGCGGCATCGCTTACCAGAAACGCGACGACCGCCGCCACGTCGTCGACACCGCCCATGCGACCCAAGGCTGTTCGATCCACCATGGCTTGGCGTTGTGCCTCGGTAAGCTCCCGGGTCATGTCGGTGTCGATGAAACCCGGCGCAACGGCGTTGACCGTTACCCCCCGGCTGCCGATTTCCAACGCCAGGGAGCGCGTGAATCCCTCGATGCCGGCCTTTGTCGCCGCGTAGTTCGCCTGGCCCGGGTTGCCCATCCGGCCGACCACCGAGCTCAGGTTCACGATCCTGCCCCAGCGTGAGCGCATCATTGCGCGCAACAACGGACGCGTTAGCCGGTAGATTCCGGTCAGGTTCGCCTCCACGACCTCCGACCACTGTTTCGGGGTCATGCGCAACAGCAGGTTGTCGCGGGTTACCCCGGCGTTGTTGACGAGGATCGACGGTGCCCCGTAGCGGTCCTGGATCCCTGCCACCGACTCGGCCACCACGGCGTCGTCCTCGAGCCGAAGCTCAACCCCCGCGCCGTCGGCACCCAGCTCGTCGGCGATGCGGGTAGCGCCGGCGGCGGTCGTGGCCGTACCCACCACGAACATCCCGTCGGCGACCAGCCTCGCCGCGATGGCCTTGCCGATGCCCCGGCTGGCCCCCGTGACGAGGGCGATCCTTCTCGACTCACTCATCCCGAGTGGCCTCGATGGCGGCGAGGAGCCCATCGAGGGTCCCGATCCCGTGCACCCTGAGCGAGCGATCAATGCGCCGCGCAAGCCCCGCGAGTACGTTCCCGGGTCCACTTTCGACGAAGGTCCCGACGCCGGCAACCGCCATGGCGCCCACGGACTCCGACCAGCGCACCGGCGAGGTGAGTTGATGCACGAGGTTTTCCCGAATCGTCGCGCTGTCGGTGGCCGCGGTCGCGGTATGGTTCTGGACCACGGGAATCCTGGGATCGCGGATGTCCGCACTCCGCAGGAGTTCCGCGAGCGGCTCGCTTGCCGGGGCCATCAGGGCGCAGTGGGACGGGACGCTGACGTCGAGAGGCACGGCCCGTCGTGCCCCCCGAGCTTTGCAGACGTCTATGGCCGCGGCGACCGCAGCGGTGCTGCCCGCAATCACGACCTGACCGGGGGAGTTGTAGTTCGCAGGGCTGACGGTGCCGTCGATGCCCTCGCAGCACTCGGCGACCTCGTCGTCGCCGAGACCCAGAATCGCTGCCATGGCGCCTTGCCCGGCGGGTACGGCGTCCTGCATCAACTTGCCGCGTTCATGGACCAGGGCGATCGCGGCCGCAAATTCGAGCGCACCCGCTGCCACGAGGGCCGAGTATTCGCCCAGGCTGTGCCCGGCGACGACCTCGGGTTCCGCGCCGCCTCGCCGGCACCAGGCGTCGAGCAATGCGACTCCCACCGCGACCAGTGCGGGCTGCGTGATCTCCGTTGAGTTCAAGCGCTCGGGAGGCCCGTGCCGTATGGTCTCGGCAAGATCGAATCCCACGGCCTCCGACGCCTCCTCGAACCGTCGGGCAACGGCCGGTTCCGCAGCCTCGATGTCACCAATCATGCCGACCCGCTGGGCGCCCTGACCCGGAAACAAGAACCCCAAACCCATGCTCTCTCCCTATCGAAGGGTGTCAGGACACGCCTTCAGATGCCGGTTACGAGTCGCTCGACGAGACCCGTTTCCAGTGCATCCATGGCCTGCCGGACGGCACTCCCGAAGCCCTCCCGATCCGCACCGCCATGGCTTTTGACCACCACCGCCGCGATACCGAGGAGGCTGGCACCGTTGTACGATTGCGGATTGTACGCATCCCGTACGCGACGCAAACGACCGCCGAGGAGGGCCCTGCCCACTGCGACGGGAAGCGAATTGCCACCCAGTTCCCGTTTGAGGACGTAGCGCGCCATCTGCGCTGCGCCTTCCGCCGCCTTGAGGGCGATGTTGCCCACGAACCCGTCGGCGACCACCACGTCGGTTCCGGCATCGAACAAGCGATGCGGCTCGACGTAACCGGCATAGCTCAGGCGACCATCCGCTTCGAGGAGACGGGCCGCCTCCTGCACCGCAACGGGTCCCTTGCGCACCTCCGAACCGATATTCAGGAGCCCTACCGTGGGTACGCGGGCCGGATCGGTCCGCTCGCCTAGCGCGGCGCCAACGCCGCTCGCGGTCGCCGCTGAGCCCATCAATGCGAACTGGTGCAGTTGTTCGGGGGGCGAACCGATGTTCGCGCCGAGATCGAGCATCTGGAATCGACGGCCATCGGCACCGCCCAGCGACTTCATGATCGCGGGTCGGCGAATACCGGGCAGCATCCCCACCACGTGTCTTGACAGCGCGACCAACGCTCCCGTGCTACCCGCGCTCACCATGGCGTCCGCATCGCCTCTCGCCAAGGCGCGCACGGCTCGGTGCATGGATGAGTCGGTGTCTGCGCGCAGCGCCCCCCGCAAGGAGTCGTCGACCTCCAGACAGTGCGGCGCATGGACGGCTTTGTGGCGTGTCCCCTCCAGCAGGGGTTCAATGTCGGCCGAATCGCCGAAGAAGATCAGCTTGGCCGGCGCTCGGGTTGCCGCATCCAACGCACCGCGCACCAACGTCGCCGGTGCGGCATCACCGCCAAGTATGTCGATGGCTATGCGGATGGGACGCGTCCCGCCGCAAGGCCAGACCCGAGGTCAGCTACGTGACTCCACGACCTTGTGACCACGATAGTAGCCCTCATCGGTAACGTGGTGCCGGCGATGGGTCTCACCGGTGGTCGAGTCGATCGACAACGTGGGCTTCTTCAGCGCGTGGTGCGACCGCCGCTTGTCGCGCTTCGACCGCGTGACCTTGTTCTGCTGCACTGCCATTTCGGTTATCTCCGTTAAACGGGCTCTCGGCCCTCAACCAGGGTTCGCAATACCTCGAAGGGGTTCGCCGCCGACGTCTCCCCGCAAGGCTCGGGTGCCACGGCATCGACGGCGTGGATGCACGTCGTGCCGTCCGCACAGCCGGTCTCAGGCAGGCTGAGCAGGATATCGTCCTCGACCAACGCGGTCAGCGGCACGCTCGCACTTTCGCTCACGACCACGTCGAGGGTCGGCATCAGCCCTTGTGCTTCGGTGTCGTTCGACACGACCCGAAAGTCCAATCGGCTCTCCACCTCGACATCCACCGTCTCGGCGCATCGGCCGCAGCAGATTGGCGCGACGACCTTGCACGTACCCTGGACCCAAGGTCGGCCCTCATCGTCCAGGGCGAAGACGAGTGCGGCATCGACGACAGGCGTGTCGGCGTTCTGCACATCCGTCGCCCGGGACAGGACCTCGCCGAGCCGCCCGAAAGCGGCAACCTCGACGGAACCGTTCCAACGACCGCCCTCTCGCGCGAGCTCGACGATGTTCAACTGCGGCACAAACACCGGTTCCCTTGGGCTGGTTTCAGGCGGCGCGGATGATATGGTCGCCACCCTTGGCTGTCAAAAACGCCGCGCTCTGCCATGACCGACGTAGGCTCCGAACCGACCGCCGACGCGACCGTCGAACCCCTGCCCCTGGTGCTGGCGTCGTCGTCGCGTTACCGACGCGAACTACTCGAACGCCTCGGGATCCCCTTCGCCGTGGACTCCCCGGACATCGACGAGACGCCGAACCCGGGGGAATCGGCACGCGAACTCGTTACCCGGTTGTCGCTCGCCAAGGCACGCGTGGTGGCCCGGCGCTGGCCGCGGGCCCTGATCATCGGTTCCGACCAGGCCGCCACCTTCGCCGAGCGCATTCTCGGCAAACCCGGGACCGTGCAGGCCGCCGTCCGCCAACTGCTGGCCTTCTCGGGGCGGCGGGTCGACTTTCTGACCGGTGTGGTTGTCCTGAACTCGGCGACCGACCGATTCAGAAGCGCGGTCGATATCACGACCGCGCGCTTTCGCACGGTGAGCGCGTCGGAGGTCCTGCGCTACGTGGAGGAAGACAAGCCACTCGACTGTGCCGGCGGCATCCGGTTCGAGGGCCTTGGTCCCCTCCTGCTGAACGGTGTCGACACGGCCGATCCCACGGCCGCCATCGGCCTACCCCTGATCGCGCTGGGCGCGTTGCTGCGCGCCGAAGGCGTCAACCCGCTCGGGCCTGCGACGCGCGTCCTTTCGTCGGGCTGACCCTTGCGGTCGCCCGTGAGAGTCAACGAGCACCGTAGCAACGAGGCGCCGCAAGGGCGGCCCTACGCGCCACTGTGGAGGTTCTCGAATTCAGCGGGAACCGGCGCCGTCACGCGCAATGGCCGGCCATCGAGCGTGAACGCCAGTTCGGTGGCATGCAGGAACAGGCGGGGGTGATCTTGGGTGGCGCCGCGCGCGTACTTGCGGTCGCCGAGGATCGGGTGGCCGCTGGCTGCCGCATGCACCCGGATCTGATGGGTGCGTCCGGTTCGCGGAAACGCCGCGAGCCACGTCGCGTCGTTCAATCTCGAGACCACACGGAATTCGGTCTTCGACGGCTCGCCGTCGTCCCGGACTCGAACCCGCCGCTCGCCGCTCGCCAGCGCATAGCGTGCAAGGGGCTTCTCGACCACCCGGAATCGCCACGGCCAGTGGCCCGCCACCACGAGATCGTACCGCTTGCGCACGACTCCCGCGCGCAATTGGGCATGTAGCGCCAGAAGCGTGCGACGGTTCTTGGCCACCGCTAGGCAGCCCGACGTGTCCCGATCCAGGCGATGTACCAACGCAAAGGGTGTCGACGGGTCGTGCCGACGCAGCGTCTCGATGACACCGAACGCAATGCCGCTCCCGCCGTGAACGGCCACCCCGCCGGGTTTGTCGAGCACCAGGAGATTCCGATCCTCGTACAACGCGCCCCGGCGTAGCGACTCCAGGGCGTTCACCGGAATGCCATTGCCGTCGTCTCGCCGTGGCACAGCGCCGCGAAACGGGGGGATGCGAACTCGGTCGCCGCTCTTCAGCCGGTAGCCGGGACGGCAACGGGCGCCGTTGACGCGCACTTCGCCACGCCGAACCATGCGATAGATTCGACTCTTCGGAACGCCTTTCATGCGCGCCAGCAGGAAATTGTCGAGCCGCTGCCCGCATTCGCCTTCAACGGCGACGATGCTCACCTCGGCAGCCACGCAATATCCTTGCCGATTGAAGGACTTACCGACGCTATGTTATCGTGGCGCACGCGCGAGGCCAAAGTTAGTTGAATCCTAGGACATGGACATGACACCGGCGCGCGCAAGCTGTTTGAGCAATGAGTTAGTAAACGATTAACGCCACCAAGCGCGGAACCATCGTCAGAACAACGTTAGCGCGGGAAAACCTACCCACGCTGGCGAGAGTCACCCCGCCGAGCCAATCACCCGAATTGCCGGACGCGTTGCCCAACGGCCGCGTCGGAAACGGGCGGGGAACGAGCCTATGGGCTTCAGTTCGCTCGACTACGAATTGTCATCGCTCGACACGCCTATGCGCTGCACGAACTGGGTATTCCCGTGCAACGGCAGGTGTGGCGGCGATCGTTGACGGCCTGTCCGGACCAAACCAGTCCACGAGCAGGCTGAGGCGTTTCCTCCCCGACCTCCGAGGCGGTCGCGGTTGTTCGAGGGCGCCGACGCGGCAAAAACCGCGGGGAGGTGCCGTTCGTGCACCGCTCACAGTCAACTTCGCCAGGGGTCGCCTCGCAAGACGCAGGTGACCCGGGCCGGGCGCGAGCCCGGCCGAGCAGGACAATCCGATGCCGCTTGCCTCGAGCGGCGCGATGGTGCGTAGCGCGTCAAGGCGTCGCAACACGGAAGCACCAACATGAAACGCATGCTTGTCAACGCGACCCAGCCGGAGGAGGTCCGGGTCGCCCTTGTCGACGGTCAAAAGCTATACGACCTCGACATCGAGAATCGCACCTACGAGCAAAAGAAGGGAAACATCTACAAGGCCCGGGTCACCCGGGTGGAGCCGAGCCTCGAAGCCGCATTCGTCGACTTCGGATCGGACCGGCACGGCTTCCTACCCATCAAGGAAGTCGCACGCTCGTACTTCAGGAATCACTCGGAGGGACGCGCCAACATCCAGGACGCCTTGGAGGAGGGCCAGGAACTAATCGTCCAGGTCGACAAGGAGGAGCGAGGCAACAAGGGCGCCGCGCTAACCACCTTCTTGAGTCTCGCGGCGCGTTACCTCGTCCTGATGCCGAACAATCCCCGCGCCGGGGGTATTTCGAGACGCATCGACGGCGAGAACCGTGACACCCTGCGCGAGGTCCTCTCGGCCCTCGACATACCGAACGGGATGGGCGTGATCGTCCGCACGGCCGGCATCGACCGGGATGCGGAAGACCTGAAGTGGGATCTCGAATACCTGCTGCAGTTGAACGAGGCCATCGACAAGGCCGCCGCCGAACTCAAGGCACCGAAACTCCTCTACCAGGAGAACAACGTCATCGTCCGGGCCATCCGGGATTGCCTGCGCCGCGACATCGGCGAGGTTCTCATCGACGGAAAGGACGCCTTCGACCAGGCCCACGAGTTCATCGATCCGGTGATGCCGAGCTACAAGGAGCGCATCAAGTACTACGACGACTCGATTCCGCTATTCAGCCGCTACCAGATCGAGTCGCAGATCGAGACGGCATTCCAGCACGAGGTGAAGCTGGTCTCGGGAGGCAGCGTCGTAATCGATCCCACCGAAGCCCTGGTATCCATCGACATCAACTCCGCGCGTTCGACGAAGGGCGCCGACATCGAGGAAACGGCTCTCAATACGAACCTCGAGGCCGCGGTGGAGATCGCCCGGCAGTTGCGCCTGCGGGACGTCGGCGGGCTGATCGTCATCGACTTCATCGACATGGTCTCCACCAAGAATCAGCGCGCCGTCGAAGCCAAGATGCGCGAAGCCCTGCAAGCCGACCGCGCGCGCGTCCAGATCGGCCGGATCTCGAGGTTCGGTCTCCTGGAGATGTCCCGTCAGCGGCTGCGACCGTCTCTCGACGAGTTGACCACGGAGGTCTGCCCCCGCTGCACCGGCCAGGGGCGGATCCGCGACATCAAATCGTTGGCGTTGTCGATCCTACGCGTCGTCGAGGAGGAGTCCCTCAAGGAACGCAGCTCGATCGTCCGAGCTCGGGTGCCCGTGAGCGTGGCGGCCTATCTTCTCAACGAGAAGCGCCGCGAGGTCGCCGACATCGAACAGCGCACCAAGACCCACGTGGTCATCGTCCCCGCTGTTGAATTCGACACGCCGCAATACGAAATCCAACGAATCCGGGACGACACCGCCGATACGGAAGGAAGTCTGCCCAGCTACGAGTTCACGGAACCTTCGGTGGAATCCGATTTGCCGAAGGTTCGCGAATCACGGTCGCAACGCCCCGAGGAGGCCGCAGTCCAAGCCCTCCCCATGGCCCCGCCGGCGCGTGAATCCACCCCCCGAGCGCCGTCCAAACGCGCAGGCTCTGACGCGCCTAGATCACGGGGCGGTCTGCGCAAGCTGCTGCGCCGTGTGAAGACAAACCTGTTCGGCGGGGATTCCCCGCCGGCCAAGCCGGTGGCGAAAGCCAACGACCGTCAGCGCAAGGCGAGGAGTTCCTCGCAGGAACCCGGCCAAAAGACCACGTCAGGTGGCAACCGGCCTCGGCGCAGCGAGGGCAAACCCCGCCACGATGCCCGGGACAACCGCGGCGACAACCGTCGACGCCGTCGTCGACCGCGCAAGGATGGGGGCCGCGAAGATTCATCGAGTCGCCAGGCCGACGCCTCCGGTACGCCCAGGGGACAACGGCAGGATCAATCCACGCGCCGAAACGGCGGGAAAGCACGGTCAGCCCCCCCGTCCGAGCAACGCGCCAGGCGCGCCGAACCAAACACCGAAGGCACGGCCAGCGACCTCAAGCCACGACGGCGTTCTAACGAAGGCGCCGACAAGCCGGGGCAAAACAAACGCAAACCGCGACGCAATCGGGCGGAAATCTCCGGTAACGGCAAGCGCGCGGACGCGCCTCGCAAGCCGTCGACATCCGGTGCCGACCCCACCCCGCCAACCCCTCCCGAGCCTCCGGCGCCGGCGCATGGCCCGGCAAGAGACTTGCCACCCGAACCCGTGGAGCAGGACGGCGGCACGACGACGGTTGCCGAGACCCAACCCAAACACTCGGTCCCCGCGGGAAGGGCAAGTAACGATCCGCGCGAACGCAAACGCCAATCGGCGCAACCGGATCCGGTTGTCGACACCGGCGCGGACGGGTCGGGGTCCCACGAGAAGGTGACGGAGACGACGGCGGCCGAGATACCCTCGGCGACCGACGCAACCGCGTCGAACGCAGAACCCGCGCCACCGCCCGCACCGCCTGCGGTCGACGCCGGCCCGGTCGAGCCAACGCCCTCCGACGTTGCCGCCCAGGGCAGAGCCAGCAACGATCCCCGCGCGAAACGGACCCGCCCCGAAACCCCGGTCGCCGAGAGCCCGTAGCGCCCCAAAGCCGTCCCCGGTGCTTCGCTGTGCGCCGGGGTCTCGCCGCCTTACGCCACCTGTCGCGGTGCGCGGCGTCGGGTGCGGAACGACAAGCCTGTCCCTACGGGCCGCCCACCGCGCGGTCAGTCGATGCCCTTGACCGCCGGTTCGAGTTCGAGGGCCACGCCGTACCTTCGGTGCACGTCGTCGCGGATGCGATGTGCCAGGTCGAGCACCTCCCCGCCGGTGGCCCCGCCCAAGTTGACCAGCACCAACGGCTGTCGAGGCCAGACCTGGACCTGGCCATCCCGGACACCCTTCCACCCCGCACGGTCAATCAGCCGCGCCGCCGGTATCTTGCGTGACCCGCTGCCGTCGGGTGCCGGGTAGTCGTCGATGTCGACCCGGGCACGAATATCATCAAGGCGCGCCTCGCTAACCACCGGATTCTTGAAGAAACTGCCGACGTTGCCGACTCGACCGGGGTCCGGGAGTTTCCGGCGGCGCACGGCCGCGACGGCATCCGCCACAGCGCCGCGATCCATGTTCCCGCCCCGGACCGCGAGTTCCCGGGCCACGTCCGGATAGTCCGCGACCAACCCGGTCCCGCCAAGCCGCAGCACGACTGCGGTGATCACGTAGCGGTTCGTCGCATCGCGTTTGAATTCGCTATCGCGGTACCCGAAGCCGCAATCGGCGCCCGCCAAGGTCGCGAAGCAGCTTCGCCGTCGATCGAAGGCGGTGACCGACTCGACGAACTCTGCGAGTTCCCGTCCATAGGCGCCGATATTCTGCACCGGCGCCGCACCCACGGACCCCGGAATGAGCGTGAGGTTCTCCAGTCCGCCGATTCCCCTCGCAAGGGCGCCATCCACGAGGCCCTGCCAGTTCTCGCCCGCAGCGGCGACCACCCGCCACGAGTTCTCATCGAGGCGTTCGAACGCCACCCCCTTGAGGCGCAACAACACGACGGTGCCCGGCAATCTGGAACGGAGGACGATATTCGATCCGCCGCCGACGATCGTCAGGGGAACCTCGCGCGTATCGGCATCGGCGACGTACTCGGCCAGGGCGCTCTGATCGCGTGCAACGCAGATCCGATCCGCGAGGCAACGGACACCCAACGTGTTCGGGACCTGTCCGTCGGTCACGCGCTTTCCGCCGCCGACGATGAGGCCGAATCGAGGGCCGAGGGCGTCGACCGGAACGTAAAGCTCAACCGCTCGCCAAGGGGCCTGCGCGTTCGCGGCAGGCAGTGCTTGTAGTCCCGTTGGCTGTTTCCCCACATCAGGAGAAGCGAACCATGGCCCAGCGTTCTTCCAACACTTGCGCCGCCGCCCCGGGGCCGGACCCTGAACATGCGTTCGGCACCGACACTGACGGCTGCGAGCACGGGGGCTTCGCCCAAGTCGGCCTCGTCGTCCGCATGCCAGCCCAGCATGTCGCTACCGTCGCGGTAGCGGTTGACCAGCACGTAGTTGAACCGCCACGCAACCGCTTCGGACACCTGCTTCGCCAAGCATCGAATCGGCGGCAGCCAATCCTGCGCCGGACGGACGACCCCGCTGTAGCGGTAGCTCGTGCCCGGCTCGCCGTACCATGCCGTCAGACGCGGGGCCTGGACATGGCGGCCGAACATGACCAGCCGTTCCGTCTCCCAGTTCGCCTGGTCAATCACCTCGGCGAATAGTCCCTCGGCCTTTTCCGGCGCGAGGAAGCCCGGCACGTAGAGCATCTCGCCGATACCGAACTCCCGTCCGGCCTGCCTGAGTGCGGTGGGCGGAGAGTAGGTCATGGCGGTTATGATAGTGTGCTGCGTCACAACTCGGTCGATGTTTGGGAGGGCGGATTCTCGTGCCACGAACCTGCCTCGGGGTGCCATGCGGGCGGCACATCCTCGCTACGCCGACCATACGCCGGACCCAACCGTCGGAGAACTTGACGTGTGCTTGACACAGGACAATGGCACCCGAACCGCCACCCACCGGCGTGCCCGGGCGCCATTGAACATAAGGCGGTACCCAGGCCGGACGGACACGCGCCGTGGCGCGTTTGCGACATGAACAACAGCAGGGAACTCTCATGGACATCAATGACAAGGTCGCCGTAGTCACCGGCGGCGCATCCGGCCTCGGGCGGGCCACGGCGCAGACCATCGTTGCCGCCGGCGGCAAGGTAGCGCTTCTCGACCGGAACGGCGAACTCGCCGAGCAGGTGGCGGGCGAGCTCGGTTCCGATGCGGCCGCCTACACGGTCGATGTTACCGACGCCGACTCCGTCCGGGCGGCCATCGATGCCGTGGTCGAACGGTTCGGCGCGATTCACATCGACGTCAACTGCGCCGGCATCGGCACGGCCGGTCGAACCGTGGGTCGCGACGGCCCGTTGGATCTGCGTGCCTTCAACTTCGTCATCCAGGTCAACCTGGTGGGAACCTTCAACTCCCTGCGTCTGTGCGCTGCCCACATGCAGAACAACGATCCCCTCGCCGGCGATGGCGAACGCGGCGTCATCATCAATACGGCTTCGGTGGCCGCCTTCGACGGGCAGATCGGCCAGGCGGCCTACAGTGCGAGCAAGGGCGGCGTCGTCGGCATGACGCTGCCCATCGCCCGAGACCTGGCCCGGAACGGCATCCGGGTATGCACCATCGCCCCGGGGATCTTCGACACCCCGATGGTGACCGGCATGCCCGATCGTGTACGACTGCCGTTGGTCGAGATGGTTCAGTTCCCGCACCGCCTCGGCACCGCCGGCGAGTACGCGCTGCTAGCCCGGCAGATTATCGAGAATCCCTACCTCAACGGCGAGACCATTCGCCTCGACGGCGGGATTCGGATGCAGCCGAGGTAGCCGCTACCGGACGTCGCGAAGCGCCGCGCAGACCCGTTCCACATCGGCCGGGGTGTCGACCCCGCCGGGTACCGGCGCTTCGGCCTCGGCAACCGCGATGGCGTGTCCGTGGTCGAGGAGGCGCAACTGCTCCAGGGCCTCGACCTCCTCGAGCCCGCTCGGCGGATAGGACACGAAGGCTCGGAGCACGTCGACCCGGTAGGCGTAGATGCCGATATGCCGCCGCCAGTCGGTACCGATCCGAGACGGGGGAGCACCGCCAAAGGCTTTCCGGTCCCACGGAATCGGCGCCCGGGAGAAATAGAGCGCCCGTCCGCGACGATCCGCGACCACCTTGACGATGTTCGGATCGAAGACATCGGCTGAGGCGGTGATGGGTTCCCACAGCGTCGCAACGCCACACTCCTCGTCGACCAGGCTGGCCACCTGGTCGATCACGGCCGGCGGGATCAGGGGTTCGTCGCCCTGCACGTTGACCACCACATCATCGTCCGGCCAGCCTTGGGCTTCGACGACTTCCATGACCCGGTCCGACCCGGAACGGTGGTCTTGCCGGGTGAGCACTGCCGCCGCGCCGGACCCGGTAAGCACCCGGGCAACCCGGGCATCATCGGTGGCGACCACGACCGACTCGGCTTGCGCCATCAACGCCTGTTCGGCCACCCGCACGACCATCGGTTTGCCCGCGATGTCGATCAACGGTTTGCCGGGTAGGCGCGTGGACCCGTACCGGGCCGGGATGACGACTCGGTAGCCCACGGCGCTAGGACTCGACCGGGGGCAACACCGGGTCATGGAACGCGACGCCATGCGAAACCAGCAGGTCGTGGAGCAGTTCGTCCACCGGCTCCAGGAATTCCATCTCGATCTCGAGGTACCAGCAATGGTTGCCGACGTCGCCCAGGTCCTTGATCTTCTCGGCGTCCTTCTCGGTCACCACCACGGACACCCCCTCCCCCGCGGCAAGGTCCGCCGCCACGAACCGGTGGTGGTCCCCGAAAGTACGCATCACCGGCGCCAACCCGATCTCGGACAGGGTCGATTGAAAGCGACCGGGATTGCCGACGCCCGCAACCGCGAGCACGTTGCGTCCATTGCGTTCGACGAAACTGTCGGGGTCAAGACGCTTGCCCGACGTCAAATTGACGAACCCGGTGGCGCGGGCCACCACCGTCGAGGCGGTCGGTGCATCCGGGGTCGGACCCCCGTTCGCGACGATCCAGTCGCAATGCCGAAGCCGGGACGCGGGTTCGCGCAACGGCCCGGCGGGGAGACACAGGCCATTACCGAGCCCGCGCGCCCCATCCACGACGGCAATCTCGACATCCCGGTCGAGCGCGTAGTGCTGCAGCCCGTCATCCGAAATCACGACGTCGATCTCGTTGGCCGCAAGGAGCGTACGGACCGCACGTGTACGGTCCGGGTCGACCACCACTGGACAGTCGCCCCGGCGCGCGATCATCGCCGCCTCGTCGCCGCATGCAGACGCTGGCGTCGACGCCGTCACCGGCAGCGGATAGGAAGCGCGGCCCCCATAGCCACGCGACACCACGCCGGCGCGCACGCCCCGTTTCCGCAACCAGTCGACCAGCCACATGACCAGCGGCGTCTTGCCCGTACCGCCGGTCGTGACGTTGCCGACCACGACCACGGGGACGGGTGCCTTCCAGGCCATCGCTTTGCCGGATTCGAAACGCCGCCGCCGACGCCTGGCGATCCACGCAAAAACGGCCGAGAACGGCCATAGGAGCCGGGGCCAGAATCGCCCGCCATACCACGCCTTGACCAGCGGCTCGAACCAGCCGAACGTGGATCGCGCGGCAGCCGGGACGACCGGCTGCCGTGCTGGGGGTGCCTGCCCCGTGCCGTTGTCGTCGAGGTGCGAGCGGTAGAGACTCGCATAAGCGCCATTGGCGGCAATCAAGGCGGCATGATCGCCGCGTTCGATGATCCGGCCATCGTCGACGACCAGGATGAGATCCGCGTTCTCCACCGTGGACAGTCGATGCGCGATGACGATCGTCGTGCGGTCGCGCATGACCTCTTCCAGGGCAGCCTGGATGTGACGCTCGGCGTGGGCGTCCAGGGACGATGTCGCCTCGTCGAGAATGAGGATGGGTGCGTCCTTCAGGAGCGCCCGGGCGATGGCGATTCGCTGCCGCTCCCCGCCGGACAACAACACGCCGTCATCGCCGACGACGGTCTCGAGCCTGTCCGGCATGCGGTCGACGAACACGCTCGCGTGGGCGCGGCGCACCGCCGTGTCAATGGCCTCGCGCGACGCCTTCACCAGCCCGCCGTAGGCGATGTTGTTCGCCAACGTGTCGTTGAACAGCGTCACATGCTGGGGCACGAGCGCGATCTGTTGGCGCAGGCACGCCAATCGATAGCGACCGAGTGGTTCGCCATCGAGGAGGATATTGCCCGATGTCGGCTCGTAGAAGCGCGCGATCAGGCTGGCCAGCGTCGACTTGCCACTTCCGGATCGCCCCACGAGCGCCACCGTCTGACCCGGCTGCACGGTGAACGATACGTCCGTGACCACCGGCGGTTTGCCCGCCTGGTAGCCGAAGGACACTTCCTCGAAGCGGATCGCCCCCTCCACGCGTTCGACGGTGAGGCTACCCACGTCCTCCTCGGTGTCCTGGTCGAGTTGAGCGAAGATGTCGACGGCGGCGGCCAGGCCACGCTGCAGGCGTGCGTTGACATCCGAGAGCCTCTTGACTGGGTTGGCCAGCAGGCCCGCCAGCCCGAGATAGCCGATGACCTCGCCGGATGACATGGTCCCCGCGACTTCCGGGCGCAGCAGCAAGCCCACCAGCATGGCGAGGCCCCCGGCCGCGAGTAGCTGTATGAACTGGGCGCTGCTCGCCTTGGTGGCGGTCATTTTCAAGTTCTGGCGCCGGTTGGTGTCGCTGGCCGACGTGAATCGGCGCCGTTCGTAGGATTCGCCCCCATACACCTTGACATCGCGGTAGGCGGCGACCGCCTCGGAAGCGACGTGCGTCACATCGCCCATGGAGTCTTGGATGCGTTTGCTGATGCGTCGGAAACGGCGCGACGCATAGCGGACGATCGTTCCGACGATCGGCGCGATCACCAGGAATATCAGCGTCAGCATCCAGTTCAGGTACAGCATGCTTCCCATCAAGACGATGATCTTCAAACCGTCCTGGACGATGATCTTCAACGCATCGGTGACGCTGTCCCGCAGTTGCGCGGCCGTGAATGTCAACCTTGAGACGAGATGGCCCTGTGCGCTCCGATCGTAGAAGGCGCTGGGCATGGCCAGCAGTCGATTGAACAACTCGCAACGAATCACATGGATCGCCTGGAACGAAACCCTAGAGAGCAGGTACTCCCCCGCGATGGACCCGAGGCCGCGGAACAACGCAAGTACGAGCATGGCCACGGGAATCGCCCAGACGAACTCAAGCGCCCAGTAGACCAGGGGTGCGAACCGACTCTCCGGATCGGTCGCCTCGGCGCTCCCCTTGAAGGTGTCGACGATGACCCCGAGGGTCGTCGCAAACCCGGCCTCGCAGGCTGCGGCCACCAGGAATCCGACGACGGCGAGCAGGAAATAGGTCTTCTGGTCGGCGACGTAGCCGAGCAAGCGTCGGTAGGTCTGCCAGTCGCCCGAATGGCCGCCAGGCGGGGCCGCGGGCGTCGCTACGGCGTCTCGCTGCACGGCGTCAGTCATGGTCGGCCTCATCGGGCGCGGACGAGGGAGCTTCGGTCAGAAGGGTGACGTCCGTCAATCCCAGTTCGCGGGCCGCATCGAGTACCTGTACGACCGTCTCGTGGCGGGCGTCGGCATCCGCTGCAACCACCACGAGCGGCGTTCCGCCGGCATCGCGGCGCGCCTGGCGAAGGGCGGCTAGGAGTCCGCTCCTGTCCGCACCCGGGACCGGGTCGCCGTTCACCGCGTAGGCCCCGGACGCCGTCACACGGACTTCGATTCCGTCGGGCACCCGGCCGGCGACGGCAGAAGCATCCGGCAGGTCGACCTCGATTGCCGCAGTGCGCACAAACGTGGTCGATACCACGAAGAAGATCAGCAGCAGGAATATCACGTCAACCAGGGGTGTGATCTCCACCACGGCGAAGCCGCGTCCGGCACGCCGGGGACGCTTGAACTTCATGGCCCGGTGTCCACTAGGCTGCCTGTCCGCGGCAAGAGGCGCTCGGGCGAGTCAAGCTTCGGTGCCGTATTGTCATCTTCGCTCGCCGGGCGGGGGTGCCGCCGCTAGGACGAATTCCACCAACTGGCTCGAACAGCGCTCCATCACCACGACCCGGTCGTCGACCTTGCGCAACAGGTAGCGGTGCATGATCAGCGCCGGAATCGCCACCACAAGCCCTGCGGCACTGGTCACGAGCGCCTCGGAGATGCCCGATGCGAAGATCTCCGGATTGCCGATGCCGTCCTCCACGAGCGCACGGAAGACCTCGATCATCCCCATTACGGTGCCAAGCAGCCCCAGCAGGGGGCTGATCGCGGCGATCGTGCCGAGCGCGGTCAGATAACGTTCCATGTCGTGCACGACCGACGCAGCGGCCTCTTCCATCGCCTCCTTCATGGCGTCCCGACCGTGGCGTGCGCGGGCGATTCCGGCCAGGAAGATCGCGCCGAGCGGGGATCCGGCGCAGAGATGTTCGAACGCACCCATCTCCGCGCCGTCCTCAAGTGCCCGCTTGACCTCGCCGAGAAGCGGAGGCGGCGCCGCCCGACCAAGGCGCAGCGACCAGAGGCGTTCAAGGCAGATACCGAGTGCCCCCACGCTGCACAAGCCGATGGGTACCATCAGCCAACCGCCGGACCGAATCAGCTCAAGCAGTGTCCTCTCGGCGCCCTAGCACCGCCTCGATCACACAAAGGGCGGCGATTATCCCCCGTACCGACGGGGTGCGCGACCCGCGAGTCGGTCGCTCGTTGGGCCGGTCAACAGACCCGGCCGGACACGCTTGGCCCCGAACCTCGACCGGCAGGCGCGGGTTCAGTAGCCGGGCGGCGCTTGGAAGCCACCGATTTCCTGCGCGAGCAGGCGGGTGAACTCGATCGTCACCTGATCGTGGTAGGCGGCCCCGACCGCCTGCAGACCGATGGGCAGTCCTTCGCTGGACAAGCCGGCCGGAAACACCGTACTCGGAAGGTAGGGACCGGTAACCAGACCGGACCAATAGAGCTGCTGGAAGTAGGGTTGCGCCTCGCCGTTGACGGTGACCGTGCGGGTTTGCATCGGGGAGTGGTCGTGGGGAAACGCGGTCGCCGCCATCTGCGGGCAGACCAGGACATCCCAATCCTCGAAGAACTCCCGCCAGGCGTAGCGCAGCCGTTCGCGACGACCGTTCGCACCCAACCAACCGGCGTGGCTCAACACCATGGCACGGGACATGATCGCCCGATCGGAACGATCCGCCGGATCCGTCTCGGCCGCGTAGCGGCGGTTCCTCTCGCGCGTCTCAGGCGGCACGCCGGCCGCCATCACCGAGTGCAGGAGTTCGAGGTAGGTCTCGTAGCCGCGCCGCGCGTCGACGGCGGGCCGCGCGGTATCCGAGACCCTTGCCCCGAGTCTCGACAACGTCTCGCCGATGAAGGCCGCGCGCTCGGCGATCTCGTGATCCACCGGACTGTTCTCGTCGTCCGCCCAGACCGCGACGCGGTAGTCGGCCAGCCCCGCCTTGCCAGGTCGCGGCAGATCCAGACGCCAGCCGGGCGCATCCAGGCTTGACGGGCCGGCAACGACGGTGAGCGACAACGCCAAGTCCGCCGCCGAGCGCGCCATGGGCCCGCAAACCACGAGATCGGTTGCCGGGCCCGGTGTCAGCATCGTCGAGTGACCGGTCTGGGAAACGATGCCGAAGGTCGGCTTGTGTCCGTAGACCCCGCAGAAGTGCGCCGGATTCCGGATCGAGCCGCCGATGTCCGAACCGGCCTCCAACGGCGCCAGGCCGGCCGCCAACGCCGCGGACGATCCACCGGACGAACCCCCCGGGATGCGTTCGAGGTCCCATGGGTTGTTGGTCGTGCCGTAGACCTCGTTGTACGTCTGGAAGTCCGCCCCCGCGTAGGCCATGTTGGTCTTGCCCAGCACGATGGCGCCCGCCGCCTTGTAGCGAGCCACGCAGTCCGAGTCCCAGTCCGGCACGTTGTCCTTGAGTTCGGGATAACCGAACGTCGTCGGCACACCCGCAAGGTGATAGCCCTCCTTGACCGTCATCGGCACCCCGTGGAGCGGCCCCACCGGCGCCGCGCGATCCGCCGCGCGGGCGGCTTCCCGGCTGCGGTCGAAGTCGCGCACCGCAACGGCGTTCACGTCGCCGTCGAGCCGTTCGATGCGCTCGATGAAATAGTCGGTCGCCTCTAGGGATCCCAGTTCGCGGCGGCGAATGCGTTCGGCGATGGCGGCAGCAGTGGAAAACGCGAGCTCGGTCAAGTCGTCGTCCTTCCTAGGATGGCAAGGGCCCATGGTAACGCGCGCCGGGCCTCACGAGCGCGCCACCGAGTTGTAGGGGACGGGAATGTCCCGTCCCCGTGCATCTTCGCGGACATGGGGTAAATGCGGCCACGCACCCGGTTCAAACCCAGCGCGCCAATCGGGGGTACGCGACCCGTTGCCCGTAGCGACGATTCCCCGCAAACTCGTACGGATGCCAGACGAACGCGCCAGCGCCGATCCACCGCGCCCCGGTCACGAGATCGAAGCCATTCTGTGGGACTTCGGCGGTGTATTCACCAGCAGCCCGTTCGAGGCCTTCAACCGTTTTGAAACGGCTCGCGGGCTTCCCGAGAACTTCATCCGGACCGTCAATTCCGCCAACCCCCACGCCAACGCCTGGGCCAGGTTCGAGTCGTCCGAGATCGACGTCGACGAGTTCGACGGTGCCTTCCGACGCGAGGCCGAGGCGTTCGGACACAGCGTCCGCGGGAAAGATGTGCTCGCGCTGCTTGCCGGGGAGTTCCGGCCGCGCATGGCCCGCGTACTCGCGGAGTGCAAGAAGCACTACCGGGTGGGCTGCATCACCAACAACATGAAGAACACGGCCACACTCGCCCCCGGTACGACCGTTGCCAACCCCGAGCGTACGGCCAAGACCTCGGCGATCATGGCGCAGTTCGACGTCATCGTGGAATCCAGCGTCGAGGGCGTGCGCAAACCGGATTCCCGGATCTACGAGATCGCGTGCCGTCGCCTGGGGGTCGCGCCCCGCCGCGCGGTCTTTCTCGACGATCTCGGCATCAACCTAAAGCCCGCCCGTGCAATGGGCATGATCACCATCAAGGTCGTCACCGAGGATCAGGCCATCAAGGACCTCGAAGAGGCGACGGGGCTTAAGTTTCCATAGGGGCTACGCTCCCGCGCCCGCAGGGTGCGCCATCGTCCCGCAGCGCGCGACGCCAACCCCACGGTCGGGCCCCCGACGGACACGCCGTGGCGTTCCCCCGGCGGGATAAAGCCCGACTCCTACGGTTGTGCGTCGACGAGGGCCTGCACCTCGCCCAGGCGCGGCAGCGAGCTCGCGGCCCCGGCCCGGGTCACCGCCAGTGCGCCGGCGGCCGCGCCCATCCTGAGTGCTCGGTCCATCGATGCGCCCCGAATCAGCGACGCCATCACGAAGCCGATGAAGGCATCGCCCGCAGCCGTTTCGTCCACCGCATCCACGTCGTAGGCGGGCAGCGCCGCGGTACCGTCCGCCGACGAGTACACGAGGCCGTCGGCGCCGAGGGTCAGCACGATGTCCGCGTTGGGCGCGCGATCCGCCAGGGCCGTGAGCATGTTGGACCAATCGTCGTCCGCGGCAGGGATGCCGGCTAGCGCCGCGGCCTCGATCTCGTTGACGATCAACAGGCGAGTCGTCGACAGGTCGTAGCCAGCTTCCCGGCCGTCGACGGGTGCAACGTTGAACGCCACCTGGAGACCTTGTTCACCCGCTAAGCGAAGAACGGTATCCAAGTCATTGATTTCGTTTTGAAGCATGAGCCAATCGCCGGTCTCCATCCGGGCCAAGGCGCCCTCGATGTCGCTTCGGTCGAGGCGCCGATTCGCGCCACCGGTGATCACGATGGCGTTTTCGCCCGCCTCGTTGACCTGGATCACGGCGTGGCCCGAGGCCCCCGGGGCCACCCGCAAGCCGGAGACGTCCACGCCCTCCGCCGATAGCGTCTCCTTCAGCCATTCGCCGTCGGCGCCGACGCAACCGACATGCACGACATCGATCCCCGCACGCGCCGCAGCGATGGATTGGTTGAGGCCCTTGCCCCCCGGGAATACTTCGTAGGTCACACTGGCCACGGTTTCCCCGGGGCCGGTGATGGCGGGAACGCCGTAGACATGGTCGATGCAAAGCGAACCGAGGTTGACCAGCTTGGGCATTGCCGAGCGCTCCATTGTGGACCGTGCGGGATTCTACCGGCAGTTTGTTACACGCGGCTCTTTCGACCCCGCCATCCGCCCTTAGGAACATTGATCCACGCTGTTAGCCCACCCCCGTTTCGTTAACATTTTCGCTGGCGCGCCGAGCAACCCCGCGCGTCTTCCGCACACGCGCAATAGGGGGCGTCGCGCCAACGTGCCTTGGCTTGAGATCTGGATGATCGTGGGCTTCCTGCTCGCGGCCTACTCGGTGGTTGCCAACGATTCCATCCAAACCCTCGGTACCTTCCTTGCCTCCAACGCCCAACGGCCATGGTGGATGCTCTGGATGTTCGCCGGCAGCATCCTGCTCGTCGTCATCTTCTATAGCTGGTTCGTCAACGGCGGCGATCCCGCCTACGGTCGCCTGGAGAAATTCCCGGTCCCCGAGGGCGGCGTCTCCTGGATCCACGCGATCCCGCCGTTGGCGCTACTCATCCTGACCCGTCTCGGCGTACCCGTCAGCACGACGTTCCTGGTCCTCACGGTATTCGCGGTGACCGGCGGCGAGCCCAGCAATCTCGGCAAGATGCTCACGAAGTCGGCGCTTGGCTACGTGGTGGCCTTCACCGCCGCCATTATCCTGTTCAGCCTTGTCTTCAGACGCTTGAGCGAGTACTTCCACCGCACCAAGGGCGACGAGATCCCGACGTACTGGGTGTTCCTGCAGTGGGCCTCCACCGGCTTCCTTTGGAGCCAATGGCTGATCCAGGACCTCGCCAACATCTTCGTCTACCTACCCCGCCAACTGTCGGTGGAATGGCTCGTCTTCGGCATCGCCGCGCTGCTCCTCATGCAGGGGTACATCTTCTACCGTTTCGGGGGCGAGATTCAGAAGATCGTCACCAGCAAGACCGACACCACCGACATCCGCGCCGCGACGATCATCGACCTGATCTACGGCATCGTGCTGCTCGTGTTCAAGGAGGCAAGCAACATGCCGATGAGCACCACCTGGGTGTTCCTCGGTGTCTTGGCCGGTCGCGAGTTCGCGCTCTCCTTCTACTTGGCGGACACCAGCACCAAGGGCACGGTACGCAAAGTGGTTTCGGATGCCTTGAAAGCGCTCTCGGGCCTCGCGGTGAGCGTGATTCTCGCCTTCGGCCTGCCCTGGCTCTACAACACGTTCTTCGCCTGACGCGGCGCCGTCGGCCGCTCGAAACCCGTCCGGCCGATGGGGCTACACTTCGCCCGTCAACTTAAGGACCGCCCCGCTCTTCATGCCCAATCCCGTACGCGCACCCGGCCTGCCCCTTGGCGACCCCGTCGTCGCCGTCGTGGGTCTCGGCTACGTCGGGCTTCCGCTGGCCATCGAGTTCGGCAAGCACTTCGAAACGCGCGGATTCGACATCGACCAACGGCGCATCGCTCAATTGAACGAAGGCCATGACGGTACCCGGGAAGTCGCCCCCGCCGATCTCAAGGGTGCGACCCGGTTGACCTTTACGGCCGAACTCGCCGAGCTGCGAGGCAGTGATGTGTTCGCGGTCGCGGTCCCCACCCCGATTGACGGGCACAAACGCCCGGACCTCACGGCCCTGCGAAGGGCAAGCCGCATGGTGGGCGAAGTCCTCGAACCCGGCGCCGTGGTCATCTTCGAGTCCACGGTCTACCCAGGGGCGACCGAGGAGATCTGCGTTCCGTTGCTGGAGGGCTCTTCCGGGCTGCGTTTCAACAAGGGCTTCTTCGTCGGCTACAGCCCCGAGCGGATCAATCCCGGCGACCAGAGCCATCGGCTCACCGACATCGTCAAGATCACCGCCGGGTCGACGCCGGAGACCCTTGCATTCGTGGACGCCCTCTATCGGCGGATCGTCGACGCCGGCACCTTTCCCGTCGCGAACCTGCGTACGGCCGAGGCGGCGAAGATCATCGAGAACACCCAGCGCGACCTCAACATCGCCCTGGTCAACGAATTCGCGATGCTGTTCCACCGCTTGGGAGTGGACACCGACGCCGTGCTCCAGGCTGCTGGCACCAAGTGGAATTTCCTGCCGTTCCGACCGGGTCTGGTCGGCGGCCACTGCATCGGCGTCGACCCCTACTACCTGACCCACAAGGCCGAGGAAGCCGGTCACCACACCGAGTTGATTCTCGCCGGACGCCGCATAAACGACGCGATGGCGGCCTACGTCGCCGGACGTGTGGCCAGCCTGATGGCGCGGCGCCAGATCGCGGTTGCCGGCTCGCGCATCCTGGTACTCGGTCTCACCTTCAAGGAGAACTGTCCCGACGTCCGCAACACCAAGGTCGTCGACCTCGTCGAGACCCTGCAGGACCAGGGCGCGGTAGTCGACGTCCATGACCCGTGGATCGATCCCGCCGGCGCGCCCGACGGCATCCGAACCGTCGCCGAGCCCGAACCCGGCGGCTACGATGCCATCGTCATCGCCGTCGGCCACGATGCGTTCCGCAACCTCGGTGTGGAGCGCGTCCGTTCGTTCGGACGCACGAAGTCCGTGGTATTCGACGTCAAGCACCTGTTTCCCGCCGACGCGGTGGACGATCGGTTGTAGGGGCACCGCATGAAGGTCATGGTGACGGGCGCGGCGGGCTTCATCGGCTCGTTCACCGCCGAACGGCTTGCCGAGCGGGGCGACCACGTCGTCGGCATCGACAACCTCAACGACTACTACGACGTCGGTCTCAAGCGGGACCGGCTCAAGCGACTCGAGGCCTTGTCTGGATTCTGCTTCGAGAAGGTCGACATCGCCGACCGGCCCGCCTGGCGCGAGACGTTCGAACGGCACCAGCCCGAGAAGATCGTCCACCTCGCAGCCCAAGCGGGCGTTCGGCATTCCATCGAGAACCCCCACGCCTACGTGGACGCCAACGTCACCGGGTTCCTCAACGTCCTCGAATCCGCGCGCGAAGCACACCTGGAACATCTCGTCTTCGCCTCCACCAGCGCCGTGTACGGCGCCAATACCCGAATGCCGTTTCGAACGGCGGACAACGTCGATCATCCCCTGTCCATGTACGCGGCCACCAAGAAGGCCAACGAGTTGATGGCCCACGCCTACAGCCACCTCTTCGGGGTTCCCACCACGGGGTTGCGGTTCTTCACGGTGTACGGGCCCTGGGGCCGCCCCGACATGGCCCTCTTCGTGTTCACCCGCAACATCCTCGCGGGCGTTCCCATCGAGGTCTTCAACCACGGCCACCACCGGCGCGACTTCACCTACATCGACGACATCGTCGAAGGCATCGTGCGCGTCCTCGACCGCCCGCCCACCGCCGACCCGACATGGCAGAGCGATCATCCCGACCCGTCCCGCGCCGCTGCGCCCTACCGCCTCTACAACATCGGCAACGGTCAACCCGTCGAACTGCTTCGCTTCATCGACGCCATCGAAGCGGCGCTCGGCCGGCGGGCCGATAAGAAACTCCTGCCCCTGCAGCCCGGCGACGTGCCGGACACGTCCGCCGACGTCGAACCACTCGCCGAGGACCTCGACTACCGACCGTCCACGCCCATCGAGGTCGGCATCGCCCGGTTCATCGCCTGGTATCGCGACTACTACGGCGTCCCGGATGGCAGGTAGTCGATCTTGAACACGCTCGTCACCGGCGGGGCCGGCTACATCGGCAGCCACACGGTCATCGAACTCCTTGCCGCAGGCCACGACGTGGTCGTGATCGACAACCTCTCGAACGCCTCGCGTGCGGTGGTTCCGGCCATCGAGAGCCTTGTTGGCCGGGAACTCCCGTTCGTCGAGTGCGACATCCGCGACCGCGACGGCCTCGATCGGATCCTCGCGTCCGGCGGCTTCGAGGCCGTGCTCCATTTCGCGGCGCTCAAGGCGGTTGGCGAGTCGACAGCCGAACCATTGCGCTACCACCAGAACAACGTCGCCGGCACGATTTGTCTGCTCGAAGCCATGGCAGCCCACGGCGTCAAGCGGTTCGTGTTCAGCTCCAGCGCCTCGGTCTACGGCGACCCCGCGGACACGCCGATCGGCGAAGACTGCCCGGTGGATCCCCGCAGTCCCTATGCCCGCACCAAGGCGGGGGTCGAAGGCATCCTGCACGACGTTCACGCCGCCGATCCGGACTGGCGAGTCTCCATCCTGCGCTACTTCAACGCGGTCGGCGCCCATCCCAGCGGCGAAATCGGCGAGGATCCGACCGGCGTCCCCAACAACCTACTGCCGTTTGTCGCCCAGGTCGCCGTGGGCCGTCGAGAGCGTCTGAACGTCTTCGGGGACGACTACCCCACGCCGGACGGGACGGGTATCCGGGACTACCTTCACGTCGTCGATCTCGCCCGCGGACACTTAAGCGCGCTCGACTACCTTAGTGCAACCCCAGGCGTCTCGGTTCACAACCTCGGCACCGGGCGGGGGCACAGCGTATTCGAGGTCGTCCGCGCCTTTGAAGCGGCCTGCGGCCGGGATATTCCCTATCGGGTCGTATCGCGGCGCCCGGGGGATGTCGCGGTGTCGTGGGCCGATCCCTCGAAAGCCCGGGATGAACTGCGGTGGACCGCCCAATACGACCTCGACCGCATCTGCGCCGATCTGTGGCGGTGGCAGTCTACCCATCCCCACGGCTTCCGAGGACGAAAAGCGTAGAATGCCCGCACCGCATCGGATACCCGGAGGGGTGGCTGAGCGGACGAAAGCACTGGTCTTGAAAACCAGCGAAGGGCGACCTTCCCAGGGTTCGAATCCCTGCCCCTCCGCCACATCGGATAGTCTGCCGGCCGAATGCCAAATCGCAGTCGGCCGGAATTCGAATAGAACGCGGTGGCGTACCTAGCAACCGGCATCGGGCAAGCCACCTCGATGCGCCTCGAACGCCCCACTGCATTGCGCAAGATCGTGGGCGCGAGGGTGGCCTCACTCGCGTTCGCGCAGCGAAACGGCCTCGGTTGGTCAATCCGGGCGACTGTGCGCCCCGGCGGGCGCGTTTGGGGCTGACCTGCCGCCAAACACAAAAAATCTACGACGTCGCTGCGGCAATCGCCAATCGCTCACCCAGTGGGCTAAGTGGGCTAAGCGGGCGTGAACGGCTCGCAGGACATCTCGCCCCAAATTCGTTTGTGACCCAACGGGCCGACTGCCACATTGGCGGCGAACCGGGACCGTCAACTTCATGACCAGGTTGTCCTTTCCATCGGGCCGCGACCGAACGAAGTGGCTACTGGCGCTGCTCGCGCTGGTTGCGGCTATCTGGGTGGGTCACCCAGCCCTGGCGCTCGTCGTGGGCACGGCGGTGAGCCTCGCGCTCGCCCCCAGCGTCCCCGCGTACATCGACCAGGCCGGCAAGCTTTGCCTCAAGGCCGCCATCGTGGTCCTGGGGTTTAGCTTGAACATCGAAGTCCTTTGGCGGACCAGCAGCGAATACTCCGGGCTAATCGTCGCCTTCGTCGGCTGCACGCTGGTTGCGGGTCTCATCATCGGCCGGCTGATCAGGGTCGACGACGATCAATCCCGGCTGTTGAGCACGGGAACGGCCATCTGCGGGGGCACCGCGATCGTGACGCTGGCACCGATCATCCGCGCCCGGCCGGAGTCCGTGGCCATATGCATCGGCATCGTGTTCATCCTGAACGCCGTCGCGATCCTCGTGTTGCCCTGGCTAGGCGACTACCTAGAGATGACGCAAGATCAGTTCGGCGTATGGGTGGCGCTCGCGATCCATGACACAAGCTCCGTGGTGGGCGCCGCTGCGATCTTCGGCGACCGGGCCTTGGAAGTCGCCACGACGGTCAAGCTGGTCAGAACCCTCTTGCTCGTCCCCGTCGCGCTCGTGGCGGGCATCCTGATGCGACAAAGCGAGACCAAGCTTCGGATACCGATGTTCCTGGTGCTGTTCGTGGCCGCCTCCCTGGTGGGGAGTCTGCTGCAGCCTCCCGTCGAGGTCATCGCCCATGTGAAGGCGGCAAGCCGCTTCCTGCTCATCGTGGCGCTCTTTTTCATCGGCATGGAGATCCGCCGGTCGACGATCGCATCCCTGAACGGTCGGGCCATCTGGTTGAGCCTGCTGCTGTGGTCGATATTGCTGCCCGTCACGTTGGTCGTCGCGTTGGCTTGGTGATGCCCGCGGCCGGACCGTTGTGGTGCGAAGCGACGGGCTTTGTCCCGTCACGCGCTTTCCCTTGGCGCCGGAATATGCATAGGATGAAGGATTATTTCATCGCGCGTCAGGACTTCGGTAGTGTTGCTCGCCATGGTCATCCGCTCAGTACGTTTGGACTGGCAGAGCGTTCTAAGCCTTGCTCTAGTCGCCGGGTTCTTCGCGCTCGCACTGATTCTCTGACCGCGGCGGATCGATCGCCTCAGCGCGGTGCCTCGTTTATTGACGTCAAGGCTGACCGGGAGCGCCCCCCCGTAGCCACCCGGTGGGCCACCGCCCTGGAATCGGCGTGCCGGTGATTGTGCGACACCGTTTCGGACTCTTCATGTTCCCCCTTGTCATCGCGGCCAGCGACGTGGCAGCGCAAACCATCGAGCAACCCCCGGTGTTCATCGTCGGGCAGGATCTGGATTCCATTCGCGGCTACCTGGGCAGTGGGTGTTGCCCTCGGCCCGATGGGCTGACGGCCTACCTGTCCTTGCGCAACCTGAGGTCCGAGGTCCACGGCTACGGGGGTATTGGCGTCGATCTCGACGGCAAGCCAATCGCGCTTGAACATTCCTGGGGCGCGGGAGGCGTCAATGCCTACAAGACCGCAACGGAGTTCGGGATCGACAACCTCGCCGCTGGCCTGGTCCTCAACGACCTTCAGGCGCTCATCGCCGGCGGTTACGATGCCAACGTGGATCAACTTCGGCATCTTTTCGCCGCCGTCAAGGGTTCGGTCCATCTCCGCATCGGCTACGAGTTCGACGGCGCATGGAACGGCGACTACCGGAACCCCGCACGTTACGTCGCGGCGTACCGCCACGTCGCGGATCGCGTCCGCCGACTGGCCGACAACGTCGAATTCGTCTGGCAGGCATCGGCCTCCCCCATCGACGACGTGCTCGATGGCGGCCACGAGGACATCGAGCGCTGGTATCCGGGGGACGACTACGTGGATTGGCTCGCGTTTTCCTGGTTCATGCATCCGGAGGCCCGACCGTCGGTACCCGTTGATCACCCGCCCCACACCCCGCGCGAACTCGCCGGCGAGGTGTTGGCGATGGCCAGGCGCACCGGCAAGCCGGTCATGATCGCCGAAGCGAGTCCGCAGGGGTTCGACCTCGCGCTGTCGACTCGACGCTTCCTGAGTCCGGTCTGGGATGGTCCCGCTGGGGAGGGGATCGAAGCCATGACCGCCGAGGAGATCTGGGAGGCGTGGTACGAGCCACTGTTCCTGCTGATGGACGAAAACCGGGACGTCGTCCGCGCCCTGGCCTACATCAACTGCAACTGGGACGCGCAGGCGATGTGGGGGCCGCCCTATCCGTCCGGATATTGGGGCGATAGCCGGTTGGAGAGGAATGCCGCTTTGGCAGAACGTTTCGCGCGCGCCGTCACCGCGTGGAAGTCGAGCTTCGAATAGCCCCGGACCACCACGCGGCGAGCAGTTCTCCACCTTCCGCCGTCGCCTTCGCCGCGTACCGGCGGGTGTCCTCCCGGAGTCTCAGCACGCTGATGCCGTGGTGGTCCAGTTCGTGGATGTGACCGACCAGCCAGCGCTCGAGGTCGTCGCGGCCAACTTCGATGTGGAACTGCAATGCCAGCGTGTGATCCCCGATCGCGAACGCCTGGTTCGGGCACCTCGGCGTCGACGCCAGGGACTCCGATCCGTCCGGCAGCGCGAAGGATTCGCCATGCCAATGGAGCACCGGGCTCGCCAGGCACCGCAACGGCCCCTCCTTACCGGCCGCCGTCAACGCCAAGGGTGCCCAGCCGATTTCGGGACTCGGCATCGGCGCAACGCTCGCCCCCATGGCGCGGGCGATCAGCTGTGCACCGAGGCAAATCCCCAAAGTCGGCAGGCAATGCGCGATGCGGTGACGGATCAGCTCGGTCTCGGCATCGAGGTAGGGAAAGCGATCCGAGTCGTTGACGCTGATCGAGCCTCCCATGACGACCACGAGCTCGGCCTCCCGCGCGGTGGCCAGATCGTCGTGAGGCGGGTCCAGATACTCGAACGGCAACTCCAATGTGGCCAAATCCCTTGCCATGGTCCCGAGGCCTTCGAAACTGACGTGGCGAATGACCTGGACCGGCGCGGGATCCGAACGTGTCATCGGGTCGTGGTCCCCGCTGCGCCCGCGTCCGTCGCCGTGGCGAATCCGTCCCAAAACAACGGAACCAGCCAGGTGATGCCGAGCGCAATCCCCACGACGATCAGACCGCGGCCCAGCCAGACCTGGTCCGTCAGCAGGTAGCTGTTGCAGAAACGGTCGGGAGAGATCACGTACAACCACCCGAGCCGAAACAGCATCGCCAGGAGCTCGATCTTGACGACCCCCCGGGCGACGGGGTGCAGCCGCGGCCAACTCCACGCCAGCGGCATTCCCGCGAGCACGACCAGAGAAACGACCTTCGCCGCGTTCACAATCGGATCGGTCAGCGCGCCGTCGAGCCACCGCGGAATCATCCAGAACCCCACCGCGAAGCTCGCGAGCAGGATCCCCGGGATACCGCCCGCGTTCCAACGTCGCAGTTGCGAATCGATGCGGGGTTCGAGGTATCTGCCGATGCCCCACCCCGCCGCGACCAGGAGCGGGATCTGGACCAGGACGTGCCCCAACATCGTGCCCGCCAAGGCCGGTCCCAATGGCGTCCCGGCGATGGCGGCGACAATGCCAATCGCGATCAGGGTCCAACGGTCGCCGAGCGCAGCGAGCGGGGTCATGTGGCTGCCCGCCGACGGATGGCCGCCAACAAGCCCATCCGATCCTCGACCTCGAGGATCTCCACCACGTAGCCGTTCTCGACGAGATAGAAGGCCGCGTTGTGGACGAAGCCCACCCGGGGTTCGGGAATCAACACGACGCCCAGTTGCTCGAGTATCCGTTCAAGATCCTCGTCGTTGTCGAACCGCGCAGCGCGCCAATTCGGCGCGATCGCGTGGAAACGCTCGAGATAGTCCGCAAGCGCTTGACGGTCATCGCTCGGATCGAAGGTGATGCTCAGAATGCCGACCTTCTCCGACAGGCCGGTTGCCGCCAGTTCGGTCTGCAGCGTGCGCAATTGCGCGCCCATGGCCAGGCACACGGTCGGACAGCGCGTGTAGATCAGATCGACCACCACGAGCGGTGTCTCAAGTTCGGCGAGATTGAGTGCGTTGCCGCGAGAGTCCGTCAACGGATAGTCAGGCAGCGGCCTCGGATTGGTGAGCACGGCCTGGCGCCGGGCCCCCTCGGCGGTCCACACGGACCAGCCGTCGGTCCCCAACGCCAAGGCACCGCCTCCGACCGCCAGGACGAGGACGGCGGCGGCCGCCGAGCGCCACGGCATTACCCTGCCCGGGCGTGTTTGAGGCTGCTCAGGAACCGGACGGCGAAAATCAATGCGGCCACGGCGATCAATGCCGCGAAAACGGAGGAAGCCTGGCTGTCCACGACCCATTCCGGCATATGGACCGCCCAGCGCCGGGGTATCGAGTTCAAGCCGCTCGCCAGCAACCCGATGCAGAATCCGACGCCGCCCACCAGATAGACCCACAACGCGGCCTAGTCGAGGCCTTTCCTCGAGCCCTGATCGGTGAGGTAGTACATGAAGCCGAACAGCATGGCCACCAAGCCGAGGATCAGATACATGTGGAAGTGTCCCGGAACCCACATGGTGTTGTGCATCACGTGGTTCACGGCGATGACGCCGTCGATGATGGCCGGCACGATGCCGGCACTCCAGCCGAAGATCGACACGAACAACAACCCCGACGTCATATCCCACTTGATCCCCGACCGATGCACGATGGTGAGCGTGGTCCAGGCGGTCACGGCGAAGACCGGCAAGCCTGCGAGGTAGGACACGATCTGCCCGATGGCCAGCGCCCAGGTGGGCATGACGAAGTCCATGAGCAGGTGATGCGGGTACACCGCCATCACCATGAGGGTGGTGGCGGTCCACGCCGCCAGGAAGATCCTGTTGACCGGCCAAGACCTGCCCACGTACTTGGGCAGGATCTCATAGACCGCGACCAGGGCCTGGTAGATGGTGGCATTGATGAACACGTGCCCAAAGAAATACGTCAGGTTTTTGGTCAACAGGGGATCGACGGCGAACTGCGGCGCGTAGAGGTTGACGAGAATCAGCACGAGGACCACCGCGCCGGCGAGGATCCCGGCGATGTTGACGATCAATACCATGGTGGCGGCGACGACCGTCGGTGGCGGCGCTTCATCGCTGCTGTTGCGGAACAGTTGCGGCCAACCCAGCGCTTTGGCGAGCGATCGGTATCTCGCCATGATCGCGCGGGCGAAGTCGAGATAGAGCAACAGGAAGCCGACCCCGATCGACAGCAGTCCGAACAGGTAGCTCGCAGCACCCCCTGTACCCCAGACCCCTGCACTCGTGCCGGGTAGCGGGAACAGGAAAGTCCAGCCACCGGCGTAGTTGCCGACGAAGATGCCGCCGAGAATCAGCACGACGCCGAACAGGAAGAAGGCCAGGTTGGCCCACAGGATGCCCACGGACAGGTCGACGTAGCGGCGCAGGAAGTACCAGATGACGCCGCTGGCGGCGAGACCGGAGATCCCTACCATGCCAGCGCCGTGCGCGGTCATCACCTCGTAGAAGAGGTTCGGCGAGAGTTCGACCCAGGTTGCCTGGGAGAGGCGCATGAGGACCCCGAGGACCATCATGAGCACGAAGACCAGGGCGCTGATCGCCAGGTAGACCACGACGCCGATCCGGCCGGACGGCGGTAGCGGCGGAGCGGTTTGTTCGGCCATGGCAGTTCTCCCCTATTCGCCGACCGTGATCTCGCTGACCATCGCGTGGTGGACGAGCCCGCAGTACTCCATGCAGAGCACCGTGTAGGTCCCGGGCTGTTCGAGGGTCAGCGACAACACGTTCAGGTACCCCGGCATCGCCTGGGTCTGCCCCACCATCCGCATGGCCGGATCGTAAAGGCCAAGACCGTGATTCACGTCCCCCGATGTGACGTTGAAGATCACCGTGTCCCCAGCGGTGAGTTGGGCTTCACCCACCTCCCAGTACCATTGCCGACCCTCGATTTCCAGGGTGACCGCATCGTCGGGCGTGTCGCCCCGGGTGGCCGCGTACGGCAGGTCGAGCATGGTGACCACGGCGATCAGCACGCCCGCCACGATCAAGATCCAGAAGAACCAGACCCGCATGCCCTGGGATCTCTGTTGGATCGGCGGGTATTCCGCCACGGCCTTGCCGGCATTCAGCGCCACGTACGCGAACGCGCCGGCGACTACCAACATCAGAACCACGGTTACCACGAACACGGTGTCTTGGATCATCGCAGCCTCCCCATTTCACCAACGCCGGATGACTGACCGACTTACCGCTCTGATCTACGGGCAGATTTACACCCAAGGGCCATCGAGTTCAAGCGCCTTCGCACGCTTGGGCGCTTACATGATTGCGTCCGGAGGGCTATATTCGCCGCAGCGTCGCGGCTCCGCGAAGGCTCGTGTACCAGGACACCATCGATCACTTCGCCGCGCTGGCCCGCAACAAGGCCGACTCGCTGTCGCATACGCCGCTCGCATTCCTGATGGGATCGCTGATGGCCGGTGCCTACGTCGGCATCGGCATCATCCTGATCTTCTCGGTCGGGGGCACGCTCGACCCCGCTTGGCAGGAACTCATCATGGGGGTCTCGTTCGGCATCGCGCTGACCCTTGTCGTGTTCGCGGGATCCGAACTCTTTACCGGCCACACCATGTACATGGTCTTCGGGAAACTGGCGGGCACGACAACGTTGGGCGACCTGACCCGAGTCTGGGTGGCGTCGTGGGTTTTCAACCTCATTGGGTCCGTCGGCTTGGCGGCGTTGTTCGTCGCTGGCGGCGGGGGTGGACTGCTGTCCGACGGCGCGCCGTTCCTGTTCAAGATCGCCGACTTCAAGATGAACTCGTCCATTCCGGCCCTCCTGGCTCGGGCCACGCTCTGCAATTGGCTGGTGTGCCTTGCGCTGTGGATGTCCGCACGCACGAAGAGCGACGCGACCAAGGCGATTGTCATCTTCTGGTGTCTGTTCGCCTTCATCGCCAGCGGCTTCGAACACAGCGTCGCGAATATGACCCTGCTCGCGATCCCGCTGCTTGCCGACCACCCGGACACGATCAGCGTCGCAGGGATGGCGTACAACCTGCTGTGGGTCACCATCGGGAACATCATCGGCGGCAGCCTGTTCATGGGACTCGGCTACTGGGTCGCGACGCACGGTCGATTCGTGCGGGCCAGGGCCATGCGGGATATGCCCGTGAAGGCGCACGACCCTGCCGACGGGTGACCTGTGACCGCCTCCCCCACCACAAAGACGGCTGTCCTGTTCTTCGCGACCCTCGCTGTCATTTCCGTCTCGTTCGCGCTCGCCGTGTGGCACCACGACGATCCCGACGCGCGGGTGGAGTTTCGGCTGACGAGCCATACCGGCGACACCTTGACGGCCCGTGACTTGGGCGGACGACACCTGATGGTGTTCTTTGGCTTCACCAGCTGCCACAACATCTGCCCCGCCCAGATGAACAAGCTCACCCGGGTCATGTCCGAGCTGGACCAATCCGGTCACGGTACCCGGATCAAACCCGTGTTCATATCCGTCGACCCCGAACGCGACACCCCCGCGAAGGTCGCGGCATACCTCGAGTATTTCGATGATCGTTTCGTTGGACTCACCGGCTCGCGGACGGCGCTAGAACGCGCAGCCGCCTCCTTCAGGACCCTCTTCGAAGACCTGCCCGCCGAGTTGACCGCGGACCATCAGATCAACCACTCCACGGTTGTCTACATCGTGGACCCGTTCAGCCGGATCGTCGACTACCTGCCGGGTTCGGCCGATCATCGGCAAATGGCTGCCAGGATCCGCAGGCTCAGTCCGTAGGCACGGAGCTTGTCCCCGCCCGAGCCGGCACACCACGCCGTCCGTCTGTCGGCAACCTCGCGCCCAAGGGTCGGGTCTCCCGGCCCGCGTGCCGCCCCGGTTCAAAGTGAGACAACCCAAAAACATGGGGGGAAGCGACGAATAGCCTATAATAGCAGCGCCTGTTCTAAGCCTTCTGGAGCAACCCTTTGAAATCCTTTGCATTTGCATTAGCCACCAGTATCGCATTGCTGGCCATTGCCTCGGAACGGGCAGTCGCCGAGGAGTCTGGTCAGCAAGCTTCGTCCGGTCCCATCGAGGAAGTCGTGGTTGTCGGTTCACGCCGCCGCGACCGCTCGGCAGCGGACTCACCGGTTCCCGTCGACGTGATCGGCGGGGACGAGTTTCTCGCCCACGGCAATACCGATTTGGACGACTTGGTCGCGGCGCTGGTGCCGTCGTACAACGTCGCCCAGGAACCGATCAGCGATGCCGCGACGTTCATTCGTCCGGCGACCCTGAGATCGCTTCCCCCGGATGCCACCCTGGTCCTCGTCAATGGCAAGCGTCGTCACCGGGCTGCGGTCATCGCGCTGCTCGGTGCCGGGATCTCCGGCGGATCCCAGGGCCCCGACCTGTCCGCCATCCCGGCGATCGCCCTCGACCGCCTCGAGGTTCTCCGTGACGGCGCATCGGCCCAGTACGGGTCCGACGCCATCGCCGGGATAATGAACTTCGTGCTCAAGGAGGATGCCCAAGGGGCCACCGTGGAAGGCAAGTGGGGAACCCACTTCGAAGGCGACGGCAGCGCCATGACGATAGCCGCCAACGTCGGCCTACCGCTCACCGACCTCGGCTTTGCCAACTTGAGCTTCGAGTGGAAGGAGTCCGATCCGACCAGCCGCAGCGCCCAGCGCGGCGATGCCCAAGCTCTGATCGACGCCGGCAACCGCGAGGTCCGCCAACCCGCAGCACAGATCTGGGGTGCACCCGAGATCTCGGGCGACTTCAAGTTGTTCGGCAATTTCGGGCTCGATCTCGGTAACGGCAGCGAGGCGTACGCCTTCGGCAACTGGGCCGAGCGCCAGGTGGAAGGCGGGTTCTACTTCCGGAATCCCCACACCCGAGGCGGCGTGTTCCGCGGCCCGGTCGTAGACGGCACACCCACGGTCAAGGTCGCGGACCTCACGGCCGACGGCTCCGGGAACTGCCCAGTGGTGCGGATTGTCAACAACGTTCCCGACAGCGCCGCGCTGGCCGCGATCCGCTCGGACCCGAACTGCTACTCGCTGATCGAGAGGTTTCCCGGCGGCTTCACCCCGCAATTCGGCGGTTTCGTCCACGACTTGAGCATCGCGGGCGGAGTCCGCGGAACCTTGGACACGGGCTGGTTCTACGACCTTAGCGCCACGGCGGGCCGCAGCAACGCGCAGTTCTACATCTACAACACCATCAACCCGCAACTGCTTTGGCAGCGCAACGAGATCGACACCCACTACGAGGCCGGTGCCTACACCGAGACCGACCGGGTGCTGAACTTCGACCTGTCGAAGCCAATCGACTCCGACTCGTTCGGCGCGATCAACGTGGCCGTCGGCTTGGAGTACCGGGACGAGACCTTCAGGATCGACAACGGCGAGCCGAACTCGTTCTACATCGATCCCAACCTCGACCACGGTCTCGCGGCGCAGGGCTTCGGCGTCGGTTCCAACGGCTTCCCCGGCTTCCAGCCCGGCGATGCCGGCGAAAACACGGTGCGGTCGTTCGCGGCCTACGTCGACCTTGAGTCCAACGTCTCCGAGAACCTGCTTCTCGGCGGGGCGTTGCGCTACGAAAACTACTCCGAGTACGGCAATACGCTTGACGGCAAGATCGCGGCACGGCTGCAGGTTGGCCTTAACCTAGCCATCCGGGGCGCCGTCAGCACCGGCTTCCGCGTGCCCACCGCCGGTCAGGCGAACCTGCGCAACGTCACCACCGAGTTCAACATGGGCTTCCTGGCGGACATCGCTACGCTTCCGCCGACCAATCCCATCGCCCAACAGAAGGGTGCGCAAGCCTTGACCCCGGAGGAGTCGGTCAACACCACCCTCGGCGTCGTCTTCGATGTCGGCGGCGTCGACGTGACGGTGGACTACTACCGGATCGAGATCGAGGATCGGATCTCGTTCACGAGCCGGTTCAACCTCACGCCCGCGGACATCTCCGCCCTCCTGGCGGCCGGCGTCACCGATGCCAGTAGTTTCACGTCGGTACGGTTCTTCTCGAACCTGCAGACCGTGGAGGCCTCCGGTATCGACGTCGTCGCGACCTGGCCCTTCGAGTTAGGTGGCGGATTGTCCAACCTGACGTTCGCGGGGAACTGGCAGAGCGTGGACCTGACGAAGTTTAATCCCGACTTCACCAGCGACAACCGTCGCCTGCAGATCGAGCAGGGCCGTCCCGATTCCCGCTTCACGCTGACCTGGACGCACAGCCAGGGCCGATGGCGTTTGATGGCGCGGGCCCGGCACTACGGCGAGTACTACGACGCCCCGACGAACGACGGCTCGGTCGCGTTCTACCCGGACCCGAGCATGGTGTTCGATGCTGAGATCGGCGTCGATGCCAGCAACTCGCTGTCGCTGCAGTTTGGTTTGCAGAACGCGTTCGACGAGTACCCGTCCACCAATCCAAACGGCGAGGTCGCGGGATTGGTCTACCCGGAACAGTCGCCGTTCAGCTTCAACGGCGGCTTCTACTACCTGCGCGCGCAGTACCGCATAGAGTAGGGGGGAGACGAACCCTTGGGGACGGGCCCGCCCCGTCCCCGGGTCGACAGTGCCGTGATTCGGGCGGCCGCAAGGGTCGCCCCTTCGGGGCCGCAAGAGGGTTCCCCGGCGTTGGCGCGAACACCGTCGGGGACGGGACAGGTCCTGTTCCGGTGCGGACACCCGGTGACGTTCGTCCTAGGCGTCGTTACCATTGGGGACACTCGACCGATTCGAGATCACCATGGCCGTACTTGCCGATGTCCGCTACCTGAACGACGAATGGCGTGACCGCGCCGAGATTCCCGTTGTCGGCGACCGCGGGAGCCGGCGTGCCAACACGGCGAAACACGTCGTCGAAATCCACGACGCCCGAGACGCACTCCGCCGGGGCGACATAACCCTCGATGCCAACGGATTCGCGCTGCTGCGCCACGCCAGCGCCGTTCGCAACTTCCGAGACGACGAGCAAATCCGCGACATCTACTACCCCGAGATCCTCGCGCTCGCCAAGCGCACCACCGGCGCGCGCGACGTCGTCATCACCCAGCATGTCGTACGCACGGAGGACACCTCCGACTTCAACAAGGCGTACGCGCGATTCCTGCACTGCGACTACACGCTCGAGGATCCCCGGGGATTGGCGGAGCGGGCGCTGGCAAGGCGCGACTTGGACATCGGCAACTACTCGAACTGCGAATTCGCATGGTTCAACACCTGGCAACCGTTCGATCACACGGTCGACCGCAACCCGCTTGCAGTGGTCGACGCCAGCACTGTCAGTACCGAGGATGTGCTCGACTACTACTACACGGGCTACGGCCAGAAGGGAAAGTCGGCCATGCCGCTTCGCGACCCGGCCCACCGCTTCTACTACGTGCCGCGCATGAAGACCGACGAATTGCTGTTCCTAAAACAGTTGGACACCCGCGAGGGTGTCTCGAAGGTCTGTCCCCACACGTCCTTCGACGACGCCACTTCCCCTGCGGACGCGCCGCCCAGGCGCAGTATCGAGGTCCGAGTGATGGCCGTATTCGACGCGTAACCCCGCCGAAGGGTCCCACGTACATTTGGGTGATCTTCCGGCACCGGAAACGACGCCTGCGGTGTCACCCACCCACAGGTCGTGCTAAGTTGTCGGCAACTTCGCCTGCTTGACCTGATCGCTTCCCTCGCGCCGGATTCTTCCCTCCCCTAACGGCGGTGCAACGCTCCGAACCACGGCCCCCCATGACCAACGACGAAATCTCGGCCATCAAACGCGACTACGATCGGGACGGCTTCGTCATCCTCCCCGGCTATCTCCATGGTCCTGCGCTCGAGGAACTGCGTGAACGGGCGACGCGACTCACTGCCGATCTCTTTGCGCGTAAACGCAAAGGCGAAGGCCTCAATCCCCGGAGCAAGCGGCGGCGAGCGGGTCAGCAGAAGGGGAACATCGACCTCGGCAACATATTCAAGAGTCTCAATCGGCACGATGCATGGTTCGACAACGAACTGACGGCCGGCCGGCACGTACCGCTTATCGAAGCACTCGTCGGAGACAAGCTCCTGCCCTCCTCGGCCGCGTGGTTCACCAAGATTCCGGGTTCGAAGGGCGAGATCGCACCGCACCGGGACGCGATCGGTCGCCCACCGGGCGGACAGGCTGGGGCGACCCTCTGGATTGCGCTCGATCCCGCCGACCCGGAGAACGGCTGCCTTCACTACGGCCGCGGCTCCCACCGAATCCAATATGCCCCCGGCACGCCCTTTGGCGAGTTTGTGGTCGACCCCGCAACGGCGGTGGCGGCCATCGTTCAACCGGGGGATGCGGTCATCCACAGCGACCTCACCGTGCATTGGTCCGAGGGCAATCCGACCGAGCGTCCGCGCCGCGCCGTTTCGTTCTTCTACTACGGTGCTTCGAAGGAAACCCCGAAACCCGTCGACCGGGCGCTTCAATGAACAAACGTCAATTCCCGAACAAGGAGGAAGAAACATGCCCGGAGTAAACGTTGCCGAACTCGAACCCGTCGGCGAATTCGGATCCAAGGCCTGGTGCGAAGCGTGCGCCAAATACGGAATACAGCTACTCGAGGAAGGGAACCTGCCCGCCGACACGGCGTGGGGTTTCAGCGAAATCTACACGCACCCGCCGGCGCGGCTTCTCGGGGGCGGTCGAGCCATGTCCGCCTACTACCTGATGGTCAAGGACGGCCAAGTGTCCGGTGGCGATGGTGCACCGGAAGAGTGCCGCGCCCTGCCCGGCTTCCATGTCGCGATCAATTGGGCCGCGATCTGCAACCAGTCGCGGTCCCTATACGGTCGCGAAGGCCAGCGACAACGCTCGGCCCAGGAGAAGGTCATGTACCAGGAGATCGAGGACTACGTGGGGCGACCCAACCCATTGAACATGGCACCCCGGGGCAAGGCCGTCTGGCCGCCGGCGGTCGGTGCCGCACTGGGCGCGGGGTCCGAAGAGGGTGGCGGGTTGCACAACATCGCCGCCACCTTGCAGGCGCCCTCCCCCGAGTTCGCCGACCTGCCGACGACCGAGTTGGGCGTGCCAGTGTTCTCCGCGATGACCGACGAGCAGAAGCGGTTTTTCTTGAACCTCTGTGGGGCGGGGATCTAGCCTCCCCTGGCAAGCCCCGAAGGCCCGAGGGGTAAGTGTGCCCCGAAACCTCCTCTTCATCACTGCGGACCAGTGGCGCGGCGAGTGTCTGTCATGCCTTGGGCATTTGGTCGACACGCCGAACCTCGATTCACTGGCCGCCGAAGGCGTTCTGTTCACCAACCATTTCGCCAACGCCGCACCCTGCGGACCGTCCCGTGCGAGCATCCACACCAGTGTCTACCAGCACGAACACGGCGTTACCTTCAACCACGTACCGCTCTCGGATCGTTACACCAATTGGGCTCTCGAAGCACGCCGGGCCGGTCACGACCCTGTTCTATTCGGCTACACCGACACGACGCTGGCCAAGAGCCAAGAAGGCGTTTACCCGGACGGCGTCCTGCCGGGACTCACCCCCGTTGTCGAACTCGGGAAGGACGTCTGGAACCCGGTCGAATGGGCCGATTGGCTAGCGACCAAGGGATATCCCGTCCCGGCCTCTGTCGCGGACCTGTATCTGAAGACCAAACCGCAGTCGGCAACCGACGAACGCGACCCGTTCGCCCCAGCACTCGAGGTTCCCGCCGAACTTCACGACACGTACTTCATGATCGATCAGGTGCTCGACTACATCCGCGACCGTTCCGGATGGTGCGTGCATCTGTCGCTGCTGCGACCGCACCCGCCGTGGACGGCGCCTCTGCCCTACAATCGCCTGTATCCACCTGGCGACCTGCCATCGCCGAACCGCGCGGTCGATCCCGAGGTCGAAGCGGGTCAGCACCCGTTCCTGGCCTACCTCCTGAATCGGAAATACGCGCGCCAGTCCCGAGAGGAGGCAAGTCGGCGACGATGGCAATCCGGCTACTACGGATTGATGACCGAGGTGGACCACAACCTCGGCCGCCTCTTCACCGAACTGAAGCGCACGGGTGCGTGGAACGACACACTGGTCGTCTTCACGTCCGATCACGGCGAGCAGATCGGGGACCATTGGCTAATCGGCAAGCTCGGCTACTTCGACGAGTCCTTCCACCTGCCCCTGATCGTGTTCAATCCCGCGCCGGAGGCCGATTCACACCGCGGGCGATGCATCGACGCCTTCACGGAAGGGGTCGACATCATGCCGACCCTGCTCGACTGGCTGGGCGTGGATGTCCCGGAGCAATGCCGAGGTGCGTCGCTGCTGCCCGCCACAACCCACGGCGATCTAGGCGACGGCTGGCGCAGCGAAGCGCACTGGGAGTTCGACTTCAGCCACTTCCATGCGGAGGAGGCCCTCGGCCTGACCCCCGCGGAATGCAGACTTGCGGTCATCCGCGACGCAAGCAGCAAGTACGTGCATTTCCCCGGATTGCCGGAGGTCTTTTTCGATCTGGCCGACGATCCTCGGGAGGCGGTCAACCTCGCCTCCGACCCCCGCTACCGCAGCCGAATCGAGGACGCCTCTCGCAAGCTGCAGTCGTGGTATACGCCCTGAGATTCGCAGCCGCCGTCGACCCTGCCCTAGTTCGAGGTTTGAGGATTCAGTCGGTTGAAGAGCTCAAGTTGGCGCTGGTCTTCAGCAGAATCGCCCAAGGACGCTCGGAATTCCGCCATCAGTTGCTCCGCGCGCTCGGCTTGACCGGTGTGGCGCAACTGAGCGCCGTATCCCGCCGCCACGAAGGCGTCCGAAGGATCCAGTTCGTAGGCCTTGGAATAGTATTCGAGCGCAACGGCGTGATGGGCAGCTTCGGGTGAGCCCGCCAAGTCTCTGGCCGCGCCATTGTACGTTCGCGCGTCCACCGTATCTCCCGCGACCGCAATGCGACGCGCCCATTCGCTCGCCACCGCACCCCAATCCTCGCTCGCGACAAGGTCCTTCATCTGGAACACGCTGCGCATTCGGTCGGGATCAAGGACGCTGTCGGGATCCCGCGCTAGATCATAGGCGACGGCCTTGGACAGGGGCTCTTCGCCGAGTGCCTCGAGAAGAGTCTCATAGCTTCCGTCTCCGAGTCCAGCGGCAGCCAACCCCGCGTACCAGGTCGCGCCGAGAACAAACTGGCTCATCGCCGCGTCCGACGAAACCGAAACGAATTCATCGTAGTTGTCGATCACGAACTCGACCAGGTCATCACCCCTTGGTGTCTTGTCCCAGTAGGTCGTTATGAGCCTGGCATCGGTTTCGTTGATCAGGACCGAATGATCCCGACTCGCGAAGTAGTCGCCCGCGACCTTCTTCAGGTCAACAAATCGCTGGACATCGAAATCACCGCCCATGCTCTGATCGACAATGGCCGCGTCCAGGTATTCCTGCACCAGCTCCGGCGATCGGTCGCCCGAGTCGAAGCGCGCCTCTATCGTTGCGAACTGTGACTCGGTCTCACCCAGCATCCGGCTGAACAACGCGATGAATTGATCCCCGGACATGCCGCTCGTGGCGCGACCGATCTCCGCCCCGTCGCTGTCGAGAATCAGGTAGGTGGGATACGCCTTCACCCCATAGCGCGCTGCAACTTCCGGTCCCGCGATGGAATCATCCTCGGCATCGAGCTTGTAGTTCACGAATCGCGCGTTGAAGTAGTCGCCGACCTCCGGCAGGGGAAAGACCGTCTCTTGCATGACGATGCATGGTCCACACCAGTCCGTGTAGAAATCCACAAACACCCGCTTGCCCTGTTCCCGAGCTTCCGCCAGCGCATCATCGAAACGGCCATGGAAGAACTCCATGCCGGACGCCGCATGGCTGGCAGTGGGTTCACCCTCCACAATCGCCGAATCACCGCAAGCGCACAACGCCAGGAATCCGCCGACACACCAAACGCTTCTCACCCTCGTCACGGCATTTCTCCGACTCGCGGCGGCTTTCGCGCCGACATCACAACAAATCAAAGGACTTTGACACCTCGAGGTAGCTCGTACGCCCCATGATGTCGACGCGTCGTGGGTCGAACGGTTGACGTTGATCGACAAACGGGAAGTCCGCATCCGTGAGATTTCGGATACCTCCATCGAGTCGCCAGCCGTCACCGAATTCGTAGCTCCCGGTAAGATCGAACCAGGTATAGCCGTCGACGCGATCCTGCACCCGCGAGATATTGTTCTCGTAGCTGCTCGAATGGTTCAGGTTGAGCGTTGCTGCCCCAGGGCCATCGTTCCAGGCTAGCCACGCTCGATACTTCAGGCGGTCGGGCCCGCTCAAGGTCTCCTGCGACTCCACGGCCTCGCCCCCGGGCAGGAACGTCACGCTGCGCTCGTAGGTGTAGGTGCCGGAAAGCCCGAGCTGGACATGGCCCCAGTCGAGGTCGAAGTCGTAGCTCATGTCGAGATCCCCCGCCCGGGCCGTCTCCAGCGAGAAATTCACCGGGAATAGGTTCCATTGAACGATGTTGCCGCTTGCGTCACGCCCAGCGGCGACCCCTACGAACTCCTCGGCAACGTTGAACAGCACGGACGAGGTCGATGCGACGACCTGTTGGGTATCTATTTCGGAAAAGGTGGCCGAAATGCGCAGACCGGCCAGGATACCCCCGGGGTTGAAATCGAATCCGACGGTCAGGGTGTCCGAGACTTCCGGCTTGAGGTTGGGGTTGCCGCCAAAGTTCGTTGGATAGACGCCGAAGGGCGAACCTGTCTCCGGATCGGCCAACACGCCGGCGCCGGCAAGTATCCCCGGGATGATGGTGGAGAAGAAGGTAACCCTCGGGTCTGGCGCCCCGAAGAGCTGGTCGAGTCGCGGCGCCTTGAAGGTGTCGCCGACGTTTGCCCGGATCTTGAGGCCCGGCGTGAGGTGCCAGGCGATGCCAACGGACGGCGAGGTTTCGGCGAACGTCCGCTCCTCGTTGCGGCTGCCGACACCCCCGAACGGCCCGTTGATGACATATTCCTCCCATCGGGCCGCCGCCCGGAATTCCAGGGAATGTACCCCCGGTATGGAGTTGCCGTCGCCGACGATCGGGACCATGACCTCCGAATAGAACGCGTTGACCTTCCGCTCCGGCGCCGTTTCTAGCAAGGTGGTTGCGAGATATCCCGAGAACGTCCGGGAGTCTTTTCGGTGGTCGTATCCGAGCACGCCGGCGACGTTCCCCCACGGCAACGCGAACAGATTGCCGTTCGCAGAGGCCGAATACTGCGTGGTGTTGTTTGTGTCGCTTGTCGGCAGCGACCAGGGGTGCGTTGAGACCTCGAACAGGTTGGCGACAGCCGCTTCGGTCTGCTGCGACCCGTCGCCGAAGAGATTCAATGCGGTTGCCGGGTTCGAGTCGGCTAGACGCGCTGCGAGCTCGGCGGCGCCGGGCCCGTCGAATGCGCGAGTCCACGCTTCCTCCTCGGCGTACTTGACGAAGGCATCGACTTCCCAGTTCCTGAACGGCAGTTCGGCAGTCACGCCAAGCACCACCCCGTAGCTGTCGGTCGCGGATTGATTCGTGGAGGGCTCGATCAAGCCCCTTTCCGTCTCGGTCTGAAAGCGATAGCCCGCGAGCAGGGGCACGCCGGTATCGTTGAACGCGTTGCTGGGCGGAACGAGTGCGTTTCTGGCGAAGATCCCGCCGCGCTCGGCGTAACTCTCATAGCTCGCGTAGTTGAACTCCATGTAGCCGTCCATGAACTCGCCCACCTCCTGTTCGATGGACAAAAAGGCCGTTGTTGACTCCCGCTCGTCGGTCAGGTGAGCGGGAACGGAATCCCATGGCGCGAGATTCGCCATTGAAATGTCCGCGAGCGTCACCGGCACCGTCCCGTCCCTCGAGGGATCGACGCCGCCAAGAGGCTGAAAGGTCAGCGCGTTTCTTATGATGAGCGGATGGAAGGGTCCCGGTTGCGATCTCCGGTCCGATCCACCGAGGGAGGTGTAGTCGAGCGTTGTAAAGCCCGTTTCTGCGGCAACAACCGGATCAACCGACTCGAACCGAAGGCTGCCGCTTAAGGACCCCGACCCCCAGCCGACGCCAAAGGTCGGGGTAATCAGCACCGAATCGCCGCCATGGGCGCCACTGGTGTAGCGCAGGGCGAGTTTTTCCTCGGCGTCATAGCCTTGCCTCAGAATGAAATTGATGACGCCGGCGACCGCATCGCCGCCGTAGATCGCGGCGGCACCGTCGGTGAGCACTTCGACGCGTTCGATCGCGGAGAATGGAATCGAATTGAGATTGATGTTCGAACCCTGGATCGTCGGGGTTGTGGCGGTTCGGCGACCGTTGATCAACACCAATGTGCCATCCGAGCCAAGCCCTCTTAAGTTCGCGGTCGCAACGCCGAGTGTGCCGACACTGCTGGAGTTGTCTATTGCGGAGGTCTGCGTGTGTCCTGCGTAGTTTTGCGGCAGGGCGCGGACAAACCCCTCGACGCTGTTGATCCCCATGCGTTCCATATCGCCCATCGTGAACACCAACACCGGCGAGGTGGGGCTCGAGTTGCGCAGCCTAGTGCCCGTCACCACGATTTCCTCCACCGGTCCCGGCGCCGGGTCAGGGGATGACTCCTCCATTTCGGAAGCGGTTGCGGCGGACGCTGCATCGGATTCCTCCGGACTCTGAAGCTGGGCCAGCAGGAGCGGTTCAGCCCGGATGTCGCGGACCACCGCCCCTCGCTCAGGCGCCGTGGCACTGTCTTGCTTCACAACGACGAAGTCCTTCGCTTTGAACTCGTACACCAGTTCGGTCGTGTCGAGTGATCTCTCGATTGCCGAGCGAACCGATTGGCTGCCGCGCACTTCCGGCGATTGACTCTCGTCCACGACATCCGGAACGAACACGATCTGCACGTCTCCGACCTCTGCGATCTCTAGCAGGGTCTGGCCGGTGGCTTGGGGATCAATGTCGAATTCGACTTCCTGGGCGTTCGCAGGGCTGAACGCCAACAGGGCGCAAGGAACTGCGCACGGGACGGCGAACCGAGTCGCCCAATCGGAAATCAAGGCATTGCGTATCATGTTTTCGTCCTGCTGGGGCTGCGGCTTGCGTTGGTGTCCCGCCCGGGAACCATCCTTTGGTATAGAACGGCCAGGATGATGAGTTCCTCAATGGAAAATGTCGTCCGGCGAGTGACCGCAAGTCGTCAAGAGCAGACTACGCTCAAGAACACTAGTGTCACGTCAACCCTCAAACGTCGCTGACGCGACGTTTGAGGGTTGACGGGACACTAGCCCCATCAAGGGATCTGGTTGCGACGGGCGATCAGCACGAAACGGTCTGGGTGCCGAACCACTTCGATGGGATGGATCTCCTCGAGCGACGAGAGCAGCAGTTCGACCTGGCCCGTCATTTCGACCTGATCGAGGTTCAGGACCGCGCTGATCCGCAGGTCGGCGATCGTGCTGTCCTCGATCAGAACCTTCACCGGACTGTAGCGATTGACCTCGCTAATCACCTCCATCAGCCTCTGATCCTCGAAACGGACCCGGCCGCTGCGCCAACTCTGCAAACGTTCAACTTCATCGATGCTGTCTTCCTTGACGGTTTGCCGATCCTGTTCGAACGTGGCTACGGAGCCAGCGTCGAGAATCAGGCTCCCGGCTTCGAACCTCGCCAGGAACTCGGTCTGACGCGGAAAACGAGTGTTGTCGTCGGTAACGGCGACCCGGCCTTCCGCGACCGCGATTTCCAATCGATGGCCCGACAGGTGGACGCTGAATTTGGTGCCGAGCGCTGCGACCACGTGATCGCCGGCCCGTATGGTCAAGGTCCGCTCAGGATCCTTCGCAACGTCGAGGAAGATCTCCCCGAAATCCAGCAGGATGCGCCTTCCCAGGGAATCGAAGTCGATGAGTATGCGCGAGCCCGAGTTGAGCGTAACGCTGGACCCGTCCCGCAGCGCGAAGGTCTGCTGATCCCCAAGGGCTGTTTCGAGGATCTGAGCCTCGTCGGAGGCGACAAGAAACGTCTTGGCCAACACACCCGTGACGGCCACCAGAAACACGGCCGCCGCCAATCCGATCCAGCGGCGATCGAATCCTGTTCGCCTCCGGGCACCGAGCGCATCCCGGGTCAAGGCCGTGATTTGCTCGTCATTGGCCAGGTCTCCGGACAGATCCCGCAGATGCAACAGATGCTCGTAGACCTTCCGATGGCCGGGGGCTTCGGCGAGCCACGTGCGCAGCTCCGACTCATCCGTGGCGGTCATGTCTCCGGAATACAGACGCATCACGAACCATTGGGCCCGGCGCTCGGCTTGGTTCGAGGGGTCCGTCCGGCGCCCGTCAATGCGATCCTTCATCCTACCCTTCACGGATCCACGAGCCCCCGGTCGACACGTCGTCGTATATCCGAGAGCGCCTGCATGATGTGCTTTTCGACCATGCTGACGGAGACGTTCATCGTGTCGGCGACCTCTCGGTAACTTAGCCCCTCGAAGCGGTTGAGCACGAACGCGTCTCGACAATCGGGCCTCAACTTCATGATGGCCGCTTTCACGAATCCGAGCTGTTCCCGTGTGGCGACGACCTCTTCGGCCGAAACCTCCACACCGAGTGCCTTTGCGCCGTCCCTCGTCACGTCGTCGTACTTCTGTCGTGTAACGGCTTTCCGGTAGCTGTCCCTAATGACGTTCGTGGCAATCGAGAACAGATACGACCTGACGCTGTCGAGGCTTCGAGAGAGCTTCTCCTCTACGCCTTCCTGACGGGCTACGCGCAGGAATGTCTCCTGGACCACATCCTCCTGATCGGCATGGTCGGCGTGTGCGGACAGGCGTGCACCGACGAAGCGCCGCAATGCCGGTTCGTGCTCCAAGGCGATGCGCCGAAGCGCGTCTGACGCCCCATCTTTCCTTCGAAAGCTGACAACGTTCGACGTGCCGCGCGTAGTCAATGTCCGGTCTGCCCGCAACATGCTTCCCGTATAACGGACAACGTGCCCAGTGCCTCAAGACCGATTCGCAGTCGATCGGACGCCTTGGCGGCAAAATCGGTCAGTTGAGGCCGAGATTGGCTTGTCGCCAGATCGTGAAATCCCAAGATACGTCCTCCCGATACTCTATTGACGCGGTTGCCGGATCAAGGCCGAGGTCGGCGAAAGGCGTGATCCCTTCGATGTCGGCTTGCGCATCTTCCAGTCTGCAGGCCTGGCCGGACTCCCTACCGGAAAACAGCGAAAACGCCGCATGGCCCGTACCCACAATCGCTCGCCGTACATCATACGGGCGGGGCGAGCAGATCCGCGGGGCGCGCACGGTCACGCTGCCGTGTGCGAAGTGTATTCCTCCTTGGAGCGCGTACCCGTCCGATCCGCCCGTAGCAAGGGTACTGCGTCCAACAAATGTGGCTACGTCATTGGTCTTCATGAACCGGGTCAAGGGTCCATCGTCATCACCGATGTGCAGGACGTACGAGTCCCAGCGATCCGTGCCCGCCACTGCGATGGGGGCCTGGGATTCGTCCAGGGCTATAAGGACACGTCCAGCCTGGTAGGGGGTGTAAGGGCGGGTTTCGACGGGCGCCGCCGTGCAGCGGTACAACTCGATGGTAAGCGTTCCCCGACCCGTCGATGGATCCAGTCGCGGTACGAAGTTCGGTCCCAGGATCGACTGCAACGCGGGGCCGCCGACCGCGTAGCTGACGCTTAGCGCTTCGCAATGGTTGGAACGGCCGGCGACCCAATGGTCAAGGTCTCGGATCTGCTCTGTCGCGCATCCGTAGAGGTGCGCCAGGCAGACAGCCAGGACTCCGGCAAGCAAGGTCGACGGGTTGCTTCCCACTGCTCTCGACGGCATCTAACCTGCGCCGAATAGTACCCGGAATCCTCGCGCGCGATAGCCGGGAGGCAGGCACCACCAACATGCGTCACCCCCGGGACCGGCGGGGGGCTCGCCGACTTCGACACCGACGATCTCTACGAGGCGACGCAGCGCGATTCGTCGGGTCCACGCTTGTGGCAACCCTAGATGCGGAACGAAAGAGCGCACCTCCTTACGAGGTACGCTCTAACCGTTTGGGATGCCCCCGCGGAGGTCAGTCAACACCTAGGTGGTAGTTGAACGTAATGCCCATCCGTCGGGCATCGGTTACCGTGCCCGCGATCGGCGCGTTAACGCCGTTGCCTTCCCGGGGCGCATAGGCCTGCACCGCGACCTGGTCGAGCATGTTGGTCACCCAGCCGGTGATCGTGAGTTTCTCCGACGGTGAGATCCAATGGGCGCGGACGTCCCAACGGGTGTACTCCGGGACACTGTAGATGTCGAAGTTGGATTCGTCGACGTACATCTTGTCTCGCCAATTGAAGATCGTGACGAGATCGAGCGAACCCCGGTCCGCAGGCATCGGCATGGCGTAGGTGAGCGCGGCGGACAGCTTGTGAGCGGGTTGGTTCCTTAAGGAGTTGCCGCCGAAGTCGAGCACGAAGAGATTCCCGGAGAAGTTCGAGAGGCGGACGGTGACCGTGTTGCCGTCCGCGTCCGGGACTTCCAGGGTGGACGGTGGCGGGCGGTTCCCTTCAGGCGTACAGCAGTAGAGCGTTGTGTAGTCCCCGAAGCTCGAACCCGAAAACTCGTAGAAGCCTCCGAGCCGCATGTTGTCGTTGATGGTCCACTGGTACTGCGCCTCGATCCCGTAGATGTTGGTGCCGTTCACGACGACGGTCTCGCCGGTGATGAGGGATTCCCCCTCTCGTACTTCCGCCGGCGTCCTCAAGCGCCCCGACTGGACCCAGTACTTGCTGTAGTCCTGGAAGTAGACGCTCGCCTCCATTTGCAGGCGGTTGTCGAAGAACAAGCCCTTGTAGCCCGCCTCGTAATTGATCATCTCTTCCGAGTCCATGGCTTCCCCGAGCCGCTGGGCGAAGCCGGCGAACCCGCCCGGGCGGTAGCCCTTGGAAATGCGGCCGTAGATCATCGAGACGTCGTTGGGAGCGTACTCGGCACCGACGTTCCACGTGGTTTCGTTCCAATCCGCGACCTTCGAATCCCGGAGCGTCCGGTCGTCCGGAATGGGCCGGCCATTGGCATCCAGTTCAAGCCCGACATAGCCGCAGCATTGCGTGTCGTACTGCTTGGACCGGTGGATCCCGAAGATGAAGTTCATGCCCGCAATCTGGGTGGCACCCGTGAAGTCGTTCTGCTCATGCTCCTTGTGGTCGTCGTTGAAGCGAATGCCGCCAAAGACCTTCCACTGGTCGTTCAGGACGTATTCGGCGTTTCCGTAGAATGCTTGCGAGGTGTAACTCACGTTGCCATAAAAGTGCTGGAATGCCGACCCGCCGGCTACTTGGGCCAAGCCGTTGGTGACGTCGGACCAGTTGGCCGCGTAATCGGCACCGTGGCATCCCCACACGAGACCGGCGGCATTCCTGTTCGCCGCATGATTCGGATCGCGAATGTTGCGGATCAGGTTGTCTTCGCCGAAGAAGCCCGCAACTGCGGCCTCGCATGCTTCAGACGTATCCTGATAGAACAGCGGGTTGTTCAGGTTGTTGTTGCCGGTTTCCAATCCGTTGAACCGCTCTGCGTATACGTAGGGCTCCTCGCCGTCGATGAAGGTGTATCCGACGGTGTAGTTGAACGGTCCGTCCAAATTGGATATGAGCGTCAACTCGTGGCTATCCTGGTCCGAGGTGAACAGATAGTCATTCATACGGTCCGAATACGATCCGTTGCCGCCGCCGTCCAGCGCGCAACGAGAATGCCTTTGGCCTTCCGTCAGCTCGCCGGAGATCACGCGCGGGTGGATTGCCGAACAGATGCCGCCGCCTTGGCGACTCGTCCCATCGAGGTCGTTTCGACTTCGCTGCCGGGTGTCGCGCTTGCCGTACTTGTAGACCAGCTCATGCGAGTCGGTCGCTTGAAAATGCGCTTCAAGCGTATAGGCCTCCTGGGAATTGTCCCGAAGGATTGGGCCGTTGAGGTCGACCTTCAACTGAATGTTCTCACCGTCGCACACGACACGCGTGCCCGGCGTTCGCGTCCCGTCGTCATTGAACCCCGGACAATTCTCGACGGCCGGATTCTGACCGATGCCGAAGAAGGGATTTCTCTCGTAGATGATGTTGCCGTCGGCATCCCTGATCGGATTCCCTAGGGGGTCTTGAGTCGCAACCCGGTTGCCATTCGCGTCCAATCTGAACTCGTCCACCGAATTGCGGGGACCCAGGATGAGTGAGACACGGGGGGTACCCTTGTCCCGGAGCATCGAGTAGCGGGCCGTAATGTCCCACCGGTCGTTCTTGAACCGCAATTGCGGTGAGTAGATCAGTTGATCGGGCTCGGCAGCGTCCGGGCCGGGGCCGACGTTCTCGATCAGTCCGTCGCCCGTCAAACGGCTCAGGCTAAGGCGATAGGAGAAGCCGCTGTCCAGAAGCGGACCGCCGAAGGCAACCAAACCCTGTTGAGTTGCCTGATCGGTAAGCTCGCCCGACACCTTCATGTCCCACTCGTCGGTCGGCTTCTTGGTGACGAAATTGACGGCACCGGCAATCGCGGCCTTGCCCCCCGTGGTGCCTTGCGGGCCGCGGGCTATCTCGACCCGCTCGACGTCGAACATGGCACCCTGATCGAGCCCGTAGGACTGATCCGAATACACGCCGTCGATATACACGGCCGTGCCGACATCCTGGAAGAAGTTCACGCAGCGGTCACAAGCCACACCGCGCATGACGATGTGGCCGTCTTCATTCTTGCCGCCGCCCTGGCTGCGCGGACCGATCTGAAACCCGGGCGTCAACACCTCGAGATCGTTGGTGTTCTGAATGCCAAGTTGCTGGATCATGCCTGCGTTGAAGCCCGTGACGGTCATCGCCCTGTCGATCGACCTCAACTCGCCCCGCTCGCCCGTGACGATGATCTCTTCGATGTAGCCGGCGCTGTCCTGGTCCGCCTCGTCCTCCGAGTCCTGGGCCTCGTCGGACTGGGCGCCGGCAGCTATGGCAAATAGCGCCAGCATGGCACCATGGAATACTCGTGCTTGTGATCTCACCTTCCTCTCCAAAGTGTCAGTCTTGATCCCATCCACTATCGTGCGGTCTAGGCGTGGTGTCAACGAAAGAGTGACACCGTATGCCGTTCGGGACGGGTCGCAGAGGCGCAGGGAACACGGGTCGTAGGAGACGGGCTTGTCCCGTCCCGGCGCGCCCGTCGGGCGCGTTTTCGAGAATGCTCGCGCATTCTCGTGGCAACCGGCTGATGCCTCGCGCCGGCCTTAGGACAGGCGACCACAAGGGTCGCCCCTACGGGTTTCCGTATTTCAATTCAACGAGTTGCGGATAGCTGGTTTCCCGATCCTTCGCCTTGCCGCAGCTCGTGGATCTCGCCCGCCGCAAAGTCCCCGAACGCCTCCTCGGCCCCACCCGGCCATCGGACCACCACGTTGTGCAGTCGAGACTCGGCACCGACGCCGAAGTGTACTCGAGGGTCACTCGACGCGAGGTAGCTTGCGGATGGCTGCACGTCCCGGCTGAGTCGTCGCTCACCGACCATGGCGGAGACCGTGGCCCCGTGGGCATCACGGCCCAGCGCCGTTAGGACTCGGAACCGCGCCCAATTGCCGCGATTGGCGCGGTTCATCAGTACGTACGCGGGAGCGTCTCGATTCACCACCACCAGGTCGATTCCTCCGTCATCGTCGATGTCGCCCCAAGCCGCGGCCCGGCTGGTATGGACCAACTCGGGCGATACGCCCCCGGTCGGGCCAAGTTCGTCGAAACGGATGGCATCGCCGTCGATTGAACCCCGGTAGAGGGTGTTGGGCTCAGCGTAGCCGTCACCTTCGGCCGGTCCCGACAAGGCGATCTTGCCGTTCGCCTCGTAGAGATCGAGGCGTCCGTCGTTGTCGAAATCAGAAAGCGCAACGCCGAATCGGGTGTGGCGCAGGCTGGTCGTCCCCAGACCGATTAGACGAGTGGCATCGAAGAAGTAGGATCCTTCGTTACGGAAGAACGAGTCCGTCTGGCGTTCGAGGTTCACAACCAGCAAGTCGCTGTCGCCGTCGTCGTCCACATCCGCCGAAGCAACGCCCATGCCCGCCTTTTCGATGCCGTCCGAGTCCATGGCGCAACTCCACAACACGCACTCCTCCTCGAAGCGCAGGTCGCCGGCATTCATCCAGAGTTGATTGGTCGTACCATCGTTGGCCACGAACAGGTCGGCCAAGCCGTCGCCATTGAAGTCGGCGGCCACGTTGCCAAGCCCGTTCCCGAAGGCGACATCGATTCCTGCCGCCTTGGTGACGTCCGTGAAGGTGCCGTCGCCGTTGTTTCGGTACAGCCGGTCCATTGCGGGCACGCCGTAGGCCGTCGGCCCGCAGTAGGTGACGTAGAACGTCTTCACGAAGCATTCGCGTTCGATCTCGGGCGTCCAGTTGATGTAGTTCACGACGAAGAGATCCAGATCGTCGTCGAGGTCCAGATCGACGAAGTTCGCCGCCGTGCTCCACCTCGCATCGCCGACCCCGCTCTCGGCGGTGACGTCTCGAAACGACCCCGTGCCGTCGTTCTCAAGCAGGACATTGGGGCCGAGGTTGGTCACGTACAGGTCGATGTCGCCGTCGTTGTCGTAATCCCCCGCCGCCACGCCCATGCCGTAGCCGCGATCGCCCGCCGCGGCAGCGCCCTCCACTTCGTCGAAATAGCCGTCGCCGCGGTTCATGTAGAGTCGATTCGCCGAGAATTGGGCCGCCAGGGTCTTGTCCACGCGGCCGCTCTGGACCAGATACGCGTCGAGGTCGCCATCGCCGTCGAGGTCGGCGAGCGCCACGCCGCCACCCATCATCTCGGGCATCATCGGACGCCCGTCGAAGCCCGAGTGGTGTTCGAAGTCGATTCCGCGTTCGCGGGCTTCCTCGCTGAACCATGCGGTCTCGGAAGGCGTACATCCCCACCCCAGGGCGACGATGCCGCACAGTCCAAGGGATACCCGAACGTGCATCCACATCATCCGGGTGGTTCCAGGGGCTCGTTCGCCTCGAGTTCCCGCAGCCGGATCTCATTGCGGCGAAGCTCTGCCGGGTTCGCGCCGTATTCCCTTGCCCGATCCTGCGCCCGCCGGGCTTCGCCGATGCGACCGACCTCGGCAAGGCTACGGGCCAGAAATACATGGCCAAGCGCGAAGTGCGGTTCGATATCGGCCACTCGTCTGAACGACTCGACCGCATCGTCGTACGCCAACAGTTCGACTTGCGCCAAACCCAGGTAGAACAGAGTCGTGCGTTTCCCGGGTTCGAACTGCAAAGCCGATTCGAATGCGGCCTTGGCATCCTCGTATCTGTTCAGCCCGAACAGCAATCGGCCTCTTTGCTCATGCGCGTAGCCGTCGCTGGGACTTAGGTCGATGGCGCGCTCGACGTGGTTCAGCGCCGTCTCAAGGTCACGCGTGTCGCGCAACACCTTGGCGATCGTCAGGTGGAACCCTGCAAAGGTGGGCCTTAGCGCCAAGCCGCGTTCAGCGGTCGCAAGGGACTCTGCCGGTCGACCCGCGCGGTCATGGGCGATGCTCAGCGAGTTCATCAGATTGCAGGCCAGGAAGAATTCCTCCTCCCGACCGCAGTGTTCCTCCGGGTGATGCCCCTGGAGCCGTCGCAGGATCGCCAACGCCTCGTCGACACGCCCCAATGCCGAAAGCTCCTTGGCCAGCATGTAGCTCGCGTGGCCTCGCATGTGAACGGTGCGCTGGTCCCGGCGTTCGTCCGGCCAGGTAAGGGGCTCGGCTTCGCGTCCCCTCGCCATGGCGGCGCGGGCTTCGTCTATGCGTCCGAGGGCCCGCAGGGCCTCGCCATGGGTGCGATGCACATAGGGATGGTCGAACCCCGTGGCCAAGGATTCGAGAATCTCGAGGGCATCGGCGAATTCGCCAACCGCCATCAACGACTGCGCCCGACCGAAAGCCGCGTACGCGCTTGCCTGTAGCTCGTTGGCGCGCCGATAGGCGTCAATTGCGTCCTGCGGACGATTGGACTTCAGCAGCCAGGAACCTCGGGAAAGCCAAGCCGGTGCATACCCGGCATCGGTTGCAAGCGCCCGATCAAGGAGTTCGAGCGCCTTTTCGTACCCGCCGTCCTCTGCAACGAGGTGAGCATGGAAGTACGGCCACCTGAAGTCCCCGGGATCGAGCCGAGACGCTTGGTCGTAGGTCGCGATGGCCGCTTCGCGAAAGCCGTTGATGTCGTAGGCCATGCCCAGACGACCCCGTATCGATCCCGATGTCGGGACGGTACGGACCGATTGAAGGAGCGCTTCGAGGTGCTCCGCGACGTCCGTGTCGCTAATGTCGACACCAGCCACAATGGGCTCATCCACCGCTTCCGTGTCCGACTTGGAACATCCCACGAGAAACAGAACGGCAAAAGCGATGACGGCAACGTGTCCCATGGCAATCGCGAGTGTACCCCGGGGGACGGGCCGCGACCGTGCAGGGACAACGGATCGTAGGGGACGGGCTTGTCCCGTCCCGTTGCCAAATGAGCCGGTGCGACCGTTATGGGCAACCACTAGGGCCGAGCGGCGACCACAAGGGAGAAGCGGGGGCGACCACAAGGGTCGCCCCTACGAGGTTCTCGAACCGTTAACCCTCGCCCATCCGGTAGTTGAACGTGATGCCGATCCGCCGTGAGTCGGTAACACTACCCTGAACGGCTGCGGTCACGCCGTTGCCATCCCGCGGGGAATAGCTCTGCACCTGGACGAGGTCCAACAGGTTGGTCACCCAGCCCGAAACGCTGTAGCGGCCGTTGGGTGCAACCCAGTTGGCACGAAGGTCCCATCTCGTGTACGCGGGAATCGCGTAGATGTCCAGGTTGGACTCATCCGGATACATCTGGTCCCGCCAGCTCATGATGGCCGTCACATCCAAGCTGCCGCGGTCGCGGGGGATCGGCACGGCATAGGTCGCAGCGGCGGACATCTTGTGCTCCGGCTGCATGCGCAGCGAGTTGCCACCGAAGTCACTCGGCGCGTTGCCCGTGAGTGTTACGGTGGTCCCGTCCGGCCCTGGCACCTCGACAGAGATTCTCTCTACCAAGGTTCCTGCCGGGCTGCAGCAGTAGTTCGTCTCGAAGCTACCGAAACTCGAATACATGTACTCGTAGAAACCACGTACGGTCAGTCGGTCACTGACGCGCCATGCCCCCTGCGCCTCTATCCCCGCAATCTCCGTGCCGTCGATGGCATTGGTCTCCCCGATATAGAGGGAGTTCCTTGCATTGTCGATCAGGAACTCCGCCGGTGTTCTAAGGCGCTGGGACTGGATCCAGAAGCCCTCGAAATCCTGGAAGTAGGCGCTGACTTCGAGTTGAACGGCGTTGTCGAAGAACAGTCCCTTGAGGCCCCCTTCGTAGTTGATGACGGCTTCGGGGTCGAACGCTTCGCCGAGCCGGTTGCCGAACCCGGCGAAACCGCCGGCTCGATAGCCCCTGGAGATTCGTCCATACCACATCGTGCTGTCAGTCGGCGAGTACTCGGCACCGAAGGTCCAGGTCGTCTCCTTCCACGTCTTCCGTTTCGAGTCCATGAGCGTCCGGTCGTCGGGAATGAAGTTGCCGTCGGCGTCCATTTCCAGGCCGACGTAGCCGCAACACTGCGCGTCGTAGTGCTTGCTTCGCAGGATGGCGTTCACGACGTTCACGACCGTACCGTCGGGCAGTGTACGTTGCGAGGCGGTGCTGAAGTCGTTTTGGTCATGCTCCTTGTGGTCGTCGTTGTAGCGGATGCCCCCGAAGACCTTCCACCGGTCGTTGAGCACATACTCGACGTTGCCGTAGAAGGCTGCCTGTTCATAGACCACGTTGCCGTAGAAGCCCGCTACCACACCGCTTCCGTTCTCATGGACCGAGCCGTTGGTGACGTCGCTCCAGTTGGCGGAGTAGTTGGCACCGTAGCAACCAAGGATATAACCCGGCGCCAATGGGTTGTTCGGGTCGCTCGGGTTGCGGATGTCGTCGGTCCACCGTCCGTTCTCCCATGGAAATCTAACCGCGTCCAGGTTCGCTTCGCAGACCGCAGTCGTGTCCGTGTAGAACGCGGCGTTGTTCCAGACATTGCTGCCGGTATCCACCCCATTGAAGATGCTCCGGAACACGTAAGGCTCGTCGCCGGAGAGATAGGTGTAGCCCACCGTGTAGTTGAGAGGCCCGTCGTTGTTCGAAACCAGCGCGATTTCGTGGCTCTGCTGATCCGAGGTGCGCAGATAGTTCGTAATCATGTCGCCGTACACGCCATTTCCCCGCTCATCCAGCGCGCAACGGGGATGCACCTGACCCTCCTCGAGTTCACCGGAAAGAACCCGGGGATGAATCGCCAAACAACGACCGCCGGGTTGCCGGTTGGTCCCGTCCTGGTCGTTGTCGATGTCGGTTCGGGTATCCCGGTCGCCGTAGTGGTAGACGATCTCGTGGGTGTCGTTCAGCTTGAAGTGGGCCTCGATCGTGAACGCTTCCTGGGTGTTGTTCTCGCCGATGGGGGCGTTGAGCTCCGTCTTCAGCTTCAGGTACTTGCCTTCGCAGACCACGGGGTGCCCGGGATCCCGCGAACCGTCGTTATTGAAACCCGGACAGTCCTCGACGGCCGGGTTCTGCCCTAGGCCATAGAACGGGTTGATGTAGTAGACGATGTTGCCGTTCCTGTCGCGGATGCATTCGCCGAAGGTGGGCGAGTCCGGATGGCGGTCGATTTCGCATCGTGGCGTACCGTCGTTGAGGAGGAAGTACTGTTCCTCGGTGTTGCGGGCGCCGATGGCCAGCGAAAGTTTGTGGACGCCGGTATCGCGCAGCTTCTTATATCGTGCGGTTATGTCCACACGGTCATTGGTGAAACGTAGCTGGGGCGCGTACTGCAGCTGGTCGGGCTTGCCCGCGTCGGGACCCACACCGACGTTCTCGATCAGTCCGTCGCCGGTCAGACGCCCCAAGGCCAGACGGTACGAGAAGTTGCTGTCGGCGATCGGTCCACCGAACGCCACGTTGTAGCGCTGCGAGGCCTGATCCGTGAACTCGGCCGATCCGACCATGTCCCATTCCGGCGTCGGCTTTTTCGTGACGAAGCTGACGGACCCGGCGATGGCGGTCTTGCCGCCGGTCGTGCCCTGCGGTCCGCGCGCCACCTCGATCCGCTCCACGTCGAACATGCCCGCGTCCAAACCGTAGGAGACGGGCGTGTAGACACCGTCGATGTAGACCGCCACCGACGAGTCCTGGAAGAAGTTCACGCGCCGGTCGTTGGCGACCCCGCGCATGACCAGGTGGCCGTCCTCGTTCTTGCCGGCATGGCTACGGACACCTACCTGCAGCCCAGGTACGAGCACCTCGAGGTCGTCGGTGTTCTGAATGCCGAATTCCTCGATCATCGTGGCGTTGAAGCCAGTGACCGTCATCGAGCGGTCAAGGGAGCGCTGTTCGCCCCGCTCGCCCGTGACAACGATCTCTTCGATATAACCGCCGCCGTCCTGGTCCGCATCGTCCTCGGAGTCTTGGGCCTCGTCGGACTGCGCACCGGCAGCAACGGCAAAGAGCGCCAGCAAGGCGCCATGGAGTACGCGTGAATTGGTCACTTTCCCTCTCCAAAATGTCAATCCCGTGAGGTTCCTTAGTACGCCTGCCTCAGCCCGGTGTCAACGAGGGAAAGCACGGCGCGAACACCCAAGCATGGGAGTTCACCCAAAAAAGTCACCCAACGCCCAGAGCATGACGGATGCCCACCTTGCAGTCTGTCGATAGCCCTTCGACGCGCGTAGCGTGGACCCGGGGCCGTGCTCCCGCCACTTCAGCCCCACCCCCGCAGCACACGACCCCAAGCAAGGCGTCACTCGCCACGACCCGAGGAAGCGCGTTCACGGGTGCTCGATGGTGATGCGCTGGTCGACGGCCACGTTCCGAAGCGTGCTGCGCGGCAAACCCGACCCCGGCCACCGCACCTCGACGTTGTCCACCTCGTCGTCCAAACCCAACCCGAAGTGCAGCGTCGCAGGGCCTTGGGACAGGTACCACGTACCGAGCTGGACCTCCTGGAGTTGGGTTCCCGAAACCGTTTCGACACTGACCCGGGCACCGACGGCATCGCGGTTCGCGGCCAATCCGACCAGATCGATTGCGAGGTAGTGGTGCTCGTTGTCCGTGACGTTCTCGTACACCGTCGGCGCTTTGCCGCTGGTTGCGACAAGGATGTCGACCCTGCCGTCGTCGTTGTAGTCCGCGCACACGGTCCCGCGGCCTTGGCCGTCGTGGGTGATGCCCGACGAGAATGCGCGCTCCGAGAAACTGCCGTCGCCGTTGGACATGAACAGGCGCGATAGATCGTTCGCATAGCGTTCGTCGACGTCCGGGTACCCGTTCGTGTGGAACAGGTCCGCGTGTCCGTCGTTGTCGAAGTCCGCAAAGCAGCTTCCCCAGCCCCAGTCGCCGTTGCGTACGTTGGCCTCGTCGGTGGCGTCCTCGAAGTTCCCCAGGCCATCCATGTTCCGATAGAGGCGATTGCCGGTGTCGGAGCCGACATCGTTGTCGTCCCCGTTGTGAATGCTCGACACGAACCAGTCGAGGTCGCCGTCGCGGTCGTAGTCGGCCACGGTGCCTCCCATGCCGTTCTTGTCGTCGATCACCTCGGTCGTCGCGTCCACGAACCGGATCCCCGCCTCGTTGCGGAGCACCTGGCTGGTCCCGGCATCGCTGGCGAGCAGCATGTCCGGGTACCCGTCGTCGTCGATGTCGGCGAAGGTCGGCGTGAATGAAAACTCTCCGAAGAAATCCGGCCTCCGCTCGAACGGCTCGGCACGGATTGCCACGCTGTCGCTGATGTCCACGAAGACGCCGTGGCCATTGTTCTGCCACAAGTATTCGGTCAGCACCTCGCCGACCGCCGCCACACTGTCCCAGTGGGAGAAGAAGACGTCCAAGTCGCCATCGAGATCAATGTCCGCCGCGGCCATGGAGAAAGTCGACCGGGCGTGGCGGATGTTCGACTGCTCCGTGGCTTCAACGAACCGACCGTCTCCGTCGTTTCGGAATACCTCGATGGTGCGTTGCTGAACCGAGACGAAGTCCTTGTGTCCGTCGGCATCGAGGTCGACGAAGTACCCGGCCCGTTCGATCTCCTGCGGCGCGATACCCCGGTTGTCCTCGACCCGGACGAAACGACCGTCGACATGATCGAAGAGCCGGCCCTTGGCGTTCCGCCCGTGGGCGACATAGAGCTCGAGTCCTCCGTCGTTGTCGATGTCGACCAAGGCCAGGCCACCACCCTCCCGGACGCCGTCCTTGTTGGTCGAGTCGTGGTCGGTGCCAACATCCTCGATGAAGTAATCGAGCCCAACGTCTCGAGTTCGATCCAGAAACGTTGCCGTGCCGATGACCGGGGTTGGTGTGGGTGTTGGTGGGACGGGTTGCGGGGGCTCCGGCGGCGGTGCGCTACCGCCTCCGCCGCCCCCTCCGCAAGCAAAGAGACTTGCTGACGCGACGGCTAGCAGCGCCCCCGACAGTGCTGCCCGGCGTGCTCGCCTCTCACCCGCCATAACTACGTCGAAAACGCGTTGCGGGTAGATCCCAAAGCGCGTTTAGTCAGGCGATCAAACCCCGTGGTCCCGTGCACTATTGGTTGCCTACTACGCCTGATTCGATGCGTTGTCAACGTAGCAGGGTTGCTGTGAGTTGCTGTGAGGTGCTGTGGGGCACACCCATGTCGGAGCTCCCCCAAGTGCCCGGTTGCGCGAGCTGGCGAGTTGCCATGCGGTCGTCAACCCTCGACAATGAAATACCACTGCCCGACAGCCGCCACGGATGCCCCGCAACCCGCAGGACTTCGACATCGGAATGCTGCACAGCAAGGTGCATGCGATCGGCGCGACGTTGTCGGCCGGACTCGGGAAGGTGGGGCGCCGATTCGTCGACGACATGCTTCTCGGCATGTTGATCTCGGGCTCTGTCCGGCTGACCGAGATCGCCCGTGCGCTCGGCGAGTCGATTCCAACGCATGCGACGCACAAACGCCTAAGCCGAAATCTCGGCAACGCCCGCGTAGGGGACGTGGTTGCCGATAACCTGCTTGCCGAAGGCGTCGGCGTCGTGCGCGACAACGCGTTGCTCGTGATCGACCTCTTCGAAGTGGTGAAGCCCTATGCCGAGAAGATGGAGTACGTGAACTCGCCGTTACCGGACGGCAAGCTCTCGGATGACGCCCGGCCGAAGCACAGGGCCAACCGTGGCTACCATGTCTGCGAGATCTTCGGGTGGGACGTCCACGGTGGTCCGCTACAGCGTTACCAGGAACTCGCACGGCAAATGGGCAGCGAACCCGACCCCAACCATGCAATAAGCGCTTGGGACAACCAGGTCGTGACACCGCTTGCCCAGACCTTGTTTTCGCCGAATGCCCCCGCGTTCAAATCCGAATCCGACGAGATTCTCGACCTCGTCCAGCGGGTCGACACCGCCTGCCAGCGCCGATGCCTGTTCGCCATCGACACCGTCGGATTGCTCCAACCCAAACAGTCCCTCATGAGGCACTCCGTCGAACTCCTGGCAAAGCAACGCGGACTGCCCGAGCTGCTCGCCGCCGCCACGAACTGCCGATTCGCGGCACGCGTGCCCGGGGACTTCCCGCTGCTGCACGGACGCTTGGAAACCACGGCGCGCGAACTCGGCGAGTCCTGTGAGACGCCCTACGGCGTGACCCTCTACAAGCATCAATCCGATGTCGATATCGGACTGTTCGTGCATTTCGGCGCATTGCCGGTGAGGCTGCCTGCGAGCCCCGCCAAACCATTGTGGCTGGTGGCGGTGAAAGGCATGGCAGGCGAACCGCGCCCAGCCGCCTCCGACTTGGATCCGTTCGTGGTCCTGACCACCGAGCCAATGCCCCGAAACCGAAGGGTCATCGGGGATTTCGTGTGGTCGTTCCTGTCCTATTGGGACGCGATCCAGACCAACCAGGCCATCAAGGGTCAGTTCGATTTCGACGATGTCCGGGTGCTCACCTACGACCGCTTGCGCAATCTCGGCATCCTGGTACTCGCGGCTTCTTTCGTGGAGTCGCAATGGCCCGGCATTGCGCTGACCAAGTCGCTGTTCCCGGCGCCGCGCGGAAGGTCATTCCAGTTCTACCGTGCTGAAATACCCGAGGAGGAAACCCCCTCGGAAGCCGGCTGACCATTGGAGGCCCCGCCGAAAGTGGGTGAACTTCCCCGGCACGGGGCCACGGGCCTGAAGCGATTGCGCGACAATCCAAGGCTGATCGCGTCCATGGCGCCCTCGGCCACCCACCCCAAGGAAACCGCATGTCCGACTATGAACTCGAGAACAAGGTCGCCATCGTCACTGGCGGCGCTGGCGGCATAGGCACGCATATTTCGCTCGAATTCGCCCGCGCAGGCGCCGCCGTCGTGGTGGCGAGCCGCAGTCAGGAGCGCATCGACGGCGTCGTCGCAAGGATCACCGGCGACGGCGGCCGCGCGCTCGCGGTCGCGACCGACATCACCGTGCCGGACCAGGTCGACGAGTTGATCACCCGGACCGTCGCGGAATTCGGTCGGCTGGACGTCATGGTGAACAATGCCGGCGGCGGTGCACGGATGCGCCAGCCGGAGGAGACGCCCTACGACGATTGGGTTCGCTTGATCGACTTCAACCTGACCGGCACGTTCCTCTGCTGCATCGCCGCCGGCAAGCAGATGATCGAGCAGAAGCGCGGCAACATCATCAACATCTCCTCCACCGCGGGCACGAAGGGCAACCCCTACATGCTGCACTACTCGGCTGCGAAGGCCGGCATGATCAGCCTGACCAACAATCTCGCCTACATGTGGGCGCGGCACAGCATCAATGTGAACTGCATCGCGCCCGGTCTCATCGCCACCGACGCCATGAAGCGTCACGGGGCGATTCCCTCCGACACCAATGACGACGGCAGTCCCGTGCCGCACCTGGAATTGCCGCCGGGGCCGGAAGACGTCGCCAAGATGGCCCGCTTCCTGGCGTCCGACGCAGCACGGGCGATCACCGGTGAACTCGTGCCGGTACGCGCCTGGTTCAGGTCCGACCGGTTCTGGCAATAACGATGGATGCCATAACACCCAGCATCGACGCGGCGATCCAGCGGATTGGAACCGAGGGCTTCGCGGTCATTCCGAACCTGATCGACGAGGACCGGCTCGCACGTCTCGCCGACGACAGCGAGGCGCTATTGCATCCGACCCCGAACCAGCCCGGCTTGAACGGCAGGCGGGCCAAGGGACGGATGTTCAAGGGGCTGTTCCGGTCCAGCCGGGCGTTTGACGACATCATCGTGCATCCAACCATCCTGGCGGTAGTCCGCGGCGTTCTCGTCGCCTCGAAGCACACCAATGTCGGCTACTACGGCGGCGCATTCCGGGATATTCAACTGTCCACCGCGATGATCAAGGACGTCCAGCCGGGTGAAGACATCCGGACCCTGCACCAAGACGACGGCTTCTTCCCGATTCCCCGTCCACATCAACCGCTCGCGGTGAACACGCTGCTGGCCATCGATCCGTTCACCGTGGCCAACGGCGCCACGCGGGTGGTGCCCCGAAGCCATCACTGGGGCAAGACACTCGAACCGGACCACGACTTCGTGACGGTGGAGATGGAGGCGGGCTCGATCCTGATGTTCAACGGCGCCGTCTGGCACGGTCGCGGGCCCAACACGACGAAGGACCGGTGTCGGCGGGCGTTGAACCTCTACTACAGTTGTTCTTGGCTCCGGCAGCTCGACGGCCACTACTGCGGGTTGCCCAAAGCCGACGTGGACCGGCTGCCGGCGAATCTCAAGGCATTGGTGTAGCACGACGTCGGACGCACGTCGTGAAACCCACATCGTCCGCAGGCGACGCCCAACGGGTCGGTGCTCTGCCGCTTTGGGGCGAAGCGCCCCTGCCGCCGGATCGGTACCGCGCGGACGACGCCGACGGGCGGGGGTTCACCGACGTTGTCCGCATCATGCTGCGCACCTGGCCATGGCTGAAACCCATGGTGGTGGGAACCTGGCGGGAACGCGCACTGCCCATCGCCACCAACGGTGCCAAGCACTCGGACTGGAGCTTCGGCTACGCCCCGATCCTCGTGACGCTGCTCGCCCTCGCCGGGCCCTTTGCCGGCTGGCTGCCCATCGGCGTCAACTGGCAATACGACCTCCTTGTCGCGGCCATGGTCGTGATGGCCGCCGCAAGCTGGGTCGTCATCGTCTCGACGTGGCAGCGGGACCCGACCCGCTTGCTGGCTGCCGCCGTCGCGATCCTCGTCTCGGTCGCCTTGCTCGCCAACCTGTTCGCCGTGCTGGCGGTGGAGGGCGCACGGGACAATGTTGCCGTAGCGCTCGTGACCGTTGCGGCATTGGGTCTGTGGCTCGTGCACTTCCGTCGCGCCCACGGGGTGTTCCGGATACGGGTGCGCGTGGGTTGCCACCTCGTCTACTACTACGCCCTGTATTGGCTCAGCACCCTGACGGGGCTCGTTACCGGACTGTTCACGATCGACCTCTTGAACCAGTCCATCCTGCAGGCCGAGCCGCTCACGCCATTCCTCGCCGACTTCATCGGACGGGAAGACCTGGGCAGTGGTGCCACGCAAGCGTTGACGCTCGCCGAGCGCCGGGAACTGCAGTGGATCTACATGGTGTTCGTCGTCGCCATTGGGACACTCACCTTCCCCCTCGCCTATGGGCTGCCCTACTACAACGTCTGGATACTGCAGCGCATCAACCAGGACCTCCGCCTCGCCTTGGTGGAGCGCTGGCATCAGTTGTCCCTGCGCTACCACGGCGACCATCGGGTCGGGGATTCGGTCTACCGGATCTACCAGGACAGCGCGCAGGTAACCGCCATCGTCGGCATGCTGGTGTCCGTCGCGACCCAGGCAACGACCTACGCCACGACGATCACCTTCATCGCGGCGCTCGACCCCATGCTCGGACTGATGGGAGCGACGATCGCCGTCATCGCGGTTCTCTGGGGGCGGTGGTTCTCCCGGCGCGTCCGGTCGCGCTCGCTCACCGCGCGGGAGACCAATTCGGACCTGACCTCGCGCACCCAGGAGGTGCTCGGCGCGATGCGCGTCATCAAGGCCTGCAGCGCCGAGGACGCGGAACAGCGGCGCTTCGAAGTCGATTCGGTGGTGGCCTTCAACGCGGCGTACCGCGTCCGGTCGCTGGTCGCCGGCGTCTCGATCATCATGTTCACCTTCGCCGGGACGATCCTGCTCGCCGGCGAGTTCTTCATGGCGGTCTGGGCCGCCGAGAACCGGGAAGCGTTCGCCGCCGTGCTGATCGGCCTCGTGGGCCTGAGTTTCGTGCGCTGGAACCTCGGTGCGTTCCAATGGGCCCGCGATGAACTGATAAGCGGCAGCAATGTCGTCGGCGGGGTGTTGCGGCAGTGGACCAACGCCCAGGACATGGCCATGGGACTCGACCGGGTGTTCGAGATCCTCGACATCGAACCCGACGTCGTGAACGCCCCCGACGCGGTGCCGATGCCGGCTGTCGCCAGCGACATTCGGTTCGACGGGGTGGCGTTCGCCTACCAAGCCGACCGGCCGGTACTGCGCGATGCGAGCTTCACCGCCCGGCTTGGCGAAATCACGGCCATCGTCGGGCCAACCGGATCGGGCAAGAGCACGCTGATGGCGCTCCTCACCCGGCTGTTCGATCCCGACGCCGGCAGCATCGCCATCGACGGCGTCGATCTCTGCCGGATCGATGTCGAAAGCCTGCGACGCAACGTCTCGATCGCCTTGCAGGAAAACGTGCTGTTCGCCTTGAGCGTACGCGACAACCTGCGCTACGCGGCGCCGGACGCCACCGACGAGCAGATCCGCCAAGCCGCCTACGTGTCCTGCGTCGACGACTACGTGGCGGGCCTCCCCGATGGGCTCGACACCTTGCTTGGCGACCGGGGCGGGAAGCTATCGACCGGCCAGCGTCAGCGGCTATCCATCGCCCGGGCCATCGCGAAGGACGCCCAGATCCTGATCCTCGACGAACCCACGGCAGCATTGGACGCGGCGACCGAGCACCGGGTCCTGAACCGCCTGGACGACTGGGCACGCGGCGCCGACGGACAGCGTCGTCGGGCAATTTTCCTCATCACCCATCGAATCTCGACCATTCGCCAAGCGCATCGGATTCTCTACCTGGAGGGCGGGCGGATCGTCGAACAGGGCAACCACGACGAACTCATGGCGACCCCCGACGGCCGCTACCGTCGATTCGTCGAAACGGAAGCCGCGCTCGCCGACCAGGTCGTGGCGGAGTAGCGCCGATGGCGGAGGCGACGCTTACATCCCAACGCGACCAGGAACGACAGCTCGACGCGGCGGCCAGCCCCCTTGACGTCCACACGGACACCGATCTGCGGGAGACGCTGGCCCTCGTTATGCGCGCCATCTCCTACATCGGCTACTTCAAAGCACGCTTCGCCGCCAAGTTCCTGCTCATGTGGCTGTCCCTGCTGTCGCCGCTCATCCTGCCGTGGCCCCTCAAGATCGTCGTCGACAATGTCGTGTTGGGGACACCCACCGACCCCGACGCGTTCCCGCCGTATTTCGCGCCGTTCGTGCGTTTCCTCGACGGCATGGGACCCGTCGAAATGATGCTCTGGGTGGTCGGCTTGGGCGCCGTGCTGGTGATCGCGTTCGGCGCATTCGGAACTGCAACCGACTTTACCGAAGCCCAGCTCGAGGAAGGTCACGACACGGCCACCCAGACCGAGAACGAGGCAAACGCCGCGTTCAGCAAGTTCGCCGGCATCGCCGGGTTCGTGGAGTTCCGGCTGCAGTTGCGGCTCACGCAGGCGTTGAACCACCTGCTCCGCTCCCAGCTTTTCGAGCGCATCCAGGCCTTGCCGATGCGGGTGCTGAACGATCAGCGAATCGGCGACAGTCTGTACCGGGTGATGTACGACACGCCCGCGCTAACCAACGTCTTCTACCAGATCATCATGTCGCCCGTGCTGGCGATCATCACCGCCTTCGTGATCCTCCTGGTGATGTCGTTCAACTACGGCGAGGCGCCGGAAGTCGTCTACCTCGGACTTTGCATCCTGCCGCTGCAGTGGCTCGCCATTGTCCCGTTCCCCCGGCTGATGCGGCGCAAGAGCCAAGCGAGCCGGGCAGCGGGGGCGGTGACCACCGGCAACGTCGAGGAAGGCATGAGCAACGTGCTGGCAGTGCAGAGCCTTGGCGGCAACCGCCAGGAGCGAGACCGATTCGACGGCCACAGCAACGAGTCGTTCAAACGCTTCCGCGGTCAAGTGCTGGTCAGCATCATGGTCCGGGCTTCGATGGCCGTCGCGCGCGGGTTGCTGGGACTCGTGGCTTTCTATCTCGTCAGCGCGCGGGTGATCGAGGGCGTCCTAACGCCCGGCGACTACGCCGTCCTGCTCTACTACTACGCTTGGTTTTCGGGTGCGTTGACGGCGATTCCCTACGTCTGGATCCGAATCCAGCACAACATCCCCGGCGTACGCCGGGTATTCTTCCTGATGGATCTGACGGGCGAGTCGTACGAGACGGGAAGGCATATCGAGCGCATCCGCGACGGCTTCGAGATGCGCCGCGTCGGCCTCGTCTATCCCGACGGCCGACGCGCCCTCGCAGGTATCGACCTGGCCGCCAAGGTCGGCGAGGTCATCGCCCTCGTCGGCCCGACGGGCGCCGGCAAGACCAGCCTCGCCCATCTGATACCCGCGTTCCATGCGCCGACGGAAGGCACGCTCAAGATCGACGGGACCGACGTGGCTCGCATCTCGGTGGCAAGTCTGCGCCGACAGGTCGCCTTCGTATTCCAGGAGACGCAGCTCTTCTCCGATTCCATCCTCGACAACATCCGCTACGCCAAACCCGGCGCCACGCGGGCCGAAGTCGAACGCGTTGCCCGCATCGCCGGCGCCCACGACTTCATCGCCGAGCTTCCCAACGGCTACGACACGCGACTCGGCACCGTGACCAGCAAGCTGTCCGTCGGTCAGAAGCAACGCATCGCCATCGCCCGCGGGATCCTTCAGGACGCGAGCATCCTCATCCTCGATTAACCGACCTCCGCCCTCGACCCGGAGACGGAGTCCTATCTCGTCGACGCCCTTGAAGAGGCCGCCAAGGACAAGCTGGTGGTGGTCATCGCACATCGACTGTCGACCGTGGCACGCGCCGACCGGGTCGTTTTTCTCGAGGAAGGGCGAGTCGTCGAACAAGGCACGCCCAAGGATCTGCTGGGTAATCCAAACGGTCGTTACCGGGCGTTTGTCGACTTGCAATCCGCGTAGGGCCGACAACATGGCTGGGCATCCGCCGCCAGCCTGCGCCAGGCGGGCGGCGTCGGTGGGAGGGCTAGGTGGGTGTCCCCTGGGTCGCCACCCTGGGTCGCCAGGCGGGCGGTGTCGGTGGGAGGGCTAGGTGGGTGTCCCCTGGGTCGGGGGTTGGAAGGTGTGCCGGGCGCGCAGGAGGGCGATGGTGGGGATGAGTAGAACGGCGGCGGCCACGCTGCCGGCGAGCCAGCCGCTGCCGCGGGGGTCGAGGAGGTTCCAGACGAGCATGGCGAGGGCAACCTGGGCGACATATGCAGCGGCCCAGGGCCACATCCAGGGTCTCATCTTCCAGAACCCGTACGCGCCGGCGGCGTAGATGAGCCAATGCAGAGGTTCCGTCGCCTTTGCCCACCAGCCGTGTAGCGTGAAGCCGAACCAGACTTCCTCGTCCTCGGCGACGGGTTTCAGGAACAGGTCGAAGGGCAGGTAGACGAACGTCATGTAGAGGCAGAACAGGAACATGAGGTTCATCCACCAAGAGCGGGCGGCCCACTCGTTGGCGAGGATGTCGGCGATTCGTTTCATTCGGTGTTCGATCTAAGCTGCACGAACGGGCAATCCTTGGGGCAACGGACCGCTGGTCCGGTAGAATCCGATCAAGGTGCTGATCTAACAACGTTTTGGTCGATCTATCCAGCGCGGTTGCCGGTGCGTGTGCGACTGACCCATAACGACCCAGACGCCGAGTGTTGACTGGGCAACCGCAAGGGTCGCCCCCACGGGGCCGCCGGGGTGTGTCGCTCGGATTGGGCAGGGCCATAGGGAGTTTTGGGATGAAGCGAATTGCCATCGTCTTGGTCGGGCTCGTTGTGGTGCTCTACGGGGCCGCCATCTTGGTGCCGGTGGATCCCGAGGAGCGACGTCCCGGTACCCGCTTGAGCGGTGCCACGGCACCTGAACAGGAAACCGATTGGGCGTTTGTGGAAGGCCGAGTCCGCGCATGGGTCGAGACCCGCACGGCGTACCTGATCCCGCATTCGATAACGGTTTCCGCGTGGGCGGATGGCGGCCATCTGTATGTCGGCTGCCGCGACTGCGACACCAAGACATGGCCGAAGAACGTGGCACGAGACAACCGCGTGCGCGTGAAGATCGGCAATGCGATCTACGAACGTCGCGCGATCCGCATCACCGATCCCGACGACCGTCGAGCCGTGTTGGGGCCCGCCGCCGACCGGACCGGGTTCGCCGTGTTCCGCATGGACCCGAGATGAGATTTTGTCTTCGACGCATTATTCGGGCAGAATCCCCGACCCGAGCGGGAATAGCTCAGTGGTAGAGCACAACCTTGCCAAGGTTGGGGTCGCGGGTTCAAACCCCGTTTCCCGCTCCAGACCCCCTCCTATCTGAGAGCACCTCGCGCTGTGGGCCCGGGAATAATTCCGTAAGGCGCATTTGCGGTCGCCCGGATCGGCACCACGGCGCCCGAACCGGGACGGGACAAGCCGGTCCCCGATGCGGCCTCGACCTCGATCGGTGTTCCCGTGGCTAGTGCGAGTGATTGACGAGCAGCAACTCCTGCCGGTTGCCCTGCAGCAACGTCGCGGCGGCATTGGTGAACGGCCACAACGTAGCCTCCAGATCCTTCCAGGTGTGCACGTGGGGAACCGCTTTCGGGTCGGGCTCGACCACCAGCTTGTCGAGATCTTCGATACTGAACCTCATTCCGGAGTACGGCACTGCCTGGGAAAACGCAACGAAGGCGTGACCGCGGCAGTCGGCGTTCAACCGATCCGTGACCATTTCCGAGACGGTCTCGAGGGTGTCCCCGTTCAGGTAGTTGAGGACGTCCCAGAACAAGCAGACGTCGAAGCGGACATCGCCCGGAAAGTCCAGACCGAAGGGATGGTCTTCCTCGCCGTCGTCCTCGAGGAGGCTCGCGTAGTAGACGCGGCAACTGAACTGGTTGAAGAACCTGACGCTCGCCGGAGTCGGGGATCCGAGATCAAGAACCGTGAACTTGCGCCCCCGACCGACCCGTTCAAACGCGCGCGGCAAGAGCGCAGACGACATGCGCATGGCAGCGTTGCGCCGCGCTCACGCCAACATCACGCGCGAGCGCGGGTTTCAGCAGCTTTGACGTTGGTCGCTGCGGCGTCCGAAGGTTTCGAGGCCGATGGTTCCTTCGCCTTTGCCGTCGCCGGTGCCGCTTTGGCGGCCTTCTGGATGCCCTCGGGTTCCATGTCGATCCGACCCTTGAACTTGGCACCATCGTGGAGGATCACCCTGGGACTCAGGATGTCGCCACGCATCGACCCCGAAGCCGATATCTCGACCTGATCCGTGGCTTGAATGTCCCCATTCGCCTTGCCATGAACGGTGACGTTCTTGGCCTTGATGTCGGCGCGGATATTCCCGGTCTGGCCAACCACCACGGCATTCTCCAAGAGCACCACCTCACCGTTGAAACGGCCCTCGATGAGAATGTCCTCCTGGGCCGTCAAGGTTCCTTCGATCGATACCGTTTGTCCGATCGACGACGGCGTCGGCTTCGGAGGCGCTGCAGGCTGCCGAACTGGCTCGGCTGGCTTCCCGCGATCGGTACTCGTCGGCGTTGGGTTGGTGTCCTTACGCTTGTCGAACATGGCTAACCCCGTTATTCCAAGGGCGCAATCATAACTGTTCCAACGCCAACCGCCAAAGGTCCGACGCCTGCAATCCTACGATCCGATGAGGCGCGTGAACCGACCACAACCACCATTCAGGTCTGTGTTGGCACTGCGGGGGTTTCGGCCTCCGCTGCCCCGTCGCGGCCCTTCGGCACCGGCGCAAGGTAGCCCACGATAAGCAACAGCAATCCGACACCCAGGAACGAGACAACCCGGCTCAGTGTGCCGACGTTCCCCAGTTCGACAAGGAACAGCTTCACAATCACCACGCCCATCACGACCGCCCCGCCGATCCAGACCTCCCGACGCTGTCGCAGGGCCCCCAAGACCATGCCGGCGAGCCCAGCGATCCCCCACACGAGCGACAGACCCGCTTGGAACACGGCCGATGCGGCGAGGGCGCTGAGCGTGAACGGAACGTGAGCAAAGTGGTGGACGCCTCGGGCCACCTCCATCGACAACAGCACAAACCCGACTAGGACGAACAACGGCGCGATGATGCGCGCATTCGAACGCCGCAGTTCCCCGTCTAGCCCGAGCCAGATCGAAGCGCCCGCCGCGACTGCCCCAAGGGTCAGCGGGTTCAACAACGGAAGGTAGGGCAGCGGTGCCGCGCTCCCGTCGGATCCCAGGCTCGCGGCCAAGGCCAGCACGCCTGCCGCCCCTGCCACCACGGGTATGCCAGCCGCGGCATACGAAGGCCAATGGCGATCGAGGGGCCAAGGCAGTCGCGCCCGCACCGTGCGCGTCGCCAACGTCAGTGCTGAAGCCGTCACAATGGCGGCCGCAAGAGGCCAGTCCCCCCCGGCCACGTTCCCCACCACCCAGCGGACTTCGCTCGCGAGCAATGCCGCCACTGTCCAATACGTGCCGACATGCAGGTAGGGCGCGAGCTTGGGGTAGTCGCCCTCCAGGTAGTAGAGGAACGCGTACTGGACGCCCAACGCGAAGGGCCAAGCGAGCCAGGCGTAGTTCTCGAACGGATGCGGTTGCGCTCCCAACCCAAGGCTGAACGCAAGCGTCACGACCATGGCCGGCAGGAGTACAAGTGCCAGAGAGTTGAGTCGCTGCCATCCCAGCACCTTCGCAATGACCATGGCCGCAACGGCGGTCAGTGAGGCCAGGCCGAGCCAAGCGCTTCGAACGGCGAGCTCCACGAATTCCGCGATCTCGCGGGCACCGGTCCAGAACCACCACACGGCCGCCCAGCAAAGCGCAATTCTCGTCACAAGGCGTCGGGCACGCGGGGCGAACGAGCCGTGGTCGAAGCTCCAGCCGATCGTCCAGCCGGCAAGCGATAGGATCGCACCGGTGAGAAAAGGACCGTTCAACAGCGGCGTGATCACAGCGCCAAATAGGCCCGCCCGGACATGTGCCACTGCGGCGAGCACCTGCAACCCGGCACCGGCGAATGCCAGCAGTGGCGACCCGTTGCGGGTGCCGAACCACACCAGGGTGGCCCCCTGCACCGCCCAGGCGGCGCACGTCCAGCGATCATCCAAGGCCAGAGGAAACGCCAGCGCGAGGAACAACAGGGCCAACCCGATGAAGCACAACACCAGCGTGCGCAGATCCTTGATCCGCCATAGAACGGCGGCAAGCACGGCATAGATGGCAGCCAGGCCGCCCGCCGTCCAGGCGAGCCCCATGTCGCTGTCCACGATCCGGGTCTGCAGCGTGAAACCGATCAATGGCGTGCCGAAGACCAACGCGTTGTCCACGAAGCCATGGAGGTTGGGCGGACGGCGCAGGGCGAACAGCACCGCGATGCCGATGTAGGTCAACACGAACGCCACTAGAAAGGGTTCGGTGGTCGCGAAGTGCTCCGGCAGATATCCCTGGTAACCCCACAGGCTCGCGACCACAAACGTGAAGGTGAAGCCCAGGAGGTTGAGAACCCGCCACGCCTTGAACCAGGCAACAGCCAAAATGGCGGCGTTCAGCACCGCGTAGTAGCTGAACAGCGCCACGTGATCGCCCGCCTCGCTAGCGGCGAGGAGCGGCGCCAGGAACCCACCCGCAACGCCCAGCACGATCAACGCACGAGAGTCCTGGACCACCGCGACGATACCCGTCACCACGGTGACGGCGACCATCGCCCCGAACGCCACCGTGGCCGGCAGCAGCGCGTAGAACTCGAACGCGGCATAGGTCGTCAGGTACAGAATGCCCAAACCCCCGCCTTGCAGGCTGAGTGCGTAGATCTCGCGCGAGTTGCGCAGATGCCAGCCCAACGCGAGCATGGCGACGCCGATCAGCGCGATCCCAACCAGCCGGGCCCATACCGGGAAGGTGAACAGCTGCTGCTCGATAGCGTAGGTGATGAAGAAGCCGACGCCAAACAGCACCACCACGACGCCGACTTTCACCGGCACGTTACCGGTCGTAAACCACGCTTTCGCCGCTTCGAGGGCTTTTCCCGCGACGCTGGGGCCGGTCTCCCATTCGGGCCGAACCAAAGCCGGCTTCCACGCGTCGTCCGGTTCGGGCTCAGAAGGGCGTGTGGATGGCGGGTCCGATGGCTTGGCCTGCGCCGCCTCGGTGCTCGAGGGCGCCACCGTGGTCGTGGTCGACGGCGTCGGCGCCGGCTTGGCCACGGGGACCCGCGGCGGGGGACGACCGACGGGTTCGCCGGCCTGCTCTTCAAGTTCGTTGAGTCGGATGCTGAGCTGGAGTACCCAGCCGCCGAGACCGCCGATCAGCCCACAGTAGAAGAGTGCGATCCCGAGACCATCCGTCAGGATGCCAACCAGCAAGCCCACGAACAGCCCCAAGACCACGCCGATCGGAACGCAGGATCTCAAATCGGTGCTCCCCCTTGCGCGCAACATAATTCTAGCCTGCATACAGTTTGCGCCCAGCCCCGATTGCCGAGTGTCACCTCGCGGTCCCTGACTAGCTCGCCGAGCACCACCTTCGAGCCGGACGCTTGGAACAGGCGCGACCGACATGACTCGCGCTTCGGTGGGTGTCCCTTCGCAACCCTTCCTTCGCAACCCTTCCTGGTCGACCACCACCCTAGGAAGGACGCGCGGGAACGGCTAGCCGATTTCGGTCTTCCGACGATGCCGATCCCGACCAAGTGTGGCTCCCGGCGGTTGCGTGACCTACCCGGCGGATCGTCTACCGGTGCCGTTCCTAGCCGCGTTCGAGGGTCGAGACGGCCTCGTCGTGGCGCAGGAGGGCGGTAAGGCTCGCAAGGGGCACCAGGCCCTCGTCGCAAGGCGTCGCAAGGGACACCCACCGTCGGAAGGCCTCGCAAGGGACACCAGGCCCTCGCAAGGAGGCCCTCGCAAGGGACACCCACCGTGGGAGGCTCGCAAGGAAGGGACACCCACCGTGGGAGGCTCGCAAGGGACACCCACCGTGGGGGGGCCTCGCAAGGGACACCCACCGTCTCTCCCGGTTGTCGCTCCCCCCGGGTTGTCGGTCGGGGGTGTCAGTACCGGAGTAAAACTCCCCAAAAGTGCCGAAGTAAAAATCCCCACCTGGGGTTGTCGCCAGCGCCCCCATGGGGGCGCTGGCGGCGACGCCGCGATCGGTGTTGGATGGCCCCTGGTCCGCCGCCAGGGAAGATGGGGATGGTCGTTTTGAGGGAGGTCGTCATGATCCAGGATCTGAAGCGCCAGGGGATGGGCATATCCGCCATCGCCCGGCACACGGGGCTCGACCGCAAGACCGTGCGCAGGGGAAGGCCGCAAGGGGACACCCACCGTCGCTTGCCCCGAAGGCCGCAAGGGGACACCCACCGTGGAGGCCGCAAGGGGAAGGCCGCAAGTGGGGCCGGCAAGGGG
>JAPPGK010000006.1 GCA_028821405.1 Gammaproteobacteria bacterium | reverse complement strand
GTGGCGCGAGTGCCCCTAGCCGCGGGCCTCGTTTTCCGCCCTGAACGCCCCTGGCTACCCCGAATGACGCCCCGAACACCGTCCCCAGCGTTGGTGTCACCAACATCAGGTGCCAAACATCTGGGGGGTTTCCCAACACATTCGGCACGGTGGGTGTCCCTAGCATTCGGGTGGGTGTCTCCTGAATGCCCCCTGAATACCCTCCCCAGAGTGGGTGTCCCCTGAATGCCCTCCCCAGAATGGGTGTCCCCTGAATGCCCTCCTGAATGCCCTCCCCAGAGTGGATGTCCCCCGCCTCCCTGCCCTGCCCCGCATCCTCACAACCTGTGGGTTCGGTGGGTGTCCCTTCACAACCTGCTGGTTCGGTGGGTGTCCCTTCACAACCCTTCCAACCTTCATGTGGGTTCGGTGGGTGTCCCTTCACAACCTTCACCTTCACAACCCTTCCAACCTTCATGTGGGTTCGGTGGGTGTCCCCTTCACAACCTTCCAACCCTTCACAACCTTCACCTTCACAACCTTCACTTCGCAACCGGGAATCTCGGAGGAAGCGGGCGCTGTGCCAAAATGGGCTCCTCACCCTTGGTGGCCGTTCGACATGCCTGACGGCGGCGCCAAACGGAAAACCAACACAAAGGAAAAACGACATGAGACCTGTTTGCCTCGTCATCGGCGCGGGCGCCGGCATCGGCGGCAACGTTGGCCGTCGCTTCGCCCGGGAGGGATTGCATGCGGTGCTCTGCCGACGCACGGACCAGGAGGGCCTCGACCGGCTCGTCGGCGCGATCGAGGACGGCGGAGGCTCGGCGTCGGGCCACCTGTTGAACGCGATCGACGGTGGCACTCTCGAGTCCCGTGTCGAGGCGGTCGAGGTGGAGGTGGGACCGATCGAAGTGGCGGTCTACAACCTCGGCGCACAGATCGGCAACCGGACCCTCGGCGACACGTCCCTGAAGGCCTTCGAGATGGGTTGGCGGCTTGCCACCTTCGGACTGTTCCGCCTGGCAAAGTCCGTCTGTCCGCGCATGGCAGAACGCGGGCACGGGACGTTGCTGGTGACGTCGGCGACCGCCGCCATGCGCGGCAACCCGGGCCAGCATTCGCACGCGGCCGCGATGGGAGGACGCCGCCTTCTCTGCCAAACGTTGAACGCGGAATACGGCCCGAAGGGCGTGCACGTCGCCCACATCGTCGTCGACGGCGCAGTGGATGCCCCCGACACCCTCGGCAAGATGCTCGGGCCGGATCGTTACCGAGAACTGCGCGAAACCCGCGGCGACGGCCTGCTACGACCCGACAAGATCGCGGACACGTTCTGGCATGTGGCGCAACAGCACCGGTCGGCGTGGACCCACGAACTCGACCTGCGACCGTACACGGACAGTCCGTGGTGGAACGGGTAGCCCCAGACGTTCGGCGTCAATGCGCTTCGATCACCTCCTGGGGTGTCGTGTACCCCAGGAAGATGTGCTCGTTGATCCACTCGGGCGAATCATGCCTCGGGAGCGTTAACGACGGTTCGCCCTTGCAGCTGATCCGGTAGAACAAGCGCGCGTCCTCCAGCGACTGGATGTTCTCGAGGGTCGGCGGCGCGACGTGAATCGTCATGAAAAGATCCCAGATCGTTAGGTCGCCGGGCATGTGGACATGGTCGTAGCGGAACTCGGGCTGCAGAACGTGAGCCTCGATCTCCTCCAGGAAGGCACGGGACCCGTGCGCCGACATGCCGTCAACCTCGACGGGAAACTGACGAGGCGGTCGCGGGCACCACAGCGGGCTATGAAGTGACTTGATGCCGGAGCGCGGATCGGTCCGCACCAGGGGCACGGGCTCAGCCTCGTTTCTTGTATACGAGTGACGGCGGACGCGAATCCTCGAAAGACGCACCTGTTCCCCACCGGGCAACGCCGCAAACGCGGCGGCCGTATCGGCGAACGCGGTCTCGCCGTTGAGCGGTAGTGTTCTGCGCAAACGCATCAACTCCGGGTCGGAGTCCTCAAAGTAGGGTTCAAACGGCGGCGCGGTCAACGGGCGGTTCGGAAGCCAAGTGCCACCCGGGGCATCGCGCCTCGCGGGCGCCCTATGGACGAGGAACATCGATACGTTGAGCGGTATCGCCTGGTGCTCGATGTCCGTGTGCCACGTCGTGCCGCAGGTCAGGGTCGGCCCTGCCTTACGCTCTTCGTCACTGAGTCCACGCATGTTGGCCACGACAAGAACGGCCGGCGATTCCGCCCCCGGCAGGCAACGAAGCTGGCCCGGAAAGGCCGCGTTCACGTGTGAAGTCGGTCGCTCTTCGCCCGTCAGCAGTTCGGGATCCTCCATGAAGTGCTTGTCGCGACGCTTGAAGTTGCTGGGATGCGGCAGCGGTGCCCCCCAGTGATTGGCGAACCGCTCGAAATGGGCGACCGTGAACGCGTCGAGGTTCTGTCCGGAAAGGGTCAGGATGCGGGACTGGCTTAGCGTGTCGAGAAGAACTGACACCTGGTCGGGGCGCAACGGATCGCAAAGGTCGATCCCGCTGAGCCTGAGCCCCGCCCCGCTCCGGGCAAGGGGCCCTTCCGTGCCGATATGCGAGCCGAATGCTCCGCGCAATCGCGCCTTGAGGGTCTCACCCATCGTGGCTGGCATTCCAAGCGGCAAGCCCCGCCACCAGTCGTCTCACCAGCTTCCAAGCTCCACCTGGGGCGTCTCGGGGAGTTCCTCGGCGAGTAGCCAACGCGCAAACAGGATTCCTTCGCGGTAGCCGGCGGTGCTGATCCAGTTGCGGGGTGCCGGGCGGTGGCTGAGGTAGATTTCGTACCGGCCGTCCGCCTCGGCCACGGCCTGGGCGTTGTTGACGCAGACCGGGAAGTCGACGTAGTTGGTGGACTGCATCAGGTAGTTCCAGGTCTGCAAACCCCAGTAGCAGGCCTCCGGCGACCGGAACGTGATCTTCAGGTACTGATGCGGCTCAAGACGAAAGCGAGAGAAGCAGTAGATGTTGTCCACGGTTCCCCAACCGCCCTGCTCCGCGTCGAATTCGAACGGCGGACAGAACTCGTTGACCGGGAACTCCACGGGCAGCGGTGCCATCCAGGTGGTGCACTGGAAGAACATCGCCATGTTGCGGATTCGACGCGCAAGCTGGGCGTCGTCGAGCGGCAGCGCGGCGCCCTGAGGCGAGGCGTTGCGAATTCGGAGCGTGCTCTCGCGGGATGCCGCACGATCAAAGAAGTACTCGCGCGTGAATAGGGACACCGAGTCGGGATCGATCCGAAACTCATTGGCCCCGCTCGGGTTCGGCGTCAACCGGATCTCGAACGTGCCGTCGTCCGCGAAGGCGATGTCGCGGTGATTGACGTTGAGCGTCACGCGATCCGCCAGTTCTCCGTTCGGGTCCCCGCCGTAGAGGCAGAAGCTGAGATAGCAGCTGTCGAACCGCTGCCCGCTAATGACGTATTCCTGGTCCCCCCGCACCTGACTGAAGTAGTAGACGGCGTCCACGTTGTCGCCGTAGAGCTTGCGGCACTGGTCCGCGAGCGGCATGAGCCGCGGGCGCATGGGGTCGTTGTGGAGATAGAAGTCGACCGCGACCTGCATGAGGTGAAAAAGGTGCTGATAGCCGTCCACCTTGCCCTGTTCGTCGAGTTCCTTTTCCGGATCCAGGAAGGTTTGGTCCGCGTCGCGGACTACGTCCAAGAACTCATCCAACGCCCGTCTGCTGTCCATCTTGCCTCCTTGATGTCCGGTCGATCCCTCGATTTCAGCCGAGGCCCGCGAGGAAGTCCAGGTAGCTCGCGTACTCGCGCTCGATCTCGGCCGATGTGACGCCGATCTGCGCGAGCGAGTACTCGTGCGCCCCATGCTTTCCCTGGGGCTCGTCGCGAAGAAAACTCTCCATGCGCACGCGGTCTTCGGCCCGCAATTGCCAGCCGAACCGGGCGTAGATGCACTCGACCACCGCCATCTGGTCGCGCGCGAACTCGTCGAACAACACATCCACGATCTGCGCCTCCCCGGCGTACTGCCGGCGATCGCGCAAGAACCGGGCGAAGTAATCGGCCCAGATCCGCAGTTGCTCACGTCCCGTGCGACTCGCGTCTTCGTGATCCGAATACAGCGAACGCATGGAAGAGACGAGGCTCGTCGTGGAGGGAACGATCCGGTCGGGGTGGCGGTGGGTAACGATCACGCGCGCGTCCGGGTACACCGCGAACAGCTCGCGCAACCGCATGAGATGCACCGGCGATTTCAGCAGCCAGCGGGGCCTTCGTACCCCGCCCGACTGAAGGAATTGCAGGAAGCGTCGGTGCCACCCGAGGTTGCGCTCCTGGTCGGCGGTCACGAACCACTCGTGATAGGAAGGCACGTACGCCTGTGCCAGGAACTGGAAGCTCGTGAAGTTCAGTGCGGTGATGGCGAGGCATTCCTGGGGAGAATCCGCGGCCATGTAGTGCTTTTTCCTGAAGTCGGGCACCAGCGTAAAGATTCGGTCGAACTCCCGTCGCACCGTGTCGATGCGCTTGTTGGCGGCGTGGTCTGCCGGGGTAGGCGCGGGGTAAGGCAGCAGGCATTCCCAAGATAGGGGTGCCCGGTGATCGCGGTCCAGATGGAGTAGCGCATGCAGAATCGTCGTCCCGCTACGCGGCGCGCCGATGATGAATACCGGGTTCCGGATACGCTCGTCGCCGATCTCCGGACACTCCGCAAACGCACGCTCGATGCGATGGCGGGAGTCTGCCGCCCGCTGTAGCGCGCTGCGCATGGCGAACTTCCCGAAAAGGCTGAGGCGTGCCTCCGATTCGAGCGAACGCACCAGCGCTGCAAGGCCATCCCGCGGCATGGGGTCCGACAGCGCGAATCCACCCACCGCTTCGGCCCGGTCGAGTAAGCGTGATGCGTGCAGTGGGAACGCGTTGATCCCACTTCGCTTGAGCAGTGCGCCGACCGCGTTAGCGGTTCTCAATGTGGCGGGATGCCGGATGCGAATCGCCGCGTCGGGCACTCAGGTCAGCTTCTTGAGTTTGGCGGCGATCGACATGTCGCCTTTCACCTTGATCTTTCCCGACGCCACGGCCATGAAGGGCTTGATCTCCTTGCGCTGGAGCTTTCCGTAGGTGTCAATGGACATGCGCACGGTGCAGTCCGGTTCCACGGACTCTCCGGTGACGACCGAGACGACGTTGGCGTCACCTGTTCCGTCAATAAGCATCCGCTCGTCGTCAAGGCAGAACAGCAGGGTTCTACCCAGCGGATCGAGGGTACCTGCCTTTTGCGCCATGTCCCCGGCGATGTCGTCAATGGTCATGGGTTCCACAGTCAGCCTGGACTCATCAACTCTATCAACAACCGAGGATCGAATGGGCTCTCCCCGACGACTCCCTGACGACTTGCCCTGAGGATCGAGGTGGGTGTCCCCGATCGAGGTGGGTGTCCCAACGACTCCCCTACGACTCACGACCTCGGGTGGGTGCCCCCAACGACTCGACGCCCAACGACTCGACGCCCAACGACTCGACGCCGACGACTCACCACGATTCGCCTCGGGTGGGTGTCCCCAACGACGCCACCACGACTCGACGCCGACGACTCGCCACGATTCGCCTCGGGTGGGTGTCCCCAACGACGCCACCCGCTGGGTGGGTGTCCCCAACGACTGACGACTGTCACCCAACGACTGTCACCGGACGTGGAGTGACGGGCTTGCCGGGGGCCGGAACGCCGCGCGAGAGATTGCGCGAGACCTCACCTCGCGCTGACGCCGGTGGCGCCTCGGCTACGGTAGACTGTCGGTCCCCAGAGAAAAACAAGTCAGATATGTCTGTTTCACTATATGACGCCAGCGTAGCTCGTTTTCTGCAGACCCTCGGTGCCGTATCAGGTTATCTCGACAAGAGTCGATCTCACTGTGAGGAAAACAACATCGACCTGAACGAGATAGTCGAGACTCGCCTCTATCCGGACATGCTGCCGTTTCGCTTTCAGCTGATCCAGGTGGCAAGCCTCTCCCTGGGTGCGATCAATGGCGCCCGGGCAGGGGAATATTCGCCGGGTCCACCTGCGGAGGATCTTGACTACCAGGCACTGCAGGATCTTGTGGCCGAGGCGCGATCAGGTTTGCGGGAACTCACGGCCGAGGAGGTAAACGGATTGGCCGGAAAGGAAGTACTTACGCCCTGGTGGACCTTTACCGCTGAAGGCTTTTTGATGTCGTTCTCCCTGCCGAATTTCTATTTCCATGCCACCACGGCCTACGGCATTCTGCGAACAAAGGGTGTGCCCGTCGGCAAGCTGGATTTCCTAGGTCAGCTGAACTTCAAGACTTAATGTCGTCGCCCCTTGTTTTGTGACGGTACACACACACGTAGCATGCTTGAGTCGCGTTGCACGCCTCGGGTGGGTGTCCCCAGCGACCCACGACTCGCCTCGCGTGGGTGTCCCCAACGACCCCCTCCCCAACGACTCCCAACGACTCGCTACCGCTTCTCCCCTTGCGACCCCTCCCCCTCGGCCATCAACCGATCCTCCTCCGTCTGGTATTGCGGGACGGTGGTTCGGGGACTGCGTTGGTCCAGCTTGCCCCGCTCCCTTTCACGGACCATGTTCCAGCCTTGGATCCATTCGTAGGACAGGGGATCGATCCCGGGGGCTGTCATCTCGTCGAATCCCTTGAGCGCTTCGGCTACCACATCGAACTGGTTCCGCCGGTCTCTGAACCGGCCGGACTCGAACCCAAGGGGATAGTTGACGAACTTTGCGCGGGGCGGCCGGCCGGCCGAGAGGATGTCGAGCGCACTACCTAAGATCAGTGTTGGCAGACCCATGGCTTCGAAGTGCCGTGCAACCAGACACACGGTCTGGTGGCAGACAGGTCACAACGGTACGAGCAGCAGCAGGTCGATCCGCTCCTTGTCGATGGCTGCGGCGAGGCTCGGAATCAGTTCCGCGGTTACCCGCTTCTGGGAATAGATGCCGCCCATGCACGAGTAGTAGTTGTCGGCAAGCTCGCCGATCACGCCATCCGCCCTGAGGTTCGCGAGCGCATCCGACGGGAACACGGCCGCCGGATCCTGACGAGCTTCGACCAGGTAGTTCTCCATGATGTGGGAAAACCGAATCTTGGCCAGCGGCGTATCGCGGGGGATCGCCCGGATACCGGTATCGTCCTTGTAGTAGTACGCGACCTGGCCCTGCACGTAGGTCCCCGCCGTCGAGATCATGCCAAGTCTCGACTCGGCCAGCGGTTTCGACGGGGCGGCGAACGCCGGTTCCGTCTCTGCATGAAACCACCGATACGGTTCGAACCCGAGTTTCTCGTAGCTCTCGCGGGTGCGGCGGATATATTCGGTCGGCGGCGGCCTCATCGTGCTGTCACTGGAATGTTCACCCGCCAACGCGACGGCGCTCCGCGGAAATGACATTGGTATTGAAGCCCAAGGCGTGCATCCGGCCAAGGTATCGGGCGTGTTCCACCTTCAGACATCGATCGACGATGACATCAAGACCTCCTTGTTCGGCGATCTCGATACCCGCTTCGCTGATGACACCGAACTGCAACCAGAGATATCGGGCGCCGATGGCCACAGCTTGGCGCGCGATCGCGGGGACCGCGTCCGGCGCGCGGAACACGTCCACGACCCCGACTTGGCCGGGGATGTCGGTCAGACTCGGATAACACTGGCAACCCAGGATGGAGGTCTCCCGGGGATTGACCGGAACGATCTCGTAGCCGTGGCGTTGCAAATAGAAGCCGACGAAGTGGCTCGCCCGCAGTTCGTTCGCCGACAGTCCGACCACGGCAATACGCTTCTCGCCAAGCGCGGCCCGTATGACCTGCGGATCCTGATAGGTGGCTAGATCCATCGTTTCAGCCTACTGCCGCAAGGCCTTGGTCGAGATCCCAGATGAGATCGTCGACGTCCTCGATGCCAACGGAAAGGCGAACCGTACCGGGGCCGATGCCGGCCGCGGCCAACTCGTCGTCGCTCAGTTGCCGATGGGTGGTCGTGGCGGGGTGAATCACAAGGCTCTTGGCGTCACCGACGTTGGCGAGATGCGAAAAGAGCGTCAGGGCTCGAATGAACTCCTGGCCGTCCTCTCGACCGCCGGCGAGGTCAAAGCAGAATACGGCACCCGGACCGCCGGGCAGGTATTTGTCCACCAACGGCGCGTAGGCGCTGTCCGGCAACCCCGGGTAGCTGACGCCAAGTACCTTGTCGTGCTGCGAGAGGTGCTTCGCGATGGCGCTTGCGTTCCCGACATGCTGGCGCATCCGCAGCGGCAACGTCTCGATGCCCTGGGCGAACAGGAACGCGTTGAACGGGCTCATGGCCGCGCCCAGATCCCGCAGGGTCTCCGCACGCAGCTTCATCAGGTAGCCATAGACACCGAAGGTCTCGTGGAACGCCAGTCCGTGGTAGGCCTCGGAGGGATCCGCAATCACCGGGAATCGCCCGTTGGACCAGTCGAACTCGCCGGAATCGACAACCGCACCCCCGATGCTCGTGCCGTGACCGCCCAGGAACTTCGTTGCCGAGTAGACGACGATGTCCGCGCCCCACGCCATGGGACGACACAGGAACGGCGTCGCGAACGTGTTGTCCACCATGAGCGGCGCGGCGTGATCGTGCGCAATCCCGGCGACGGCCTCGATGTCCAACACGTTGCCGCCGGGATTGCCGATGGTTTCCGCGAACAGCAACTTCGTATTGGACCGTAGGGCAGAGCGCCAGGCCCCGATGTCGTCCGGGTCGACGAAGGTCAACTCTACCGACAGTTTGCGGAACAGGTGTTTTAGCTGGGTGATCGTGCCACCGTAGAGCGCGGCGGACGAAACGACGTGATCACCGGGATTCAGCAAGGTGAAGAAGGCTGCGGTTTGTGCCGCCATGCCGCTGGCAAAACACACCCCACCGACGCCCCCCTCCAGATTGGCGATACGTTCCTCCAACGCCGCGATCGTCGGATTCATGATCCGCGAATAGGTGTTGCCGTATTCCTGCAGGTTGAAGTACGCCGCCGCGGACTCCGGATCCTCGAACACGTAGCTCGTGGTCTGGTAGATCGGCAGGGCCCGCGCCCCGGTGGTTGGCTCCGGTCGGGCACCGGCATGAACGGATCGGGTGTGAAACCCAAACTCGCGATCCGTACTCATCGTGATCCCCGGCGTGCGCGCCCCACGTCAACGTACCACATCGATATTCCCCTCAGACCGATTCGTCGTACACCCCCGGTTCCCGCTGGCCAACCGGGCCGCGATCGCGTGGAATTCCGGATCCCGTTTGCGGGCCAGGATTGACGCTGCGGTCCTTCCGTCGCGGTCGGGAATATCCCCCCTGGCGCCGTATGTCGCGAAGGTCCGGAAATGCCGGATGTCGCTGCTCTTCTTGAGCATGTAGTGCAGCGCTGTCATGCCGCGCACGTCCCGGTAGTCGGGGTTGGCCCCCGCCGCGAGCAGTGCCTCGGCACCGCGGAACCTGCTGTATTTGACCGCATGCAGGAGCGGCGTCTCCTGTTCCGCAACGGCCTCGAGGCGCGCTCCCGCATCGACGAGCAACGCGACCATGTCGAGATCCTCGCGGTAGACGGCTGCCCAAAGGCAGTGTTCCGGCGTCGACCCCGAGTCCAGCAGGTACCGCGCGAGGTCGATGTTGCCGCCCCGGGAGATCGCATACCACAGTGCCGTCGCTCGCCACGTTCCCTCGGTGAAGGCGGCGGCGTTGACGTCGATGCCGCGATCGAGCAGCGCGGCGGCCAGCGGTACGGCATCCAGGGGCTCAAGTCCGCGCTTGCGCGCATCGATGCTTGCGCAAAGGTGCAGCCAGTTCCGACCCCGGTCATCGACGTGGTGCAGCAGATCGGGGCGCGCCGCCAATCCGGCCACAACCGCGGCGGTGTCGAAGGCCTTAACACACGCCGTGAGGCGGGTCTTCGATGTCGGTACGCGTTCCATGGGCATCGGTCCTTCAGCAGTTCTAATGGCTCAAGCCTGTGTTGGCGAACACACCCCGCCCAACTGACCAATCGGCCGGGGTCCAGCAGGTTGCACGGAAGTGCCAGATCATCGCATGTCGTACAAACAACACCGCCGGTGAGATTGCGTCGATCTGGCGGGCGGGCGCCTGGCTGGCGTAGTCTCTGCGGTTTGCTTGTTCCGTGACACCAACACTTGGAGTAGAACCATGCCGAGATACGTGATCGAAAGAGACATCCCCGAGATCGGTTCCGCCGAACGCGATGCGCTGCGCGAGGCATCGCAGAAGTCCAACGGCGTGCTGGCGGAAATGAAGGCCGAGAACAAGAACATCCAGTGGGAGCACTCCTACGTCGCGGGCGACAAGACGTTCTGCATCTACATCGCGGACAACGAAGCACTCATCGACGAACATGCCCAGAGGAGCGGCTTTCCGGCCAGCGAGGTCACCATGGTCAAGCGCATGATCGACCCGGTGACGGCGGAGCCCGATTAGTAGAGGACACCCACCTACGATCAGTAGAGGACACCCACCTGGGTTGATTTCGAACCAATTGGCCGCAAGACGCCGAAATTGGCCAGAATGAGCCGGAATGGGCCAGAACGAGCCGCAAGGGCCAAGGGCGAGTCGGTGCGAGCGCTCCCGCTCTTCGACGCCGACGCCGTTCCCCGCTGCCAAGGCCTTTGGATTGCCTGCTCATCGGCGGCAGCATCCGGGCCAATCACGTCACCCGCGGACGCTGGCGGCTACAGGTCGCGCGCGACGCGGAAGCCAATCACCACGTCACGGCCGCCGACTTTGACCCGCCGCCGAATCCAGTTCGTCGGTGGCGGGCCGAAACCGCGGCTCGCTGAGCGCAGGTCTCGCGGCGTGACGCCCGTCCGGAAGCCCTCGGCGTCGCTGGCCCAGTGGCCCCCGCGCAGCACGTGCCGGTCGCAGTTGCCCGACCGCCAGGCACTGCCGTCCGTCGGGGCACCCGCGTAGTTCGCATTCCAGCAATCCGCACACCATTCGGCGACGTTGCCGAGCATGTCGTGAAGCCCGAACGGGTTGGGCGGATAGCTGCCCACCGCCACCGGCCTGCCGACGAAATACCGCCCGTAGTTGGCCTGGTCCTGGGACACGGTGTCGCCGGTGTGGTAAGGCGTCGTCGTGCCCGCCCGGGCGGCGTACTCCCATTCGGCCTCCGTAGGCAAGCGATATCGCTCACCGGTCCGTTTGGAGAGCCACACTAGGTAAGGCTCGATGTCGCTGGGGTCGACGCGCATCAACGGATACTGCGGATGACCCCAATCGCGCCCGAAGAACCGCCGCTTCGGCCGATAGCCGTCGCACCCGCCGTCCTCGACGCAGGCTTCCCACTCGGCGAACGTCACCTCGTAGACACCCAGCGCGAAGGGTTGACCAATCGTTACCCGGTGCACGGGCCCTTCGTTCGCTCGCCGGCCCGCCTCGGTGTCGGAAGAGCCCATGAGAAAGGTGCCCGGCGGCAGAACGACCATTTCGGGACACCCGGGGCAGTCTCGAAACCGGTTGCCCGGGGCGTAGTCGGTGTTCAAGCCCTGGTCCTCCAGATCTTCGGCCAATGCCGGTGCCGAGAGTATTGCCCCCGCCATCGGCTGGATTGCGAATGCAGCGGTGGCGACTAGCATCGGCCAAAAAGACGCCATGATCCTCCGGACTCTCGCGACCGCCGAGCCTGTCCGGACCCGAGCGCCGGGAACCGCGGCCCGTGCGGCATCTAGATCCATGTCGAGTCTCAATCCACCAACACGACGCGAGCTTGCCGCATGGACTGACGTCTGCAAGCGGCATCGACCAAGTGCCGGAGGCCGGACCGACCGGTATTGCTGAGCGGAACCAATTGTCGAAGGCCGGCCTTCGACGAGGGCGTCGCCGCTCTCCATCAAAGACCCGGCGACCATGGTGGTAGATTGTGCGATGTGTGCAGTGGCGTGTTAGGGAGAAACCCACAGCGTGAATATCGAGTCGAAAGCGGTGCCCGCTGGGCCACTCACGGCCGCGCAGGTGAGGATGTTTCAGGCGTTCGGCTATCTGCATTGCCGAGAGGCGTTCACTGCCGCCGAAATGGCCGACATCATCCGCACCGTCGAGGCCGGTCGCGCCGAAGGTCTAGCCCGCGGCGACGGACGCGAGCTGATCGCCGGCAACGCGCGGCTGACGGCGTTGCTGCTCGAGGACGACCGGTCTGGTGGCGCGGTTGCGCAGTTGATGAAGGCCATGGGCGAACGCCGCTGGCTGCTCTCCGGCTCCAACACCCTCTGGGGCGCGGCCAAGGATAGTGGCGCACCGAAGGGGTTGGAGGATCAGCATGTCCCGGAGCATGGCTGGCACAGCGACAACCCGGGCGTATTCGAATGCTGGCCCCGGATCAAGGTCATGATGTATCTCCGCGACACGACGAAGCAGGGAGCGTTGCGTCTGATCCCCGGCTCCCACCGCCCCGAGTACCAGGAGCAGCTGAAACCGCTGATGGGTTGGCACGGAACCGCAGATTCGCCTCGGACATATACGCCCGAGTACGCCGAGCACACGTTCGGCGTCCCAGGCGTCGAGATACCCTCCGTCGCAGTCGAAGCCACGGTCGGGGACATCGTGTTTTTCCACCACTCGATGTATCACGCCGTCTTCAACCACGCACCGGACCGCCGCCTCCTGGCCTATTGGTTCGTCGGCTACCCCGACAGCGATGCCCGGCTTGCCTCGCTTTGGCGAAACGACCTCACGTTCACGGCTGGATGGCGCCGCAACGGCGAGGTGTGGCGCGGCAATCCATCGGCTCTACTGAAGCACCCGAATCCGAGGGTACGCGCGTTGGCCGAGCCGCCCGAGGTGTGGGCGCGCTGGCGAGCGCAGGCCGAGGCGGCACACCGTGCACTGCCGTTCCCCGACGCCGAAATCTCCCTGTATCAACCCGCAGCAGAGCATCGCAAGCGAACGGGGATGAAACGGTGGCGCTCGGTGGAAGGTCGATGACTCGCCCACCGACGGGCGTCACCCCGGGGTCAGAGCTTCTTGCGTAGAAACACCATCGATTGATCCCCAGGGTAGTCGTGGAGCTCCCCGAACCGCTCGTAGCCACGGCGTTCGTAGAATTCCGGTGCCTGAAAGCTATAGGTTGTCAGGTGAGCGCCGTGGCATCCGCGAGACCTCCCCAGTTGCTCCCCGGCCGCGAGCAGACGGCTGCCCACTCGCTGGCCCCGTTGACTCGCGCTCACCCAAAGGGTCTGAACCGTCAGCCACCCATAGGCAACATCACAAATCAGTCCGGCCACCACTTCCTGTCCCGCACCGTGTACCGCCAGGACAATTCGGCCCGCATTCGGATCCGCATACCGGGACCGATTGTGCTCCCGTAGACCAGACTCAATGGCCGCTACAACCTGCTGGCTCACCTCCGGATCATCGGCCGAGTCCGTGTAGTCGAATAGCTCCATCGTTCCCGACCTTCTTGCGTTACACCTCTAGTGCGCTACCCATCGGCGAAGCGCCGCGGCACAGGATAGGAATTCAGAACGGATGATCCTGGATGAACTCGCGCACCTCTTCGCTCACGCGCTCGGGCGCCTCGAGCTGGATCATGTGGGCCACGCCGGCGACCTCGACGAACCGGCTCCCGGGCACGGAGGCGACCAGATGAGCCGCCGTGGCTCGACTTCGGACCTCATCCAAGGTCCCAATCATGACGAGCACCGGAACGGTCAGCTCCCCAAGGCGATCCGCCGCCCGAGGCTCGAGGGGTTGCGGCAGACCCTCCTCGTTCTCCGCCTGGTACGTCGAGAGCACATCCCCCTTGACGCGGTCTCGGAGCGTCCGGCCGACCCGCGTGGTCGGTTGGCCCCAACCGTCGACCCAGACCCGCGTCTCGAGCTCGGCCAACTCGACCCACTTCTTCTTGTCCCAGAGCCGGTCCAAGTCACCCCAGGGCACGTTGTCTTCTTCGGGACCGAGATCGGGGCGGTAGCCGCCGATTCCACCGGCAACGCTCGTGAGCGTGGCTACGCAAGCCGGCCGAGCCAAGGCGAAATCCAACGCTATCCCACCGCCGATCGATTGGCCGACGATGTGAGCTCGATCAACGCCGAGGTGGTCGAGGAGTGCGGCGACATCCGCCCAATAGGCGAACTCGACATGCTCGGTAGTGCTGCGGCCGAACCCGCGAATGTCACAGCGGATCACGCGGTAGCTGCCGGCCAGCGCACGCGCTTGAGAATCCCACATGCGCAGATTTCCGAGGCCCCCGTGGATGAGCACCAGCGCCTCGCCCGCCCCTTCGACCTCATAGTAGAGATTGCCGCCTTCGACAGCGAGGAATCCTGCAGCGCTAGGGCGTCCAGGTTGGTCCATGGCACCAATCTAGCAGGAAACAGGAAGAATGGACCCTTCCACTTCCCTTCCACTCGACAAGGCGTTCGTGCTCTGCGCGCACCACTTGCACCGTCCGAGGACAAGACCGCACCCGGAGCTCGAGGGCACGACCTTGCGTCGGCGGCGTTCGTTGATGGAACCCTCCCAGTGCGTCGAACGATGCTCGTCCAGATCGTAGTCCCCCAACGGTTCCGGGCGCATGGCGTCGGCTATCACCCTTCACCCGATCAACCCGCCCAGCGCGCCGGTGAGGTGGTCGGGGTTGTTTGGACAGTTCGAGGGCCGAACTAAGTGAGTTCCCGGTTAGCTACTCATGCTGGTTCGTCGGCGAGTCCTTCGTCAACCGTATTGATCGACCGAAAACGTGGGTGGAAGTTCGTCCCTAGGCGAGCCGGAGCCGCGATGGGGCAGCTGCCCCGCCCAGACGTAGGCAGAATCGCGCCGTTCGGACCGTTTCGCCGTCGCACCCGAGTCCGTCTGCGGGCACTGTCCGGGCGCGGCTCCCGAAGACGCCTCATGTTCGCTTTGATCCGCAGGGCTGGAACGGTTCACACGCGCCCGGTCGTGTCCATCTCGTCCCACGTCGCCAGCCGAACCTCTGCGGGTCGAGCGGCCGTCAACGCCAGGAACTCGAGCGCCAGCCCAACCAGCCGTAGCGACAGTGACGATGTTCCGCTATTCGGAACTGCCCACCTTGCGTCGATTGGGCTCAAGAGCCGTGTAGGCCTGGTAGGTCTTCGGTCCCGGAACGGACTTGATGCGCTCCCAAGCCGCCACGGCGTTGGCCCGACCCTTGCCCCTGTTCGCTGGGTCCGCCATGAAATCCGTCACGAAATTGTTAAACCGAGCGGCGGGGATCCGCGGCAAGCGACCCTCCGAGCGCATAAGCTCCAGTAATCGATTGCCGAGATCCGCGTAGGTAATGCACCGGCCTGCCTGAAGTTGCGTGCGGCGCCACTCGTTGAGCCAGTACCACTGGCCTGACTTGTCTCTCAGAGACGGGGAGCGCGCGTGGACGATGTCTCGCAGGAAGGCCTTCGTTCTCCGGTCGTCGACGTAGCTCTGGACGATCGTTTCGGCAGCCAGCCTGTCGCGCTCGTCGCCGGACCGTCGATCAGGCACGGGTTTGGCGAGCGGAACTATCCCCGTTCGAAGAAAGTCACGGATGAGCGCCTCAAGCTCAAGCTTTCGCCGTCGACCAACAGAGATGCCGAGCTGGCGCGCAAAGGCCTTGAGATCCGCGGCATAGAAGTAGCCGTCGTCGAACTCCTCGACTGACATTGAGGCACGGAGCTTCGCCATTCTCCCTCCAGCGAGTGGCTGGCGTGGTTGACGCCGAAAAACTGGCCACCCTCCGTGACCGAACCCGCGCATTGTACTAGCGTGGTCCGGTCCCACCGGCGCGCGTGGATCCAGATGGCGGAGAGGGAGACCGCCAGAGCAAAGATTTCGACGGTTTCCCAAGACTCCCCTAAGTGCACTTAACATACTGATAAACATACTATTTTAGTTCCTTGACGTTTCTCGTCGGTGCGCGCATACTTCCTATAAATATGATAACAGAAGTGATACCAAGCGCCGATGAAACGCCCCAAGCGACTCTCCGCCACCTTCGTCAACATCGTCAACGTTCCCGGCCGTTATGGCGATGGACGCGGCGGACACGGCCTGAGCCTTCTTGTGAAGCCAGCCTCCACCGGCGGCTTTTCCAAGTCCTGGGCCCAGAGGATACGCCTCGACGGCAATGCCGCAAACGTCGGCCTCGGCGCCTACCCGGTGGTAACGCTCGCACGGGCGCGACAGAAGGCACTTGCCAACGCGCGAATCGTCTACGAGGGACGCGACCCTCGCGATCGGGCCAGCCGTGCGCCGACCTTCGAACAGGCCGTCGAGACGGTCATCGGCATACACATCGATAACTGGAAGGACGGCGGCAAATCGGCAGCCCAATGGCGCGCCAGCCTCCGTGACTACGCCGTACCGAAGATCGGGCGCAAGCGCGTGGACCGCATAAGCACCGCCGACGTCATGGAAGTGCTGCTCCCGATCTGGTCTACGAAGAGGGAAACCGCCAGGCGTGTTCGACAGCGCATCGGCGCGGTCATGAAGTGGGCCGTCGCGCAGGGCTACCGCGAGGACAACCCCGCCGGGGACGCTATCTCCGCCGCGTTGCCGAAGAACAGCATGCGCCGCCAACACCAGAAGGCGCTTCCGCATGCGCAGGTCGCCGAGGCACTCGAAAGGGTGCGCGCGTCGAAGGCGAACCGGGCGACCGCGCTCGCCTTCGAGTTCCTGGTGTTAACCGCTTGCCGCTCGGGAGAGGTCCGGGGTGCGCGATGGGACGAGGTGGACGACGACGCGGACATCTGGACCGTGCCCCCCGCGCGCATGAAGGCGAAGCTCGAGCATCGAGTGCCGTTGTCCGACCGTGCGGTAGCCGTGCTCGACGAGGCGCGGGAGATCGCGGACAGGAGCGGCTTGGTATTCCCGTCGCCGACTGGTCGCGTGTTGAGCGACAGTACGCTGTCCAAGCTCCTACGGGAACTCCGGATCGGCGCCGTGCCCCACGGCTTCCGATCCAGCTTCCGAGACTGGGCAGCAGAGCGGACGGATGTGCCGCGCGAGGTGTGCGAGCTTGCCCTCGCACACGTCAACAGCGACCGTGTCGAGGCCGCTTACCGCCGCACTGACCTGTTCGAGCGGCGGCGCTCGCTCATGGCGGACTGGGCCGACTACCTAACCCGTCCTCCGATATAGCCGGAGTCCGCGGGGCGGACCGTCGCGGCAAGCTCATCGCTGTCAGCCCCGATCATGGATCTACCGTATCGCTAGGCCGCCGACGCGAGAAGCGCAGAACGATGAGCCCCGCCAGAATCGCAGCGACAAGTGACCCAAGAAACGTGTTGATGTCGTTCCGGGTCAAGAACCCGAACGTAGAGTTGTACAAGGCCCTCGGCGCGGACTCCGACGCATAGAGGGTCGCCGCGAAGACTCGTCGCGTCTCGTTTGGCTTGCCATCCCGGACGACATGAATTGACATCCTCTCGAACAACACCCGGTCGACAGTCAACACGCGCGTTGACTTGAGCGGGTCCGCTATCGGAAGTATCTCTAGACGCCGCCCCTTCATGTTTCGAAACCATTCCGCCTCGTATTCCCGGCTTAGCGGGACATGCACCGTGATCCGAGCACGCATCCGCCAGGCGTCTTCCTCGCCGAACGCTACGCCGTCGACTCCATAGAGCTTGTTCCAGAGGCCCAGCACGGGACCGGGGTGGTGTCCGGCAAAGAGCACCACCGAGTCGATCCCGCTCTCGTCTCGGTCCTCCCAGCGCAGCTTGGCCGTTCTGTTCCGCGACAATCAAGGTGAGAACGCAGCGACAATCAAGATGAGAAAGCCG
>JAPPGK010000085.1 GCA_028821405.1 Gammaproteobacteria bacterium | reverse complement strand
GGCTACGCCGCGCCGCCGCGAAATGACCTCATCTCACAATCGAGACGTGCACCCGCTTGTTCGCGGAACAAACGTGACCGGCTAGAAACTAGACTTCGCCGTGGCGCATCACTAGCTCGGAGAGCCACGCGAAGGCGGCCGTTCTCACCCGCATGTCAAGTTCTGGGTCGGATTCGCCCATCACGGGCCCACGCCCGAAACCGGACCGCCGCCTAGGTGAACCAAGCCGTAAAAAAGTCGTGCTCAAACTCCGTACAACGCCTTCACGTTGTCGGTCGTGATCTTCGCGCGGTCCCCGTCAGGCACTCCCTCGAACAACTCGTCGAGCACTTCGTTCGAACAAGGCCAGGTCGAGTCGGTGTGCGGGTAGTCGGAACCCCACATGAGGTTGTCGACGCCGATCAAATGCCGCGTGGCGAGTGCCGGGCGGTCGTCCTCAATGGTGGCGTAGAACTGGCGCCTCCACACCTCGTGGGGCGGGGTGCCCGTGAAGGGTTCGGCCATGTTGCGGCGTTCGCGTTGCAGGCCCTGGTCGACCCGGTCCAGCCAGTGGGCTATCCAGCCGGCATTGAACTCGGCGACAACGATCTTGAGGTTCGGATGGCGTTCGCAGACCCCACGGCACATGAACTCGACGATGGTGCGCTGCACCGTGCCCTGGGAGGCGGCGTAGTCGGCGATGGCGTCGGGCCGTACCGGGCGTCGGCGCTGTTCCCGAGGGACGTAGGCATTGGTGCCGACGTGCATGGAGAGCGGGAAACCCGCTTCCTCGGCCCGGGACCAGACCGGTTCGTAGGCATCGTCGAAGTACGGCCGGTCGGCGGGCGACGTGCAGGGAATGCAGCCGCCCTTGAAGCCCATCCCGATGATCCGGTCGATTTCTTCGACAGCAGCTGCGGGATCCTGTACCGGGATGGCCGCCAAGCCGAACAGGCGACCCTCCGAGGCCGTGGCGTAGTCGTGGAGCCAGTCGTTGTAGTTCTTCTGCAGAGCGACGAGCAACGGCGTGTTCTTAAGACCGAACATGCCGAAGAAGCCGGGGTAGAGGAATTCCGCGGCAAGCCCGTCGACGTCCTGGTCCTCGTAACGGTGGGCGCCGTCCACGAGTCCCTTGCGCATGCCCGCGTAGCCCTTGTTGAAAAGCGCGACCAATTCGGGATCCTGCATGTGCGCCACATCCGGCTTGTGGCCGGGCTTGCGGTTGAGCGGTTCGTTGCGCGCCAGACGCGTCGCGGCCATACCCATGCGGGCCACGCTAACTCCGCGCATGCCGTTGGCCGGGATGACGATGGCATCCACCTGGTCGCCCACATCCATGATGCGCGGCGCCTGATCGCCGAAACGATCCGCAAGGCCCGTGAACACGTCGCGCCCCTCCACGACGTGCGAGTCTGCTGAAATGGGTTTCATGGCATCCCTCCGAACAACCTGCTCGATTCTACCCGCCCTCGACCGCACATGGTGCCGGCCACGCCGCGGTCAGGGCACCGACCAGTCCTCGCAACGGAGATCTTCGACGCGTTCGAACTCCCGGGTGTTGGCGGTCACCAGGACCAATCCGCGCGAACACGCTTGTCCGGCGATCAAGAGATCGTAGGGACCCATGGGTTGACCCAAGGCTTCAAGTCGCGCCCGAATCTCACCGGCCATTCGCGCATCCCCCCCGTCAAACGAAACCAGCTCGAATTCCATTCGATCCAGGAGAGCCAGATTCTCCTCCGCTCGCTGGCTCCAGTACGCACCGCAATAGAGTTCATAGGCGGCGGGCGCGGGTAGCCCAATCTCGGCGGGCGCGTGGCGTCGAACCCGCTCCGCCAGCGACGGCGATGTGCCGTTCAGCAGGGCGATGCAGGCATGCGTATCAAGAAGGTACTGCATCAGTCGAGCGGGCCATCGACCGCCGAGCCGCTGGGGAGCGGGGGTTGTCGCCGTCCATCGGCGAAGAAGTCCTCGGCGAACTCGCCGACGATTTCGTCAAGCCAAGCCCAATCCGAAGCCATCGGCTCCAGGATGACCGCGACGCCTTGTTTGCGAATTCGCACCTCGTCACCCTCCATTCTGAAGTCCTTCGGAAGACGCACGGCTTGCGAACGACCGGACCAGAATAGCCTCGCCGTCCTGGACACTTTTCGACCCCAAGATGTGATACGGCATTGCTATATACCACACGTGCCGTGCACATCCAACGTTGGCCAAGGCGGCTGCTTCCCCGCGGCATGAGCCTAAACAGCCAACGAGCACTACCACAGCCGCGCCCATCTTCGGTAGCATCGGCAGCTTGCCGCTGACCGCTTGCAAGAGGGGTCTAGCCGGATGCGGATAGTCAACGGTACCGACGCACGTTATCCGTGCGGCAAGTTGCCCGCCATCTTGGGGAGGTAGATGGGCCGTTACATCCTGCGCAGGCTGACGCTGATCCTGCCGACCCTGTTCGGCATCCTGCTGCTCACCTTCACCATTGCCCAGTTCGCGCCCGGCGGACCCATCGAGCAGATCATCGCCAAGGCGACGATGGGAACCGTATCGACGACGTCGAACTTCAGCGGCGGCGGGGGCGATGCCGGCGTCAGTTCCCAGGCCATGGACCCGACGTTGACCGGCGGCGAGAACCTGGGCACCTACGGCCTGGATCCGGAACTGATCGCCGACCTCGAGAAGCAATTCGGTTTCGACAAGCTGGTTCACGTGCGGTTCTTCACGATGGTGTGGAACTACATCCAGTTCGACTTCGGCGAGAGCTATTTCCAGGATCGCCCGGTGATCGACCTCGTTCTGGAACGGATGCCCGTGTCGATCTCACTCGGACTGTGGTCGCTGCTCATCATCTACGGGATCTCGATCCCGCTCGGCGTCGGCAAGGCCGTCCGAGACGGTACGCCGTTCGACTTCTGGACCAGCACGGTGATCTTCGTCGGCTACGCGATACCTGGCTTCATCCTGGCGATCCTGTTGATCATCCTGTTCGCCGGCGGCCACTATTTCGACGTCTTTCCGTTGCGCGGGCTCACCTCCGAGAACTTCGACGAACTCTCCCCGTTCGGCAAGATCGGCGACTATTTCTGGCACTTGACGATGCCGCTGATCGCGCTCACCGTGGGCGGGTTCGCGACGCTGACGATGCTCACCAAGAACTCGTTCCTGGAGGAGATCAGCAAGCAGTTCGTGCTCACCGCCCGCGCCAAGGGGCTGACCGAACGCCGGGTGCTCTACGGGCATGTGTTCAGAAACGCCATGCTCATCGTCATCGCCGGCTTTCCGTCGGCGTTCGTCGGTATCTTCTTCTACGGCAGCGTGCTGATCGAGGTCATCTTCTCGTTGGAGGGTATGGGGCTCCTCTCCTACGACGCACTGGTGAAACGCGACTACCCCATCATGTTCGGCACCCTGTTCATGTTCGGCCTGGTCGGTCTCGTGATGCACCTGATCGGCGACCTCACCTACGTACTGGTCGACCCCCGGATCGACTTCGAGACCCGCTGACCATGACCATCTCGCCACTCAATCGCCGCCGGCTCAACAACTTCAAGGCAAACCGCCGGGGCTACTACTCCATGTGGATCTTCCTGGCGCTGTTCGTCACCTCGCTGTTCGCGGAGTTCATCGCCAACGACAAGCCGATCATCGTCTACCTGAACGGCGAGCTTTTCTTCCCGGTCTACCAGTTCGTCACCGAACAAGACCTCGGTGGCGAACTTCCGATCGAAGCGGACTACGCGGACCCCTATATCCGGGATCTCATCGAGAAGGACAACGGCTGGACCATCAATCCGCCGATTCCCTACAGCTACGACTCCATCGACCTCTACATCGACAATTCGGCACCCGCCCATCCCTCCGGGCAGCACTGGCTCGGCACCGACGACAGCGCCAAGGACACGTTGGGCCGACTGATCTACGGGTTCCGCCTGTCGGTGCTGTTCGGCATCTCCCTGACCCTGATCAGTTCCAGCATCGGCATCGCCATCGGCGCGTTGCAGGGTTACTTCGGCGGCCTGGTGGACCTCATCGGACAGCGCCTGGTCGAGATCTGGGCATCGTTGCCGACCCTGCTCATCCTCATCATCCTGGCGAGCATCTTCCAGCCAACGGTGTACCTGCTGCTCTTCATCCTGGTGCTGTTCAGTTGGATGGCCTTGGTTTCCGTCGTACGCGCCGAGTTCCTGCGCGCCCGCAACTTCGACTACGTGCGCGCCGCACGGTCCCTCGGGGTGTCGAACCTCACCATCATGCGCCGCCACGTCCTGCCCAACGCCATGGTGGCGACCCTGACGTTCGTCCCGTTCATCCTAAGCGGCGCCGTGACGACGCTGACGGCGTTGGATTTCCTCGGTTTCGGGTTGCCCGCGGGTTCCCCGTCATTGGGCGAATTGCTGGCTCAAGGCAAGAACAACGTACATGCGCCGTGGCTGGGCCTCACCGGGTTCTTCACCCTGGCGATCCTCTTGACGCTGCTCATCTTCGTCGGGGAAGCGGCGCGGGATGCCCTGGATCCGCGACGGACAATGAGCGATCCGCTGGCAATCGGTCCCACTGCGGCAACCGTCGGTGCCGCGGATGCCGTTGAGGCGTCCACCACGGATTAGGTATTGCGCGGCAAAAAGCCCTTAGGGCTGTTAGGCGGCCACCCGCGCCAACATTTCCGCGAGGCCAGTCAAGCGTATGCCAAGGGCTCTAGCGCCGGGCTGAGGATCGATGTCGTCGTCGTGGTCCAGGACACCCAGCATGGCGGGTGTCACCGGCGGGTTGCGGCTCAATCGCTCTAAAAACCAAGCTAACGCGTAGCCGAACGCCAATGGCAGCGACACCGTACGGGTCCCTACTTGGGACGCGGTGCTGATCAACGCGCCGCGCGTCAACGATCGAGGGCCGGCCAACTCGATCATGCCGGTGGGGCCATCGGGACGGAGCCCGGCAAGGATTGCCTCGACGACGTCACCGGCATAGATCGGCTGCTCAAGGCTTGCCGCCCGAAACGTGAAGGCGACCGCACGCCCCGCCTTGGCGAGCAACGCGACGCTCGCGTAGTCGCCCTCTCCCAGCACCATTGGCACGCGGATCACCAAGGTTGGGATGGTCGATTCGAGCAGGATGCTCTCGGCCCGGGCCTTGGAGGCGAGACACGCGTTGGACGAGCCCTCGCTCGCCCCGAGGATCGACAGGTAGACGATCCGTCCCACACCGGCATGCGTGGCCGCATTCAACAAGGTCCGCGTCGCCTCCTCGTGCGCGGAGGCGTAGGTTGCCCGGGCCCCCTCCTTGATGATCCCAACCAGGTGCACGATGCCCGTGCAGTCGGTGCACGCTTGGCTCAAGCCCTCGTCGTCCGTGTAATCGACGATGCGAACGTCGCTGTGATCCCGAAGCTTCGACGCGGCCGTTTCGGAACGCACAACGGCCCGGTTGGAGGTCTTGAGTTCCTTGAGCAGACGCCGACCCAAATGGCCGTTGGCACCGGTGACGAGGACTCGATCCACCGACTTTCTCAGTGGGCGCGAAGCTCCGCAATTCGTTCCACGCATCCCGCGTCGAGATCCCGGGCCTGCTCGACGAACCGGCGTTTGTCTGCGGGGCTGGCGTTCTTGTCCGATGCCCTGAAGAGGAGCCGAGACAACGCGCGGTAGTCCACCGCCAGTTCCCGCGCTTCGCGCTGATCGATGGCACCGGGAAACTCCGCCGCCGCAAGGTCCTGGAAGTAGTCGCCCGCCCGCTCGCGACATTCCCCCCAGACCACGGCATTCCACCAGTTGCCATGGCTCTCGCCATGCCCGGCGTCAATGCCCGCTAGCCAGTTCTCGTAAGCCTGGTTGCCGGTGCCGTAGGGACTCTCGGCGAACTGCTCGGGACGCCGCCAGACGTCCACGGCGAAGTCCAGCACCGATGCAGTCGCCGCCGACTCCGCGCGACGCGGTGTGGGATCGAACCTGAAGAACTCGACGGGTGGTCCGTGGGCGAACTCCTGCCAAGTCGCGAACGTCAAACGCGCCGGCGTGCTGTCGACGACGCCTTCTCCCCACGGTAGGGCGAGTTCGAACCCGTTGTCGTCGTAGCCGACCACGAGCTGGTGGTCCATATTCAATACCGAGCAGACGTTGCCGTCGTCCAACTCGGCCCGGACGCGCTCGGCGAGTCGCTCCTTTTCGGCGGTGCCGGCAGTTGGCATCACCATCCCCAACTCCACCATCCGGATGCCGAGGTTGGGAAGCAGGTCGCGGAATCGGTTCTGGTCCCAGCAATACGGCCCGCTCGGACACAACTCCTCGTGGATGTTGATCGCGAACGCATGCCCCGACAGCACGAACGTTTCCGCGGGCCCGGTGTCTATGCCGTAGTAGTCGAGCGCACCTTTGACGACACCGACTAGACTCGTGTCGTAGGGGGGTTGAACGAGGCCGGTGCTATTCATGAGACAAATCCTCTTTCGTCCGCTGACACCCCAGTCAGGCGGCGGCGTCCCGCAGATGGAACATTCGCGTAGCATACCGCCGTTGCATCGGCGGGAGGCTCAAGTGTCCGGCGAACAACACGCAGGGGCGCGCTTATTCTTCGCGGTGATCGCGATGCTCGTCGCGGCAGGCTGTGAACCGACGTTCGTTTTTGCCGGGGGCGAATTGACGGGCACGGAGCGTCCCATGCCGAAGGACTGGGCCTTCACCGAAGACTTCGGCACAGTCCAGATCGAAACCCGACCCACCGACCCCTACTCCGTGAACGTTTGGGGCGTCAGCGTAAACCGTGATTTCTACGTCGCCGCGTCCGATGCCGGCGAAGCCACGTGGGCGCAGGCCATAGAATCCGAACCGCAGGTGCGCCTGAGGGTCGGCGAGGACATCTACCCGTTGCTCGCGAAGCGCACCGAGGATCCCCAGGAGCTTGCCGTCGTCGCGGACGCCTACATCGACAAGTACGGCGGCGAGCGGGAATGCAGTTTCATCCGGCACGCCTGGGTATACAGGCTCGACTCCCGATGAGCGCCGGTAGGCGCGATCCGGTTCCCGCCACCAAGGCACGCTGGCTGACCGCCGCAAACGTCGTGTCGTTGGCGCGTCTCGCCGCCACGCCTTTCTCGCTCGTCGCCGTTCTGGACGCCAATTGGCGCCTCGCCGGGATGATCTTCGCCGGCGCCGTGGCGAGTGACTTCCTGGACGGCATCATCGCGCGATGGCGGAACACGGTCTCGAACCTCGGCGGTGTCCTCGACCACACCGCCGACGCCGTGTTCGTCGCGATTACGCTCTGGGGGATCGCGTATCTCGAAGTCGGCACCGGGTCCGATGTCGTTCCCGGAATCCTGCCGTGGTTCATTGCCCTGGCGTTCCTGCAGTACCTCTTCGACTCCAAGGCGCTCACCGGGGCGCCGCTGCGCGCCAGCTGGCTTGGACGGGTCAACGGCATTGCCTACTACGTGGTCGCGGGCACGGTGATCGGAAGGAACGCGTTGGGCATCGAGTGGTTAGCGGACGAGGCGATCTACTGGGCGGCATTGGCGGTGCTGGTATCGACCCTGATCTCCATGTTCGACCGTCTCCGCGCCCTCACGAAACTCCGGACCGACTGAGCAAACCAAAAACGCTAAGAGCTCGGCCTGTTCGTACCGGTTTTGGTTCGTTGCCGGGGACCTGGCGACCGGACGTCAAGAGGAGTTTGGGGGCGCACCCTTGGTCTGAGCAACAACATCCTTGGCAGCAGGGCTTAGACGGCGTACACTGGCTATATGATCAGTATCAGGCTGGAACGTTTCGGATTCGGGCTCACGCGCGCGGGCGGAGGTTGAAGTCAACCGGGCCAAGTCTCGTGTTCTCGCGGCCAGCTCAGTGTCGCGGCCGCACGGCAAGTCGGTCGTCGAGCGCCAACTGGCAGGACCTTCGGTCGTGGAGTAAAGTCAAGGGGCGACTGTCGCGCCACGTGATTCGTTGATGCGCGTCGCCGAACATGAGGATGACGGTATTGGCGGACTACCAAGGAAGGAGTCCAGGGAGGACTGCTAGGTTGTGTGCTGGTAGTCAAGCGGGCAAGCCGAAGGTGGACTCAAAGGGATGCCGTACGCGTGGCTTTCGGCAGAAAAAGCCCTCATCTTTCGAATCACGCACATCGACAATGTGCGTTGGATTCTCCAAAACGGGCTGCACTGCCGAAACGGTGAACAGGATCCGTCGTTCGTGACCATCGGCGAACCAGGAATCATCGAGCGCCGGCACGGACGGAGCGTGCCTGTCGACCCGGGCGGAATCCTCTCCGACTATATCCCCTTCTACTTCACCCCGTTCTCTCCGATGGCATACAGAATTAAAACGGGTTTAGGCGTGACGGCCGTACCGTCGAGTCACCTTGTCGTCTTGGTCGCGTCTCTTCGCGAGCTGGCAGAGAAATCCGACGTGCGATTCCTCTATACGGACCGCCACGCGGCACTGGAACGGGCAGAATTCCACGAGTCCCTAGACGAACTAGACTGCCTAGATTGGCCTAGGCTACGTAACCGAGACTTTAAGCGCGACGACGACGAACCGGAAAAGATGGAGCGTTATCAAGCTGAGGCGTTGGTGCATAGACACCTGCCGTTAGACCTACTGCGTGGGATCGCTTGCAGGAGGTCGAAGGATGCTGATCGGATAGGAGCAATGGCGGCGGAGGCGGGCGCCAACGTTCGTGTGGTGGTGGAAACGCGGGTGTATTTCTGATGGTTGAGTTCGAGCAGGGCAATCTACTCGAAGCGAACGTACACGCGCTCGTCAATACTGTGAATACCGTAGGCGTGATGGGCAAAGGCATCGCGCTGATGTTCAAGGAACGGTTCCCGGAGAACTTTAGAGCCTACGCGGCGGCATGCAAGCGGGGCGATGTGCGCCTCGGCGAGATGTTTGTGACCGAAAACATCGAACTGGGAGGGCCGCAGTGGATCGTGAACTTTCCGACCAAAGACCATTGGCGATCAAGGACGCGGCTCGAATGGATCGAGCGAGGGATGGATGACCTGCGTCGGGTGATCGAGTCCCACGGGATCCGATCCATCGCAGTCCCGCCACTCGGCTGCGGAAACGGCGGATTGGATTGGGGCGTCGTGAAACCGGTGATCGAATCGGCGCTGGCTCGCATCGACGGACTGGACGCGACAGTGTACGAGCCGACTGAGAGATACCAGAACGTCACCAAGCAACGGGGAGTAGAGGAATTGACGCCAGCGCGCGCGATGGTTGCGGAAATGGTCCGGCGCTATTGCATACTCGGCTTGGGGTGTAGTGTGCTCGAGGTTCAGAAACTCGCGTGGTTCATCGGACGAGGCGCACAGCGGACTGGGGTCGACGATCCGTTGAAGCTAGAGTTTCAAGCCAACGTCTACGGACCCTATTCGGATAGACTGCGATTTTTGCTCGACGCATTGGACGGGAGCTACCTAGGGTGCGAGCGGCGCTTGAGTGACGCAAAGCCAGCGAGCGAGATCTGGTTCAAGGTAGAGAAAAAGTATTTCGTGGAATCCTATATGCGGTCTTTAGGGAAACGCTACCTGCCGGCGCTGGCTTGGGCAACCGACACAATTCGAGGCTTCGAGTCGCCGCTTGGAATGGAGGTGTTGTCCACAGTGGACTGGCTTCTGCAGCGATGCGGTCGCAGGGCAACGGCGGACGACATATGGGACGGCATTAGGCACTGGGGCCGGGGACAACAAAGGAAGACTCGGATTTTTGATGACCGGCTGGTGGATCTGGCTCTGAAACGCTTGGCAGAACGGCAGTAGGGTAGCTCCCATGGCATTTCGGGAGAATCAGCATGATCGAAGCGCGCTGAGTCACCTTTACCTCGTCACCTGCAAGCAGAATGGCCGTTCGACATCGCTTGCCGTGGTAGCGGTGGCTTGCTACGGAACAGCGGTTCGTAAGGGCGACGCCACCCGGTCATGAAGCTAAACGTAGGTGATGGACCGGCACGGGCCTGTACCGCGAGGCCCCTTCCGAGTGAGGGCTTGCGTCCTTAGCGTCCCAAACAGCGAGTTGAATCCCCTCCGGCCAACAGTCCATGCTTAGCGGTTCGGCCGGCAAGGACTTGGACGAAACCATGATCTTGAGCACCACACCCAGCATCGAAGGCGAGACCATCGGCCACTATCGGGGCATCGTCACCGGCGAAGCCATCATTGGCGCCAACATCTTCCGGGACTTTTTCGCGGGCGTTCGCGACATCGTCGGCGGTCGGTCCGGCGCCTACGAAAAGGAACTGCAGAAGGCGCGCGAGATAGCCTTCGAGGAGATGACGGTGGCAGCGGAGCGACTCGGCGCTGACGCGGTCGTCGGGATCGACCTCGACTACGAGGTCGTCGGGCAGGGCGGCAGCATGCTGATGGTCGCGGCGAGCGGTACCGCAGTCACCCTCCGGTAAGGCGGTCTGTGGCGCAGTCCGAACGCGCACGATCCGTGGCGAACCACGACCTGCCATACACGACACGCGATGCCTTGGTGAGGGATTTCGCAAGCCGGGGACTCGTCGCACTGGCACCCGAGGATCTCGGTATCCCGCTCGAAACCCACGACGTGATCTACGCCAAGGAACGCGAGGCCTTCACCGCCGGTCGCTACATCACCGCCTCGCTGATCCCCGAGATTCTCGACGTGATCGACGCGCCCGGCGTTGTTGCGGCCTGCAATGCGCTAGTCGGGAAGAACTGGGCGATCGTCCCGTTCACGCACAACACCCCGTTTCCCAGCGGCGCCCGCGATCAGCATTGGCACAAGGACGACAACGGCCCCTACAACCTGCGCAAACACCGTCACCACCAGGCTATCCAGATCGAGATGCTCTACTACCCGCAGGAGGTGCGAGCCGACAACGGCCCCACCGCGGTGATTCCCTACTCCCAATACTGGACCTTCAACCACGAGGAGAACCACGACAACTTCGCCGGCGCCGACCACCTCGACTTCGGATATCAGGTCGGGGGAATGGAACGCCTTGCGGTGAGCGGGCCGAACTCCACCTACGAGTTCGACGACATCGTGAACCGGCGCACGGCGCACGACATCCGCATGCGCGAAGCCGTCCTCGGCACCGGGTGGCCCCTCGTTGCGCCGTTCGAAGCGGCACCGCTGAAGCCGGGCAGCGTGGTGCTCTACTCGCACAACCTGTTCCACCGGGGCAACCACCGCCGGGACGATTGGCGGACGTGGAAGGATACGCCCCGGTTCATGTGGCGGTTCTGGCTGTACCGGACCACCGAACCCGACGGCAAAGAGCCGGACGAGGTCGATTGGCGGGCATTGGGCATCGACCACATGACCGGCGTGGACCTGTCCCAAGCACCGGACGACGCGACCGTCTTGTGGCGGCACCATCATCATTGGCTGCACACGGGCTGGCCTCCAAGACGAAGCGCCGGTCGAAACCTGAACGGACTTGCCGCCGCGCTGTATGCGACGGGCGAAGCAGCGGAAACGAAGCGGATCGGCGCCGCCTACAAGCTCGCGTCCAGCGAAGACGACGCCGCGTTGCGGTTGCTGGGAGACGCGCTGCACAACGAACGCGAAAGCGTGCGCCGCGCCGCAACCTACGGTCTCGTGGCGGTCGGGGCCGAGGCGACGGACGTATTCCTCGATGCCACCAAGTCAGCGGTCAGGTGGGTCCGCAAGGCCGGTGTCTACGGTCTTGGCGACGTCGCCGCATTGAACGAACGGGTTCTCGAGGTGGTGGCCGATCGTCTTGCCAACGATCCATCGGTCTACGTCCGATCGGTGGCGGCGAACGCACTAGGGTGCCTCGGCCGCCGGGCCGTCGCCTCGGGCATTGGCCAAGACCTCATTCCGCAATGCGTCAACGCACTCGTGGAATCGCTAGGGCGGGAGGAGAACCGGCTGGGCATGAACATCGCCCAGGACCGCAGCATCAAGTTCGTACGTCCCACCGACGAATGCGATGTCTGCGAGGGCATCGGCATCAACTACAGCACGGAGCGTTTCAAACGCGTGCGTTCGGCAGTGCGGGAGAACGCGCTTACCTCAATGGTCGTTTTGTGCTCGCACGGCACCGCGCTCCTCGGTGATGAGGTGGACCCCACGGTCAAGGCACTCGTCAATGTCGTGCGAACGGACGAGAACGTGTTCAGTGTCGGCTTGGCCCTCGACTCGCTGAATCGCCTAGCGAATGTAGAGCCGGCCAAAGGCAATGCGATACGCAAGACGCTGCTCGGTTTGCTCGAGGACATGCCCATCCATAGCTGGGAACCGCTCGTGCGCAGCGGCCTCGACCCGTCGGTCGTTCGGGAATTCAATCAGGCCGAAATCGAGCGGCCCTAGCGCAGCAATCGTCTGCGCAAGAGTGTCCGCATGTCTCGTCGTCCATCCGCTATCACATAGACCACGGCGCGATCCTCTACTACCTTGTAGATGATTCGGTAGGGCTTGAAGAAAACCTGCCGGAAGTCGCGCATACCAAGTTCCGATAGTTCATGCGGAATCGCTCCCCGATTGGGGAATTCGGCGAGTCTGACGTACACCTCCTCGATTTTGCCGACAATGCGACTCGCGATGTCCGCCGACTCCGTTGTCGATAGGTAGTCCGCTATGTCTTGCAGATCGTCTAACGCGTCGTCGGTCAGAAAGACTTCGATGGCCATCTACTCCGACGATCGTGGCAGGCGGATCTTTTCCCGCACCCGGTCCGCTGGCGTCAGCCTTCCCTCGGCGACCTGTCGCTCGCCCAACACCAGGATCTTAAGGAGAGCGAGCGTCTCTTCTGTCTCCTCGTAGGACTCGATGCCCTGAACGACGATCTTTGCCTCGCCATTCTGAGTGATGATCATCGGTTCCTTGATCTCACCCAACTGACGAACGATCTCTGCCGTGTTTGCCTTAAGGTAGCTGATCGGTCTGATCCGCGACGACAACTTCATGGATGAGCACTCCCGTTTTCGAGTAGACCAAATATAATCCATATTCGGACTACATCGTCAACCCTTCGGTCACCCGAACAACTCCCGGTTCGCCCGGGGCAGGAACATGACGCCAATCGTGGCATTGAACACCACGAAGAAGGTGTGCATGACGAGGCTGAAGGCAGCGACCTCCGGGTAGTCGGGAAACAGCACGGTCCACAGCACCAACGCGCCCGCATGGAACGGCAGGGGCAAGGCGGCCGCCAGGAAGATCACCGGCAGGAAAGCCAGCATCTGTCCCAAGCTCACCTCCACCTGGAAGAGATCCAAGGCGAAGGTGTAGACGATGACCGCACCGATCAGGTTCGGTGCCTTGAACACCACGATCAGGAAGTAGTGGACCGGGCGGGCCTGCCGGAACGCCGTCAGGATGGGTTTCTCCCGCAAGCCGCCCTCGCCGGTGCGGAAGTACGCGATGTGCAGCGGCAGGTAGACGAAGGCGAAGATCGTGACCGCCGGCAGGATGATGTCGAGCGGCCACGCCGACGACGCCTCCACCACCAGGTGGAAGTTCAGCGCGACGCCGATGGCGGAGAACAGCAGTAGCTGGAAGATCTCCATCAGCCCAAGCAGGATCATGCTCGACAGCGCCCGCCACCCCGGCACCTTGTGGTGGCGCAGCAGGTAGAGCGTCATCGCGCCCTTGCCCACCTGCTCGTTGACCAACGACAGGATGTAGGCGCTGGCGCGAATCGGCAGCATGCTGGTGAACTTCAACTGCGGCGCGTTGAACCAGCGCACCACGCGCCAGGTGACGTGACTGTCCACCAGGAAGAAGAACACCGAATAGGGGATCATCAGCGCCAGCCAGAACAGCCAGTCGGCATCGCCGAAGAACTCGACGAGGTATTGCCAGGCGTTGAGATCTCTACGTGCGGCGGCCTCCTCGATCTTGGTATAGACGAGATAGAAGCAACCCGCCGCCAGGAGCCAGGTGGCGATTCGGAAGAGGATGGACCACGGCGACTTTCCGCGCTCTCGCGTCGCCGACGTTGCCTCCCGACCTGTGTCCTGTTCGCTCATTTCCTGACCAGTACCGTCATGGCGTAGTCCCCGCGCTTCTGAAATCCCAGTTTCTCGTAGACATGGATGGCCTGTGCTTCCGCGGGACTACCGGTCCTGACATGCAGAAACGGTACGCAACCGGCGCGTTGCTGACGGCGGACGATCTCCACCACCAGCGCCTGCGCGAAGCCGCGTCCGGTATACGCCGCATCAGTGCACACGGCACTCACCTCGCGGTACCCCGGAAAGCAGATTCGTTCGCCAGCCATCGCGACCAATCTGCCATCCCGCACGACGCCGACATAGTCGCCCAACCGATTGGTCCGGGCTTCGAAGGGTCCCGGATCGGTTTCACGGGCGAGCCTGAGCATCTCCCCCGCGTCGGCATCCGTCAGCTCGATCCAGTCGATCTCGGCATCGAACACCGGCGGTTCGGGACATACCCACTGCGAGAGCGGAGCCATCGCGCCCAGACGCCAAAGGTCGTCCGGTAGCTCGCCCGGCGCGAATAGCGCGACGAAACGCCCCGGCTCGACGAAGGCGGCGAGTTCCACCAGGGCCTCGGCGCTTCGATCCGCAACCGCCGCGATTGGAGAAATGTCCGGCAGGTAGCGGGCCGCCCGTTCGCCGACCACGCCGAACGCCTTCTGCTCGCCCTTGAGCGCGTGCCAAGCGGGGTTGTCGAGTTCGCGCACGTGCCTTAGGCGATCACGGACGCCCTATCGCCGCGAGTTTTGTCGCCAGTTCCTTGATCTCCGGCGTGCCGGGGCTGATCCGCACGCCCGCCGCCAACTGGGCGGCCACGTTCTCCTCCGTGCAGCTATCAAGGAAGGCGATGTCCGCAGCCTTGCAGGCATCGAAAACACGTTGCCGGGCAGCTTGGATTTCAGGACGTTCGAAGTCCTCGCGCACGCCTCGAAAGCCGTGGGACATCGACATGTCCGCCGGTCCCCATTCCGCGAATGCAACACCCGGCACGGCGGTCGTTTCGAAGGCGTTCTCCAAGGCTCGACGATTCTCGATCTTGAGGCCAAGGAGCAGTTCGCCGTCCGGGTTCTGCGGCCAAAGGTCTGCAATTTCGAGGTATTCGACCGGGGACACCCCCCAGATAGCCGATGCCACCCCCTGGCCGCCGGAACCCCGGGTTCCGCCGCGGAAGGTATAGCGCATCGCTCTCACCACGGCCGCCACGGCTTCGGGCGTCTCCGCGTGGCAGAGCAGGAAACCATGCACGCCCAATGCGAGCAGCTGGCGAATCTGCCAAGCGTTGGCCTCGACGATCTCGACGTTGCGACCTTCAAAGGGCAGTTCCACGAGCACCGCTGGCGTCGGCGTGCGTACCGACGCCAAGCCCTTCATGAACCGGTCAAGGCCCGCCAAGTCCAGCGGCCCGTGCTCCATCCCGATGTTGATGTAGTCGGCCCAGGTGTCCGCCATCGCCACACCGGCCTCGAAAGTCAGCTCGGCGCCGGCGTGGCTGCCGATGTAGAACGCCGGCTCGTCGTTGGCCAGACGCCGGATGGCGCTGTTGACCCGCTCCGCCATCACGCCAAGGCCTGGTAGACGAGGGTCTTCAACTCCCGCCGTATCGGGTAGGCGGAGGAAGGCAGAAGCTGGGTCGTGAAGATCACGATCAATTCCTCGACGGGATCCACCCAGAAGTAGGTACTCGCGGCACCGCCCCAGGCGTACTCGCCGGGCGAGTCGAGCACGCTCGCCGCCGCGGGGTCGACGACCACGGAGAAGCCGAGCCCGAATCCAATGCCCTCGTAGGAAGTCTCGCTGAATACCGGCTGCCCCATGGCGGCGAGATCGCAGTTGCCCGGCAGGTGGTTCATGGTCATGTATTCGAGCGTCTTGCGGCCGAGCAGTCGGACGCCATTGAGCTCGCCCTTGCGAAGCAGCATTCGCGCGAAGCGGTGGTAGTCGTCGATCGTGCCCACCATGCCGCCGCCGCCGGAGAAGAACGTGGGTCGCGTGTGGTAGCGGGATCCCTCGGGGTCGTCCTGCAACCGGTAGGACGCCGGCCCCGTATGCTGATAGCAAGCCGCCAGGCGATCCGTCCCGCCCGGCTGAACGTGGAAACCGGAGTCCTTCATGCCCAACGGGCCCGTGATGCGATCCGCCACGAACTCGTCGAGCGCTCGGCCCGAGAAATGCTCCACCAGGTAGCCGCAGACATCGGTGGAGACCCCGTAGTTCCATTGCGTCCCGGGTGAGAACTTGAGCGGAATCTTCGCAAGCTTTTCCACCATGTCCGCCAAGGTGCCGTTTCCGGTGACCTCGTCACGGCGGTACATGGCGTCCACCGGATGCTCGTTCATGAATCCGTAGGTCAGCCCGGAGGTGTGGGTGAGCAGGTGTTTGATCGTCATCGGCGCATCGGGTTCGACGGTGACGTAGCGCTCCTCGCTACCGCGATCGAATACGCCGAGGTCGGCCCAGGATCCGATGTACTTGGCGACGGGGTCGTCAAGCTGAAACAGCCCCTCCTCGTAGAGCATCATGAGCGCCGAACTGGTGATCGGCTTGGTCATCGAGTAGAGGCGCAGAACCGTGTCCCGCGTCATCGCGCGGTTGCGTTCGACATCCGCGAACCCCGACTGGTGGAAGAAGGCTTCCTCGCCCCCTCGCGACACGAGGCACATCGCACCCGGGTAACGGCCACCCTCGACGTAGCGGTCGATATGGGCCGCGATGCGGGCAAGGCGGTCCAGTAGAAACCCCTGTGCCATCGGTGGGCTCGTCCTTATCTATACCCCGGAATCCCGGTCAGCATACCCGACTCGCGGCGCACCGGGGGATCGCTTAGCATCCTCCCGATGTCCGCCCGAAGCCGATTGCGCGCTGCCATCGACGCCGGCGAAGTCGTATTGGCTGCCGCTTAATGCCATCGAAGACAGACAACCGAACGAACGCCATGATCACACCTTCACGCTACCTTCTCGGGTGCGTGTCCTTGCTCCTGGCGTCCATCGCGATGCCAGCCGAGGGCGATCGAGCCCCAACCCCCAAGGTGCAGCGACTCGACAACGAAAACCCCGAACGCGTGCTATTCGTCGGCAACAGCTACCTCTACTACAACGACAGCCTGCACAACCACGTCAAGCGAATCGCCGAAGAGATCGGCCCGCACGGCCCCGGCGAATACCAGTACAAGTCCGCAACGATCAGCGGATCGCGCCTGGCGCATCACGATATCGACAGCCTGGTCGAACCGGGAAGGTTGGGGGTCGAGGAACCCTTCGAACTCGTCGTCCTTCAGGGCGGAAGCCGCGAGACCTTGACGAAGAAGAACCGCGCGGAATTCCGTGCCCAGGCTGCCGAACATGCCGAGAATATCCGCGCCAGGGGTGCGGAAGTCGCCCTCTACATGACCCACGCCTACGTCGAACCGCACGCGCAGTACGATCCGGGGATGTTCGACAAGATCCGGCGAACCTACGTCGCCGTCGGCAACGATCTCGAGGCTCTCGTCATACCCGTCGGGCTCGCATTCGAGCGGGCCTACCGGGAGCACCCGGAATTCGCGCTGCACGAGACCTTCGACGGTACGCATCCCAGTATGCTCGGCACGTATCTGGCGGCGTGCGTGGTGTACCAGAGCATCTACGGGCAATCCGTCATCGACATCGAGTACGACTATTTTGGCGAAGTCGACAAGACGTCCGCGAAGTTCCTGCAGCGCATTGCCGACGATACCGTCCGCGAGTTTTTCGGCCGCGACCCTTAGGGGCGGGCTTGCCCGTCCCGCAGGGCCCTTAGCCTGTCCGGGCGTTCGCATGGATCGCCTCACCCCGCTGTCCAATGAGAAAGTGAGGGTGAAATCGACCGAACCGTGACGCGGTCG
>JAPPGK010000059.1 GCA_028821405.1 Gammaproteobacteria bacterium | reverse complement strand
GCCGGCCGCAACGCCGCGAGGGGCGCTCCGGCGACCACCCGAAGGGCGCGGCCGCAAGCGCCTCCCGCATCGTTGGCGCATCTCGACGTAGCCCCGCTATGCCTTCGATGCGCCGCCTCGCGGGGCGACGCTTGCGGCCACGCTGACGCGACGTTCGAGGGTTGACGGGACACTAGTGTCGTTCGCGGCCGACATCGTGCAAGCGGCGTGGGTGACGGGGTTGCTCGCGCTGACCACCACCGCCATCCTGCTTGTCGCGTGTCCGCCGTTGTCCTGGTGGATCGCCCGAACGGGATCCAAGTGGCGCGCGGTGGTGGAAGCCGTGGTTGCGCTGCCGTTGGTCCTGCCGCCGACGGTGTTGGGTTTCTACCTGCTGCTGGCGATGGCGACGAGCGGTCCCCTCGGGGCGATGGCGCAAGCACTCACCGGTGCGCCGCTGGCTTTCACGTTCGCCGGGCTGGTGATCGGTTCGATCATCTACTCGCTGCCCTTCGTCACCGGACCCTTGGCCTCGGCGTTCCGCACGACGGACGGCCAGGTGCTGGAGGCCGCCGCCAGCTTGGGGATCACGCCGCTTGGCAGATTCCTTCGGCTGGTGCTGCCCATGCATCGCAAAGCGCTCATCGCGGCGGGGGTTCTCGGATTCGCGCACACGGTGGGCGAATTCGGCATCGTGCTGATGATCGGCGGCAACATTCCCGGCGAGACCCGGGTGTTGTCCATCGCGCTGTTCGACCGGGTCGAGATGCTGGACTATGCCGGCGCGCACGTGATCGCCGCCTCGTTGTTGGTGTTCTCGCTCATCGTGTTGACGTTCACCTACCGCTGGCTGCGCGTGCCATGAAGCGACCGCCCAAGGGATCCTGCGACCGTGGCGGTCGTTTTGTGGACAGGTCGGTGTGGCTGGGCCGCAGGCGCACCCGGCGCACAGGGTCAGGCGAGGGCGCGTCCTTCGGACCCGGTCGACCCGGCCATGGGGCGATGCCATGAAGGTCAAGGTGAGCGGCGAACTCGCCCGGCCCACGGGATTTCGGTTGCAGGCCGATCTCGAGGTCGACCTCGACGGCGTCGCCGCCCTAGTGGGCGCGTCGGGATCGGGAAAATCGACGCTGCTGCGCGTTGTTGCGGGGTTCGAGCCGCATGCGCCGATGACCGTCGAGGTCGACGGCGAAACCTGGCAGGACGCCGGTACGAGCCTCGCCGCGCACCGCCGGCCGGTGGGTACGGTGTTCCAGGAGGCACGGCTGTTCGGCCACCTCGACGCCCGCGGCAACTTAAGCTTCGCGGCGCGCGCCAAGCGGTCGGGCGAACGCCTCGAATTCGACGAGGTCGTGGAGTTTCTCGACTTGGAACCGCTGCTCGACCAGTACCCCCGGGAACTCTCCGGTGGCCAGCGTCAGCGCGTGGCCCTCGGCCGAACGCTGCTCTCGCCGGCCAAGCTCTGGCTGTTCGACGAACCCATGTCTGCCCTGGATTCGGCGTCCCGCCGGGAGATCGCGCCGTACCTGGCGCGCCTGTGCCGACGTCACGACGTCCCCATCATCTACGTGTCCCACACCCTGGCCGAGGTCCTGACGATGGCCGATCAGGTCATGGTGGCGGCCGACGGGGTGGTATCGCGTGTCGACTCGGTCGGCGATTTCTCGACATCGTTCGCCTCCCCTTCGCTCGGCGACGAAGCCGGCGCGGTGGTGAGGTGTCGGTTCGAGCGTTTCGACCCGCGCTATCGGCTATCGGAACTGCGCATGGGCGCATCGCCGCTCTACGTCCGAGGCGACCTGTCCACCGCCAACCCGTGGTTACTTCTGCACATCCCGGCCCGGGACGTCAGTCTGGCCACCACGCCTACCGAGGGGTTGAGCATCCTCAACCGTGTCGAGGGCGTCGTCGATGCCATCGACGACCAGGGCGACTCGGCATTGGCGAGGATCCGCTGCGGCGATGGTCAGTTCCTGCTTGCGCGGGTGACCCGCCGGTCGGTCGACGAACTGAAACTCGAGGCGGGGACGACCGTCCAGGCGCTGATCAAATCGGTGGCCGTACGCACGGGCCCGCCACCATGACAGGGGCTTACCCTTGCGTCGCCCGGTTCGACCCTTGCGGTCACGCGTCGCACCGACCAGGATCGCGAACATGCCCGTTGCGGCGTTTTTCCATTCGATCAAGCGGGGCGAATCGCGAGCTGGTTTTCCAACTGATTGGCGTACTGGCGAAGGAAGTAGGAGGCATGCGCCGGCGGACAGGCCTGCAGGTCGTCGAGGAACGCTTGGCGCCCGCGAGGGCTGGTTCCCCCCAGGTCCGCATCGGTGCCCGCCAAGCGCGCCCGGGCGTAGTGATGGGTGGGATAGGCGACCAGGTTGGATACGATCTGGCAGTCGAGGTGACGGGACAGTTCTTCGGCGTCGGCGAAGTCGCCCTCGACGCCTGGCGAGAAGTGAAGATGGATGCGTCCCTTGAAACCCCGGATGCCCGTCTCGATGCTCGCGATGTCCTCGCCGGATTCCTTGCTGTAGCGACCTTCCTTGGCCGTGAAGTAGAGTTCCCGGGCCTTCGTCGGTGCGCACGGATCGATCTCGTAGGTGATGGAGACGGGCACGAGATCCACGCCACGTAGCCATTCGGTGACCGATCGAGACTCGCCGCGGTACGCAAGCTGAAGCATCTTGACGAGCGCCGGTTCGGTGCGGTCGACGCCGTCCTTGGACCTTCCCTCGCGTTGCGCGATCCACACCGACTCGCCGCCTTCGAGGGTTTTGCGCATATACGCCGAGGTCGTGTGCATGGCCCGCAGTTGCGCCTTGGCGCCGCTCACGTCGCGGGCGACGAGAAACGCCTTGTTGAGCCGCATCAGGTCGCTCAGAAACCCCGTACCCAACAGGTTGTCGCCGATGGCGACCTGCGTCGTGGCGTGGCCTTCAAGCCAGAGTGCGTAGTTCAGCAGCGTTGGATCAAGGGCGATGTCCCGGTGGTTGGAAATGAACAAGTAGGGGCGGGCGGCGTCGAGGTCGTCCAATCCGCTGACGGTCATCCCGTCTGACGTGTGGTGGAGCAGGGCGTCCAGGTACCCCGACATCAGGTCTTGCAGGTCGTCGACCGAGCGAATGCGCCGCGCCTTTCGGCGAATCAGTGCCCGCAAGGCGGGGTGGGCCAGCGCGAGGAGCCGGTGCGGCAATCCGGGTGCGGCGAAACGGGAGGCGAAGGCGACGAATCGGGGATTGGCCGCGAGCGCCACGAGCGCGGGCCCGACCTCGTCGTCCCGGTACGGTCGAATATCGTCGAATGTGTCCACGGGCCGTTAAACTAACAGGCAACGTGTCCAACGGACAGATTCGCAGACTGAATGCAGATGCAACTCGGAATCAAGCCTTTCACCCACGGCCTGCACGATCTGGGTGATCATGCCTACGCCTGGGTGCAACCCGATGGCGGCTGGGGTTGGAGCAACGCCGGATTGGTGGTCGACGGCGACGAGAGTCTGCTCATCGACACCCTGTTCGACCTGAAGCTCACCCGGGAGATGCTGACCGGCATGCGGGCGGCCGAGCCGAGGGCCACGCGGGCATTCAACAAGCTGGTGAATACCCACGCCAATGCCGACCACTGCAACGGCAACGAACTGGTGGCGGAGGCGGAGATCATCGCCTCGTCCGCCACGGCCCGGGAACTTGCCGCGGAACCGCCGGACCGGTTGGCGCTCATCATGCGCCAGGCGCCGAACATGGGGGAGACGGGCGAGTTCCTGATCGACTGCTTCGGCGCTTTCGACTTCGAGGGCATCACGCCGACGTTGCCAACCACCACCTTCGACGGCGAACACCGATTGCGTGTCGGGGACAAGACCGTCGTATTGAAGGAGGTGGGACCCTGCCACACCCAAGGCGACATCCTCGCCTACGTGCCGGGAGAGGAGCTGATCTTCACCGGCGACATCCTGTTCATCGAGGGGCACCCGATCCTGTGGGTAGGCCCGGTCGGGAACTGGATCGCCGCTTGCGACTACATGCTCGAACTGCCGGTCACCACCGTCGTGCCCGGACACGGTCCGATCACCGACAAGCGGGGCGTTCAGGCCGTCCGCGACTACCTGGTCTACATCCAGGCCGAGGCCAGGGCGCGCTACGACGCGGGATTGTCCGCATTCGATGCGGCCATGGACATTTCCCTGGCCGACTACGACGCCTGGGGTGACGCGGAGCGCATCGCCGTCAACGTGGCGACCCTCTACCGCGAGTTCGGTGCCACCGGCGGCGGGGATCCCCTCGGTGCATTCGAAGCCATGGCGAAGATCCGCAAAGCGCGCCCGTAGAGGGGAAAGATGCAGGTGGATTGGCTCGCGGGAACGAGCGGCTACAGCTACAAGGCGTGGAAGGGGAGCTTCTATCCCGAGGATTTGGCGGCGGCCGACATGCTGGCGTTCTACGCCTCCAAACTGCCGGCGGTCGAGATCAACAACACCTTCTACAGGATGCCGAGGCGAAGCGTCCTCGAAACATGGCGGGATTCGGTGCCGGCCAGCTTTCGGTTCTCCATCAAGGCGTCCCGGCGGATCACCCACCAGGCGAGGCTGCAGAACTGCGAGGAGGCGGTCGAATTCCTGGCAACGGGTCTCGAGACCCTGGGCGAGAAGCTGGGCTGCGTACTGTTCCAGCTGCCGCCCTATCTACGCAAGGACGACGAACGGCTAGACGCCTTCCTGTCGGTCTGGCCCAAGGCGTTTCCCGCGGCCATGGAGTTCCGCCACGCGTCCTGGTTCGACGACGAGACCGCCGAGACCCTCGCCCGTCACGACGCGGCGATCTGCCTATCCGAGGACGGCGAGCTCCCGATGCCGGGTTTCCTCGCCACCACCGACTGGCTCTACCTTCGGTTGCGCAAACCGGACTACGACAACGAAGCGCTTGCCTCTTGGATCGCGCGCGGCGAAGGCTCCGATGCAGCACGCGCGTTCGCCTTCTTCAAGCACGAAGACGAGGGCGCGGGCCCCGCGTTGGCCAACCGCTTCCTGGACCTGGCTGACTCGACCTTGCCGTCGCCGCAGTAGCTGTTAAGCTCGGGAGAATCCCGCAAAGCGCTGCTAGCGCCGTTCCACCCGCACGGTCAGCGCCGGAAGCTCAGGTATTCCTCGTTGACGCAGTTGACCAGGCGCCCGTCGCGCAGGTAGCGGGCCGCGGTGCGGGCGGCAAAGGCGCGGATATCGCGCACGCTCTCGGGTGTGAAGAAGGCCGAGTGCGGCGTGATCACCAGCCGGTGCTTGATCCAGTCCTCGTTGCCCTGCCAAGCGGCGATCAACGGCGCGTTTAGATTGGCGGGTTCGTCGGGCAGCACGTCCAGGCCGGCGGCGAGCACCGTGCCGTCCTTCATGGCGTCGTGGAGCGCATCGAGGTCGAGGATCGGCCCGCGCGCCGTGTTGATCACGATCATGCCCTGCTTCGCATCGGCGAACGCGTCGGCGTCGATGAGCTTCGTCGTTTCGTCGTTCAGCGGCGTGTGGATGCTCACGACGTCGCTTTGCGCCATCAACTCGCCGAGGGCGTCTACCCGCCGGACACCCAGGGCCAGTTCCAGGCCGCTTGGCTGGTAGGGATCGTAGAACACGCAGTCCATCTCGAAGGCCTGGGCGCGGCGCATGGCCGTGGTCCCGATCCGACCCAGTCCGACGACACCGAACGTGCAGTCGGCCATCCGCTTCCCGTAGGGGTTCAGCGCCGGTCGCCAATTCTTGACCGGATCCTCGCGCAGACTCTCGTCGTGGAAGGCGATGCTCTTGGTCAAGGTCATCATCAACGCGATGGCGTGGTCGGCGACCTCCCGGGTGCCATAGTCCGGGACATTGCAGACCGGGATGCCGAGCTTGCCGAATGCCTCGAGGTTCACATCGTCGAATCCCACCGCCGTCTTTACCGCGATGCGGCACTTGTCGAGCATGGGCAGGAACGTCTCCGGCAGTGCGCCGCCGACGATGCCGTCGCAGTTGCGCCACTGCTCCTCGGTGACCTGGTCGTAGCCGTGGGCGAACTCGGTGATGATGCCTTCGCCCACCGCCTCTTCCTCCACCGCGTTGTTGCGACCCGTGCGCGGCCAGAGTATGCGGATGCCCATGCTTCCCCCGTTTGCTTGTGGCCTTCGTGGCCCGCCACGGCGCGCCACCTGCCTCGGCGCGTTGCGCGCCGCCTTGCCAAAAACCGGCGAGTGTACTGAAATCACTACGACGAGACTCCCGGTTCGTTCCAGGCGGTGCCATGCCCACAACACAGCCGATCGCCCTTCGTGGCGCCCCCGGTTCCCCCTACACGCGCAAGATGCTTGCCGTGCTGCGCTACCGGCGCATTCCCTACCGCTTCCTGGTCGGGCTGTGGGCCGGCCAGGAAGGCTTGCCGCGCCCAAAGGTCGACCTGCTGCCGACTTTCTACTTCGACTCGGACGACGGCGTCGAGGCCGTGGTCGATTCGACACCGATCATCCGCCGCCTGGAATCGGAATACCTCGGTCGGTCCACGATCCCGGACGATCCGGCATTGGCGTTCATCGACTACCTGCTCGAAGACTACGCGGACGAGTGGCTCACCAAGCCCATGTTCCACTACCGGTGGTGGTATCCGTCGGACATCGCCAAGGCCGGGGAGATACTGCCTCGTTGGCGGGATCTGACGGCTAGCGCCGACGAAATCGCGCCCCGCGCCGATGCCGTCAGAAACCGACAGATCGGGCGGTTGTACGTCGTGGGCAGCAACGAGGTCACGGCCGAGGTCATCGAGGCCAGCTATCGGCGGTTCCTGGCCGCGCTCGACGCCCACATCGGCAACGGGGCGTTCCTCTTCGGTGCCCGGCCGGCGGCAGCGGACTTCGGCCTGTTCGGTCAGCTGACCCAACTGGCGACGTTCGACCCGACGCCGGCGGAGATCACCGCATCGTCGGCGCCGCGCGTCCTCGCGTGGGTGCAGACCGTGGACGACCTGTCGGGACTCGAACCCTCCGAAGCGGATTGGGTTGCCCGTGACGAACTGCCGGAAACCCTGACTTCGCTGCTGGCCGAAGTGGGCCGCACCTACGTTCCCGTGATGCTCGCCAATGCGCGCGCCATCGATGCGGGGGCGGACGAAGTGGAAGCGGAAGTCGATGGCGAGCCTTGGGCCCAACGCCCCTTCCCCTACCAGGCGAAGTGCTTGCAGTGGGTCCGACAGGAATACGTCCGGCTCGATGGCGCCGATCGGCAATTCGTCGATCGCTTGCTGGCGGGCACGGGTTGCGAGGCCCTCTTCTGACCGACGCGGGCTGGGGCAGCCCGCCCCAACGGGCGTCTCCCGAAGTGTCGTGCATCGCGCTTTGACCCTGCGCGCCGGTTCCCCGATAGTGCTGCCTTTGCCAAGGAGAACACCCGCCATGCTGAAACCCGTTCAACTCGGTGCGAGCGGCCTGCGCGTGTCCGAACTTTGCCTCGGCACGATGAACTTCGGCGAACCCGGTCGGGGCCACCAGGGGGATTGGACGCTGGGCATCGACGAGGCGCGCCCGATGTTCCGCGCCGCCTTGGACCACGGTCTCTTCTACTTCGACTGCGCCGACGTCTACGGCATCGGGTCCTGCGAGCGTGTGGTCGGGGCCCTGCTCAAGGAACTCGCGCCCCGCGACGAGTACGTCCTCGCCACCAAGGTGTCCATGCCCATGGGCCGGGGCGCCAACCAAGGCGGGCTGTCGCGCAAGCACATCCTGGAAGGGGTGGACGCGAGCCTCAAGCGTCTGGACCACGACTACATCGACCAACTGGTGATCCATCGCCACCCGCACGGCATACCCGGGCAGGTCCAAGCCCCCATCGAGGAGGCCCTCGAAGCGCTGCACGACGTGGTGAAGGCCGGCAAGGTGCTCTACCTCGGCGCGTCGTCGATGTTCGCTTGGCAGTTCGCCGAGTTGCAGATGACGGCCGAGGCGAACGGTTGGACGAGATTCGTATCCATGCAGAACCACTACAACCTTGTCTACCGGGAGGAGGAACGCGAGATGAACCCCTACTGCGCGCACACGGGTGTGGGTCTGACCCCTTGGTCGCCGCTGGCGCGCGGCATCCTCGCGGGTTCCTACAAGGGCGGTTTCGGATCGGGATCGACGGATCGCTCGAAAGGGCGCGACCGGGTTCGGACCGAGGGGTTGTACCGTGGTGCCGCCACCTTCGAGATCGCGGACCGGGTGGTGGAAGTGGCCGAGAAACTGGGTAAGAAACCGGCGCAGGTATCGCTCGCTTGGCTCGCCAGCAGACCGGAGGTGCAGGCGCCGGTGGTGGGCGTTTCCAGGATCGAGCAGTTGGATGAGTTGGTGGAAGCCTGCGAATTGACGCTCGACGCCGACGTCGTCGAATATCTTGAGGAACTCTACGAGCCCGTGGAGAACCTGTTGTCGATCGGCACGTCTTGACACGACGGGCCACGGCCCGGTGGCCCCAGGGCATTTTCCGGCGCGGTAGGGAGACGCTAACGCGCCCGTGGGGCGCGACCCGTGGGGGGCGTTACCCGATGACCGTGCTCGCGTCCTCGTCCACCACCGTGTGTTCGATGTAGCCGATGTTCTCGATCTCGATGCGCACCTCGTCGCCCGCCTTCAGCCAGGCGGGTGGGTCCATGGCGGCGGCGACCCCTGAAGACGTGCCGGTGAAGATGACGTCGCCGGGATCCAGGGTGAACGACTTGGTCAGATGTTCGATGTGGTCGAAGCAGTCGAAGATCAGGTGCTTCGTGTTCGAGTTCTGCCGGATCTCGTCGTTGACGACGGTCCGTATGCCCAAGTTGTGGGGATCGCCGACTTCGTCCGGTGTCACGATCCAGGGTCCGAACGGCGCGTGGGTGTCGAACGACTTGCCGATCTGCATGGTCCGTGCCGCGGCCTGCCAGTCGCGAACGCTCACGTCGTTGCCGCAGCAGTAGCCTGCGATCACTTCGTGGGCGCGATCCTTCGGAACGTGCTTGGCGCGCTTGCCAATGACGAAGGCGAGTTCGCCCTCGTAGTCGAGCATGTCCGATACCGCCGGCTTGTTGAACGAGCCGTAGGGTCGGTTGGCGGCGTTGTGTTGCTTGTTGAACCACATCTGCACCTTCGGCGGTTCGGCGCCGGTTTCCGCGATGTGGTCGGCGTAGTTCAGCCCGATGGCCAGTATCTTGCCGGGACGCGGCACCGGTGCCTCGAGGGTCACGTCCGCAACGGGAAACGCCACATCGGGGTTGGTCTGCGCTTCCCGGGCCGCTGCCATCGCTTCGTCGCCGGCGGCCAGGAATGAGATCATGTCGTCCGGGAGGCCGGGCGCCACGGCGGGCAGGTCGATGACCAGTTCGCCGACCACGACGCCGATGCGCGTTCGCTGGCCGTGGGTGAACGTACAGAGCTTCATGGGGATCCTTCGGTTCGGTTGTCTACGCGGGGAGGACGGTGTCGAGCCACGCACTCGCGTGGTGCGCCATCTCCTCGAACACGTCGTCCGTACGTGTGCGGGTGCGCTTCAGCACCTTGTAGCCATGGTCGGCGGTGTCCAGGTAGTTGACGGTTGCGCCGATGCGGCGCACGACATCGTTCAAGAGTTCCGGCTGCGCCATGCCGTCCCGCGTGCCGGACAGGAACAGCATGGGTGCCGCTATGGCGTCGAGATGCTCGGCGCGTTTGGTTCCCGGCTTCGCCGGGGTGTGCAGGGGAAAGGAACAGAACACGAGACCGGCCACGTCGATGTCGTGGTCTAGCACCGCGTGGGAGGCCATGCGGCCGCCGTAGCTGTGCCCTCCTACGAAGTGGGGACCGGGCGATTCACGGCGGGCGCGCGCGCACGCCGCCGCCACCGTCGCCGTGGACACCGCCTGTGCGTCGACCCGCGAACGCCCTTCCTCCTTGAAGGGAAAGTTGTAGCGCAGGGTCGCGAGGCCGACGTCCGCGAACGCCTCGGCAATGCCCGCCATGCTGGCATGGGTCATGCCGGCGCCCGCGCCGTGCCCGAGTGTCAGCGTCGCCCGATGCGCGCCCCGCGCCGGCAAGAGCAACGCGCCGACGCCACCCTCGCCGAGATCGATGCGGTATTCGCGCATCACCCGGGAAGCTCTGCCACCGACGTGATGATCGAACCGACCAGGCCGTACTCGACGGACTCCTCGACGCTCATCCAATAGTCGCGGTCGACGTCCTTCGCCACCCGCTCCAGGGGTTGCCCGGTTTCGTCGGCGATGATCTGGTTGATCCGTTCCCGGGTCTTCACGATCTCGCGGGCCTGGATCTCGATGTCCGATGCATCGCCCCCGAAGCCACCCGCGGGCTGGTGTATCAGGAACCGGGTGTTGGGCAGCGCGAAGCGGTTGTCCCGCTCGGCGGCGAGAAAGATGTGGGTAGCGATGCTGCCGACCCAGCCCGTGCCGACGGTGCGCACCGTCGGCTTGATGAAGCGGATCATGTCGAAGACGGTGTCGCCCGATTCAACGTGTCCGCCCGGCGAGCCGATGAAGACAGTTATCGGGTCGTCGCTCTCGAAGGACAGCGCAAGAAGCTTCTCGGTCGTGCGCTGGGCAACGTCCTTGTTGATCTCGCCGAAGATCGTCAGGGTCCGGTTCTTGAGCAGGGTGTTTTCGAGGAAGGCGAATTGCCGGGCCGCTTCGGCGGCTTCCTTTGCCCCGTTGGGAGGATCCTCGCCCATGGGTGTACCTGTCGCAGCAAAGCGCGCCATATTACCGGAATCGGTGGCGCCGCAAAGCGGGTCGGTTGCGTATAGGCTTGTTAGCCGCGCCGAGTCGAGGAGTCAGTTCATGCCGCTCAATCCGGGCTACGAGGAAATGCTGAGTCAGCTGGCCGCCATCGGCGGCCCGAGCCTTGCGGAGGTGCCTGTTGAACTGGGCCGCGAGATGTTTCGCGCGATGCAGGGCGAGGCGCCGGAGATCGAGGTGGGAACGGTGACCGATGTCGTTGCCGGGAACGTGCCGGCGAGGGTCTACCGACCCCGGGGCGATGGCCCGTTTCCGGTCGTGATGATGTTTCACGGCGGCGGCTGGGTGATCGGGGATCTCGATACCGCGGATTGCCAGAGCCGCGAGATCTGCCGGGGCGTCGACGCGCTCGTGATCTCGGTGGACTACCGGCTGGCCCCGGAACATCGGTTTCCCGCAGCGGCGGAGGACTGCTATTCGGCAACGGTGTGGGCAGCCGACCACGCCGGCGAGCACGACGGCATCCCGGGCTCGTTGGCGGTGGCCGGGGACAGCGCCGGTGGCAACCTGGCGGCCGTGGTGGCGCAGATGGCGAGGGATCGTGGCGGACCGGCGTTGGCCTTTCAACTGCTGGTCTACCCGGTGACCGATGGCGTGAACTTCGATACGCCGTCGTATCGGGACAACGCCGACGGCTACCTGCTGACCGCCGAAGCGATGCATTGGTTCTGGGACCACTACGAACCGAGACAGGAAGATCGTCGCAACCCGTACGCGTCGCCACTATTGGCCAACGATCTCTCCCGACTTCCGTCGGCGTTGGTGATGACGGCGGAGTACGATCCGCTGCGCGACGAGGGCGAGGCCTACGCAAACGCCTTGGCGAATGCCGGTGTAGACGCCAGGTCAATCCGCTACGACGGTTTCATCCACGGGTTTTTCGCGCACACCCGGACGATTTCCGACGCCCGCGCGGCGATGTCCGATGCATGTTCGGCGTTGCGCGCGGCGTTCGGGCGAGTCGCGTAGGGGACGCCCAGGCGTCCCGCGCCGTCGACCTGGATTTCCCGCTTGCGCGACACGGGCGACCGCAAGGGTCGCCCCTGACGATCCCTAGTCGACCCGGGCTTTGGCGGACCCCTTCAAGACCTCGACGCCGTTCTGGTTTATCGTCGAGACATCGAGTTCGACGATGCCGCCTTGAACCGCGGTCACGGTGGCCGTTGCGTCCAGGGTATCGCCGGGAAAGACCTGGTTGGTGAAGCGGACGCCGTACTCCGTCAGGCGTCCATCGCCCACGTAGTTGGTCAGCATCTTGCCGGTCATGCCCATCGTCAGCATGCCGTGGGCGAAGACGCTGGGGTAGCCGGCCACCTCGGTGGTGAACACTTCGTCGGTGTGCACGGGATTGTAGTCGCCGGATGCACCGGCATACATGACGATCTGGGTCCGCTTCAAGTCTTCCACCAGACGTTCCGAGTGCGTGTCGCCGACGCTTAGTTCGGTTGCTCTGAGTGCCATGGTTCCTCCTCAGCCCTGGTCCACGGGACGTTCGGTTCGAACCCCGACGCCGATCGCGGTGACGACAAGCTCGCCGTCCTGGTCTCGGTATTCGGTGACGGACTCGCTGAATACCAGCTTGCCGGATCGCCGGCCCTGCTTCTCCCAGGTGTTGCCGGGCCGCGTCGAGGACGTCAATACGTCCCCGGGCCTCATGTGACGGTGGTAGATGAAGCGTTGCTCGGCATGCAGCCCGCCGCCGCCACCGCCGCCGCCACTGCGACCGCCGCCGCCCGCGCTAGGCGCTCGGGGTTTGGCACCGGTGGGGCTGCCACCGGACCCGAACCAGCCGTCCCCGTCGATCTTCGGGCGCAGGCCGTGGTTCGGATCGAACTGGGCGCTTGCCTGGGCGAACGTCGGCGGCGCGATGATCCCGCCGGCCTCGGTACCCTGTGCGTATTCGTCGTCGTAGTAGATCGGATTGCCGTCCCCGATCGAGCGGGCGAACATCATGATGTGGCTCGCCTCCACCGGGAATTTCTCTTGAGCCATGGTCTCCCCTCATGTGCAAATGAATACCGGCACCGGTAAGGTCCGGTCGACCTCGGTGCATGGCACCGAGGCGTAAAGTTAGCAAAGACTTATCGTCGGGGTAAGGCCGTCAACGTCCTTTGAACACCGGTTTGCGCTTGCCGAGGAAGGCTCGGATGCCCTCGTGCTTGTCCTCGGTCTGGACCAGCGCACCCTGGGCGTACTTCTCGAACATGAGGGCACCGGCCATGCTCGCCTCCATGCCGAAGTGGACCATGGCCTTCATGGTCCGCGGAACGAATGGTGCGAAGCTGGCCAGGTGCGCGGCCATCCGCCGCACCTCGGGAATCAGTTCTTCGTGATCGACCAGACGAGTGACCAAACCGATGGCCAACGCCCGCTCCCCATCGATGGGCTCTCCCATCAACATCATTTCCATGGCCCAGGCGCGACCGACCAGTCTCGGCAGACGCGCCGTGGCCCCGCCGCCGGGGATGATGCCCAACTTGCCCTCGGGGGTTGCGAACCGGGACCGCGGGGTGGCAATCCGCAGGTCGCAGCCGAGAGCCACCTCGAGACCGCCGCCCATGCAAATGCCGTCGATGGCGGCGATCGTCGGCTTGGGCGTGCGTTCAAGCTGATCCGCCAAGCCCTGCACGATGGGCTCCAGCGCCTTTGTCAGGTCGCGATCCAAGACCTCCGAGAGGTCCGATCCCGATGCGAACGAGCGGCCGCCCTCACCCGTGAGGGCGATCACCTTGACATCTTCGCTCGCCGCGGCCGCGCCGACGGCCCGCTGCAACTCCTGCAAGGTGGCGAGCGAGATGGCGTTGTGCTTCTCGGGCCGATTGATGGTGACAAGCGCCAAGGGCCCGTCGACCTCGTAGCGAATTTCACGGTAGCTCAAGTGCAGGACCTCATCGATGGCACAGCCGTCTAGTTTTACACGATTGGCTCGGGCGGTGGCGCTCGCAGTCGCGTGGATGAGCGGTGCCGAATGAAGTACGGGACCCCTCGGGGAGGGGTCCCGTAAGGCGGAACGCAGATCCGGAGAGGGGATCGGGATGGTTCCTGCGTATCGGTGTTCCCACCGACGCGCAGGCGTACCGTACCCCCATGTCTGTTACTGTTTGATTTCCCCGAGGCCCCGCGATCGTGTCATTTTGTTACGTTTCATCGCGTCGTTTGGGCGGCGGTGGCGTCCTTGGCAACACCACGACCACCTGGGCGTCGGTCCCGCCGGTCGGGCTGTCGGCTAGCTGCACTTGCCAGCCGTGGGCTTGGCAGAGTTGTGCAACGATGGCGAGGCCGAGGCCGCTGCCACCGGTGGCCCGGCTGCGCGAACCCTCGAGCCGGTAGAACGGCTGGAAGACCTTGTCCCGGTCGTCGGCGGGAATACCGGGGCCATCGTCGATGACGTGCACCACGAGGTCTCGGTCGCAATCCACCACCAGTTCTGCCCCGCCGCCGTGTTGCCGCGCATTCTTGACCAGGTTGGCGACCACGCGCCGGAAGGCGCCGGTGGCAAGCTGCACGAAAGGCGGCGGCTCGTCCCGCCATACGACGGCCAGATCCTCGTCGATGTCGGCGGCCACCGTCTCCAGGTAGCGGCGGAAATCCACGTTGGTGGGTTCTTCGCCTGCACCCCTCGAGAAGCGCAGGGCATCGGCGATGAGATCCTCCATGGCTGTCAGATTGCGCTCGAACCGATCGACGAGATGCTTGTCGACGGTATCCGGCAGCATCTCCAGGGCGAAGCGCATCCGGGTGAGCGGTGTGCGCAGGTCGTGGGAAATCCCGGCCAACAACGTGGTGCGATTCACCAGCAGTTCGCTCACGTTGCGGGCCATGGCGTTGAAGCTGGCCGCCAGCGTCACCAGTTCCTCCGGCCCTTCCTCGGGCAGCGGCTGGAACCCACCGGCGCCCCGGAACGCCTCGACGGCTTGTGCCGCTCGGGACAGCGGCTGTGCCACGCGACGCACGATGAAGCCCGACGTTACCGACACGATGATCGCGCCGAACAGCACGATGACGAAGCCGACGTAGAGGGGTTGGACATTCTGCCGCTGGGGCGAGATCCCGACCTGCATCACGTACCCGCCGAGGGGAATGTTCGCCCAGATCATCTCGTAGTCATCCTCGGTGTACGGATCGCTCTCCATCAAACGCACGGGCTCGTCGAGGCGTTCGTTGAGTTTCGATGCCAAGAGATCGTAGTAGCGGTTGCCTTCTTCGACGTACGGTAGGTCGAGGGTGTGGGCCGAGACGGTCACGTCGTGGTTCTCAAGCATCTCGATCTCGAAGGCGGGCCGTCGCGCGGCGTCGAGTTCCACCCAGGTCTTCGCGGCCAGCACGATGAGCCCTGCTTCGTCGTCGGCGGAGCGGTTCTCGATGGGCAGGATGACGAACACGGCCAAGGCCACGATCGAAGTGAAGGCGATCGCCGAGGCGGATATGCCAAGCACCAGGTTCGCCCGTGCCAACAGCGAGGACGGGGACTTCGTCCGCGGGCCTGCCTTCCCCTCCTGGCCGAGGAACGGGACCGTCTTCGCGGCCAACCGACGCCTGCTAGCGTTCCGACTGCTCCCCGGAGGGTTCGCCAACCGCCTCAAGGCACGTCCGGGCAGAACATGTAGCCCTTTCCCCAGATGGTCCGTATGAAGACCGGGGAGGAGGGGTCGGGCTCGATCTTGCTTCGCAGGCGGGTGATCCGCACGTCGATGCTGCGGTCGAACGGAGACCTCTCGGCACCGGTAAGCAGGTCGAGAATCCGGTCACGGTCGAGCACCTGGTTCGGGTGGCGGACCAGGATGCCCAGCAGGTCGAACTCACCGGAGGTCAGCGGCACCGTATTGCCGTCTTTCGTCAGCAGGTGGGCATTGAGATCGAGCCGGAAGTCGCCGAATTCCAGGATCCGCGCCAACGGTCCTATGGTTCCCGACCCGCGAACCCGGCGCAGTACTGCGCGCACCCGTGCGAGGAGTTCGCGTGGGTTGAAGGGCTTGCCGATGTAGTCGTCCGCCCCGACTTCGAGCCCGACGATCCGATCGACTTCCTCGCCCTGCGCGGACACGATGATGATCGGCACATCGGTGGTTTGCTTGAGTCTCTGGGCAATGTCGAGCCCGCCTTCCCCCGGCAGCATCAGGTCGAGGATGATGAGATCGATCCCGCCGCCGGCAAGCGCGTGATCCATGGCACGGCCATCGGCGACGGCGACGATGTCGTAGCCCTGCTTGCTTAGGTAGGCCGTGATCAGTTCCCGGAGTTCGGGATCGTCGTCGACGACGAGCAGCTTTGCTCGGTCACTCACCGCGGTTACTCGCCGGGGTTGGACGGATCCTCGGACTTTACCACGGGCATCGAACCGTCCGGGGCCTTCTCCCCCGGGGGTCGGGCGCCGGTACCGTAGACCTTCGGCCTCTCGACGGCGTCGATGTCGGACGACGACGCGCCGAGGGGCTTGCGCGCCTGGGGGGAAGCCTCGTCGGCCGGGTCGACGCTGGGCACCACACGACCGAAGCGGTCGTCTCTGCCGACCTGGATTTCGGGCGCGTCGCCCTTGGCGGACATCCGTTTGCGTACCTCGGTAAGGAACCACCGTCGTTGGTCACGGTCAAGCTCCTCGAAGGTTCCGGCGAGGGTGCCCAACTGCTCGTTGCTGAGTTGGGAATAGGGGTTGACGACAACCTTGTCCGCGTTGCCGACACCTCGTTTGGCCGGCTGCTCTGCCGCGGCTGCCGATGTTGCCCACGCGAGGATGCCCAAGGCGCAGAGGCGCACGATGGTCGGAGGACGGACTTTCGAGTCGTAGCGGCGTGGCATGCTCGCGCCAAACAGGCGAAACCGTCCCTAGAGTTTCGCGAAAAACGTCGCTGCGGCCAAGCCGGGTGGGGTATCAAAATGTAACGGGCAACCTTTGTGCCACGGCGGTGGGGAGTCGAATCCAGGGTGGGCGTCACGGACTCGGTTATGGTTCGGCGAGCGCCGACGGGGCGACCCTTGCGGTCGCCCGAGAAACGCGCGGCGTGTAGCGACCGGCTCGGGCGGGGACAAGCCCCGCCCCTACGGCCGGCCCGTCAACACCTAGGCGCGTTCGAAGAGCCCTGCGGCGCCTTGGCCGCCGCCGATGCACATCGTCACCACGCCGTAGCGTTGCTGGCGACGCTCGAGCTCGCGCAGAATGGTCCCCGTGCAACGCGAACCGGTCATCCCGAACGGGTGGCCGATGGAGATGCTGCCGCCGTTGACGTTGTACTTCTCGTTGTCGAGATCCAACTCGTTGCGGCAGTACACGCATTGCGACGCGAATGCTTCGTTCAGCTCCCACAGGTCGACGTCTTCCTTGCGCAGGCCGGCGTTCTCGAGCATGCGCGGAATGGCGAAGACCGGGCCGATGCCCATCTCGTCGGGTTCGCAAGCCGCGACGGTGAAGCCGCGATAGATGCCCATCGGCTCGACCCCGAGTTGATTGGCGCGCTCCGCGCTCATCAGCAAGGTCATCGAGGCGCCGTCGGAGAGTTGCGAGGCGTTGCCGGCGGTCACCGTACCGTCTTCCTCGAATGCGGGAGGCAGGCCGGCCAAGCCTTCAATGGTCGAGTTCGGACGGTTGCACTCGTCGCTTGCGACCGTGACCTCCTCGAAGCTCTCTTCGCCAGTCTGTCTGTCGACTTTTTTCATGGTTACCGTCATAGGGACGATCTCGTCGTCGATCCAACCGCTGGACTGCGCCTTGGCATAGCGCAACTGGCTCTGGAGTGCGTATTCGTCCTGCATCTCCCGGGTCACTTGGTAGCGCCGGGCGACGACTTCCGCGGTGTTGCCCATGGCCATGAAGATCTCGGGCTTCTCGTCGAGCAAGCGCTCGTTGCGCTTGGACTTACCGGGCTGCTGTCGGGCACCCATCGAGATCGAGTCGACGCCGCCGGCCATGGCGATTTCCGTCTGGCCCGAGGCAATCTGGTTGGACGCAATGGCGATCGACTGAAGTCCCGAAGAACAGAACCGGTTGATGGTCATGCCTGCGGTGGTGATCGGCAGCTTGGACAACACGACCGCCAAGCGGGCCAGGTTGCCGTCCTGCTCGCCGGTGTGGTTGGCGGCGCCGACCACGACATCTTCGACTTCGGCAGCGGAAACCTTCGGGTTCCGTTCCAGCAAGGCATCGATCAGGTGGGCCAGCATGTCATCGGAACGCGTCAGGTTGAAGCTGCCGCGGTGGGCTTTGGCGAGTCCCGTGCGGACACTGTCTACAACAACGACATCTCGTACGGCCATTCGTATCTCTCCCCTCTATAGGTAATGTC
>JAPPGK010000081.1 GCA_028821405.1 Gammaproteobacteria bacterium | reverse complement strand
TCGACGAGGGGCCGGCGGGCCCGGGGAGCGAAGCGGACGAAGTAGGAACGGCAGGCTGTCGGCGGGCGAGGGCAGCGCCACCCCGTCGGCCACGCCAACGACGCCCGACGCGGCCGAGCGGGGACCCAGGCGCGCAACATCGGCTTTCTCGTCTTGACTGTCGCTACGTTCTCACCTTGATTGTGGCGGAACGCCCCTGCAGCGCGCCAACGCCGTGCCGGTGGTCCGGGCGCCGTTAGAAACGGTCTGGCGACGTCCCCGCAAGTGTGCAGTTTTCGGTTGCCATTGGAAACGCCGCCCGACGCGACCGAGCGGGGTCGCCACGTCGACCAGTGCGCCGCGCGGGGCCGCCAAGGACCGTGCCGGTGGTCCCTTGGGTCGGGACGAAACGCCAGACGGGGTTGTCCACGCTTCGTCCACGGTGCCCCAAGAAAGCGAAGGTGCGGTCGGCGACAGGGCGGGCAACTGTGCACGAGATGCCCGACCGGGGTCGCCACGACAACGAGCGTGCCGGTTGTCGACCCTACAGAAGGCCGCCAGCCGCCGCCAAGGCATCAACCTTGAGCCGGTACTCGTCGCTGTTTGCATAGCGCCCGCCGAGAACGAATCGGGCGGCGCCGGCGTTGCGGAAGTCGTCTAGCACCTGCGCTGCGGCACCGTGATCGTTCAATGGGAGGCCGCCCATGACAACGACCTCGCCGACGGGTTTGCCGGCCGCGGCGCAGATCTCGCCGTATTCTGCGCGTGCCTGCGGCAATCGTTCCGGCGTCATTCCCATCGGCAGCCAGCCGTCGCCGAACTTTGCGGCACGCTTGAAGGCGTGTGGTGGCGAGCCGCCGATGTAGATCGGCGGTCGGGATGGACGCGGACGAAACAGGAAGGTCTGCCCGTTGGCCGTCATCTCGTCGTTGTCGAAGCAGGCACGGATGAAGGCCAGGGTGTCGTCGGTATTTCGGCCGCGCTGGTGCCGGTCCACGCCAAGGGCCCGGAATTCCGGGTCCATCCAGCCGACGCCGGCGCCGAGGAGCAGTCGCTCGCCGGAGAGCGACTGGATGCTGGCGATCTGCTTGGCAGTGGGCAGGGGTGGGCGGTACGGGAGAATGAGCACGCCGACGCCGAGCCGTATGCGCCGGGTTATGCCGGCCAACCACGCGAGCGAGACCAGGGGATCCACGTAGCGGCCGTTTGACCCTTCTGCGGCGTCCGGGGGGATTGCGATGTGGTCGACCACCCAGATCGATTCGAGTCCTGCGGCTTCGGCCGCCGAGGCGCACGCTGACATCGTTTCGGGCGTGGACTGATCGCCCATGTTTCGCAACGTGATCCCGATGTGCATCTACGCCCCCGGGTTAGTCGAGGCCGGCCATCAAGCCGAGCAGGTCGCAAACCCGATTGGCGTAGCCCCACTCGTTGTCGTACCAGCACAGCGCCTTGAGGTATCGACCGTCGGTGACCTGGGTGAACGATGCGTCGAAGATCGACGAATGGGGATTGCCGATGACGTCGGAGGACACGACGGGCTCCGTGGTGAACTCCAGCACGTTGCGCATCCGTTCGGTCGCTGCGGCGGTGCGCATGGCGTCGTGCACGGCATCGACGCTGACGGGCTTGTCGGTCTCGACGAACAGATCCACTACGGAACCGTCGGGAACGGGAACCCGGGAGGCGATGCCGTCCAATCGGCCCTTGAGCTCGGGCAGGACCTCGCCAACGGCCTTGGCCGCACCCGTGGACGTGGGAATGATGTTCTCGGCCGCCGCCCGGCTGCGGCGCTTGTCGGAATGGGGCACGTCGGCCAGGCTCTGGTCGTTGGTGTAGGCGTGGACGGTATTGATGATGCCTTCCCGGATGCCGAAACTGTCCTGCAGCACCTTGGCCACCGGCGCGAGACAGTTGGTCGTGCAACTGGCGTTCGATACCAACCGATGCTCGCTCTTCAGACCGTCTTCGTTGACCCCGATGACCACCGTATAGTCGATGGGGTCGCCGGCCGGAACGGTCAACAGGGTCCGTTTGGCGCCGGCCAAGAGGTGCTTCGCGATCTGATCCCGGGTTCGGAACACCCCCGTCGATTCGACGACGGCATCCACCTCCAGCGATGCCCAGGGGAGCCGCGCGGGTTCGCGTTCGCTGACCATCCGAACGCGGCTTCGGGAGGTGACCAGTTCGTCGTCCTGAATCTCGACGCCGCCTTCGAAGCGGCCCATGACGGTGTCGTAGGTCAGCAGGTAGGCGAGGGTGCCGTGGTCGAACAGGTCGTTGATCGCCACGATTTCGAGATCGTCCGATGACTCGGCGATCCGGAACACGGCACGGCCGATTCGCCCGAATCCGTTGATTGCCACGCGCATCAGGACATCCCCCCTGTTTGGTGCTGGTCAAGCGCGGCGTATTGGGCCGCCACGTCGAGAATGCGCCGGGCATGGCCGAGGGTCTCGTGCCAAGCCAGCAACTTCGTGAGCTTGTCGCCGGCCACCAGGGTGCCCTGCAGGTCGACGAGGATCGACTCGGACCGACCGCGTACGTCCGAGGACACGATCGGGTCGCGGGTGACCGCGATCAACTCGGGTTCCGCCTCGGCGGCGGCCGTGAACAGTCCGTTTATCTCGTCGAGATCCATGGCCGCGTCCTCGAACGCGAGCGTCACGTCCAGCAGCGAGCCGGCGGCAACGGGGACATTGAGCGCGAATCCGCTCACCTTGCCCTTGATCTGGGGCAGGGCGTGCTCGACCCACTGCAAGGCCGGCGTCGTGTTGGGGATGATATTGCCGGCGGCGGCGCGACTTCTGCGGTAGTCGAGACCGGCGTGGTCGTAGAGGCTCTGGTCGCGGGTGTAGGCATGCACCGAGGTCATCGTGGCGTGGGCGATGGGTCGGGCGGCGGTGACGACGCGCAGCGCCAGGGCCATGGCGGTGGTGGACGCCGATCCCGCCGAGACGATGCGATCGCGCGCGAGGGCGCTTGCCTCGTTGACGCCGCAGAGGATGACCCGGTCCACTTCACCCTCCGGCAGCGAGGACGTCACCACGCGCTTGGCACCGTTGTCCAGGTGGGGTGCGAGATCGGTACGCGACCGGTAGCGCCCCGTGGCGTCGATGACGACATCCACACCGAGCAGGTCCCAGGGGATCTCCTCGGGTCTCTCCGCGGACATGAGGCGCGTCTTTCGCGTCGTGGTCCGGCCCTCGGCGGCGAGGTAGTTTCCGTTCAGCGAGACGCGGGCGTCCCGACCCATCGACCTCACCAGCAGGTTGTGCAATATGTCGGGTTGCCCGATATCGGATATCGCGACCGTATCGAATCGGTCATCCGCCAGGGCGAGTCGGTAGATCTGTCTGCCCACCTGGCCGAAGCCCATGAGGCCGAGTCGTAGTGTTTCCAAGAGAGAGATCCGTGAAGAACTGCGTAGGATTGCGAATCATCGCACGAAAACGCAACAGGCCCTTGGGTCAACGAGGCGGGACACGAATGACCGATTACGGATCGCAGCGCATTGGCGTTGGCGCCGGGACGCGACAAGCCCGTCCCCTGTACCATTCTCAGAGGCTTCGCGCCTACGAGTTGCCGCCGATGTTCTCCGCGAGGAACTCTAGGATCCGCTCGTAGAGCATGCTGCGGCCCTGGTTGCCCCCGAATCCGTGGGCCTGCTCCGTCTCGAAGAGCCATTCGGGTTCGTTGCCCGCCTCCCGAAGCGCTGTGCGCAGGCGTTGTGCATGTATCGGCGGGGCGCGCCGGTCGCCGCCGCCGTGGATCAAGAGAACCCGGGCCTTTATACGGTCCGCGAGGTACACCGGCGAACGGGCCCGGAGCTTTTCGTCGTCGTCGCCCACGGCTCGGCGCAGGTAGGCGACCCCTGCGCGGCGTTGGCGTATGTCGCCCGACTTCTCGAGCAGGGTGAGGTCGTAGATCCCGGCGCCGCCCACCGCGCAGCGGTAGAGGTCGGGTTCGATGGCGGCGCCCATCAGCGCGGAATAGGCGCCGTAGCTGTTGCCATAGGCGCAGATCCTTTCGGCGTCTGCAATACCCGCCTCTACGGCCCAACGGACGCCATCGATGACGTCGTTCTCGATGAGCCTGCCCCATTCTCCGAATCCGGCCCGCTCGTAGGGAATGCCGTAGCAGCATGAGCCTCGGTAGTTGACCTGGAGCACGTGATAGCCACGGCTCGCAAGGAGTTGGACGTCGGTGTCGAAGCCCCAGTAGTCGCGCACCTGGTGTGGGCCGCCGTGGATGTAGACGACCATCGGGCCGGGCTTCGGGGTGTTCGGTGCGCTTGTCAGATAGCCATACACCTTCGTGCCGTCTCGTACGTCGAACTCCACGGGCTGCATTGGGCTTAAGGCCTCCTGGGGTAGGCGAGGGCGTCGGGCCATGAGCATGTCGACCTTCCCGGCGGCGGCGTCAACGAGCATGTAGTCGCCGGGGCGACGATCGCCCGACACGACCGCCACGAGCTTCGAGTGATCGCGAGTAAAGCTTGTGAAGCGGACGTTGTCGTCGGGGTACATCTTCGCCAGGGCTTGGTGTTGCCGAGTCAACGGGTGTCTGCGGCTGACATACATGATCTGGGGATAGTTGGGGTCGAAACGCACCGCCCACAGGTTGCGGCGACCGAAGTCGTAGTAAAGCGAGGTCACGTCGACTTGCGGGTGGCGCAGGAGAACCCGGTGGGTGTCGGTCTCGACGTTGTAGAGGCCGAGGCCCGTGGTCGCCGCATCGCGGCTATCCAAGGTGAGGAACGTGCCGGGCGTCGGCCCGAACCGTGCGGGTGTCCAGCCGTGTCCAAGGGCGTCGTGGCGCCCGATCAGCCGCCACTTCTGACCCTCCCGGTGGTGAACCTCGATGTGGCCGTTTTCGTTCTCGCCGGTACCGATCGCCACCTTGCCCTCGGCGTTGGGAACGAACGACCCGTACGGCGCTGGGCCGCTCGCCACGCGGCGCATGGACTTCGATTTGAGGTTCAAGAGGTGGGCTTGGGCAAAGCGGTTCGGGGAAGCGGAAACGAGCACGTGTTCGGGGTCGTCCGGCAGGATGTCGATCAGACTGCCTACGCCTACGCGTTCGGTCTGGCCGGTTTCGGCGTGGATGGTCATCAGTTCCAGGGTGAGTCCCATGATGTCGAGGGTGAGTGCCTGGCGCACGGGCGAAACCAACAGCAGGTCGTCGGTTGCCCAGTAGATGCGTGCAATCTCGCGCTCGGTGCCTAGCGGGAAGTTGACCTTCACCTCGCGCTCGGGGAGCGTGATGACCTGGAACGCGGCTTCGTCGCCCCGACGGATGCTGGCGGCCAAGTAGCGGCCGCTGGGGGAGATCGTCACCGCCGCAACTTCGGCCCGGTCGGTGAACAACGAGATCGGCGGGAGTTCGGTCTCGGCCGGTATTGCCCGGCCTGCGATGAGGATCAAACCGGCGACCGCCCAGGCAGAGCCGGCGCCGCACCGAGCGCGACCCGACCGGCGGCGCGCGTTGGGATCGCCCCTACCGGTCATCGGACGTGAGCACAAGTGTCCCCGTCGTCGACAGCGTGCCGCCGGTTCCATTGACCACGCACGCCGTGGCCTCGGTCTGCTTGCCTTCGATGCCGTTGACGCCGTCCTCCGCCGTTCGTGACAACTGCCGGTACGCTTCCACCAGGAGCTGCATGCCGTACATCCCGGAGTGGTTGAAGGAAAGCCCACCCCCATTGGTGTTGATGGGCAGCCGCCCGCCGGGTGCCGCGTGGCCGTCCTTCCAGAGCGTGTAGCCCCGGCCCCGCGGTGCGAGGCCAAGCATCTCGGCGGTGATGCCTGCGGTGATGGTGAACGAGTCGTAGATCATCGCCATCTCCATGTCCTGCGGGCCGAGACCCGCCATCTTGTAGGCGGTCGCCGCCGACCGGGATGCCGACGTTGCCGTGAAATCGTCCATCTCCAGGATGTTCTGGTGGCCCATGGACTCGCCGGCGCCGCTTACCCACACCGGGTTGGTACGCAGGCTGCGGGCGATCTCCGGTTTGGCGACGATGACCGCACCGCCGTGATCGGATACCAGGCAGCAGTGGTACAGGGTCAACGGCCACGCGATGACGCGGGCATCGAGCACGTCCTGGACGGTGATGGGCCCACCGAAGGGGCTCTGTTTCTTGCCGTACATCACGGCCCGCGGATTTAGCTGCGCCCAATCCCGGGTGACGACGGAAATGTGCGCAAAGTCCTCCTGGCTCGTGCCGAACTGGTGGAAGTGCCGGACCATGGCGTGGGCGTATTGGGAAGGCGCGCCAAACGTGCCGTACGCCGCCGTCATCTCCGCGCCGGGGCTGATCTGACCGCGTCCGCCGCCGCCACCGCCGCCGCCCCGATAGGACCAGCCCGCTTCGCCGTGGCTCACAAGGGCGATGTCGATGATGCCGGCGTGGATCGCCGCGAGGGCGTGGTGGACATGGATCTGGAAAGAGCAGCCGCCGACGGACGTGGTATCGAGATAGCGGGGTCTGAGGCCGAGGTGCTCCGCAAGCTCTCCGGACCAACCCGCGGAGAAGATGCCTTGAATGTCCGAAATCGGAATGCCGGTCAGTTCGCTGACGTTCTTGATGGCCTGGATGTGGTGCTGCAGCGAGGTCACCTTGTGGCCCGTCAAGTCCTCGGGATAGCCGATGACGTCGGACTCCGCCGCCCCGACGATGGCTGCCGCGTTGCTCAGGTTCGCAATACCCATGACTACGCTCCCGATTCGTCAGACGATGCGTCGCAGACGCGCCAGAACGGAATGCAGGTATCTTCGTTGGCCTGCTCGAACTCGACTTGCACCCGGGCACCGATGTCGATCTCTTCGGGCTTCGTTGCGTCGACTCCGCGCAGCACCGTCATCATGCGGTCGCCTTCGTCGAGGTCGATGTAGGCCGTCACATAGGGGACCTCCTCCGCCCATCCCCCGAACGCCCGATGCTGGACGGCAAACGTGTGGAGCCGGCCCTTGCCGCTGCCCTCGATCCATTCCAGGTTCGTGGAGTGGCAGAAGGGGCAGATCAGGCGCGGATACCAGTGCACCCGGTTGCAGTCGGCGCAGCGGGGCAGCATGAGCTTGCCCGCCTTCGCCCCTTCCCAGAATGGTTTCGTGTGTTGCCCCTGGGGCGGTATCGGTTTGTTGTAGGCCACAAAGTTGCTCCGGTGTCCACGCGAGTCGAACGGGGTAACTTATCACGCCTACCGGCGGGCGAGGGGTAGCGTCGCCCCTGCGGGCCGTGCCGGCGGGCGAGGGGAAGCGTGGGCCCTCGGTGACTGTTGACATCGCGTGTGTACGCCATTCGCCATGACGGGTGTAGGAAAACGGCTGTTGTTTGAACCTTGCGCCATCATTAAAATCCGCGTTGTTTTGGCCGTCTCGCGGGGAAATGCCGCCGGGAGGCCGATGGGAAGGTGACCGGTTGGCGTTAGAGCCGCCGGGTCCCGGGATAAGGAGACGCCTATCAAGAGATCGAGTCCGAAAGCGCAGGGTGGCGAGCGTGCCGTTCTGAACGACGACATTCGTGCGCTTCGGGTGCGCTTAATCGGTTCCGATGGCAACCAGGTTGGGATCGTTCCACGGGAAGACGCGCTGAGCGAAGCCCGCCGAGAGAGCTTGGACTTGGTGCTGATCGCCCCCAACGCCGACCCGCCTGTCGTCAAGGTCATGGACTACGGAAAGCACCTATTCGAGCAGAAGAAGGCCAAGGCGGCGCAACGCAAACGGCAGAAGCAGATCCACGTCAAGGAGATGAAGTTTCGGCCCGGTACCGAGGAAGGCGACTACCAGGTCAAGCTGCGGAACCTGATCCGGTTCCTCGAAGACGGCGACAAGGCCAAGGTAAGCATGCGTTTCAAGGGCCGCGAACGGGATCATCCCGAGATCGGGATGGACGTGTTGAAGCGGATCGAGGTGGATCTGGACGAATTGGCGAGCGTGGAGACGGAACCGAAGTTCGACGGACCCCGCCAGATGACGATGGTCCTGACCCCGAAGAAGCGGCGAAAGTAATGGCGTCACCGACGCGCTAGGCGATCTCAACCAACCCAATCGACGGACACCCGGCCTTGACGGCTCGCCGGGCAACCATGTTGCAGGGACAACGAAGGACAACTCATGCCAAAGATCAAGACCAACCGTGGCGCCGCAAAGCGATTTCGCCGTACCGCGAAAGGGTTTAAGCACAAGCGGTCCAACAAGAGCCACATCCTCACCAAGATGGCGCCGAAGCGTAAGCGCCAGTTGAGGGGCTTTGCCGATGTGTCCGCGGCCGACAAGGAGGCAGTTAAACGCATGGTCCCGACGAAGGCACGCTAGACGCTGACCTTGCCAACGTTCGGTCGAGTCCAACACGGAAGAAATACGACATGCCAAGAGCCAGAAACAGCGTCCCGTCCAGGGCGCGCCGAAAAAAGGTCCTGAAATCCGCCAAGGGCTACTACGGGGCGCGCAGCCGGTCGTTCAAAGTAGCCAAGCAGGCGGTCATCAAGGCGGGCCAGTACGCCTACCGTGACCGACGCCAACGCAAGCGTCAGTTCCGCGCCTTGTGGATCGTGCGCATCAACGCGGAAGCCCGTCGCCATGGCCTGTCGTACAGCCGCTTCGTGGCCGGCTTGAAACGGGCGTCGATCGACGTGGATCGACGTGTCCTTGCGGATCTGGCGGTTCACGAGCAAGAGGCGTTTGGCGTCTTGGCACAGAAGGCGAAAGCCGCACTGGCGTAGCGCCCGGAGCGGGTTGGCGTCGACCGTCACCCGGCAACCGCAGACATGAACGTTGACGGCATCGAGAGGGCCGCGCTGGCGGCCGTGGACGCGGCGATGGACGAACAGTCCCTCGACGATGTGCGCGTACGCTACCTGGGGAGAAAAGGCGAACTCACCGCCCTCCTGCGGTCGCTGGGCGCCATGGACGCGGCCGAGCGCCCGGCGGCAGGCGCGAGCATCAACGCTGCCAAGGCTCGCCTCCAAGCGGCGGTCGAGCGTCGCAAGCAAGCGTTGGCCAGAGCCCAGCTTCAGCGCGAGCTTGACGAGGAGGCGGTTGACGTGACGTTGCCCGGGCGGTCGCGGCCGGGCGGCAGCCTGCATCCGATCACCATGACCTTCCGGCGCATCGAGCGCATCTTCGAGGCCGCCGGCTACGACGTGGTGTCGGGCCCCGAGATCGAGGACGAGTACCACAACTTCGAGGCGCTAAACATACCGGCGGACCATCCGGCGCGGGCCATGCACGACACGCTATACCTCGACAACGGCATGCTGTTGCGTACTCATACCTCCCCGGTTCAGGTCCGCACCATGGAGGCACGGCCGCCGCCGATCCGGGTCATCTGCCCGGGCCGGGTGTACCGGAAGGACAACGTGGACGCCAGCCACAGCCCGATGTTCCATCAGGTCGAAGGACTCGTGGTGGACGAGGGCATCGCCTTCGCGGATCTCAAGGGGGCCGTCGTCGACTTCGTGCGAGGGTTCTTCGAACAGGATCTCGGCGTTCGCTTCCGGCCCTCGTATTTTCCGTTCACCGAACCTTCCGCCGAGGTCGACGTGCAGTGCGTCCATTGCCTCGGCGATGGCTGCCGGGCGTGTGGGCAGAGCGGCTGGACCGAGGTGCTCGGGTGCGGGATGGTGCATCCCAACGTGCTTGCCAACGTGGGGATCGACACGGAGCGCTACACCGGATTCGCCTTCGGGTTCGGCGTCGACCGTTTCGCGACCCTGTTCTACGAGATTGACGACATGCGGTTCCTGTTCGACAACGAACTGCGCTTCCTCGAGCAGTTCGCGTGAAGTTCAGCGAACAATGGCTCAAGGAGTGGGTGCCGACCACGCTTCCTACGGCCGAACTGTGCGACCAACTCACCAACGCCGGGTTGGAGGTGGACGGCACCGAGCGCGTGGCGGGGGACCTCTCGGGTATCGTCGTCGCCAGGATCACCGCGGTGGATGCGCACCCCAACGCTTCGCGTTTGTCGGTATGCGAGGTGGACGACGGCATTGAGAGGGCAACCGTCGTTTGCGGTGCCCCCAACGTCGCCCCGGGCTTGTTGAGCGCATTCGCCCGTGTCGGGGCGGTGCTTCCGGATGGCACGGTGATTGGGCGTTCCGAACTGCGCGGCGTCGTATCTCACGGAATGCTGTTGAGCAGCGAGGAACTGGGTCTCGAGGGAAACGCCGATGGCATCGTCGAAATGGATGCCGACCTCGAATGCGGGACGGACCTCGCGGTCGCCCTCGGCTTCGACGACACGGTCATCGATATCGACTTGACCCCCAACCGTGGGGACGCGTTGAGTATCCGGGGTTTGGCCCGGGAAGTCGGCGTGTTGAACGGGATGGCGGTCAACGCGCCCCCGATTGAACCCGTCGCGGCGACCACGGACGCGGTGTTCGGCGTTGAGGTCGCGAACCCCTCGGGCTGTCCCCGCTACCTGGGTCGCGTCATCGAAGGCGTCGACATCAGTCGCCCCACGCCGCTGTGGATGCGTGAGCGGCTCCGTCGTTGCGGGCTTCGCCCCATCGACCCCGCAGTTGATGTGACCAACTACGTCCTGCTCGAACTGGGTCAACCCATGCACGCCTTTGACCTCGATCAATTGTCGGGCGGCATCGTGGTACGCAGCGGCCGGGCCGGGGAGTGGATGACGTTGCTCGACGGACGGCAGATCGAAGTCGACGAATCCGTGTTGCTCATCACCGACGCCGACGGGCCGGTCGCGATTGCGGGGGTTATGGGCGGTGATAGAAGCAGTGTGGGAACAGATACTTGCAACGTGTTTCTCGAATGTGCTTATTTTTCGCCGCCGACCGTGGCGAGAACCTCCCGCCGCTTCGATCTCAATACGGACGCCGCCTACCGCTATGCCCGGGGGGTGGATCACGAGCTTCAGGCCGAGGCCATGGAGCGGGCAACCCGTCTGCTTGTCGATATCGCCGGCGGGCGTCCAGGACGCGTGGTGGAAGCATCGAGTGCCGAGGACCTGCCCAAGCCGAGGGAAGTGGCGCTGCGCAAGTCGAGACTCGATCTTCTAGTCGGTGAGGAGATCCCGGTTGGAGAGGTCGAGGAGATCCTCACGCGCCTGGAGTTGTCCCCCACGACCATCGGCGAGGGTGACGACCGCGTTTGGACAACGACGACCCCGAGTCACCGTTTCGACATCGCCCGGGAGGAGGACCTGGTCGAGGAGGTGCTCCGGATTCATGGCTACGACGCCGTGGACAGCCGCACACCCATCGTTCCGCTGCCGTTGGGCCGCGCGACGGTCAGTGAACTGCTCGATGCGCGCATCAAGGACCTGCTGGTCGACTTGGGATACAACGAGGCGATCACCTACAGCTTCATCGATCCGACGATAGCGGATCTGCTCGACCCGGGCGGCAAACCCCTCGGCGTGGTCAATCCCGTGTCCAGCGAACACGCCGTGATGCGCACCACCCTGCTTCCGGGCCTCGTGACGGCGCTGCGCAACAATCTCTCCCGGCAAGCGCGCCGCGTACGGCTGTTCGAGACGGGTCAGTGCTTCCGTGAGGAACCGGGCGGGCTCGCCCAGGTCACGCTCTGCGGCGGCATTGTCGTGGGTCCGCGGGAGCAGGAAGGCTGGGCCTTCGACCGCGACGGCGTTGACTTTTTCGACATCAAGGGCGATGTGGAACGCGTGTTCGCCTTGGGGGGCCTCGAGGTCGGCTACGTGAAGGCTGTGGACCCGGTGCTGCATCCGGGTCAGTCCGCGGTGGTTGTCGTAGACGGTGAAGCGGCAGGCCGGTTCGGAAGGCTGCATCCCGAGATCGAGGCCGTTTTGGAACTCCCCGGCGGCGTCTTCGTGTTCGAGTTGGAGGGGGATGCCGTGCATGCGCGCCGCCGCCGGCGTCACGGCTCGGTATCGCGCCAACCCTCGGTTCGCCGGGATCTTGCATTGGTGGTCGACCGGGACGTTCCGGCCTCGCGGGTGGAATCCGTTGTTCGCGAACGTCTGACGCAAATATTGGCGGAGTTCACGCTCTTTGATGTCTATGGAGGTGAAGGCATTGATTCCAATGAGAAAAGTATTGCAATAGGCTTGACGTTTCAGCATCCGTCGCGCACTCTTACCGACACGGAGGTAACGCAGTACGTGGACGATGCGTTGCTCGCGTTGAAGACTAGGCTTGGTGCGCGTTTGCGCTGAGCCGAACGAGTGGTGAGCGTCGTCAACGAGGTTCTAGGTGGGCAGAACCCGGGGTTCGCATTTGGGGGTATCCGACTTTGGGTGCAATGACCAAGGCGCAGATGGCCGACCGCCTGTTCGAAGATCTGGGCTTCAACAAGCGCGAGGCGAAAGAGATTGTCGAGTGCTTCTTCGAGGAGATCGCCGCTGCCTTGGAACGCAACGAACCCGTGAAACTCTCGGGGTTCGGGAATTTCGACCTCCGCGACAAACGCGAGCGACCCGGTCGCAACCCCAGAACGGGTGAAGAGATCCCGGTTTCGGCACGCCGTGTCGTGACGTTTCACCCGGGTCAGAAGCTCCGGTCACGGGTCGAGACACATGTCAGATCCGACACCGACTGACCAACTGCCCGCCATCCCGCCGAAGCGCTATTTCACGATCGGCGAAGTCAGCGACCTGTGCGACCTCAAGACCCACGTCCTTCGCTATTGGGAGCAGGAGTTCGACGATCTGAAGCCGGTCAAGCGCCGTGGCAACCGGCGCTACTACCAGGAGCACGACATTCTCCTGGTGCGCCGGATCCGGGCCTTGCTCTACGATCAGGGCTACACCATCGGCGGTGCCAGGCAGAAGCTCACCGGCGGCGACGAAAAGCAGGATCAGACCCATGCCAGGCTCCTTGTCCGGCAGACGATCGCGGAGCTCGAGGACGTACTTGCCGTCTTGAGGTCCTGAGGCGGTGGGGCGCACGTCCGAGGTGAAGGCTGCCGCATAGCCCGGGTCGCCTGCCCTAGGTGGCGCAGGAATCCTGTCGGCGGTCCACCGAACCTGTCGTCGACGACGTGGGATCGTGCCTTAGAAGCCGGGTTGGTCCTCCCCGCCAACGAGCGGGCCGGCTTCGGGTACGGCACGCGCGCTTTGAACATTGGCCACCCGACCGATAAGCTCGCGCGGGGTTGGGAGATAGGCAGGTTGCTTTATGACGCTGATCACGTGGTCGGGGGTGTTCCTCGTGTTCTATATCGGGGCCATGCTGGCGATTGGCTACCTCGGGGGACGCCGGGTCAAGCACGCGGACGATTTCGCGACCGCCCGGGGATCCTATGGGCCGCTATGGCTGGCCTTCGCCTTCGCGGCGACCACCGCTAGCGGCGCCACGTTTCTCGGCGGTCCTGGCTTGGCGTACGTGTACGGCACGCCGACCATCTGGGGCAACTTCCTGTATCCCATCGGCGTCTACTTCGGCGTGTTGATCTGCATGCGTCTGATCGCGACGTCGGGCAACCGTTTCGGCAACCGCTCGATCCCGGAGTACCTGGGTGACCGCTACCGGTCCAACGGCATCCGGGTGATCGTTTCGGTCTTTTCGCTGGTCCTCTTCTTCTACATCGTCGGGCAACTGGTATCCGGGCTGGTGATGTTCGAGGTCATGTTGGGCATGGATCCGCTGTGGGCGTTGCTGGTCACTTCCGTGGTGCTGGTCATCTACGTGTTCATGGGAGGCGCCCACGCCGACATCCTCACGGACGGCGTTCAGGGGATCATGATGCTCGTCCTGGCGGCGGTGGTCATCGTCCTGTTCGTGTTCGGCGTCGGCGGCGACGGAAGCATGCTGGGCGTGTTCGACAACCTCAAGAAACAGGACGACAATCTCGTCGGCCTCTTGAACACCACGACCCCTCTCTACCACTCCTGGTGGTCCATCGCCTGCATCGTGGTGGCGCACCTGCCTTTGGGTCTGCTGCCGCACCTCGGCAACAAACTGTGGGCGTTGAAAGACACCGGCCAGCAGCGTTCGTTCATCAAGCTGGCCTTCACCTTCGGAATCACGCTGGGCATGCTGGGTCTCGGCGGACTGCTTGCCCGCGCGCTGCTAGGCGACTCGCTGGACAACCAGAACCAGGCATTGCCGATGTTGTTCATCGAGCTGTTCCCGCCGTGGCTCGCCGCCCTGATCGGCGTCGGAATCCTGGCGGCGATCATGTCCACGGCGGACGGCCTTGTCGTATCCTCGTCGCAGGTCATCGCCAACGACCTGTACCGACGCACCTTGGCGCCCTACCTGGCACCCAACGCTACGGAGGAGGAACGCGACCGCCAGGAGCTGCTCATCAGTCGCTGGGCAACGGTCGTTGTGATGGTCATATGCACCGCCCTAGCGTGGATCCTCATCGATATGAACGTCGCGCTGATCGTCTGGATCGGCATCGGCGGCATGATGGCGGCTTTTGCGGGTCCGTTGGTCATGGGGGCGTTGTGGAAGGGCGTTACCCGCGCGGGCGCCTATGCCGGGCTGCTGTCGGGATTCGTGACCTTCGTGGTGCTTCACGACGGGTGGCTGAGCCCGGATTGGTTCGACGGCGGCGTACTCGACACGGTCGTTACCTGGCTGCACGGCGAGGCGCCGAACCCGTTCTCCTGCGCGGCGATCGGCGAGGGAGTCGGCGTGGTGCTCACGTTTGTCGTCTCGAAGCTCACCGCCCCGCTACCGGCAGAGCACCTCGAGGAGATGTTCCACGCGGACGAGCCCCCGGCGGCCTGACATGGGGGAAAGACCGGGCAGACGATCCGCTGCGACGGGGGCGCGACCACCATTGGCTGAATTCGAGGACCCAATAGCGGTCGAGCTTTGGCCGGACGGGGCGCCGGGTGCCGTCGCCGACCTCGATATCGACCGCCCGCGGTTGACGATCCACCTGCCGGAACCGGACGTGGCGACCGGGGCCGGCGTGATCGTGAATCCCGGCGGCGGGTACAGGAAACTGGCGGCGGACCACGAAGGACTGCAGGTCGCGCGTTGGCTGAACCGTCGCGGGATCGCGGCGTTCGTGCTTCGCTACCGTCTAGGCGAGCGCTATCACTCGGACGTGTCGCTGCTCGACGGCCTGCGTGCCGTTCGGCGGGTTCGGCATCGGGCACGGGACTTCGGAATTGCCGCGAATCGACTGGGCATGCTGGGCTTTTCTGCAGGCGGACATCTGGCCGTCGCCGTGGGAACCCGGTGGGATGCGGGCAACCCCGAGGCGGTCGACCCCATCGAGCGGGTATCTAGCCGTCCCGACTTCCTGGTTCCGGTGTACGCCGTTACGAACGGTATCCTGCGCCGCCGCAAGGCTGACGAGTACACGCCCGCGGACGTTCGAGTCAACGAATCCACACCGCCCGCCTTCCTGGTCCACACCCACGAGGACGGCATTGTGCCCGCATCGCAGTCGACCCTGTTCTACGACGCGCTGCTCGCCGCCGGTGTGCAGGCGGAACTCCACATCTACGGGTTCGGCGAACACGGCACGGGACTCAACCCCGGCGACCCGGACTTTCGCGAGTGGCCGGTCCTGCTGGTGAATTGGCTTCGGCGGTGCGGTTTCCTGACGGCCGGGCGGCGAGGGCCGGTAACCGGCCGTCTCACGCTTGATGGCCAAGCGATGGGCATGGCATGGGTGACCTTCAGCCCCCTCGACGACAACGCGCCACTCGCGCGGGCGCGGTCTTCGCGCAACGAGGGGGGCAAGTTTTCGATCCCGGCGTCCCACGGCATCGTTCCCGGTCCCCACCGCGTCATCGTGCATCACGTGAGCGAGCAGTTTCAGAACTGGGACACGGGTGTCTACACGCTCGACGATGCGGTGCGCTACGACCTCGGCGTTTTGGAGATAGGCGACGACCCGGTGGTGATCGACCTGACGCCCGGCTAGAAAGCGCTCCAAGGGAGATCAGGTCGTGTTGGCTGGGGCCAGACGGCGAGGCACGAGCCGTTTGGGGGCGTTATCGTCCCGGGTCCGCAGTCACACCCAATGCCGGGGCGTTGCCACCGGGGGACCGTGAGGGTCGCCCCTACCGGCCATGCAATTCGGCGGAACTGCTCCATGCGATCTGCCATGCCGGGGACGGGCAGGGGAACACGACTGCCGATGCCGCGCCTCGGGGCAAGGCGCCGTAGCGGGCGGGCTTGTGCCGCCCCGCCCCGCGTCCGGTCGCACGCAACGCCGGCGCGCTGCAAATCCGACGACCGCGAGGGTCGTCCCTATGCCCGTCGGATGACGCCGACGCTTAGGCCTTCGATGACGAGGTTCTCCTTGCGCAGATCCACCTCGATGGGATCGTAGGCTTCGTTCTCCGCTTCGAGGACCACCCGCGTTCGCGACTTTCGGCGCAGTCGCTTCACGGTGACGTCGTCGTCGATGCGGGCGACCACGATCGCGCCGTTGGACGCATCCGGGGTCTTGTGCACCGCCAACAAGTCGCCGTCGAGGATGCCGGCGTCGATCATGCTGTCGCCCTCGACCCGCAACAGGAAGTCCGCGGCGGGACGGAACAGGTCCGCCGGCACGTTGCAGGTCTCCTCGATGTGCTCCTGGGCCAGGATCGGGCTGCCGGCGGCGACCCGGCCAACGATGGGCAGTGCCCCGTCGTCGGGTAGCCGAATGCCGCGCGAAGTCCCCGGGACGATCTCCAAGGCACCCTTGCGCGCCAGCGCTTTCAAGTGCTCTTCTGCTGCGTTGGCGGATCGGAACCCGAGTTCACGCGCGATGTCCGCGCGGGTCGGTGGGTAACCCGTCTCCGCGATATGCGACCTCACGAGATCGAGAACCTCGGTTTGGCGCGCGGTCAGCTGTTTCATGGGGCGGCTGTCCATCCATCCAGTATGGCTGCGATTATATACAGTCTTTCGGGAAAGTGGAAACGTGGCGAACCGGGCCGGACTCCATCGGCACGCCAAACGCGGCCTGTTCGCCTCGCGAACACTGCGGCCGGGACGATGCCTCCGCTATCATCCCTCCCATCAGCCTTGGATGGAGTCGCCATGCAGCGCACCATGGAGTTCTTCGGCGTCGGCGCCGACGCGTCGGTGCAGTGGGTGATCGTGTTCGGCATCGTCTTCGCCACCTTGGTGTTCCGCTACGTGGCCAAGCTCTTGTTCGATCGCCTGGCGAAGCAGCTCGAGCGAACCAAGAACCTCTACGACGATGCCCTGCTGGACGCTGCGCGCAAGCCGATCGGCTGGGGAATCTGGTCGATGGGCATCTTGTTCGCGGCGGAGTACGCGTTGCGGGGTGCGGAATCCGAACTCGTCGCGTACGTCGATCCCGTACGCGATGTCATCGCCATCGTCCTGCTGGCGTGGTTCGCCATCCGCCTGATCCGTTTCGTCGAGGGGCACGTCACCGATGCCGAGTACCGCAGCGACCCCGTCGACAAGACCACGGCGGCGGCGATCGGCAAGCTGCTGCGGGCATCCGTCCTGATCACGGCCGTGTTGATGGCGTTGGCCTCGTTGGGCTTCTCGGTCACCGGCGTGTTGGCCTTCGGGGGACTCGGCGGTCTGGCCGTGGGTTTCGCCGCCCGTGACCTGCTAGCCAACTTTTTCGGCGCGCTGATGATCTTCCTCGACCGACCGTTCGCGGTGGGAGACTGGATCCGGTCCCCGGACCAGGAGATCGAGGGGACGGTGGAGGAGATCGGTTGGCGCCAGACCCGCATCCGCACGTTCGATCAACGGCCGTTGTATGTGCCTAACTCCACCTTCGCCACCCTGACGGTGGAGAATCCCCAGCGGATGCTCAACCGGCGCATCTACGAGATCATCGGCGTGCGCTACGACGACATCGGCGTGCTGAAGGCCGTGATCGACGACATCCGCGACATGCTCGTCCACCACGAGGCCATCGACACGAGCCGCACGTTGATGGTGAACCTGCTGAGTTTCGCTCCGTCCTCCCTCGACATCATGATCTACACGTTCACCAAGACCACGGTCTGGACGGAGTTCCACACCATCAAGGAGGATGTCCTGTTCCGTATCGCGGCCATCGTCGAGGGGCATGGCGCGGAGCTCGCCTTCCCGACGCAGACCCTGCATGTCGCCTCGGCACCGCAGCCCGAGCCCGACCCCTCGACGAGCCGAGGCTAGTGTCCCGTCAACCCTCAAACGTCGCGTCAGCGTGGCCGCAAGCGTCGCCC
>JAPPGK010000027.1 GCA_028821405.1 Gammaproteobacteria bacterium | reverse complement strand
CGAACCCCGGCGCACAGCGAAGCGAAGCGCCGGGGACGGCTTTGGGGCGCTACGGTCGCAGACGGGCGTCCTTCTCCTCCCACAGGCGATCGACCCATGCGTTTATGGCGTCGCGCTCGACTTCCGGCAAGGGCAGGGCGCGAATGTCGATCGCCACGTCCGGACTTCGACCGCACAGGAAACCCCAGAATCCCGGTGCGCCGTTCGGGTAGCGAACGGTCACGTCGACAACGGCCTCCAGTCGATCGGCCAGGTTCTCGAGCACGATCGAGAAGCCACCGGTTCTGGGATTCAGGAGCCGTTGATAGCGTGAGCCCTGGGCGTCGCGTTTCGCCACGGTGAAGCGAGTGCCTTCGAGGAATACCAGGACGCTGGTCGGGCGTTGACGAAAGCCGACGCAGGCCTTCTGGGTTGCCTGCCGGTCGTGCTCCCGCAGCGCCGGGTTGGCCTCGATCTCTTCGCGACTGTAGCGACGGACGTAGGGGAACTCGAGGAACCACATCGCAGGCCCGATGAACGGCACCCAGATCAACTCCCGCTTGGTGAAGAACTTGAACTGGGGAATGCGGCCGTAGAGGGCGACGACCAGGACGAGGATGTCGGCCCAGGTCTGGTGGTTGGACACCACGAGATACCAGCCATCGGGGCGCAGACTCGCCGCTTGTTCGTTGTTTGTTTCGTGGAGATGCGTGATGCGCAGCCCGCGCAACATCCACGCGGCACACCGCACCCAGCCTGCCATCATGTGCATCATGGCGGTACCCAGCGGAATGCGCCGGCCCTTCGGGAAGAAGGGGCGAACCAAGCCGAGGCAGAATATCAGCGTGCACCACAATACGCTGCTTGCTGCGATGAACGTGAACGCCAAGGCGCCGCGAATCGGCTCGACCATCGCTGGCCCGTCTAGGATGCAAACTCAACTTGCCGATTGTGCGCCGACGGCGAGTGCGCGTAAACGCGAGTCTGTAGCGGCGGGGCTCGTCCGCACCCGCACAAGGCAGGACGCTTGCCGCGGTGCGGGACCTGGCGAGCCCGTCCCCAACGGGGGTTCCGCGACGTGTTCCAGGCGCCGGGCGCCGGGCGCAACCATGGTCCTGCTTGGCGCCTTGGCGCTCGGGGGCTGCGCGAACCTCCAGTTCTATACCCAGGCCGCCACCGGACAGGCGTCGCTGCTCTTCGCCCGGCAGGATGTGCAAACCCTGATCGATGCGCCGGCTACCGATCCCGCGTTGGTCCGGCAACTCCGACTCGTGTCGCGCATGTTGCGCTATGCCGAAGATGAGCTGCACCTTCCCCTTGGCGGGCGCTACCGCAGCTACGTCGAACTCGACGGCGTGCCGATATGGAATGTCGTCGCGGCGCCGGAGTTCACGGTTTTCCCGTTGCCACGCTGCTATCCGTTGATCGGGTGTGCGGTGTACCGGGGCTACTTCGATCGGGGTGCCGCCGAACGCGAAGCTGCCCGGCTCGCCCTCCAACATGATGTCTACCTCTACCCGGTGACCGCCTACTCCACGCTCGGCTGGTTCGACGATCCGATCCTGTCCAGCTTCGTCCACTACGACGAGGCGGCACTGGCCGACCTGATCTTCCACGAACTGGCGCACAGCGTGGTCTACGTACCCGGCGACTCGGGATTCAACGAAGGCTTCGCGAGCTTCGTCGGCAACCGAGGCGCGATCGCCTATCTCAGGGCCAACGGTGGCGACGCCGGGGAATATGGAAGCCGCCTCGAAAACGCGAATGCCTACGCCCGTTTCCTGCTCGACTGGCGCGGTCGCCTCGCCGAGCTCTACCGCGAGCCCATTGCCGATGCCGCGAAGCGCCAACTGAAGGCCGAACTGTTCGCGGCGATGCGCGAGGGCTACCGGCGCAATCTCGAAGATCTCGGAGGCGGGCGCTACGACGCCGCCATGGCTCGACCGTTCAACAACGCCCGCCTGGCGCTGGTGGGCACCTACGAGGATTCGAAACGCGATTTCGAACAACTGTTCAACGCGGTCGGCGGCGATTGGCGGGCGTTCTACCGGGCTGTCAAGGAGCTCGCGGCGCTGCCTGAGGAGAAGCGCTGGGAGTGATCCGAGTGGGAGGAGTACCCGGCGGGCGCGACGTTCCTCCTAATCCTGCAAGTGCGCGTACCATATGAGGTCTTGGACGGAGGTGGGCGTGTCGGCTAGGTGTTCGTCGGTATTGATCGTGCTTCTCATCGCGGGGTGCGGCGATGGTGGTGCTTCTTCGCCGCCCGGAGGAGGCGGGTTTGGCGGGCCTCCCCTGGTTGTGACCGGGACCACGACGGTGCGCTCGATTGCGGACATCGTCGAGGCGGTGGGCACGACGCAAGCGAACGAGTCCGTGACGATCACCGCGAAGGTCACGGACTCAATCCGCCACGTCCGCTTCGACGACGGTGACTTCGTCCACGAGGGCGAGGTTCTGGTCGAACTCACCAACGAGGAACAGACGGCGTTGCTCCAGGAAGCCGAAGCCAGCAAGCAGGATGCCCAGACCCAATTCGACCGACTGAACGACCTTCTCGAACAGCAGAGCATCCCGGTTTCCGACGTGGACGAGGCGCGGGCGCGACTGTCCGGCGCCCGGGCCCGCTACCAGGCTCTCGTCGCGCGCCTGGACGATCGACTGATCCGCGCGCCGTTCACCGGCTTGCTCGGTTTCCGCGAGGTGAGCGCCGGTACGCTCATCACCCCGGGTACGCCCATCACGACGCTCGACGACATCTCGGTGATCAAACTCGACTTCGCATTGCCCGAGGTCTATCTCGGTGTCGTACATTCCGGCCTGTCGCTCACGGCGGCAAGCGCGGCGTTCCCCGCCCAGTCGTTCGACGCGGCGGTTCGCACGGTCGGTTCGCGCGTCAACCCCACGACCCGGGCGGTACCCGTACGTGCGGTCATCGACAACCCGGATGCGTTGCTGCGACCGGGGATGTTGATGACTGTGAAGCTCACCACCGCGAGCCGGGATGCGCTCATGGTCCCCGAGACGGCGTTGCTGCAACGCGGCATGGAGACCTTCGTCTACACGGTCGTCGACGGCAAGGCGACGATGAGCCGGATCGAACTCGGCATTCGTCGCGACGGGTGGGCGGAGGCGATATCCGGGTTGACCGCCGGTACAGAGGTGGTCACCGAAGGCGTCATGAAGGTCCGCAACGGCGGTCCCGTGCGCGTCGCCGGTGACGCCGGGACCGAATAGAGGCGTGCGCCCGGAATAACCGGCATGTGGCTGTCCGATACATCCGTCAAGCGACCGGTGTTCGCCACGGTCATTAGCCTGTCGTTGCTCGCCTTCGGCGTCCTGTCCTTCAACCTGCTCCCGCTGCGGGAGTACCCGGACGTGACGCCGCCGGTGATTTCCATCAGCACGTCCTACCCGGGCGCGTCGTCCGACGTCGTCGAAAGCCGGGTCACCACGGTGATCGAGGATCAGATCAGCGGCATCGAAGGCATGGTGGCGATGCGTTCGTCGAGCACCGATGGCGGCTCGCGCATCAACCTGGAATTCGACCTCGACCGCGATATCGACGCCGCCGCGAACGACGTTCGCGACCGGGTCTCGCGGGTCGTGCGCTGGTTGCCGGAGGACGTACGCCCGCCGGAGGTCCGCAAACAGGACTCCGATGCCCGCCCGGCCATGTACATCAACGTGGTGAGTTCGGTGCTCAACCGGATGGAACTCACCGACTATACCGAGCGTTATATCGCCGATCGCTTCGCGGCGATCGGTGGTGTGGCGGATGCCGGCGTCTACGGGGCCCGCCCCGCGATGCGGATCTGGGTGGACCGGCTAGCCCTCGCCGCACGCAACCTCACGGTCACCGACATCGAGTCGGCGTTGCGCCGCGAGAACTTGGAGCTTCCCGCCGGTCGCATCGAGACCGTCGACCGGGAACTGACGGTGCGCGTGGCGCGCGGCTACGAGTCCGCCGAAGACTTCCGGGAGTTGGTGGTCGTCCGGGGCGAAGACGGTCACCTGGTGCGCTTGGGCGAGGTCGCGACCGTCGAGGTGGCGCCCATGGACCACCGCTCGATCTATCGCGCAAACGGCCTGCCGACGGTCAGCATCGGCATCATCAAGCAGTCGACAGCGAACACGCTCGAGACACTGGAGCAGGTCAAGGCCGAGATCGACAAGGTCAACGAAGCGATCCCGGACCACATGCGGGTCACGACCGGATCCGACGACTCGGTGTTCATCCGTGCGGCGATCAACTCGGTCTATCGCACCATTGCCATCACCACCGTGCTCGTAAGCCTCGTCATCCTGGTGTTCCTGGGATCGTTCCGGACCATGGCGATACCGGCCGTCACGATCCCGGTGTGCCTGGTCTCGGCGTTCATCGCACTGGCGGCGTTCGGCTTCACCGTGAACCTGATCACCCTGCTGGCGCTGGTGCTGTCCATCGGGCTCGTGGTGGACGACGCCATCGTCGTGCTGGAGAACATCCACCGTCGGATCGAGGAGGGCGAGACACCCTTGGTTGCCGCGTACAACGGGACGCGGCAGGTCGGTTTCGCCGTGATCGCGACAACCGCGGTACTGGTGGCGGTGTTCACGCCGATCATGTTCCTGACCGACAACATCGGCGTCATCTTCGGCGAGTTGGCGGTGACCATCGCGGCGGCGGTGGTGTTCTCAAGCGTCCTCGCGCTGTCGCTGACGCCGGTGATGTGCTCCAAGTTCCTGCGCGCGTCGGGCCGCGAAAACCGGCTGACGCAGTGGATCGATGGCGGCTTCTCCCGGCTCCGACGGGGCTACATCAGCGCATTGCGCGTGCTCATCCGGCACCGTTGGGTTGCCGTGCTGGCCGCGGCGGGCACGTTGGCCGCCGCCTATTTCTTGCTTGACGCGGTGCCCCGCGAATACGTCCCGGAGGAGGACCAGGGTGCGTTCATGGCGATGTTCTCGGGGCCGGAGGGCATGGGCATCGAGCGGATGAAGGGCGAAGCCCTGAAACTCGAGGTGCCGGCCCGGCAGATGATCGACGAGGGCCTCGCGCAAGTCGTCGTGATGGCCGTTCCGGGGTGGGGCGGAAACGCCTCCAACAGCGGCGTGATCATGGTGGTCATGAAGCCGTGGGGAGAGCGGGACATCAGCACCAAGGACGCCGCCGCGCGCATCAACGCGGCGTGGCAGAACATCCCCGACGTGCGTGCCTTCGCGTTCGTGCGTTCGGGCCTGTCCCGCATGGGCGGCGGCCAACCGGTGCAGTTCGTGCTTGGCGGTCCGGACTACGAGACCCTCGCCGCGTGGCGGGATCTCATCTTCGAACGCTCGCGGGAGTTCCCGGGCCTTCAGCGCGTCGACAGCGACTTGAAGGAAACCCAGCCCCAAGCGGTTGTGCGAATCGACAAGAACCGCGCGGCGGCGCTCGGCGTCTCCGTTCAGAACATCGGCCGGACGCTCTCGACGATGATGAGCGAACAGCGAATCACCACCTACGTCAAGGACGGCGAGGAATACGACGTCATCCTCCAGGCCCGTGACGACCAGCGCGCGTCCGCCCACGACCTTGCTAACATCTACGTGCGATCGGACACGGGCGAGCTAATCCCGCTGGCCAACCTTATCCATGTCGACGAACGGGCCGCCCCGGGCTCGCTGAACCGCTACAACCGGCTACGCGCCGTCACGATCACGGCGAGCCTGGCGCCGGGTGCGGTCTTGGGCGATGCGCTGGAATTTCTGGAACAGGTCGTTCGCGAGTCCTTCCCTGACCAGGCGCGCATCGACTACCAGGGCGAGTCCCTCGAATACAAGGAGGCTGGCGGCAGCCTGATGTTCATCTTCGGCTTGGCGCTGTTGATCGTTTTCCTGGTGCTTGCGGCCCAGTTCGAGAGCTTCGTGCATCCACTCGTGATCCTCGTCACGGTGCCGTTGGCGGTGGCGGGGGCGTTGCTGGGCCTCTACCTGACGGGGCTGTCGATCAACATCTTCAGCCAGATCGGCATCATCATGCTGATCGGGATCGCGGCAAAGAACGGGGTCCTGATTGTCGAATTCATCAACCAGATGCGCGATGCCGGCCGCTCCTTCGAGGAAGCGATCATCGAGGCATCGGGGATTCGTCTCCGGCCGGTGGTCATGACCACGATCTCCACGGTGATGGGCTCCATCCCGCTGATTCTGGCGACGGGGGCAGGATCGGAATCCCGCATGGTGCTCGGCATCGTGGTTTTCTCGGGGGTATCGCTTGCGACCTTCCTGACGCTGTTCATCGTGCCGTCGTTCTACGCGCTGCTGGCGCGCCGGACCGGGTCTCCGCAGTCCGTGGCCCGCCGGCTGACGAGCCTGCTGGCCCGGAAAGACGCAACGGCGTAGGGGACGCCTTGTGGCGTCCTGCGTTCGATATCCGGAGGACCTGCGGACCCCGAACGCGGGCGACAGCGCCCCCTAGTGCGCGTTTACGGCGGGATGCGTTCGAGCTCCCGGCGGCTTGCGACGTTCGCCGGGTCAAGTGTCAACACGCGTTGGAAGTCGGATCTGGCTTCGTCCAGCCTGCCGAGCCGGGCGTTGGCAAGGGCGATGTTGTGGATGAGCGCCGCGTTGTCCGGCTGGGCTTGTCTCAGCCGCTCCCAGGGGTGGAGGGCCTTCTCGTATTCCTCGAGAGTCGCGTAGGTGCTCCCGAGATTGAGATAGGCATCGGTGAAGCCCGGGTCGAGGACGAGGCTACGTTCGAAGAGCGCGATTGCGTCGGCGTGCCTGCCCTGACCGAAGCGAAGCACGCCGAGATTGAACTGCGCTTGCGGGTAGGCCGGATCGAGGGTCGCGGCCCGCTCGAGCGACGCCTCGGCGGCTTCGATGTGGCCCATTTTCATCTGGGTCAGTCCCTGGTGGCTCAACAGGACGACGTCGTCGGGGTTGCCCGCGAGACCTTCGGCGAAGTACTCCATCGCCTCGGCGTGACGGCCCTGTCGGGAGAGCACGGTGGCGAGATTGCCCAACTCCAGCGGCGTCCCCGGGCGGATCGCGAGTACCCGGCGCAACTGCACTTCCGCCCCGAGCAGGTCGCCGCGTTCGGCGAGTGCCCGCGCGGCCGAGGCCAGCGCGTGCGAGTTCGCGGCGAGTCGCCGCATCGCGTCGAGGGGCGGGTCGCGGGGTTCCAAGGGCGTGTCGTAGACCTTGGCGAGCCATTCCGCCCGGGCGGCCGGTTCGGGCTCGCCGAGTTGGGCGAGTACCCGGGTCAGCAGGGGGTAGATGCTGCCGTCGGTGGGTGCCAGTTCGGCGGCCCGTTCGAGCAGGGACCGCGCCCGGGGCAAATCGCCCTCGACAAGGGCGCCCCTTGCCAATCCCACACGCGCGAAACTCGAGCGATCATCCGCGTCCAGTGCGGCGAGATAGGCCTCGCGGGCCGTGTCTCGACGACCCAACTGGGCGAGCAGGTCGCCTTGGGCGACGAGAACCGTTGCGTTCCCCGAGGCGAGCGCGCGCGCCCGCTCGAACAGGGCCACCGCCGCGTCCTTGTCGACTTCCGAAGCGGCGTGGGCGGCGAGGTAGGGCCAATGGGAGTCGTCCGCGTCGAGCCGGATCGCCTGCCGATAGCAGGCGAGCGCCGGGGTATACAGTTCGTGGGCGTGGTAGACCCGCCCGAGCCGTCCCCAGGCATTGGCCGATTGGCGGTTGCCCTCGAGATTGCGAGTGACGGCGTCGATGAGGATCTTCACGGGCGCCTCCATGCCACGCGTTTCGACGCGGGGGATGTCGGGTTCCGGCGTCTGTTCCGCGCACCCCGTGAGTACGAACCCGGCGAGCGCGAAGAGACTCGTCAGCCTGACGACCATGCTCAAGCGCCGTCCCCGCGTCCCGTGCCTTTGCGGATCACGGTCGAGTGGTTTGCGGCGACGCCGGGAAACCGCTCCCGCGCCCCGTCGGGCCAGATCACCTCGATCTCGTCGACGGCCAAGGCCGGTCCCAATCCGAAATGCACTTGCGCGTCGGCGCCGGACAGGTAGCTGGTGGCGTGGACCACGGGCCTTGCCTGCCGGGTGTCCCCCGTGCGGATGCGCACCGTGGCGCCGATGGCATCCCGATTCAGAACCGGATCGGCGAGGCGCAGCTTCACCCAATTGCCCTTGTCGGGAATGTCGTTCCGGTAGAGGCGCGCGGGCCCGTTGGCATTGGTGAGAAGGATGTCGAGGTCGCCATCGGCGTCGATGTCCGCAGTGAGCAGGCCGCGACTCACTTCGGTGGTGGCGCAGAAAACGGGACTTGCCTCGCAATGCTCGTCGAACCAGCCCCGGCCGTTGTTCACCATGAGCAGATTCGGTTCGGCGTAGAGTCGCCGGAAGGTGTCCGTCGCCGCCTCGCCGCCCGGTGCCGCGGTCGAATCGGCGCCGCGCTGGACCCGGCCGTTGGCCACGACGAGGTCCAGGTCTGCATCTTGGTCGAGGTCCGCCAGCGCGACGCCGAAACCGGTGTCGGCGACGCTCGGAAAGCCGACACCGGACAACGCCGAAGCGTCGAGAAGCATACCAAGGGGATCGGCGAGGTAGAGCGTATTGGTCTCGCCGCCCAAATGGGTCATGAGCGCATCGAGACGCAGGTCGCCGTCCACGTCGCCTAAGGCGATGCCCATGCTGGCCTCGGTGTGTCCTTCGATGTTCGTGGCGATGCCGAACCGTACGCCCCGGTCGACGAAGGTGCCGTCGCCCTCGTTCATCCAGAGTTGATTACGTTCGCCGTCGTTGGCGACGAGGAAATCGTCCCGGGCATCGCCGTCGAAGTCGAAGCAGACCACCCCGAGACCGTTGCGGGCGGTCTGTGCGATCCCGCTGGCGACGCTGATATCGACAAACCCTGCGCCGTTGTTCCGGTACAAGCGGTCTGGCACGCCCCGGTAGGCGTTGGGGCCGCAGTAGTCCGGCTCGCCGGTGCCGCTCGCGCAGGCGTAAGGCGGCTCGTTGGTGACGTAGTTCGCGATGTAGAGATCGAGGAGCCCGTCTTCGTCGATATCGCAGAACGCGGCCGACGTGGACCAGCGGGCACCTTCGATGCCGGCGCTTTGTGTGATGTCCGAAAACGTGCCGTCGGCATTGTTCCGGTACAGCCGGTTGGGGCCGTCGTTGGTGACCAGGAGGTCGAGGTCGCCGTCGTTGTCGATGTCGCCGATGGCCGCGCCCATGCCGTAGCCGGCATCGCCGGTCCCGGATTCCCGTGTCGCATCGCGAAAGACGCCATCGGCGTCCTGGCGGAACAACCGGTTGCCGGAGGCGGCCTCGCTATCGGCGTTTACGAGATAGACGTCGAGGTCGCCGTCGCCGTCGTAGTCGAACAGTGCAAGGCCGGATCCCATCACTTCCGGCAACAGGAACTCGCCCCGGACACCCGAAGTGTGGTCGAACAGGAGACCGAGTTCCGGGGCGACATCGACGAACCAGTCCTCGCGCTCGTCCGCAGATTCGCAACCGATCGGTAGGACAAGCGCTGCGACGCCCGCTACGCGTATCGACGATCTCATCGGGGCTACTGTGTCGCCATCAGTTCCTCGAGCAGCGTCTCCTGATCGACGACTTCCGTGCCGAACGCTTCGATCACCACATCGACGATTCGGCCGTCGAAGACGAACGGCGACTCGTAGGCGTCGTCCACCGGGGTTTGACTGTCGCGACCCACGTCGAGGGGTTCGTTGACGAAGTTGTGGTAGCGGAACGGCGCCAGCACGCCGCCGCCCGCCGGCTCGTCGTCGACGAAAAACCGCACCCGTCCCTCGTCGGTCCCGGTTCTCACGACATCGGCGCGCACCGTTGCGGCGCCCGGTGGAATGGCCACCGGCGACGACACGCGACAGCGCTCGCCGAAGTTGTTCGTCGTGTAGTGCAGCCGGTTGCCGAGGATGAACACGCTCCAGCCGCCGAAGCGGCCGCCGTCGGCGATGATCGTGCCCTGGGCGTTCGTGGACGACCGCTCGATCCGCGCGGTGATGCGATGCGAGACGCCGCGCACCCTGGGTCCCGCCCTGAAGAAATGCGGCAGCACGGCGTCCTGGTAGAGCACCCAGCGGTTGCCGGGTTCGGGCCACCACCCGATCCCACGCCGGCCGGTGAGGTCGTCGAGCGGCAAGACCCCGTACCGCTCCGCCTCGCGCCACCAGAGATCCACGAGTTCCTTGAGCATTTCGGGATGCTCGTCGGCGCGGTTGTCGATCTCCGCCAGGTCCACGTCGAGGTGGTAGAGCTCCCAGACGTCGTCGTCGAAGCTTCTGCCCCGATGGTGGAACGTCACGGCCTTCCAGCCTTCGTGCCAGATGGCGCGTTGGCCGATCGTCTCGAAATACTGGACAGTCTTGTGCGTATCCGCGTCGTTGTCGTTCAGGGTGTGGGCCATTGACGTACCGTGGAAGGGCATCTGCTCGACGCCGTTGACGTGGCTTGGCGCCGGCAGGCCTAGGAGGTCCATCAACGTCGGGGTCACGTCGACCACGTGGTAGAACTGCCTGCGCGTTTCGCCCTTCGCATGGATGCCGTTGGGCCACCGAACCAGGAGCGGTGCGCGCACGCCGCCAGCATAGGTATTGGCCTTGTAGCGCTTGAACGGCGTGTTGCCGGCCATGGCCCAGCCGAAGGGATAGTGGTTGTAGGTGAGCGGGCCGCCCATGTCGTCGAGCCGGGCCAGGTTTTCCTCCACGCTGCTGCCGAAGCCGTTGCGGGACCGCTGGTGGTCGTAGGTGCCATGGGGACCGCCTTCCGAACTCGCGCCGTTGTCGGAGATGGCGAGCACGATGGTGTCGTCGCGCTTGCCGAGCGCGTCGACTTGGTCGAGCAGGCGCTTAATCTGCACGTCGGTGTGGTCGAGGAAACCGGCGAAGACCTCCTCGAACCGGGCGGCCAGTCGCTTTTCGTCGGCACCCAACTCGTCCCACACCTGCACGCCGGGATTGCGGGGTGCCAGTCGCTGGTCGCGGGGCAACAGGCCCGACGCCTTCTGCCGGGCCAGGATCCGCTCCCGGGCGACGTCCCAGCCGTCGTCGAACCACCCGCGATACTTGTCGGCGTAGGCGCGGGGCACATGGTGCGGCGAATGTCCCGCGGCGAACGCCATGTACAGGAAGAACGGCTTGTCGGGTGCGGCGGAGACCAGTTGCCGAAGCCACATGCACGCCGTGTCGACGATTCCCTCGGACAGGTGGTAGTCGTCGCCGGCGGGCGGCTCGATGCGCTCGTTGCCGAGAATCAGCTCGGGGTTCCACTGGTTGGTCTCACCCGCGAGGAATCCGTAGAAACGGTCGAAGCCCCGCTGCAGCGGCCAATGGTCGTATGAACCCGCTGGGCTGGTCTCGTTGATCGATGCCAAATGCCATTTGCCGGAGGCGAGCGTCTGGTAGCCGCGGGGCCGGAGCATTTCGGCGATGTTCGCCGCCTCCCTGGACACGAAACCCCGGGTGTTGGGAAACCCGTTGACCATCTCCGCGACCCGGCTCATGCCGACGCTGTGGTGGTTGCGGCCCGTCAGCAGACACGTGCGGGTCGGCGAGCATAGCGGCGTGACGTGGAAGTTGGCGTAGCGGAGGCCGTCGGCGGCAAGGCTGTCCAAAGCGGGCGTCTCGATATCCGAGCCGTAGCAGCCGAGTTGGGAATACCCGACGTCATCGAGCACGATCACGACGATGTTCGGCCTCCGCTCGAGTTCGGAGGCCGTCGGTTTCCAGGACGCCCTGGACTCGTCCACCGTGCGCTTGATCTCGCCGTCGAATAGCCGGTCGTGTTCCATCGGTCCCCTCGTAAACGGAAATCGCCGACTCGCAGTGTATCCGTAGGGGCGACCCGTGTGGTCGCTCGCTTGTGGCCGCACAACGAACGCGCGTTGCTGTCGTTCCGATGATGCATCGTGCGGTCCCATTCATGGTACTTTGCCGCCATGCAGCCCCGAACCCAGCCCCGTCCGCGACCGGTCGACAAGCCGCCGGGGAGCCGGTCGGCGCCCCCCGCCCCAGCTCTGCCCCTGTCCGTGATCCACGCGGACGCGCTCTACCGTCCCGTGCCCCCCGTCGAGTATGACGACGAGGGCTATCCGGGACCGGACGGCAGAATGCCGGAGAGCATGCTCCACACGGCGGCGACGCACTACGTCTTCGGTGCGCTACGGGTCTGGTTCGGGGACCGCCCGGACGCGCTGGTGGCGAACGACCTGCTGATGCTGTTCGAGGAGGGCAATCCGAGCGCGGCGCTATCGCCGGACGCGATGGTGGTGTTCGGGGTCGGCAGATCGGACCGGTCGTCGTACAAGGTGTGGGAGGAGGGCGACGCCGTGCCGGCGTTCGCGCTCGAGGTGCTCTCGGCGAGCACCTGGCGCAAGGACGTCCGGGTCAAGCCGGGTCTGTACGCGGCGCTCGGGGTGCGCGAGCTTGTGCTGTTCGAGCCGTTCGGACCGGAACTCGCGGGCTTTGCGCTCGACGGCGGCGCCTACGCACTCATCCGGGAACTGCCTGACGGCGGCTTGCCAAGCCGTGCATTGGGGTTGGAGATCGTGGTCGAGGACGGTCGGTTGCGCTTTCGGGATCCGGCTACCGGCGGGATCATACCCGACGTCGTGGAAACGGATCGTCGCTGGAGGCAGGAAGCCGCCGCGCGACGCGGTGCCGAGGCCCGCGCCGACGCCCAGCGGGACCGCGCCGACGCCGAGCGAGCCCGCGCCGACGCCGAGCGAGACCGCGCCGACTTGGCCGAGCGCCGAGCGTCCGCGTTGGAGGCGCGCCTCAAAGGTTCGTCTCGTTGACCACCAGGCCAGGGAAGAACGCTCCCGCTCCGGAACCATGGAGCGTTTGACAAGCGCAAGGGCGGCGATACCTGGTGTAGGGCGGACCACTGACTGGCGGTCAGGACTTGCCCGGAAACGAACTCTATCTGAACGACGGCCGGGGGCATTTCACGATGGCGTCCGATCCCGGCTTGCTCGCCCGCTAGACCGCGCGCCCGACCTGCAAGGAGCCCGTCGGGGCGGTTTTGTGGCGGTCAAGGGCAGCCGTAGCGCGCGCGGTTCGGCGAGTCACCTCGTGAGCTTCCGATAGCGGGAGCCGCCCGGCACCCACCAGCCTGCGACCTTGCGCACGGCAGGGTGGGGGTCGTGCGCGTGCGCCTGGGCGATCGCCGCTTGAGCGGTTTGGTTGCGCAGAACGGCCGGTCCGAGCAGGCCCGCCGCCTGCTGCCGCACGCTGCGATCGTCATCGTGCAGCAGGGCGTCGACCACCATCGGTACCACGTCGTCTTCGCCGGGGAGGCAGGTGCCTTCCTTGCAACGTTCACAGGCGAGGGCATGGATCGCCGCGCTGCGCACACCGGAGTGCCCGTGATCGACGTTGGCGATCAACTCCGGCAGTGCCTCCTCATCCATGAAATGGTCGAGGACCCGACAGCACGCGATGCGCACCTCGGGGTCCTCGTGTCTCAAGCCGGCGCGCACCACCGGGGTTCCCTCCCTCCCGGCTGCCATCAGCTTGCGGATGGCCGCCTTGCGCCGATGCGGCTGGGCAAGCATCTCGACGATCTCCTCGAGGGTATTGCCCGATAAGTCGATGACCGGGCGTCTCGCATTGCTTGGCATGTTCCAACCCGTTGGGTGTGCGGGGCGTCCTATCGTAGTCCAGGAAGGTCGACCTTTTCACGCGATAGGGCTGGCGAAACCGTGCGGTTTGACTCGATTGGCGTGCCCGGATACGTTAACGGCGACGAAGCTAGCCGGGTGTGGATGCCCCGAATACGCATAGCGTCGCTCGTTGGCGTTTGGTGCTTGGCGACGACCGTAGCGGCCGGCGAAGCCGATTGGCGGCAACATCGCGATGCAGGCCTTGCCGCCTACGGCCAAGGCGATCATGCCGAGGCGGTGTCGCAAACCGAGTTGGCGCTCGCCGAGGCGGAGGCGTTCGGCGAACGCGACACCCGCTTCGCCGAGACCCTGGCCAACCTGGCGTTCCTGTACCGCGAAGCGGGTCGCCTCGACGATTCGGAACGCGCGTTCCTGCGCTCGGTCGCCACTTGGGAGGCGATCGTCGGCGAGGACCACGAGATCGTCGGACAGACCCTCAACAACCTGGGCTCGCTCTACGACGCCGAGGGCCGTTTCGACGAAGCTGAGCCGGTCTTCGAGCGCGCGGTCGCCATCGCGGAGAAAGCCCACGGCGCCGCGCACCCGGCGGTCGCCGCCGTGTCGTACAACCTGGCCCGCGTCTACCAGGCCCGCGGCCGTCTTGAAGACGCGCAGGCGTCGTTCGCGAAAGCGCTTGCCGTCCAGGAGAGAGTGTTCGGGCCGGATCACCCTCAGGTAGGCCGGACACTCAACGCGCTGGCCGTACTGCATGGGATCCAGGGTCGGTACGAGGAGGCGGCGCCGCTGTTCGAACGCGTCTTGGCGATTGACAAGGCGACGCTCGGTGCCGATCACGCCGACCTTGCCCTGGACTTGAGAAACCTGGCCGATGTCTACGTGGCCCAGGATCGCCCGGAGGCAGCCGAGCCGCTGTTCAGACGGGCTCTTGCCATCGACGAGGCGGCGCTAGGCACCGAACATCGGCAAGTCGCCTTGGACCTCGACAGCATTGCCGCCGTCGTGCGCCGCCTGGGTCGAGCCGCGGAAGCCGAGTCGCTCTACCGTCGCGCACTGGCCATCGCCCGTGCCGCATTGGGTGAAGACCATCCGAGCCTTGCGGTCCGTCTCGAGACGTTGGCGGACATCAATCGCGACCTCAAACGATCGAATGCGATCGAACCACTGCTCGAACGGGCGGTCTCGATTCGCGAAGGGGCACTAGGGGCCGATCACCCGCAGCTTGCTCTGAGTCTGCGTCGTTTGGGTGCCCTCTACCGCGACCAGGGCCGCTACGACGAGGCCGCGGCGATGTTCAGCCGGACACTCGCCATCCGCGAGAAGGTGCTTGAGGCCGATCATCCGCGCCTGCTCGAGAGCCTTCGAGACCTCGCGCATGTCTACGCGGCGAGCGGGGATTTCGCTCGGTCGATTCCCCTTTACGAACGCGCGTTGCCGGTCTCGGTCACGATTTTGGGAAGCGACCACGGCGACACCCGGGAACTGGCGGCGGAGCTCGCAACGCAGTACCGGTCCGTCGGCCGGGAAGGCGATGCCGAGACGCTTACGGGCGAGTATCCACCTTAGTGCGGGGTGTGGATGGCCAACCATTTGACAGACGAAAGGGCGGCGACAAAATAGGGTTCCCATGCTCGTCTAGGGAGGTGCCATGCGGTCGCGACTCGTCGGCACCGTGATCGCGATGTCGGGCGTGCTCGCTTGGGCCGCCGACTGGCCGACACCGGACCCGGAGGCGCCGGTCCCCACGGCGAAGCCGGGGACGGCGCTCTTTCACGCCCAGATGTGCGCCCAATACCTCGGTCCGATCCCGCGCGCTTCCTGCGCCGACGCGCAGGTGGTCCCGGTCACGGTCGACGGGGTCGAGGTTGCCTGGACGAAGAACCGGCCGTCGAGGCCCTTCGAGCAACCCAAGGCCTGCGATGTGCCGGATGCGCTCGGCGGCACCTGCCAACAGGGCAACGGCGTCGCCCGGTACCCGGGCACGCACCACGACGGCAGCCCGCGTGAAGAGGTGACCTACCTCGCCTTCTGCCGCGACGGCGGGCTGGGTTTGATCGGCTACAACCGAACGACCGGCGCGACCTGCTTCTTCCACATGAGTCACAACGTGGCCAACACCGCGACCCATCCCGGCTCGAACGATCCCGACTACGAGGCCTATTGGCAGGCGCCGGCCATCGTGGCGAAGGACCAGTGCCAGGGTTGCCACCAGGCCGACCCGTTCATTCACTCGCCGTGGGTCGATCAGCTGAAGGATCCCCACAATCCCGAGGAGCCGCTCGTGCCGATAATCGCCGGCCCCGCCAATCCGCGGCCGCCGTATTACGTGCTCGGAGACGAGTTCTCGCAGCCGATCAGTGCCGAGCTGCCGAACAACGTCTGCACGACCTGCCACCGTCCGGCCTGCGACAACCGCTTCACGATGCCCTTGGGTGATCTCAACATGCCCCCGCCGTTCAAGGACTACCACCGCACCGACCTATGGGCCGAAGACCGCCAGGCGCTGCGGGAATGGTGCGACCAGGCTGCCAATGGCGGTGCGTAGGGGCGGGGCTATCGCGCCCGAGAGGGCGCGCCTCCGCCCGCGCCGCGCATGCCGTCTGTTTCCGGAACCCCACGGGACAAGCCCGTCCCCAACGGTTCGCTTCGGCGCGTGTATGCTCTCGGTACTCGTCGCCGCGTTCTTGGCGGGATGCGGGGACGGTGGCAGTCGCGATGGCCCGAACAATCGGGAATCCACCATTGCCGATCCAATCGCCGTCGGTCTCGACTCAACCGACGCCAACGTCGTGGCGGTGTTGCGGGAACAGTTCGAAACGGCCCAGGCGAATCCGGATTCGGGGAGCCACCGCGGCACTCTCGGCCTCGCCTACGAAGCCAACGGCTACGACGCCGCGGCGCTCGAAAGCTACGCCCAGGCCGAGGCGCTCGACGGCGATGCCTTCGAATGGCCCTACCTGCAGGCCATCCTGCTGCAGCAGCAGGCACGTTTCGACGAAGCCCTCGAGCGGATGGACCGGGCTCTCGAGATCGATCCGGACTACGCGCCGGCCTGGCTCTGGCGCGGCTATTGGCTGCTCGACGTGGACCGCGTCGAGGAAGCGGAAACCTCGTTCTCGCGGGCCGATGATCTAGGGGCCGGCGCCCCGGCCGTTGTCGGCCAGTCACGCGTTCATCTCCGTCGAGGTGACGCCCCGGCGGCCCTTGAATTGCTCGAGCCGCTGTCCGAGACACTCGATCACCCATTGGTGTTCCGCCTGCTTGGCCGATCCCTTCGCGATCTCGGCCGCCTCGAAGATGCACGTCTCGCCCTCAGCAAGGGCAGGGAAGCCCGGCAACTCACCTGGGTCGATCCGGTGCTGGACCGCAGGACGGCGTTCATCGCCGGCTTTGGCGGACGCATGCTACAGGCCGAATCGCTGGTCGCGTCTGGGGACGCGGCCGAAGCCCTGCCGATTCTCGAGGAACTGGTCATCGACTTCCCGGCGCACGCGACGCTCCTGAACCTCATTGCCGTCGCCTACTCCCAAACCGGGAACGGCGAGAAGTCCCTCGCCGTGTTGGAGCAGGCTGTGGAACTCGCGCCGGAATACTACCCGCTGCACCTCAACCTCGCGGGCGCCTACGACGATCTCGGCGACAACGAGAAGGCCCTCGATTTTCTCGATCGGGCCATCGAGGTTCACCCCACCTTCAGCGTCGCCCACGAACGCAAGGGCGTCGTGCTGATGCGCATGGGCCGCTACGAGGAAGCGCTCGCGGCGCTGGACACGGCGGCCCGTCACGATGCACGGGACCCGGAGGTGTTCTACTTCGCCGGCGTGATCGAGAGCAACTTCGAACGCTGGCAACCGGCGATCAAGCGCTTCCAGAAGGCCATCGAGGTGGACCCGGCATTCACCAAGGCGTACATCCACATGGCGCGTAGCTACGGCGAGCTGCGCCGCTTCGACGACGCGCGCGAAGCGCTGGCCCGGGCCGATGCGCTGGGCACGCAGGCGCAGGATGCCCGCAGTGCCCGCGCTTGGTTGGATCGGCTGGAGGCGTCGGGGCTGTGATATTGCGGTGGTGTTGTAATTGAGAAAAAATTGACGCGGAGCGTTCGAACGCAGCAGGTCGTGGTAGTTTCGCCATCGTTGCGCCTGTTTGACCAACCGGAGCAGTTCCGTGCGCTGGTACAGGTACGTCGAAATGCCTGAATGGTCGGACATCGTCTTTTTCGCGATTCGTCATCCAGGAAAGACCGACAGGGAAATTGCAGATGCGCTGGATGGGGAGTGCTCGAAGCAACAGCCCATCAACCAGGCGTGTCGAGAACTCGAGAGTATTGGGAAACTGCGGCGCAAGCTGCGTGGGGATGGACTCATCGGAAACTACCCTGTCCCCGAACTTTACGTTGCGCGCGTCCGGTCGGTTGGGCTGTGAGCAGGACTATCACCGAGCGGCAACTCCGCCACGACGCGGTCGTGGATCAATCCGTCGGTGGCCGAGCCGACCTCCCCTGGTTGCCCACAGTCATTTCGCGATAGTCGCCTCGGCGGCTTCGCTGATGTTCGGGTGTTCGAATACGCCGGAAGGCGACTCGGCTTGGTTTGACGACGAGGCGGCGGCGCGGGGCCTCGTCTTCGAGCACGTCTCCGGTGCCCAAGGCCGGTACTGGACCCCCGAAATCATGGGCGGCGGGGTTGCGCTCGCGGATGCGGACGGCGACGGCGATCTGGACGCCTACCTTGTGCAAAGTGGAAGCCTGACCGGCGGCGAGGACTCGCCCGGGAACGAACTCTACCTGAACGATGGCCGGGGGCATTTCACGTTGGCGTCCGATGTCGGCGATGCGGCCGACAGCGGCTACGGGATGGGGGTGATCGCCGGCGACTACGACAACGACGGCGACACGGACCTCTATGTCACCAACTGGGGCGCCAACGTCCTGCTTCGCAACGATGGCAGCGGCCGCTTCGAGGACGTGACGGCGGCAGCGGGCGTTGGTGATCCGGCGTGGGGGACCGCAGCGGCATTCCTGGACCTCGATCGGGACGACGATCTGGATCTGTTCGTCGTCAACTACCTGACTTACTCTCCCGGCTCGGCGCAGGACTGCCTACGTACCTATTGCGGCCCCACGGCCGACGATGCGACTGCGGATCGGCTCTACCGGAACAATGGCGACGGTACCTTCACCGACGTGTCCGAGAGCGCCGGACTCAACACCGCGTTCGGGAACGGCTTGGGGATCGCCGGTGCCGACTTCAACGAGGATGGTCGTATGGACGTGTTCGTGGCCAACGACGGCATGCCGAATCAGCTTTGGTTGAACGAAACGCCCGCCGATGGCGGCCTGCGTTTTCGGGACGAAGCCATGCTGTGGGGTTGCGCCATGGACGACCACGGCTTCGCCAAGGCCGGCATGGGCGTCGGCGCCGCCGACTTCGACGACGACGGTGCGATCGACATCCTAGTGGTCAACCTGGAACGCCAAACCGACTCGTTCTATCGCAACGCCCGCACCCACTTCGTCGACTCGACCAGCCGCCTCGGGCTCGGCGTATCGAGCCGGCGCTTCACGCGCTTCGGGATCGCGCTCACCGACTTCGACAACGACGGGGATCTCGACATGTACCAGGGCAACGGCCGCATCGATCACTCGCCCGAGTTCGAGGGTGTCGATCCGTTCGCCGAGCCGAACGTCCTCTATCGCAGGGACGCGGGCATCTTCGAGGTTGTCTCGCCGGAAGGCGGCACGTCGGAGATCTTGGTGCATACCAGCCGAGGGGTTGCCATGGGCGATGTGGACAACGATGGCGGCATCGACTTGGTGGTGGTCAACAAGGACGCGCCGGCGTACCTGCTGATGAACCGCCTAGGCGCATCAGGGAACTGGGTGCGGTTCCGTGTCGTCAACCGTCACGGCAGCGACGCCATTGGCGCGACGGTCTGGGCCACCGTCGGCGAGGAGCGGAAGCGGCGCGAGGTGCAGACCGCGACCAGCTACCTGGCGTCCCACGACCCCAGGGTTCACTTCGGCTTGGGACAGGCCGGAAACGTGGCGGACGTTGAAGTGCAATGGCCAACGGGCGAGATCGAGGTGTTCGGCGACGTCGACGCGGGGCAGACCGTGGAACTCCGATACGGGGCCGGCAGGCGTTTGTGAGGAAAACACCCCCCGGTTGGGCGACACCCGTTGTCGGGGTCTGGTTGATCGCGTTGACAGGTTGCCCGGAACAGGACGAAGCGCCGCACGCCATACGCGGGACCGTCTGGTTCGAGGACGAAGCAGCGCTTAGGGGGCTCGAGTTCCAACACCGGTCCGGCTTCGATGGCCGCTACCTGTTCCCCGAGATCATGGGCGGGGGTGCCGCGTTGGCGGATGTGGACGGCGACGGCGATCTCGACGCCTACCTCGTGCAAAGCGGGCGCGTGGAAGGGGGCGTTGGCGACCAGGGCAACGCCAACAGGCTATTCCTGAACGACGGAACGGGGTACTTCACAGCTGCGGACCGTGGGGCCGGGGATCGGGGTTATGGGATGGGTGTAACTACCGGCGACTACGACAATGACGGAGATGTCGATCTTTATGTCACCAACCTCGGTCGCAATACGCTGCTCCGCAACGACGGCAACGGTCGCTTCTCCGACGTGACGGCGCTTGCCGGCGTGGGGGATTCCGGCTGGGGAACCGCTGCCGCCTTTCTCGATCTCGACCAGGACGGCGACCTGGATCTGTTCGTCGTCAATTATGTCGCCTGGACGCTCGCCACCGCGAAGGAGTGCTACGCGGTGAACACCCGCACCTACTGCGGGCCTACCGACGCGGATGCCGCACCGGATCGTCTGTACCGCAACAACGGCGACGGCACGTTCACCGAGATCTCGTTAGCGGCGGGACTCGGAACCGCCTTCGGCGCGGGACTGGGTATCGTCGGGTCCGACTTCGACGGCGACGGGCGCATCGACGTGTTCGTGGCGAACGACAGCATGGTCAACCAGTTGTGGATGAACCGAACGTCACCCGGGGGCGAACCGCGCTTCGTGGACGAGGCATTCCTCAGGGGCTGCGCGCTGGACGACCACGGCACCGCCAAGGCCGGGATGGGTGTCGCGGCGGAGGATCTCGACGACGACGGCGACCCCGACATCCTGGTCATGAACATGGAGAAGCAGACCGATTCCTACTTCCGCAACGAGAGCGATCATTTCGTTGATCGCACGAGTGCCGTGGGGCTCGGCGTGACGAGCCGGCGGTACACTCGTTTCGGCGTGGCCTTGACCGACTTCGACAACGACGGCGACCTGGACCTGTTCGAAGCCAACGGTCGCGTCGACCACACGCCGGAACTGGAGCACCGAGACGATGTGTTCGCCGAGCCCAACGTGCTCTATGAACACGTCGACGGCCGGTTCGAACTCGTCGAGCCCGACGGCGGCATCCAGGAACGCCTTGTCCATACCAGCCGGGGCGTTGCAATCGGCGATGTCGACGACGATGGCGGAATCGACCTGCTCGTCGTCAACAAGGACGGTCCGGCCTACCTGCTCATGAACCGGGTCGCCGGACGTGGCAACTGGGTTCGGTTTCGCGTCCTCAACCCATCGGGCGGCGACGCCCATGGCACCCTCGTGTCCGGGACGGTCGGGTCCGAACGCCGCCAGCGACGGGTGCAGACCGCGGGTAGCTATCTCGCCGCCAACGATCCCCGGGTTCAATTCGGGTTGGGGTATCTGTCGCGGGTCACCGGAGTTGAGGTCCGCTGGCCGACGGGAGCGCGCGAGCGATTCGGCGACTTCGAAGCGGGCACGACCACCGAGTTGCGAAGGGGAGCGGGACAAGCACTTGATGTGGCAACCCGAGGAATAGATAACCCGTTGAATCGCAATTAAAAAAACGTTGGGGGCGACCCTGTCGCGTGGCAAGGAGACGCCTGAAGGTCGATGGAGCAGTCGTGGCTCGTGGCCCATGCGTTTAGGGCGTATAGTGGATTTTGTTCCTGGATGGGACCTACGTACTGGACTATCGAGTGTCGCAGCCAATGGGATCCGTCGTCAGCGCGTTTCGGTCGTGCGAGAGTCGGCTTCGTGCGTTCGCCCGCCGGCTGGTTGCGAGCGACGTCGATGTCGACGACATCTGTCAGGAGACGGTGATGCGCGCCATCGAAGCCGAGCAACGGCGAAGGATCGATTCGCCGGAGGCGTTCCTGTTCGGCGTTGCGCGCAACGTGGTGCGCAAGCAACTCGATCGGCAGTCCCGGTCCCTGATCGACTTCGTCGACGGCTTGGTGCCGGAGGGACATCCCAGCGACGACCCGCCGCTCGGCGAGGGGTTGGACAATCGGCGCCGCCTGCTGCTCTTCGCGCAAGCGGTGGCGACTCTGCCGCCGCAGTGCCAACGCGTGTTCGTGATGAAACGGGTGTACGGCTACAGCCAGCGGGAGATCGCCGCCAAGCTGAGGATTTCCGAGAGTACGGTGGAGAAGCACGTCGCGACGGGGCTCAAACGCTGCCTCGACGAGATTGAGAAGCGGGAGAACGAGCCCCGCAAGGCCGCGGTGCTAGGCAGGTGAGTATCCATCGCTTGGTGCAACGTGACTCGATAGTCCGGGCAGAAGCCAGTGCTTGGCTCGCGCAACTCGACAAGGGCGACCTCAGGGCGGCGGACCTCGAGGCACTGCGCGAATGGATTCAGAGAAGTCCCCGGCACGCGCAAGAACTGCGTCAGTTGGCACGGCTCTCCGAGGACCTCAACGTCCTGACCGATCTGGCGGGCCCTTTGCATGACGCTGCGAGGTCGTACTACGTAAGATCGCCCGCTTCGCGCCGGATATCCTGGGTGGCGACCGTCGCGATCCTCGCGGTGTTGGCGGTGGTCGTGGGGCTCGTGTTCGACGCCCGAGACCAACCGAGAGATGCCTGGTCGAAGTTCGCGACCACCGAGGTGGGGGAACAGCGCGAGGTTACGCTGCCGGACGGGTCGGCCATCGCGCTCAATTCGGATAGTCGGCTGCGTGTTTCCTACGGCGCGCGCTATCGAAGCGTTCGGCTCTTGCAGGGCGAAGCCCTGTTCGAAGTCGCTCGGGATCCGGATCGGCCGTTTGTCGTCGATGCCGGCATGGGGCGTGTGGAAGCCTTGGGGACGACGTTCGCGGTCCGCTTGGATCTCGACTCGATCGAGGTGGCGGTGACCCATGGTCGTGTCCGGGTGTACGACCGCCACGCCGCGGGGCCGAGCGGCGGATCGCCGGTCGGGGAGACGCCGACACCCGCTATCGTGTTGGCAAGGGGAGAGAGGGTCGTGATCGTTCCGCCCCTCGCCCAGGCCACGCCTCCCGAAACACAAACCGTCTCCATACGGGAGTTGCAGCGCAAACTCGCTTGGCGGGAGGGGCTCTTGGACTTCTCCGAGACGCCGTTGGACGAGGTCGTGCGGGAGGTCGGCAGACACACCAACTTGGAGATCCTCGTCGAGGACGAGTCGTTGCGCAGTCTTGAGTTCAACGGACTCTTCCGAATCGGGGACACGGGCCCGCTGTTCGGGGCGTTGAAGACGTCGTTCGGGATCGATGCCCGTTACATCGATGCCGATACGGTTTCACTCAGCCGACGGGCCCAGGACGACCCCGGCGACCATCCGGCTTCGCACCTCGACTAGGGCGTCCCGCATTGGGCTAGCGGATTTTGTGATCCCGGGGAACTATCTAGACAAGATCGTGGGAATGGGCGCAGGTCGTCAACGACTTAGGGGGGCATTCACAAGGTTCTCAACCGGGGCGATGGTCGTGACGGCGTTGCTCGGCGTTCGTTGCGGCTGGGCTGCGGAACCGGTCTACGAACTGGATATCGCGGCTATGGAGGCGAGCGAGGCCATCAAAGAGCTGGCCGAACAGACGGGGCATTCCGTGCTGTTTCTCGCTTCCGACGTGGATGCCGTCGAGACCCGCGCGATTGCCGGCACCTATACCGTCGAAGACGCCTTGACGTCCCTGCTAAAGCAGACCGACCTGACCTACAGTCTTGAAACCCGCGGCGTGATTGCGGTCACGCGCACCAACGGCATAGCCAAGGAGAGCCAGGAGATGCAGATCAACGACCCGAAGCCGACCCTGCTAGGTCGAGTGCGAGACCTGTTGGCGTCGGTGGTGCTGGCGCCCGCGACGGTGGCCGGTTTGACGCTATCGGCGACTCCGGCGGCGGCGCAAGCTCCGGTTGCCGATGACGACGACAGACGCATTGAGGTCATCGTCGTCACGGCCGAGAAGCGCGAGGAGGACATCCTCGACGTGCCGATGATCATCACCGCCTTCAACGGGCAGATGATCGAGGAACTCGGCCTGACTCGAAAGGACGACTTGGAGCAACTGGTGCCGGGCCTGCAGTTCGGCGAGACCCACAGCCGCAAGGGCTCGGGGACGGTGATCCGGGGCATGGGCAACCGCAGCGCGGGCGAGTTGCAGGGCAATATGGCTGTCGCGACCTACGTGGACGGGGTCTACCACACGAGCCAGTCCGCCATCGTGGACGGGTTGTTCGACGTCGAACGCGTGGAGGTGGCGCGGGGCCCGCAAGGTACGCTGCATGGACGGAACTCCATCGCGGGTGCGATCTCGGTTCACTCGATTCGACCGACGGACGAATGGGATCTAAACACCCTGGTGGAGTACACGGACCAGTTCAGCCAGCGTTACGGCGTCGCCGGCGGCGGCCCGCTGACCGACTACTTGAGTTTCCGAACGACCGCCACGTACCACGACGGTCAGGGCGCCCAGGAGAACGTGGGTAGCGGGCCCGACAACGACGCGCCCCAGTCGTGGGGAGTCCGCCAGCAATTTCGCTTCCATGTCGACCGGCTGGACGTGAACCTCTCCTACAACATCTTCGAAGACACGGGTTCGACACGTGTCCCGCTCATGCTGCGCGATCCGCCCCGTGATTCGAACACGGTCTGCTTCTCTTGGCGCGATCCCTTGGATCCGCGTTCGAGGGATCCTAGTGATCCGCTCTTCATCTGCAACGAGGAAATGAACAACTTCGCGTTCTATCTCTACGACAAGCCCAATCCGGCCGTGGAGAAGTGCGGCAAGAACACCCCCGCGAACCGTTGCGACGAGATCGAGAACAAGGTCGTGGCCAACCGGCCGGCCGTGGAGGACACATACCGTGAGGGTTGGTCGGTGGTCGCTGACTACGATCTAACGCCCCAACTGGTCCTGAGGTATTCCTACGGCACGACGCAGCTCGACGAATGGAGTTCCCACGACAACGATCGCACGGATCGCGTTCCCGGCGACGACAGCGTCCCGCAGGACTGCCTGGATTCGCGTACCTTGGAGGAGTGCCAGGCGCTCTTCCCTTGGGGCACGAGCGACGGGCGAACGGCCTTCCCCTACAGCAACGACGAGACCTCGCACGAGATCCAGGTCCTGTCGAACTTCGAAGGTCCGCTCAACTTCATTGTCGGGGCGTACGACTACGAAGGCGCGACCCACTGGAGCGACGCATTCCAGGGCTTCGGCCACTCATGGCGGTTCGGCTCGGCCGACGAGAAGGCCCAGGCCCTCGGCTTCGCCGACTGCCAGGACTACCACAACCAGATCGTCGCGCCCCAGTTGGCGGATCCCGAGGGGCCGTTCGGCGAGTCGCTCGCCGAGGGTCGCCAGATTCTCTGCCCGCCCTCCGGTCAGACCGATTTCACGACCGTCGGCGGGTCCGCCAACGAGAGCATCCAGGAAACCCAGGCGGTTTTCGCCAGCGTCGACTACGCCCTCGATGAGCAGTGGACGTTGTCCGGCGGTCTGCGGTACACCCGCGACGAGAACATCCAGGTGGACGGTTCGGACTACGGCTACGAAACGTCGTGCCCGCTAGGGCATCCTACTTGCGCCTCGCAGGGCATGTTCGTGCCGCTGTTGAACTTCTGGAACCAGGCGTTCGCCGAACGTGCCCGACGGGCGGCGACCGACTGTGTTCTCGATTGCGTCGGCCGGATCCAGGAGTGGGACGCGATCATCTACAACGGCAACATCGAATACCGGCCCGATGACAAGACCCTTTTCTATGGGCGCATCTCCACGGGCTACCGCGCCGGTGGATTGCCGTCCCAGACTGCCGGCATCTTCCCGCCCATCGAAGAGGAGACGGTGATCAACTACGAAGCTGGCCTCAAGGGACTCTTTTTCGATGACCGGCTGCTGCTCACGGCGGGTGGCTACTACAACGACTACGACGGCTTCCAGATCAACGCCATCATGGACGCGGCGGAAGCGGGCTATCCCCAAGCGATCGGTGCCTTCTCATCGAGTCCGCTCGTCGAATTCACCACCAACGTCGACGGCACCGCAATCTACGGTGTCGACGTCGAGTGGACGTACTTCCTGAACGACAGTACCCGGGTCAGCGGCTACTACGCCTACCTGGACTCCACGCTCGGCGAGTTCGCCACGGTCGTGCAGGATGATCCCGACCCCGAGATCGGCATGTGGACCTATATTGACTGGGAGACCGGGGAGCAGGTGACCGGTCCCTACATCAAGCCGAGGAACTTGCAGGACGGCAAGCTGCCCCAGCAGGCCAAGCACAAAGCGGCCGTGACCGTCGCCCACGACCTCGATGTCGTGGGTGTCGACGGGCAGGTGCAACTCCTTGGAACGTGGAGCTACACCGGCGACCGCTACGCGTTGGTCCAGAACGCCGAGTCCAACCGCATGCCCGCCTACGACCGCCTCGACCTGCGCGCTGCCTGGACGTCCGTCAACGAGCAATGGTCGGCGACGCTGTACGTGCAGAATGCCCTGGACGAAATCGGTTTCGTCGAATACGTGCCGGGGTTTCGACCCGACTGGGCGTTCAACGCCCAGGAGGGCTATGCCCAAGGCGTGTTGACCGAGCCTCGCCAGGTCGGCCTGCAGGTACGCTGGCGGCCGCAACTGTAGGGCGCAGAATCCATTGCTAGTCGAAGCCCCCGCCACTGGCGGGGGCTCTCTTTGCGTTGACCGACTTGACCGAAACAACCAGCGCCCAGGCACTTGCCAGGGCACTTGCCGACCCGACCCAGACCCCTGACCTGGGCCTCAAACGCATGGGCCGCATTGCTTGGAAGGCGCTGCCCTTCATGCGGCCCATGATGTGGCACATCATCGTGATCCTATCCCTCGGCTTCGCCATGGGCGCGGTGGCCGCCTTCGCGACGACCCTCGGCATGGACCTCTTCACCAACAAGGTGCTGATCGGGGGCAAGATCCAGCCCATGCAGGCGTTTCTCCTAGGCCTCGACGACACCTACGTCGTCGAGCCCGTGGATTCGGACGATGCGCCTGCGGACGCGGGCTTGACCGATGACCAGCGCAGGACCGTCCGCACCCGAATGCTGGTCTGGTTCATTGCCATGGGCGCATTCGGCCTACTGCTCTTCACGGTGCTGCGCTACTACGGCGCCTGGGTATGGCAGAACGTCAGCCAGTATCTCCGGGTCACCATGATCGAGCGTCTGGAACACCTGTCGTTGCGCTTCCACAGCGACTCGCGTTCCGGGGACGCGATCTACCGGATCATCCAGGACAGCGCGCAGATCGTGAACCTGCTGCGCGAGGCGATCATCAGTCCCATCACGATGGTCTACACGCTCGTCATTGCGCTGACCTTCGTGACGGCCTTCGACGCGCTGTTGCTGCTCGGCGTCGCCCTCGTCGCGGTGCCGGCGTTCGTCCTCACCGTCGTTTTCACGCCGCGCATTCGACGGCGTTCGGTGGCCAGCCGGGTCGCGGGCAGCAACCTGACATCGCGGCTTCAGGAAACGTTCGCCGCGCTCAAGGTCGTCAAGGCCAGCCGGGCGGAGCGGCTCATGCTCGAGCGTTTCGATGTGGACTCCAACCGCGCCCTCGATGCCGCGCTCCTGCTGCGTTTCGAAATGGTTGTGCTGTCAACCCTGGTGATGTTCTTCGGCGGCGCGGCGGTGATCGGGCTCGAGTACGTGATGGCCGGCTGGGTCATCGAAGCCCGCCCGACCCTGCTCGGCGCATGGGCCGCCGCCTTCCTGGGCTTTACGCTGTGGAACCTCGGTGCGTTCCAGGCCGCCGGCGAGAGGCTCGGCGCATCCTTTGAGACCGGCTATGGCATGGTCCGGGTCTGGTGCATGATCCAGGATCTCTTCATCGGCCTCGAGCGGGCGTTCTACTTCCTCGATCTCGAGCCCGAGATCGTCGAGCATTCCTCGCCGGTGCCGTACCCGCACCCGGTGACAAGCGTCACCTGGCAGGGCGTCAACTTCGCCTACGAGCCGGAGCAACCCGTGCTGACCGATGTCGAGTTGACCGCCGAAGTGGGCAAGATCACAGCCGTCGTCGGTGCCACCGGTTCGGGCAAGTCGACCTTGATGTCGCTGCTTCTGCGCCTCTACGATCCCGACCGCGGCGCGGTGCTCGTCAACGACGTCGACCTTCGCGACCTGCGCATCGACGACTTGCGGTCCAACTGCGCCATCGCCTTGCAGAAGAACGTGCTGTTCACCGGCAAGGTGGCCGACAACATCGGCTATGCGACGGGCGCTACCCGGGATCAGATCGAGGAGGCCGCGCGGATCGCCTGTGCCGACGAGTTCATCCGGGAGATGGAGGCTGGCTTCGACACCGAACTGGGCGAACGCGGCAGCAAGCTCTCCTCGGGGCAGCGCCAGCGCCTGACCATCGCCCGGGCGGTGATTCGCGACACGCCCATCCTCATCCTCGATGAACCCACCGCATCCCTCGACGCCGAAACGGAGCATAAGGTGTTGGCCAATCTCGGGGAGTGGGGAGCGGACAAGATCGTGCTGCTCATCACCCATCGCCTGTCGACCATCAGGGGCGCGGACCAGATCGCCTTGCTCCAACACGGCACCGTGGCCGAGGTCGGCAGCCACGACGAACTCGTGGCTCGACCGAACGGGCGATACCGCAAGTTCGTGCAGGCGGAGACTGTCGGGGTCGAAGGGGAATCCGCGTGAGCGACGCGACCGAAGGCCGGGGTCCGCGATCCGTCGACACGACGGTAGACACCACGCAGCGGCGGACGCTCGTGAGCGGGTTCAAGGCCGGCGAACGATTCGACGACCGCATCGACACCGGTCCCGAGATCAGTCATGCCAACGCGTTGGTGGTCGTATGGCGCGGCCTCAAACTCATCGCCTACGTACCGGGACTGTTCACGGCGAAGTTCGCCTTCAACATCGCGATGATCGTCCCGGGACTCTTCCTCGCCTGGTTCGGCAAGATCATCACCGACAACGTTCTGATGCAAGAGGAAGTCGTTGCCGAAGGGGCCCGTTTCCCGCCTCACATGATGCCGCTGATCCGCTTCCTCGAGGGCATGGGCCCGATGGAGGTCATGCTTGCGCTGACGACGATCTACGCCATCGGCCTGATCCTGATCGGCACGCGCGCCGGGGAGGGCGGCCATTCCGCGGGAACCTTCGGCGGCAGCGATCCCGCGTCGAGCGCGGAGAACGAACTCTCCGAGGCCTGGTCCAACTCGGGCGGGATTGTCGGCCTCGTCGAGTACTGGTTGAGTGTCCGGCTCAACCAGCGTCTCGGCAACGCCTTGCGCACCCGGCTGTTCGAGCGGCTGACGCATTCGCCGATGACCACGATCGACGAGAACCGCGTGGGCGACTCGCTCTACCGGGTCCTCTACGACTCGGTGATCGCCTGGGGCATGGTCGGGAGCGCCACCATGTATCCGTTCTTCACGGTCGTCGGCTACGGAATCACCCTCTACCAGCTCGAATACACCTACAGCGACGTCGCCCCGGAACTGATCTGGATTGCGTGGATCATGCTGCCTGTCGTCTTCACGGTCACTTTCCCCGTCGCCCGCCTGATGCGCCGGACCGTGCACAACGCCCGGGCGGCGGGGGCCGCCACCACCAACTCCATGGAAGAGACCATGGCCAACATCGGCGCCGTGCAATCCTTGAGCGGCATGCGGCGCGAAAAGGAGCGTTTCGCCGAGCGCAGTGCGCACGCATTCTGGCGGGGCCGGATCAACCTGCTGACCTATGCGTTGATGGAGTTCCTCATCAACGGCGCCAGTGCCTTGGTTGCCATGGTGATCGCCATCCTCGTCAGCGACCAGGTGATTGAGGAGGTCCTGACCGTCGGCGATTTCGTCGCACTGTTCGGCCTCTACATGTCCATCGCAGCCACCGCTTCGGCGGTGGGAGACTTGTGGATCAATATCCAGGACCGCATCGCGCCCGCCCGTCGGGTGTTCTTCTTCATCGACCACGAGTCCGACGAGGAACGCTACCGGGGCGGACGCTTGCGCCCCATCCGGCAGGGCGTGCGCATGGAGAACGTCGACTTCGTCTACCCCGATGGTCGGCAGGCGCTACGCGACGTCAACCTGGGTCTCGACATCGGCGAACTCGTCGCCTTGGTCGGCCCCACGGGCGCTGGCAAGACCAGTCTTGCCTACCTTGTGCCGGCGTTCCTGCGACCCACGCGTGGACGCGTCCTCGTGGATGGCAACGACTTGGAAGACGTATCCCTCGATTCACTGCGCGACCAGGTGGCCTACGTGTTCCAGGAACATCACCTGTTCTCCGAGTCCATCCGCGAAAACTTGATGATCGCCAACCCCGCCGCCACCGAGTCGGAGATGGCGGCGGCACTTGAAACGGCGGGATGCACGGAGTTCATCGAGCGACTTCCCGACGGCATCGACACCGTGCTCGGCCGGTCGGGGGACACGCTCTCGGTGGGCCAGCAGCAACGCCTCTCCATCGCCCGGGGACTCCTGCGAGACACAAGAGTCCTCATCCTCGACGAGCCCACCGCCGCGCTGGACCCGCAGACCGAGAACGCCCTCGTTCAGGCCCTCTTGAGCGCTCGGCAGGACCGGCTGGTGATCGTCATCGCCCACCGCCTGTCGACCATTCGGCGGGCGGATCGAATCGTCTTCCTTGAACAAGGCCGAATCGCCGACATCGGCGAGCACGACGAACTGATGGCGAACCCCGACAGCCCGTACCGGCGCTTCGTCGAGTTGCAGAACGCCTGACGGGGCAATTGCATTGATGGCTGATTGATCGTTCGCACCAATAGCTGCCAAGGGGAAAAGCCATGCCTGCCATATCTCCCGCCTCCGGACCCGTCGCCGTCACCGGCGCCAGCGGATACATCGGCTCCTGGGTGGTTCACGACCTTGCGGCCCAGGGCTACCGGGTTCGGGCCTGCGTGCGCGACGTCGCCAAACCTACCAAGGTGGACCATCTCCTGGCCATGAACAACGGCAGTATGCGCGGCGGCGTCGAACTGTTCGAGGCCGACCTGTTCCAGGACGGCAGCTACGACGAAGCCTTCGCCGGTTGCGCGGCCGTGATCCACACCGCCGCGCCGCTTGGCTACAACCGGGAGACGCCGCAACAGACCTACGACGGCTGCTTCACCCAGACGCAGCCGATCATCGACTCGACGTTGAAGGCGGGAACCGTCAAGCGCTTCGTGTTCACCAGTTCCTTCGCCGCCGTGACCTACCCTTGCGAAGACGGCTACGTATTCACCGAGCGCGACTGGGCCGACGAACATCCCGACGCCTACGGCGGTGCCTGGACAACGGAGAACATCCCGAAGAACCGGGGCATCGCCTACAAGATGTCGAAGTGCGCCAGCGAGCGCCTGCTCTACGAGACCGCCGAGCGGGAAGGCACCTTCGAGGCCATGGGCATCATGCCCGCCTACGTCATCGGTCCGGTGATGTGCGAGAACCACGACCAGGTGCAGAGCTTCCAGTATTGGATCAAGGAGATGATGAAGGGGAATCCCTACGGCAAGACACCCGGGGGCCGCATGCAGTGGACCAACTGCGATGTCCGCGACGTGGCGCGCGCCCATCGGTTGTGCATCGAGAGCACGGTCGCGGGCAACGGTTCCCGATACATCATCGGCGCCAACGAACTCGACGGCATCCTGTTCACGTGGCAGATGCGCGAGCGTCTCATGCAACTCTTTCCCGGCGTTGCCGAGGTGGGCGGCGAGCCCATGGTTGACGGCAAGCCCGCCGAGCCGACCCCGGACACGCAACGGGCGTTCGTCTTCCTTGCGATGCAGGAGCTTGGACTCAAGCCCTACGCGATCGACGACACCTTGCGCGACACCGTGAATTCCTACTACAAGATCGGATTGTTGTAGCGATGAAGACCGCTGTTGTGCGGTGGGATTGCCGACACTCGCAGAAGTGCCCCGCCCCGCAGGGCGCACGACTCGAAGGCATTGACACGCGCTGGAACCGTGGTCACATTGCGTGCATCTGTTACTCTGTAACAGGCGGTGCCGTGCCAGTAGTCCGGGTTTCCGAACATACGATCCAGCGGCTGAAGACCTGGGCCGAACCACTGCAGGACACAGTGGATTCGGCCCTGTCGAAGGCCTTGGACGCCGCCGAGGCGAAACGCGAGGCTGATCGATCACGGGCAAGCGCCGACGACGGCCATGAGACGCATCTCCATGCATTCGTGGAACACCTGCTGGCCATGCCCGATGTCGGCGACGACGCCGACTTCGAACGCGACCCTTCGCCGCCGCGCGTTGTTGACCTATGAGCTCTCTCCCGGACACGACCGTGGTGTCGGAACTACGCAAACGCGAGCGGGCGATTGACCTCTGCCAGTCAGTGCTGCGTTTGCGTGGCACCGTCGACTCCAGCGATTCCATGGTCGAGCGGTCGTAGCGACGGGGCCGGTTCGATGCGCTGGATGACCTACCGACCCTGTGCTGTCGGTGGAGTCTCCGCCATCGTATTCCCCGTCCTCGTCGCCTGTGGCGGCGGTTCAGACCGCGTCGATCCGATTCCGCTGATTCCCGCGCCAACGGTGCCGCCCACCGTAACGCCCGCCGAGCACGGATTTGCCGAGATCGCGCTGCGATCCGGCCTCGACCGGGAGTTCGGCATCGTCAATGTGCGACGGACGTTCGGCGAGGAGTTCGCGAGCGGGCTGGCGGCGGCCGACTACGACGCGGATGGCGATGTCGACCTATATGTCGCGGGCGGCGACGCCGAGCCCAATCATCTCTACCGGAACCAGGGCGACGGGACCTTCGTCGAGGTCGCGGCCGAGGTGGGCCTCGCCCTGCAGCACCGGGGTAGCGGACCGACCTTCGCGGACATCGACGGCGACGACGACCTCGATCTGTTCATCGGGGGCATCGACGGCGCGCGCGTCCATCTGATGGAGAACCGGGACGGCTCGTTCGTCGACATCACCTCGGCATCCGGTCTCGAAATCTCGGCGGACAACACGATCTCAGCGACATTCGGAGACTACGATCTCGACGGCGACCTCGATTTGGTGCTCGCGCACTGGGGCAATCCGCAGCAACCCGATACCGAGACCCTGTGGCGCAACGACGGCCGGGGCGTCTTCGAGTCCGTGAGCATCGAGTCCGGCATCGCGGGGGCACTGATCGAACGCGATCCCCAGGTGCTCGACCGGACGTTCACGCCGAACTTCAGCGACATCGACAACGACGGCGATCCGGATCTCCTGATCACCGGGGACTTCGACACCAGCCAGATCTTCGAGAACAACGGCGATGGTACGTTCCGGCGCATCACCGATCGGCGCGTGATCGTCGACGAGGCGGGCATGGGCGCCGCCGTCGGCGACTACGACAACGACGGGGACATGGACTGGTTCGTCACCTCGATCCACGAGGACGGCGGCTTCTTCGGCAACAGGCTGTATCGCAACCTCGGCGACGGCACGTTCGAGGACGCGACCGAGGACGCGGGCGTGGCCCGGGGCGGCTGGGGGTGGGGGAGTTGCTTCGCCGACTTCGACAACGACGGGGTGCTCGACATATTCCACACGAACGGGTGGAAGGGCGGCACCGGGAGCGAGGGCACCAAGATCGGGAGCTTCCAGGACGACCAGGTGCGCCTGTTCATGGGCCAGGGCGACGGCACGTTTCGCCGCCGCGACTCGACGTTCGCCTTGAACGACAAGGGCATGGGGCGCGGGGTCGCCTGTTTCGACGCGGAACGCGATGGCGACATCGACATCGTGATCGTCAACAACGACGAGACGCAACTGGTCTACTACCGCAACGACATGGAGAACGACAATCACTACCTGGGCATCGTCCTCGACGGGGTCGGCGCCAATACGCGGAGTGTCGGTGCTTGGATCACCGTCGACTCGGCATCGGGAACCCAGGTGCGCGAGGTGCGGGCCGGCAACAACTACGTCTCCCAGAACCCCACCGAAGTGCATTTCGGACTTGGGCCGGACACGACTGCCGAAGTCACGGTTAGGTGGCCGAACGGTACGACATCCACGGTGGCGAATGTCCAGGCCGACCAGTTGCTCGCGATCGAACAACCGCCGCCGATCGGCGTTCGCCTGGTCGTCGCACGCGGGTCGGGGGGCGGCAACTACGCCGAAGGCGACCGCGTCGCGATCAAGGCATCGCCGGCGGATCCGAACTACCACTTCAGCCACTGGACGAGCGACGGCGGCGGCAGCTTCGACGACGCCCGTTCGCCCGAAACGACCTTCGTCGTACCGGGCAACCCGGCCACCGTCATCGCGCACTACACGCCGGGCGTTGCCATGACCGAAGACGTCTCCGTCGCCCGTCGCTGGAGCGAAGTGCTTCTGCAAGCGATCCGCAACGACTACGCCCGGCCCACGGTGCACGCCCGGAACCTGTTCCATGTCTCGGCTGCCATGTACGACGTGTGGGCCGCCTTCGACGACACCGCCGAGCCGTGGCTGTTGGGCGGCGAACGCGCAGGCGTCGCCTGCGAGGTCGAGGCGCCCACGGTGAACGATGTCGAGACCGCCCGCAGGCAGGCCATGAGTTTCGCGGCCTACCGGATCATCCGGCATCGATTCACGCTCTCGCCCCGGGCCAGCCTGATTCGCCGCGACGCCGACGCCCTCTTGGCCGCACTCGGGTACGACATGGACAGTGACGACGGGACCACCACCTTCGGCAACGGGATCGGGCAGTGCTACATCGACTTCGGCCTCGCCGATGGCGCCAACGAAGCCGACGACTACGCCAACGTGAGCTACGAACCCGTCAACCCGCCCTTGGAACCCGGTAAGCCGGGCAATCCGGACATCGTGGACCTGAACCGCTGGCAGCCGCTCAAGCTCGAAGCCTTCATCGACCAGGCGGGCAATCCCGTCACGGAGGATCCCGAGTTCCTAAGCCCGGAGTGGGGCATCGTCGTACCGTTCGCGTTGTCCGCAGCGGACAGGACGGTGTACCGGCGCGACGACTTCGACTATTGGGTCTACCACGATCCCGGGATGCCGCCGACCATCGACGGCACGTTGGGGGACGACTACCGCTGGTCGCATGCCTTGGTCGCGATCTGGTCGTCGCACCTCGACCCGGCCGACGGCGTAACGATGGACATCTCCCCGGCAAGCCTCGGCAATATCGACGCGTATCCGGCACGTTTCGAGGATCACCGTACGTTCTACGACGCCAAAGACGGCGGTGACCCGGGAACCGGGTACGAATTCAATCCCACCACCGGCGAACCGTACGCGCCCCAGGTCGTGCCGCGGGGCGACTACACGCGGGTGCTGGCGGAGTTCTGGGCCGACGGGCCGGACTCGGAGACGCCGCCCGGACACTGGTTCGTGATCTTGAACGAGGTCAACGAACACCCGCTCCTGGCCCGCCGCTTCGAGGGAACCGGCGACGAGCTCGGTGCCTTGGAGTGGGACGCGAAGGCGTATTTCGCCCTGGGCGGAGCGATGCACGACGCGGCGATTGCCGCTTGGGGCGTGAAGGGCTACTACGACTACATCCGCCCCATCTCGTCGCTTCGCGCCATGGCGGACCGCGGCCAGAGCAGCGATGCCGACGCCGACGCCTACCACGCCGACGGCATTCCCCTCACGGACGGCATCGTCGAACTCGTGGAAGCCGGCGACGAGCTCGCGGGCGAGGACGGCGAGCACGTCGGCAAGATCAAGTTCCACGCCTGGCGCGGACCGGACTACATCGAGGACGAGGAAACCGACACCGCGGGCGTCGGCTGGATCCTCGCCGAGAACTGGTGGCCCTACCAGCGCCCGACCTTCGTCACGCCACCGTTCGCCGGCTACGTCTCGGGCCACTCCACCTATTCGCGTGCGGCGGCGGAGGTGCTGACGGCGCTGACCGGCGACGCCTACTTCCCCGGCGGCATGAGCGGCTTCGAGATCAAGGCCAACGAGTTCCTGGTGTTCGAGGACGGCCCGTCCGTCGACATGACGTTGCAGTGGGCCACGTATCGCGACGCGTCCGATCAGTGCAGCCTGTCGCGCATCTGGGGCGGCATCCATCCCCCGATCGACGACATCCCGGGTCGCCTGATGGGCATCGAGATCGGTCGGGATGCGTTCGCTTTGGCCGCGGCGTACTTTCGAGGAGAGAGCACGGCGGGGGGGTCGGAATCGACGTCGCGCGCACCGTGACTCTTCACAGTTGCCGCCTAGACCAACTTCAGAGTAAGGTCAAGCGACAACTATTAGATTATTAGATAAGGGGGGCGAAGGGGAACATGACACCGAGAACTGTCACCAACCCATTACGTGCGGCGGGAATCCCCGCCATCATTCTGACCTTTCTGGCCGGTGCCGCCTTGACGGCAACCGCCGCCGAAGACGACTCTGACGCCGAGGACGAAGGCGGCTATATCGAGGAGGTCGTCGTCACGGCCTCGAAGCGCGAGGTGAACCTGCAGGACTCGAGCCTCGCCATCACCGCATATACCGGCGAGCAACTCGACAGCCGCGGAATTCGGGAGGTGACCGACATCGCCGCCGCGATCCCGGGTGTCGACATGGCCGAGTCGGTGCCGACTGAGTCCATCCTCATCATCCGAAGCATGTCCAACAACGGTCGCGGCTATCACCGGGCGGAAATCTGGCGTCAGCAGACGAACACCAGCTACCTCGACGATGTCGTGCTGTTCCCGGGCATCACGCCGCTGAAGATGGTCGACCTCGAGCGCATGGAGGTGCTCAAGGGGCCGCAGGGCACGCTGTTCGGCAAGAGCGCGATGGCGGGCCTGGTGCGCTTCGTCAGCAATAGGCCGGACCCGGAGGCGTTCTCGGGGAACATCAGCGCATCCCTTGACACGGTCGCGGGCGGCGGCACCGGCAACTCGATCGAAGGGTATGTCAACGTGCCGCTGTCGGATTCGTTCGCCGTGCGGTTGGCGGCGTACCGCTACGATCTGCCGGGGTTCATCGACGTCGTCGGCGCACGACCCCGAGACGATGCCGACACGGAAGAAACGGACGGCTACCGCCTCCGCGCCAGATGGGACTTGACTGACAACATGGCGCTCGAGGCGTCGCTCATCAATCAGACCACGGTCGTCGGCGACGTGGGCAAACCGATGGCCACGTGGGCAGCGTCGACGGAGACCAACATCCACGCCCTGCAGTTGACGCGCTTCGATCCCGAGGATCCGAAACGGCAGTGGCGGGAGCCCGGGGATACCGAGGAAGACGTCAAGAGCCTCAAGTTCGAGGTCGATCTCAATGCCTTCACCTTGTCGCTGATCGGCGCGAACATGACCAACCACAGCCACTTCTACCGCAATGCGCTGTGGGAATGCGTGCCCGACGGCGGCTGTCCCGGCCTGACCATCGGCGGACTGACCCCCAACGGCTACGCGTATTGGCACTCCTCCGAGGGACCGTCGGAACGGAAGATCGAGACGTTCGAGGTCCGAGCCATATCCAACGTCGAGGAAGGCGATTTCCTCGAGTGGATCGCCGGCGCCTGGTACGAGAACAACAACCACCGCCGCTCGGGTCGGTCGTGGTGGGACACCAACGATGTCGACTACATCGCTTCGCTGAGCGGCGGCTGGGGCATCTACGTTCCCCGGTGCGATGCATACACCGTCCAGGAGGTCGCCGACGGCGCGATCATCGGGGACCGCTTTCAGTACAACAACCAGGATGAACTTGCGGCATATACGGAACTCGGGCTGAACGCGACCGATCAGATCAAGGTGTCGTTGGGCTATCGCTATTCCAAGCTGCGCACCAACTTCTACCGGGGCCAAAGGCTCGACCGCTGCTTCAATCCGGAAAATCCCAACCACCACGCCGAGACCGGCAACACGTCCGATTGGGCGAACGTCGGTACCTACCGTCTCAACGTGGACTACCACCACACGGACGACGTCATGTTGTTCGCCTTCGTCGCCACGGGGTATCGACCGGGCGGCACGAACAACATCCAGGCCTGCCCGAGGGGCCAGACCACCTGCGACAACACCACACGAAACGAGACACGGTTCCGGATTCCCTACGACTCGGACTCGGTGCGGAACTACGAAGCGGGGATCCGGAGCACCTGGATGGATGGCCGGTTGCTGCTGAACGGCAGTCTGTACCGAGTCGACTGGACCGACATGCAATCACCGGTGTTCCAGGCCAGCCAGCGACTTGATCTCTACCGCATTCGCGGGCGGGTGATCGTCAATATCGGCAAGTCGCGGATCGACGGGTTCGAGGGGATGGCGATCTACGCGGTCAACGACGAACTGAACCTGCAGCTCAACTTGGGCTACAAGATCGCCGAGATTCTCTCGGACCAGCGTCAGGACTACGTCGGCCTGCCGCTTCCCGGCTCGAGCAGCGGGACGGGCGCGCAGATCTCCCTCTTGGCGGACTGGAGCCGGACCATGCCGATCGGCGAGGTCAGGGTGAATGCCACGGCCAGGTACGCACCGCGACGATACGGGCACTTCTACACCGAAAACCCCGTACCGTCCTACATGACGACGGACCTGTCCGTCGGGGTGCGGCGCGATGCCCTCGAGCTTTGGATGAACATCGACAACCTGTTCGACGAGCGGGCGATCACCTTCCAGCATCCGGGTTACCCGGGCTGGCCATACCGCGAGGGCATCCATTGGCGCGAGCAGTACAGCGTGTTCACGATGATCCGTCCCCGGTCCATCGGTGTCGGCGTTTCCTACGACCTAGGTCAGTAGACGCATTCGCGGGCCGGTCGGGAAACCGTCGGCTCGCGAACCGCTTTCCGTCCCCGGACCCCTAGACCTCAGCCGGATCGATCCCCGGTTCGAGTGGGGACGGCCGGTAGTTCGGATTCGGCTTGGGGATCAGCGCTTCGATCTCCTGCTGCCAGTCCCAGAGCAGCCCGTGCAGTTCCTGGACGACGCCCGGATGCGCGGATGCCAAGTCCGTGGTTTCGCTCTCGTCGTCGCGGAGGTTGAAGAGTTCCAGCCGGTCGTCCTCGAAGTGCTGGATCAGCTTCCAGTCGCCCCGTCGTACCGCGCCGGCGGGTCGTCCGCCCTGGTTGGCGTAGTGCGGGTAGTGCCAGAAGATGGCGTCCCGGGCGAGCTTGGATTCTCCCTGGAACAGGGGCAACAGGCTGACGCCGTCGCGGTGCTGGTCCGGTCGCCGGGGACAATCAGCAATGTCCAGAAAGGTCGGATATAGATCCGTGCTGGTTACCGGGACCCGACAAACGCTCCCGGGTTCGACGATGCCGGGCAGGCGGGCGATCTGGCAGATGCGGGTGCCGCCTTCGTACATCCAGCCCTTGCCCTCGGCAAGCGGGGCGTTGCTGGTAGGAACGCCTTCGCGGCGGTTCGATGTCGCGAGTCCGCCGTTGTCCGATGTGAAGAGTACGAGCGTGTCGTCGCCGAGATCCTGCTCGTCTAGGCAGGTCAGCACCCGGCCGATGTTGGCATCGAGATTCTCCACCATGGCAGCGTAGGCCGCATCGCTTTGTCGGATGCGCCTCAACACCCGTTCGCCGTGCAAGTGCTCGCAACCGAACGGTTCGCCTTCGACGATGACATCCTGCTTGTCGAGGCCCATGTCGACGGCCCGTTGGCGGTACTTGTCGACGAGCCCCGGCGGCGGCTGGATGGGGATGTGCACCGCGTAGTGCGCGAGGTTCAGGAAGAACGGCCGGCTTGAGTCCCGGGCTTCGATCAGTCGGATTGCTTCGTCGGTCAGGCGGTCGGTCAGGTACTCGCCCTCTTCGCCGTCGGGTAGGTTCGCCATGCCATAGGGACTGAAATAACCGTTTTGGGGCATTCCCCAGCCGAGACCGGCGATATTCACGTCGAAGCCGTGCCGCTCCGGGGTGGTTCGGGCGCCACCGAGGTGCCACTTGCCCACGTGCCAGGTCTGGTAGCCGCCGTCTCCCAACGCGCGGGCAATGCTGTACTCGCTGATCGGCAGGCCGTGGAAGTACGGGACGTCCTGCAACCGGCCGATGGCATGACCGGGGATGTACTGGGTCACGCCCACCCGCGCCGGATACTTGCCGCTCATGATGCTGGCCCGGGTGGGCGAGCACACCGGGCAGGACGAGTACGCGTCCGTGAAGAGCATCCCCTCGCTGGCCAGGCGGTCGAGACTCGGCGTGTCGTAGAAGGCGCTGCCGTAGCAGGCGAGATCCGTCCAGCCGAGATCGTCGATCAGGATCAGCAGGATGTTCGCTGGCATCAGTCGACCTCGCCCGCGAAGTGCCGTTCCGCCAGTTCGACGCAACCGTCCTGGTCGTCGTCGAAGAACGTCGCGGAGACGGTGTTGCGCGCGCTCAAGCGGATACCGGACTCGTCGGTCACATCGACGAATCGGCCGGATTCGTCGAGGCGGTTCTCGAACACATGGGGGGGATCGACCACGACAGCACCCACGAACAGGTCGAGATCGCCGTCGCCGTCGATGTCCCCGAACGCCGGACCGCTGCCCCAATGCACGAGGTCCAGTCCCAGTTCGGTACCGACTTCCTCGAACGTGCCATCGCCCCGGTTACGGTAGAAGTGGTTCGGCATGGTGTTGCCGCCGACCACGTAGAAGTCCACGTCGCCATCGGGATCGACGTCCGCGGCTGCGAAGCCGCCCCCAAACAGTTCGGGATCAATATCGAAGCTGGTCACAGGAGTGTTGCCACCAAACGACCGGGAAAAGGACGTTGCCGTGTCCAGTTCGAAGGTCAGCGCGGTTTCCAAAGGTTCGGGTGGCGGCAAGACCGGACCCACGGGCGCCACGGTTGGCGAACTCGATCCGCCGCCCCCGCCACACCCAAAGGCGAGAAAGGGCAGCCACACGAACCTGCAGAGCCGCTTCAGACGGCTCATCGCGTCCTCGCTTCGATGCAGACGAGTGGCCCCATCATAGCCACGGAAACGGTGTGCTGCCATGCGGTGAAGATGACGATGCACCGCATCAGCTACCACGTGCTCAAGGACCACCTGGGCGGCGAGCCCTTGCAGCGCGACGTGGCCGTCTGGGCAACGCCCGACGAGTTGGCAGCGCTGGTCGAGACGGATTTCTCATCCCCGAGGTCGCCATCGACGGCGACTGGCTCAAATCGTTTACGGGGAGCGCTGGATCGCTTGACGGAGAAGGAATGGCCGGACCAACGGCCACCGCCGGACGCTCACCTTCAGCGTCTGGTTCTTCGGTGATGGCCGTCTACGTGCCGATGACCCTTTCGCGGTCGCATGGCCGGTCGGGCGATTATTCGTCCACCGAACCCGAAAAGCCCGGACCGCCGGCGGCGACGAAACCCCGGCTAACGCCGCGATCCGACGGACTCACCCAGAAGGCGTACAACTTGCCGTGACGCAAACGGAAACGAAACCGAACCTCGCGCCCGGCAAGCGCCGCCAAGTCACCGCCGTTCCACGCAACGATTTCGCGGGTGCTGTCGCCACGTACAGCTTGGCAATTGGTGAGCGAAAACGGCTCGATAGTGATGCCGCGCCGATCAGTAACCTCGACCTGGAGTTCGCCGCTGGCTGCGTCGAGGTTCACGAACAGGCGTTTGCCGGAGAACTTCAGCGGGCGCGTCACCAGTTCGCCCTCGCCGTCCGTTTCCATGGACGCGAAACCGTCGCGGCGCAAGGTCGCAAGACCCGTGTGCCCGCCGGCGTACATGGCGTTGTCGTGGGGGTAGTCCCCAAATTCGCCGGGCTTGAAAATGGAGCCCTGACCGGAAAACGCGCCGTAGTAGAACCACAGTTCGTCGCCAACCACTAGGCAGACACCACCCGCCGCGTGGATATAGCCGTAGTTCCAGCTTCCCCACCGGCGGCTAGCGCCGATGAAGGCTTCCCGGTGGGGTCGATGCCAATGGAACCCGTCGCGGCTGTAGGCCAGTTGCAGGTCGTTGATCTTAGGTCGGCCCAACTGCGCGGCGCGGTCGTTCTCGGGCCCGTGGAATATCGCGAACGCGCCCAACAGGAGACTTTCGTAGGCCACGGCATTGAGGTCGTAGAGTTGCGGCGCAATGCCGACAAGCGGATCCGGCCGGTCGAGGCGGTCGGCGCGAGCCCAGCGAACGGGGTCGCTATCGCGCCAGCGGGACGCGCGCAGGAATTCGTCGTGTTCGTGGTAGGACCGGGCGCGCCGTTGCCATTTATGGCGGATGCTGAACACGAATTTGCGCCGAAACGGGTTGTGGAAAAACGTGGTGTTGTCGCCGCTGGGCGAGGTCATCCCGCGTTCCGCCCAGCGAATACCGTCTGGCGAGGTGTAGACCTTGCCGCCCTGGCGCCGCCCGATCCAGCGCCAATAGACGAACATCTTGAAGCGTTCTTCCGGTGCGGCGTTGTGGTCCAGCCAGACCATCGCGCCGTCTCGAAGATGTTCCGGCGGGCGGGGGATCACGGCATTCGTGCCTGGGACGGCGTCTAGTTTCGGGCGTCGCCAGTTGATGCCGTCGTCGCTCGTTGCCAGTGCCGCGCCGTCGTACCAACCGGCCTGGTAGAAGAGCTTGAAGGTGCCGTCCGCCGGGTCGTACCAGGCGCCGTCGTTGAACGGCGCCGCCACGGGGCATTGGCCGCGGTTCAGTTCCAACTCGGTCTCCGGCGATAGCACCGGCGCGGCGTCGTGGACCTTGGCGGCGTGGTAGATGCGTTCCAGCGTCGTGGACTCAATCAGGAAATCGTCGACGAACAACTGCCGGCCCACATCCACGGGAATGACCGCCGGCGGACTCGACAGGTAGGGAACCGGCAACGGCTCGTCGCCGACGTCAATGTGACTAGGCGGCCACTCGCCAGGCAACGGGATACCGTTGTAGGAAATAGTCATCTCGGCCTGACGCTAGTCTGATCCCATACAGACATCGTCTGCAACTCCACAAAGCGACGGTAGTGACCATCCGGCAACGCCATCAGCTCTTCATGGCTACCGGACTCGCGCAGTCGACCGTCCTCGACGAACACGACCTTGTCCGCGCAGGCGATGGTGGACAGCCGGTGCGCGATGATGATCACCAACCGGTCCCGGGCCGCCTCCTTTAGCGACTGCACGAGGTATTCCTCGGTTTCCGGATCGAGGGCGGAGGTCGGTTCGTCGAGGATCAGGATGCGTGAGTCGCGCAGGAGGCCCCGGGCGATCGCAAGGCGCTGTTTCTGGCCGACCGAGAGCTTGCTCATGCTGGTGCCGAGCCTAGTGTCGTAGCCCTCGGGCAAGGCGGCGATGAAGTCGTGGGCGCCAGCGATGCGCGCGACCCGTTCGACCTCTTCCGCGCTCGCGTCCGGTTTGCCGAAGCGGATGTTGTCGGCGATGGAGTCCGAGAATAGCTGGGTCTCCTGGAAAACGTAGGTCACCTGCCCGCGCAGGCTCTCGAGCGTCGCGTCGTTGGCGTTGACGCCGTCGATTAGCACCTCGCCCTCGCTGGCGATACGGTAGCGCGGGATTAGGCTCGCGAGCGTGGTCTTGCCCGCCCCGGTGGGTCCCGCGACGGCGAGGATCTGACCGATGGACGCATCGAGGTTGATTCCGGTAAGCGCCCGGCGGCCATCGGGATAGACGAATCCCACGTCGCGGAACTCGACGCCGCGCTCGATTCGAGGCAGTGCCCTGCTGCCCAGATCCTCCTCGCCGGGCATGTCGATGATGGCGAATACGCGTCGCATACCCGCCGCGTGGTACTGGAGGTGCACCCATGTCAGGCCCATGCTGCGCGCGGGCCCCCGGATCCATTTGAAGTAGAACAACAGCGCCCCGTAGTCGCCCGGGGACATCACGCCGTTGATCACCTGCGTGGAGGCGTACACGACGGAGCCCATGACGATCAGGTAGTAGCCGATCTCGACCAGTTGGCCCACCGTGATGCCCACCCAGACGTAGCCGCGGTAGCGCTTGAACGACTCGTCGCTGTCCTCGCCGAATCGCTCCTTCTCCTTGCGGTTGCCCCCGAGACTCTGCACTGCGAGGATGTTGTCCATGCCCTCCTCGATGGTGCTGGTGGTGATGGCGCCCGCCGCCCGCGATGACTGGGCGCGCCGTCGCGCCATGCGCGAGAAGCCCACGGACAGGAAGAAGATGCACGGGAACACGCAGGCGAGGAGGAGAATGAAACCCGGCGATTCGGGGTAGGCGCTCATGAACGTGCCGATGGCCATGAACATGACCGCCATCGCCATCACGATGGCATACCAGGTGCCGTAGAAACCCTGGTTGATGGCCGGCGCGTCGTACATGACGCGGTAGACGCTGTCGCCGATGCGCTGTTCCTCCAGGGTCGTCATCGGCAATGCCTTGATCCGCTCGAACAACCGGGCGCGGAAGTAGTGGTTGACCGACTGGGTGAGGCGCGTGTTGATCTTGAAGTCGATGTAGCCGTAGATTCCGCCGACGTAGCTGTGGGCACCGTGCAGGCTGTTTTCGACCTTGGTGGCGGTGTCGTGGCCCTCCGCCAGGTTCCCCTCCGTCTCGTCCCGGGCGTTGTCGCCCTGGGCGTAGCCGCCGATCAAGAGGACGAACAGCGCGAGAACGACCATGACCGCGACGAGCACTTCGAGCGGTCCGGATCCCGCGAGCGCATCGAGGAAGGGACGCCAGATGGGCGGATAGCCGGTCGCCTCCTCGATAGGTGTGCCGAGCACCACGTGATCGATGATGATCTTGATGGGCCAGGGGAGCATCACCACCGGCACGGCGATGGCGAAGAACATCAGCGTGAGCTTGAGGACGAAGCGGCCGAGGAAGTGACGGGCGAGGAACATCCCCCGCGCCGCGACCTCGAGCGTCTCGCCGAAGCTCATGTCGGTGTGCGTGTCGATGAGGCTGGCGCGCCGGTCGAGTTCGGCCTCGCGTTCGCGCAGCGTGGATCTGGGATTTACAGCGTCCGTCACGAGCCGGCGTCCCCCGTCGCCCGGGAAAGATTCGACTCCGCTTCGACGAAGGCCCGGTAGCGACCGCCTTCGAGAGCCATCAAGGCATTGTGGTCGCCGTTCTCGATGATGCGGCCGTCGTCGAGATAGAGGATGTTGTCGGCACGCCGAATGGTCGAGATGCGGTGGGTGATGAGGAAGATGGCCCGCTTGTCCGCCCCGTCCCCGGTGCCCGTTCGGCCGGCCGCCCACGCCGAGAGGTTCGTCATGACCCGGTTTTCGGTTGACGCGTCAAGCGCTGCCGTGGGTTCGTCGAGGATCAGCAAGGGCGTGTTCCGCACCACGGCGCGGGCGATCGATAGTCGCTGGCGCTGGCCCGTCGAGATGCGGCCGCCGCGGTCGCCGAGGACGGTGTCCAGACCGTCCGGCAAGGCGTCCACGTAGTCCTCCATGCAGGCGATCCGGATGGCTTCGCGGACCTGGGCCTCATCCGCGCCTGGGGCGGCGTAGCGGATGTTGTCGCGCACCGACATCGCAAACAGGACATTCTCCTGCAGCGCGATGGCGATGTTGCCGCGCACCGAAGCCACCGTGTAACCGCGCAGGTCGATGCCGTCGATGGACACCGCCCCGGCCCCGGGATCGTAAAGACGCAGCAGTAGCCCCATCAGCGTGCTCTTGCCGGAACCCGTGGGGCCCACGATGGCCGTGATGGTGCCGCTTTCGGCGGCGAAACTGGCGCCGTCGAGCACGGGGCGCTCCGGCTCGTAGGCGAAGGTCACGTTGTCGAACCGCACTTCCCGCTGAAAGCGGGTCAGGGGCACGGCGTCTTCGGCATCCACGACATCGGGCTCGAGATCCAGGATGTCAAATACGCGTTTGAGCCCCATGGCGATGTCCTGGGCGGCCATCCAATTCTGCATGCCCCAGCGGATGCCGGCGGCGGCACCCTGGAATTCGTCCCGCGACCACTGATGGGCGGTGAGATTCCAGATCACGAAACTCAGGCCCACGAAGGCGATCAGCTCGACGGAGAAGGTGGGAACCCCCAGGTAGGCCCACCGAGCGACCAGGTATTCGCTGGCGAGCATGGCCCCCGCAACGATGCTGAAGGTGATGATGCCGACCAGCGCCATCAGCACCCGGACCCGGTAGGCGGTGTTGAACAGGATCACCGAGTCTTCCTCGAGCCGCTTCTGGATGCGGTCCTCCGCCCCGTACGCCTTGATCAGCCGGATGGCGCTGAACGACTCCTGGAGGCGGGACGTCACGTCGGAAGTCGCCGCCCTCGCCGCCAGCGCCTTGGTACGCATGCGCGGCATGGCCCACTTCGCCCAGGCCAGCGTCGGCACCACGACACTCAGCATGATGAGTCCGATCCAGGGACTTAGGAGCGACAACAGGAAGATGCCAGTGGCGTAGCTGAAGATGAGCATCAAGATACCGAGCAGGCTGTCGATGACAGATGTCACCTGGGCGCTGTCTTGGTAGATGCGGAAGATCGAGTCGCCGGTCCGGTGGTCGCTGTGGTAGCGGAGCGACAGCGTGTGCCAACGTTCAATGAGCGCCGTGCGCAGGTCCTGGTTGATGCGCTGCAGGATCCAGATCCTGTACCAGCCCGCACCCGTGCCATACATGATCCACGAGTACTCCCCGCCGCCGATCATGATGCGCAGCGGCGTCAAGGCGACGATCAACGTCACGCTGATTCCGACGTAGACCCACTGGAAGAAGAACCGCTCCTCGGCGGATAGGGTTCCCTCCAGGATGCCCCGCGCCAACTCACCCCGGCCGAGGGCGTCCGCGAGCAGGGGGATCACCGGGTCCGCCTGCAGGATCGACTGGAATAGCAGATCGGCGAGCACAAGCCCTACGCCCAAACTGATCAGCTTGTGCAGGTAGACCATGAAAAAGTAGTACACGAGGTGCGTCGAGGCGCGGACGCGCACGTCGAGCCGGGCGTTGCCGTAGCGAAACTGCACCAGCCAGCCGAACGCGCACGCTCCCGTCACCCACGCGATCCACTTGCTGGCGGCGAACTCCGGCATGGCAGCGGGGGCGACGACCACGTTGCCGTAGGCGGCGAGCAGGAGCGCCGCGATCGTGCCGATGACGCGAAGCCTAGGGCTGCCGCTGAAGGCGATGATCCAACTCCACACGGCAAGGCCCGCAACGCAGGCGTAGACGGCCAGCGGGTAGAGGACGTGTCGTTCGGAGTTGGCTGGGAGGACGTCGTAGTAGATCGATCCGCCCACTGCCAGCGCGGTGACCAGGAATGGCAGGTACGTGTGGGAATAACCGTCGCCAGTTTCACCGGTCGCCCCCTTCGCCGTAGCCTGCCGACCGCCGGTGGACAGCCAGTGGCCGAAGAACTGCGGCTTGATGTACGGCCACGAGCGCAGGAACAGCCTGATGATCGACACGAGGTTGTCGCGATCGTCGGCTACGGTCAGATCCCGATCCCGCGGCACCGGGCCGTCGCCCATGATCGGCAACGCCCGCGCCAGCGCTCGTCTTTCGGCGTACTCCTGATCGGCGTTCTTGCGCGGGTCCGGCATCGGCGACTAGGTTGGAGAGGAATCTCGTCCGGTTCGCTCGCGCGTCCTCGCGATCAGCATCGCCACGTAACCGACCAACGCCGCGAAAGAAAGGACCAAGAGGGCCGACCCGAGAGCCCATCCATAGGGGACGAGGATATTGGTGGCGACCGAATCCGCGAAGAATCGCCACAGCCTATCGCTGAGTGCGATGACGACCAACGCAACGATAGTCAGGATCGGCGCGGCGAAGACCAGCGTGGCGACGAAAACACGCCCACCGATCGCCGAAGCGCGGCTCTTGAATCCCGTATCGCTCATCCCGTACGTCCCAACCCGAGCGAATGCACTATAGCCGAACTGGGCGGGTCTCGACCCGTGGGGCCCAGGTGTTTCATGGCATTGGGATTGTGTGGCCTTGAACGGGCAAGGTGGCGCGCCTATGCTCGCTGGCACGAAATCGGCCTCCACAAACATCAACCTATTTGTGACGCGGCATCTCGGCTCTTGTTTTCTGGCGAACCAGAGGATGTGGTCTGCCCAAGACCATCACTCCGAGGCGAGCGGCGTGGGTATCGTGAGTTGCACATCGGCCCGATTGGCTCTTGATCGGCAGGTCGTTGACGAAGGTTGAGGCAGCGCGCGGATCCTTGCGCCCATCGGTTTCAGGAATGAGCAGCTTGATCTAGGTGGCAAGGATTGAAGCCAATGCCAACGAGCACCCTGGCCCGCGCGCCAACAAGCATCTACTGGTACGACTTGGAAACGTCGGGAACCCACCCGGCGAGCGACCGGATCATGCAGTTCGCCGGGTGTCGCACCGATGCGGAGTTGCATGTCATCGACGACCCCTATGTGACGTACGTGAGCCTTGCCGCCGACGTCCTGCCGCACCCCGAAGCCTGTCTGGTCACCCGGATCACGCCGCAACGCGCCAATCGCGAGGGGATCGATGAATGGCAGGCGATTCGCCGAATCGATGAAATCATGCGTGTGCCCGGCACCTGTGTCGCCGGCTACAACAACCTGCGCTTTGACGACGAATTCCTGCGCAACGCCCTTTACCGCAACCTCACGGACCCGTATGCCCGTGAGTGGCAGGAAGGCAATTCTCGATGGGACCTGATCGATCTCGTGCGGGCCACCTGCGCCTTGCGGCCAGACGGTATCGTCTGGCCGGAAGAAGATGGCGTGGTCAGCTTCGGCTTGGAACGCCTCTGCGTCACCAACGGCATCGCCCAGGACGACCCCCACGACGCCATGTCGGACGTCGAGGCCACTATCGGCCTTGCCCGCCTCATCCGTAAAGCGCAGCCAAGGCTTTGGGACTACGCGCTCGGGAGGCGGTTCAGGAATGCTGCGGGGGCGTTGCTGTTGCCCCTCGGACAACAAACGTGCATTCACGTCTCGAACCGGTTTCCCAACGCGCGGTTTTGTGCGGCGCCCGTGGCATCCGTGGCCATGCATCCCCAAATCGATACCCGGATGATCGTTGCAGACCTCGCCGGGGACATCACGCCGCTCGTGGAATGGAGTTCGGGGGAAATCGCCGAGCGGCTGTTCGCCGACGAACTCGCGGAGGGTGACGAACGTCCGCCGCTCAAGGTCGTCGTCATGAACCGTTGCCCGTTCCTCGCGCCGATCAGCGTCGTCCGGCCGGGGGAGGCCCCGCGCCTCATGATCGATCTCGACGAGGTGGAAGAGAAGCGTCGCGTCCTGGCGGCCCGCCAGCCCGAACTGGCGACCAAGATCGCCGAGGTCTATCGACCGAAGGAAGAGAGGGCACCGGCCGAGGATCCGGAACTCGCGCTCTACGACGGCTTCTCGGGCGATGCGGATCGATTTGCCATGAAACGCCTCGCCCGGACCCTCGATGAAGACGGACCCTGGCCGGACTTCCAGCCGCGGGACAAACGTCTGAGCGTCCTCGCCGAACGCCTCAAGGCGCGTCTGCGGCCCGACGAGCTCTCGGGGGGTGAGCGAGGCCGGTGGCGCCAGCACGTCCAGCGTTGTCTGGACGACGGATTCGGGAATCGGCCCTGCCTCGCGGCTTTTCGGGCGGAAACGGCAAAGCTCCTTGCCGAGGAGACCGATCCCGCACGCCGCCAGGTCCTGACCGAACTCGCTTCGTACGAGCCCGATCCGTGAGCGCATCGACAGATTCCGCCGTCGTCTTCCGGGGTGTCGGCAAGCGCTTTGACGACTGGGTGTTCCGCGGTGTCGATCTCGCGCTCCCGGCCAAACGTACGAGCGCGATCGTCGGCGAGAGCGGCTGCGGCAAGACCACACTCCTGCAGTTGGTGAACGCCGTGCTCCGGCCGGACGAGGGTAGCGTCGAGGTGCTGGGCGGCGGCGTCCCGGACACCGGTCTGGAGACATTCCGCCGGCGCATCGGCTATGCGGTCCAAGGCGCCGGGCTGTTTCCCCACCTGACGCTTGTGGAGAACGTCTCGCTCCTGGCGAGGCTCGAACGTTGGGGCGATGAGGACATCCACGCACGCGTCGGCGAGTTGTTCGAACTCGTCGGCTTGACGCGCGACCTCGACCGACGCTATCCGCACGAATTGTCGGGCGGTCAGCAGCACCGCGCCGGGTTATGCCGGGCGATGATGCTTAAACCCGACGTGCTCCTGCTCGACGAGCCGTTCTCGGCCATTGATCCGATCACCCGGGTGGACATCTACGGCGAGTTCGAAACCCTCCAGGGTCACGAACAGGTCACCACCGTGCTGGTCACGCACGACATCCGCGAGGCACGGCGCCTGGCGGACTATCTCGTGGTCATGGGTGGCGGTGGCGTCGTGCAGGCGGGCGAGGTCGACGAGGTCGTGTCGTCTCCCGCAAGTGACCAGGTCAGGCGTTTGCTGGAGTCGGGAGCATGAACTTGCGGGTCGCGTTGGCGCGCACGGTCGTCGTTGGCGCATCGTTCGCGGTTGCTGCCGAGGAACCCATCGTCGTGGCCAGCAAGAACTTCACCGAGGCGTACATCCTTGGCGAGGCGGTCGCCCAGCTGTTGGAGGGCGAAGGCTTCGAGGTGGACCGGAAGATCGGTCTCGGGGGCACCAAGATCTGCTACGACGCCCTGGTCGAGGGTGACGTCGACGTCTACGTCGAATACACGGGCACCATCGCCGAGGCGATCAAGGACATCGATGGCGAGCCGACGCGGCAGAAGATCGCCGATGCGCTGGCACCCGACGGCGTCGAGATGCTCGACGACTTCGGATTCAACAACACCTACGCCCTCGCGGTGCCGCGCCAAGTCGCAGAGGAACGCGGACTCGGAAAGATCTCCGATCTGGGGGACCATCCGGACCTGCGTATGGCCGTCTCCCACGAGTTCCTCGAGCGGCCGGATGGCTGGCCGGGGCTGCAACGTCTCTACGGCATCGAAGAGGTACCCGACGGCATCGAACACGCGCTTGCCTACGAAGCGCTCGCCGACGGCAGTATCGACCTGACGGACGCCTATTCGACGGACGGCGAATTGAAACGCTACGACCTCACGGTGCTCGAGGACGATAAGGGCTTTTTCCCAACGTACATGGCTGTGCCGCTGGTGCGGACCGACCTCGATCCCCGCGCGCGGACCGTTCTGCGTCGTGTGGGGGGCACGTTGGACGACGCCGAGATGAGCGACTTAAATGCCGCCGCCGTGTTCGGCGGGCGATCCACTGAGTCGATCGCGGCCTCGTACCTTCTCGACAAGGGGCTCTTCGGGACCAACGCCGAGGCGGAGGTCGTGTTGCCTCAGGACAGCCTAGTTGCGCGGTTGACCAAGAACACAGGCCGGCACCTTTTCCTTGTCGCCGCGGCGGTGCTACCGGCGACCCTGGTCGCCGTGGGCCTCGCGTTCGCCATCTTCAAGCTGCCCTGGTTCTCCCGGGGTGCCGTTTACATCGCCGGCCTGATGCAGACGATACCGTCGATTGCGCTCCTGGCCCTGTTGATCCCCCTCGTCGGCATCGGCTGGCTGCCGGCCGTGATCGCGCTCTTCCTCTACGCGCTGCTGCCGATCCTGCGCAACGCCGTGACCGCGCTAACGTCCATCGAACCGACCTTGCGCCGGGTAGCCGTGGCGATGGGTCTCAAGGCCGCCGAGGAACTACGCCACGTCTTCGTCCCGCTGGCCATGCCCAGCATCGTCGCCGGCGTGCGTACGGCAACGGTCATCTGCATCGGCACGGCGACGTTGGCGGCGTTTATCGGAGCGGGCGGGCTCGGCGATCCCATCGTCAAGGGCCTCGCCTTGAACGACACGCGGCTGATTCTCGAAGGCGCGATTCCGGCGGCGCTGCTCGCCATCCTTACCGAACTGGTCTTCGAGCAGGTCGAACGCTGGCTGGTGCCGGGCCACCTGCGGTCATCCAACGCCGCCGGAGTCGCGATCTAGAGGGTCCGACGGTGACCATCATCCTTCCGTTGTGCAACCGTGGATGGCTACCAGCGCGTTCTCAGCCGCTTCCCGTAGTTCTCGCTCGGACGCCGCGCCGTCGGCGAATCGGCTAAGAACCCAAACCAAATGAACGAGCTTGCCCGCCTCGGTAGCGGAGCCCGGCGAGTGGGCAGTTCCGAAAACGCCGCGACTGAAGAAGTAGTAGGACTCTCCGTCCCTCATACCCCCGGGGCGATGCGGACGCGCATTCGCCAAGGCACGCCGGATCGCGGACTGGGACGCGGTGGCGATATCAGGGTGGAACACCTTGGATCTGGTGACGAGGTTGGGCCTCTCGTCAGGCGTCAGATCGCACCGAACCGTGAGGGTTTCGTTCGTATGACCGTCTGTGACGATTCCATTGCTTAGTCGCTAGCCCGTACCCTCAATCCTCGACTGCATCCGTCGCATGCCGTTCAGCCAGCGTTCCAGGTCGCCGGCCTTGCGTGCCATCCAGGTCTCGGCAATGGGATCGGTCAGGATCAGGAAGCGTTCCTCGAACACGGCATCGGAAACCATGCGGGCAACTTCCTCGGGCTCCTTGATGGGTCCCGCAGCGTTGCTGACAAAGGATGACGACGAAGACCCAAGCATAGGTGTGCGAACGCCCAAGGGCGCAAGCAAGGACACCCGAATCCCCTTGTTGTGGTAGGTGATCGACAGCCATTCGGCGAGTCCGACCACCGCGTGCTTGGTGACGGCGTAGGTGAGATTGGCGTGGCTGGTCAGGATCCCGGCGATGGAAGCGGTGTGCAGCAGGTAGCCCGATTCGCGCTCGAGCATCGACGGCAGCACGGCGCGTACGGCGAACACATGGGCCATGACGTTGACCTGCCATTGCTCGTTCCAGGTGTCGATGTCCGTATCCAGGGGATAGCCGCCGGTGGCGATGCCGGCGTTGGAGAAGAACACGTCCACCGGCCCGTTGGCAGCCTCCGCTTCGCTCACCAAGGCGTTGACGTCTACCTCATCGCCGACGTCGCAGGCAACGGCCATGCCGCCGATCTCGTTTGCCAACTCGCGAGCGCCGTCGCCGTTCTTGTCGGCCACAACCACGACCGCGCCGAGGCGCGCGAACTCGCGGGCGGTCGCTGCGCCGATGCCGCTGGCGCCGCCGGTGATGATGGCGTGTTTTTCTCGTAGGTCCATGGGCTTTGCTCCTCCGTCCGCTCACCCTAACAGGCCATCCCTACGCTCGAAAGCGTGGTTGGGCAAACGCGATTGCCGGTTTGCCCGGACCATCGTTTCCATCCATGATGGCGCGTTGGAGGGGCATCAACGGGGTAGGAATGATCGTCGAAACGCGGTACGGCAAGGTCGAGGGCACGAGCAACGATGGCGTTCATGCCTTCAAGGGTATCCCGTTCGCCGCGCCACCTGTGGGCGAGGGGCGTTGGCGCCCGCCCCAACCGCCCGAGCCTTGGCCCGGCATTCGCGCGGCGACGGATTGGGGCAAGCAGGCTTGGCAGCCGGCCGTCGAGAACGCCGGCATGCTGTCGTTCGTCTTTAACATTCGCAACGCGGCCTTTCGCGACGAAGACTGCCTGCAACTGAACGTATTCACGCCCGGTGCCGATACCGGCAGGCGCCCGGTACTGGTGTGGATCCACGGCGGCGGTTTCCAGGGTGGAACGGGCGGTACGCCGGTTTACGACGGGTCGAACCTTGCCCGGCGCGGCGATGTCGTGGTGGTCACCATCAACTACCGGGTCGGCGCGTTGGGCTGGCTGAACCTCAACGAGTTGACGGGAGGGCGCATTCCGGCGACCGGTAACGAGGGCTTGCTGGACCAGGTCGAGGCGCTCCGATGGATTCGGGACAACATCGCCGCCTTCGGCGGCGACCCGGGCAACGTCACGATCTTCGGCGAGTCCGCTGGCGCCATGAGCGTCGGCGCGTTGCTGGCCGCCCCCTTGGCTGAAGGGCTATTCCACCGGGGCATTCTCATCAGCGGCGCTACCAGCACTGCCAATACGCTCGCCCGCAGTGTCGAGATTGCAGATGGCCTGCTCCGCAAACTCGACGTACCGCCGAGCGATGCCGGGAAGCTCTTGGCCCTCGAACCGGAAGCGCTCATTGAGGCCGCTTCGGGATACCGGGCGGCAGGCGGTGGCATGTCGTTTCAGCCCTGCGTAGACGGTGCCGTCCTCAACGAGTTCCCGCTCGACGCCGTCAAGAACGGAGCTGCGGATGGCATCCCGGTTCTCGTTGGCACGCAGCGGGACGAGTGGCGCGGTTTCACGCTCAACAATCCCCAGACCGCGAATCTCGACGACGCGGGGCTACTGGCGGAGGTATCCCGCAACGTCGAAGACCCGGCGTCCTTGATCGAGGGCTACCGTCGGATTCGTGATGGCCGCAGCGTTGCAACCGACCCGACGTCGCTGTTTGCGGCGATCGAGACGGATCGCAAGATGCGCATGCCGGCGATTGACCTGGCCGAGGCGTTGGCAGCACGCGGGGAATCGGCCCACCACTACATCTTCGCCCACGAGTCGCCGTGGGAGGGCGGCAGACTGGGCTCTCCCCACGCCATCATCATCGGCTTCGTTTTCGGGACCCATGCCATGAGCGAGGAGAGCGCTGCGTTCTTCGGCGCGGGACGAGCGGCGGACGCGGTCTCGGCACACCTGCAGGACGCGTTCTGCCGATTCGCAAGAACCGGTAGCCCAAGCACGGACGCTATGGAGGATTGGGAACCCTACGACACGCAAAGGCGCTCAACCGGCATCTTCGTCGATCCCGTCGAGGTCGAGAGTGCGCCCTACGACGAGGACCGCGCGCTCTGGGTCGGGCGGGAGGTCAGCCTGCCGTTCGGCCCATCCCGTTGGTGACACCCCGTCGGGGACGACTGTTCCGAGCGCAACACGAACGGGCCGACGGTAGGGGACGGGCTTGTCCCGTCCCCTAGCCGGAAGCAGCTAACCTCGGCCAGAGGTCGTCACATCCGCCAGTTGACCTCCAGGCCGAACGTACGTGCCCGTCCGAAGTTGTAGCCCTGCTGGTTGCGTTCGTAGGCAACGACCTGATCGAAGGCGTTGTTCAAATAGACGGCGAGGTCGTAGTTGTCGCGTCGCAACGTGAGCCTCGTATCCGTCTTGTGATAGCTGGGCGTCACACGCTCGTTGTCGGGACCTCGCCATTGCTCGGCAACGAAGTAGTGTTCGCCTCGTGCGGTTGCCTGGAATCCAGCGATTTCGAAGTTGTAGGACAGCGAAACGCTGCCGGTGTATTCGGGGCTGGCGGGGATGCGGTTGCCCACTTGGACACCGAGTGCGGTAGACCCCGCAACGCGGGCGTCGTTGCCTGCCGACGCCGTGCCGATGTCCGCCGTCGGCAGCCAGGCGCCGGCCGCTCGCAGCGTGAGCGCATCGCTCAGATGCGCCTCGACCTCGAACTCCACGCCTCTTGTCTCGGCATTGCCCGCGTTGTCGGCGTACGAGAACGGAAACGGCGAGACACCTGGAAGATCCGGTGAGAACGACTCGACATCGATGATGATGTCGGTCCAATCGATCGTGAACAAGGCGGCGGTAAAGCTCAACCGCCCATCCGCCACCGTCGCCTTCGCGCCGAGTTCCAGGCTTTCCGCCTGGTCGCCCTCGATGGTTTGTTTCCCGAGTAGGAATTGGTACAGGTCCTCGGCGGCCTGGGAGGATCCGCGCAGTGGTTCCACCTGGGCGATGACATTGACAACCGCGCCCTGCACGATGCCGGGCCGGAAGCCGTGCGACCAGATGCCGTAGAGCATCCAGTCGTCGTTGGGTCGCCATGTCAGACCGACCTTGGGCGAGGTCTTCGTGTCGTCGTCGAGCCGGAACGAGGTGTCGATGGTGTTCGACGGATTGAAGCCGTTCACGTAGTCGTCGACCTGGACTTGAACATCGGCGACCCGGACGCCCACGGTGACTTCCCATTGCGGGGTGATGGCGTAGCTCACCTCGCCGAAATAGGAAGTTTCCTCGGTGAAGTTCCTGTCGCGGGAACCCGAGAATAGGATTCTGTTGAGGAAACCCCTGACGATCGTAGCCTGACGTTGGGGCGTTATACCGGGATTGAAGAGCCACAGCAGGCTGCAGTGCTCGTCGAAGAGCTGCCCATCCACTTCGGTCTGCAATATCCCCGCGTAGGGAACTTCGTCCGGGCATGGTGCGTGGGTCCCGTCGAATCGGTAGGCATCCTTGAAGTAGTGGCCGATGGTCCACTTCAGACGACTGTCCGTGTTGGAGACCAGGCGAAACTCATAGGATTCTCCGCGGGCCCAGCTTATGCAGGTGCTATGGCAGATCTGACCGGCCATGATTCCGCCCCGCCCTGTCATGGGATTGATCGTGGGTGCGGTGGACACATCGCATTCGCCGGTTGGCAATAGGCCGAAACATCTGAAGTCCTCCACGAACCGCCTCGAGAAGTTCACATGCGGCGGCGATTCGTCGCCGGCCCGTTTCGTATATCTGGCGTACTTGGAGAAGTTCCCGGTAAGCGTGGCAAAGGGCAGATCCCACGTGAAGTCCACGTTCTTCAACGTGTATTCGTCGATGGTTCCATCGAGATCGGTTCCCGCCAATGTCGGGTGCGCCTTGTGTGTGATGTACGGGTCCCGATCGAACTGCGCGTTGTGGTCGCCCGAGCAGTCGAACTCGTTGGGATACGACGGTATCTCGATGAGGTTGACGTCGACGCGAAGCTCTTCGTAGCAGTGGAAGGCAATGGCCGGTCCTCCACCCGTCATATCGACGTTCATGTACATCACATGAGCTTCGAAGGTGTCGGTGGGGTAGAACCCGACGGTGATGCGGCCCCCCGTTTCCTTTTCCCAGTCCGTATCCTCTCCCCGGCCCGGCGCGTCGATGAGACCCTTCATGTCGCGCGAGTAGAGGATTCCTCGCGCCGCCGCCATGTCGCCGAGAGGAACGTTGACCATGCCGTCGATGCGGTGCCCGAACCCGCTGGAATGGGCCATGGTTTCGGTCGAGCCCCGTACGGCGAAGTCGAGGCCCGTCGGGTCGGGCTTGTTGGTGATGTAGCGGATCGCGCCGCCCATGGTGCCTTCCCCGTAGAGGGTTCCCTGCGGGCCCTTCAACACCTCGACCCGTTCCAAGTCGAACAGGGGAATCGAAAAGTGCTGGGCGTCGCCGTTCGTGGATCCGACCGGCATGTTGTTGAGGTAGGCGCCAACGGGTGAGCCGTTGCCCTCGGCGTACGGCGAAATGCCGCGGATCGTCACATCGTTGAATCCGGACGTTGCCTTCTTCAGGTTGAGACCTGGGATGTTGGTATACAGCGAGAAGATGTTGTGGATGCCCTTCTCGATGATCTGATCCTCGGACAATGCCGTGATCGAGATCGGGGTATCCATTAGATTCGTGTCCCGGTAGGTCGCCGTGACGACGACTTCCTCCAGCCTCGAATCGCTTTCGTCCTCGACTTCCTCTTCTTCCGCCCCTGACGCGGGAACGCCGATCATTGTCGCGGCAGACGCGGCGGCAATGAGGCCAAGCCACGGCTTGCGTGTCGGTTTGTTGTTCTTGTGAACTCCCATCCTCGATCTCCCCCCAAAACTGTTCCTGAACGCGCGATCCATGATCGTGGTTCGCTACGAGACGCGCCCGAGGTGGTGGCTGAGACGAGGTGTGTTACGGGTCAGTCAAGAGCTGCGGGCGAGGTCACCGACAAACACTAGCACGTTGAGTACGTTGGTAACAATTCCTCGGTGAGTGCTCGCTAACCTGCCGATAGCGGGGCTGTGCTTGCTCGCAGGATGGTCAGTCTTTAGGATGGCTGAGAGAAGCTGACGATGAGCCTGTTGGGAGGGCCAACCATGAGCAAGATCGTAACGTTCCCGAGAGAAAAGCACGCATCCGGGAAGCAGATGACCGTCGAGCAGATGCAGACCGAACAAGATCGGGAGATCTTCGCGAGGATCCTCTTGGAGAACGTCGCCCGGTGGATTGCCGACCCGGACCGGGACGAGATCATCAACATGGACGTGGATCGCGTGGTGAGCCCGAGGCTGACGTCGGAGCAGGTCGAGGAGATGGACAAGTCCGGGGCGGGGTCCTTTGGGCACACCACGGTCATCGAACCCGCCGACCTCGATCTGTACGAGTCCTATATGTACCCGCCGCTCGCCATGCCGGAGAAGCCGGAGGTGATGGTTTCGTACTGGGATATGAACAACAAGATCCCGTTCCTGGAGGGCCGTGTCATGGTCAAGGCCCTGTGTCCCGACGGCATCGAGTCGTGGCTGGTGATCAGCGTGCCGGTGCCGAATTTCTACACGGCGCTCGAGGGCAACTGCTGGGGCTGGCCGAAGTACGTCTGCGACGAGATGACGGTCGAAAAGGAACGCTCCGAGGTCATCTACGAGGGCAAGGTCCGCTTGTCGATGGACTTCACGCCGGGCGGCGTGGATGACGCCACGATCCGGCAGCTGAAGGCGCAGGGCACCGAAGGCGGCAACACGATCTCGTTCCACATCGACGGCGGCGGCATGTGTCTCATCCGGCAGGGGCGGCCCGGCGGCCGCGGCCGCCAGGAGACGCACTTCGCCGAGTGGGAGCCGGGCATGATCCGCACCTGGATGCGCCCGGAGGATCCCTGGGCGGGCCTCATTCCGGAAGACTGCGTAACGCCCGGCGTCTGGCAACGGTCGTTTGGCCTCGGTGGCGGCGAAGGCGGCGTCATGTGCAAGGTCAAGCGCCGCGATTGACCTCGTAGGCTTTGTGTTGGTGCTCGCTCGCTCAATCGCGAGTCGCGACGAGGTGCGCGCCGGATTAAGGAAAGACATGCCCGAACCATTGAAAGTCGGCTTGGTTGGCACGGGGGGAATCTCCAACCGCCACATGGATGCCTACCTCAGGCATCCCGACCGGGTACGTTTGACGGCCGTATGCGACATCGTCCGACCCCTCGCCGAGGCGTACGCAAAGAAGACCGGTGTGGAGGCCGTGTACACGGACTACGAGGAGATGCTCCGTGACGCCGACATCGACGCGGTGGACATCTGCACGGGGCACCGGCACCACGCCCCGCAAGCCATTGCCGCCGCCGAAGCCGGCAAGCACGCGCTCACCGAGAAGGCGATGGCCCAAGACCTCGACGAGTGCCGGGCCATGATCCGCGCCGCCGACAAGGCGGGCGTCATCCTGATGGTCGCCCAGCACCTGCGCTACTCGCCGGAAGCCCGGGCGGCGAAACGCCTGATCGAGGACGGGACGCTGGGCGACATCCAGGCGGCGCGAACCCATCTCATCATGTCGGGTCCGAGGAAGTCGTGGATGAACGACGCCAACGAGGGCGGCGGCGTCCTGGCCCTGAACGCGATTCACCACCTGGATCTGCTCCGCTACTACGTCGGCAACGTCAAGCGCGTAACAGGGGTCTGCCGTAGCGTGCAGCCGGAGATGCTAAATGGCGCAGAGGATCTGGTCGCCGGAACCCTCGAATTCGAAAACGGGGCGATCGGGGACATGTTCGCGAGCTGGACCACCTATGTCGCCCCCGGGGTCCCCTCGTACACGGTGATCGGCACCAAGGGAACCATCCAGTCGACGCCGCCCGACTTGGGTGACGAGGACAGGCCCGTCGCCCACTTCGGGAGGGTCCTGTTCGCGGAGAAGGAGGAACTCGATCCGCGCAATCGTCCAGAGGACTTGAAGAAGATCATGGAGCCGCCCTTCGAGCCGATTCCGACGCTCGATGGCGAGCTGCCCAGCTCCAACTTCTTCGTGAACGAGATCCTGCATTTCGCGGAATGCGCGACGACCGGCGCCGAGCCCATCAGCAGCGGTCGGGACAACATCGAGTCCATGAAGATCATGCTGGGGATCTTCGAGTCGTCGCGGACCGGCAAGGCAGTCGACCTGGCCGATCTCTGACCCTTTGCCCGAACCGTTGGGCCGGTTGTTCGTGGGGGACGCCCTTGTGGTGTCCCGTTGTGATCGACCCGCGCTGCAAGGGGAGCGGATGAGGACAAGGCCGACGGCGCCGACATTCTTGCTGGCCGTCGCCGGCGCGGCCGCGCTGGCCGCCGCCGAGCCGGCGTTCGAACACGGCGTGTCGTTCTTCGGCGATTTCAAGTATCCCGCCGATTTCGAGCACTTCGAATACGTCGATCCGGACGCACCTAAGGGCGGCATGATGGTGCTGGCGACGGACACCCCTTGGAACTCGTTCACGCCGTATCTGCACAAGGGCATGGTTGCGCCGGGCGTGCAGCACGACTTCGGGTCCAACCCGTTCTTCTACGACGGCCTGTTCACCGCGTCGGACGACGAGATCGGCACCTTCTACGGCAACCTAGCCGAGGGCGTGATGATCGCCGACGACTTCAGCCGGGTCCGCGTACGGCTGCGGCAACAAGCCCGCTGGCACGACGGCGTCCCCCTGACCGCCCGCGACGTGCGCTTCACCTTCGAACACATCGCCAAGAATTCAGCATTCAACCTGCAATCGGCTTTCGGCATGGTGGACTTGGTGGAAGTCCACGGCGACCACGACTTCACGTTCCATCTGAACGACCGGAACGGCTTGAACCCCGCGGTGGTGTCGAGCCTCGGCAAGATCGCGATTCTCCCCGAGCACTACTGGCGCGAGGCAGACTATACCAAGACCACCCAGACGCCGCCGCTGGGAAGCGGTCCTTACCGAATCGCCGAGTTCAAGCAGTCGCGCTCCTTGCGCTACGAACGCGTGCCGGACTACTGGGGGAAGAATCTCGGGGTGCATCGCGGCCGCCACAATCTCGACGCCATCCGCTACGACTTCTATCGCGACGACACCGTCGCCCGTGAGGCGTTTCGAAAGGGGCTCATCGACGTCTGGCGGGAAACCGATCCCCGGTACTGGTTCGACCGCTACGACGACGCCCTGGCCAAGGGCTGGCTGGTCAAACGCAAGCACAACTTCCAGTACTACGTCGGGCTGCTGAGCGGCTTGGTGATCAACAGTCGCCGGGAGCATCTCAAGGACGCGCGGGTTCGCGAGGCGCTGACGCTTGCGTTCGACTACGGCTGGCACAACCGGGTGATCACCCGTGGGTTCCACACCCGACCGGACAGCTATTTCGCGCCGTCGAGCTTCGCGGCGGCGGGTCGACCGAGTACGGCCGAGATCCGCCTCTTGGCGCCCTTCCGGGACGAGATCCCGGTTCGGGTGTTCACCGAGGCGTTCGAACTCAGGACCTCGAACGGGATCGGCCGCAACCGGGATTTGCTGCTCGAGGCGCGGGAATTGCTTCGTACCGCAGGCTGGGTGGTGCGCAACGGCGCCCTGACGAACGACGGGGGCGAGCGGCTCACGCTGTCGTTCGTATTGCGTAGCGTGGAAGAGCGGCGCATGGTCATCCAGTTCGTCGACCAGTTGCAGAAGTTGGGGATCGATACGCGCCTACGGTTGGTGGATGCGGCGCACTACGTCAACATCATGAAGGACTTCGACTTCGACATTTCCTTCGGTCAGCTTGGGGTGGCGAATCCCGCAGGAGTCGAGATCGTCTCCTACTGGCATTCGAGCAACGCCATGCTGCCGCGAACCCGGAACCTCTCCGGCATCGAGAGCGAAGCTGTGGACGAGCTGATCATGCGGGTCTTGAACGCGCGTTCGAGGGAGGAACTCACGGCTGCGCAGCGGGCGCTCGACCGGATTCTCTTGTGGAACTTCCTGACGATCCCGCTGATCGCGGTGGAGGGCCCCAACGTGGTCTACTGGGACAAATTCGGTCGCCCTCCCGTCGATGCCGAATACCGCACCAGTTTCCCGTCGGCGTGGTGGTACGACGAGGCCAAGGCTGCTCGGATTCCAGTGCCGGACTAGGCGTTCTCCCTGTCGAGGGTTAGCATCCAACGCTTTCGTTCGCATTGGGAGGGGATGCAATGAAGTCATTTCGCCAGTGGGCGCGGACCCTGGTCTTGCTTCCGGCCATCGCGTTGGTGGTGACCGCATGTATCAAGGATGCCGCCGATGTAGGAACGTCCACGGGGACCGCAGGGGAAGCGCCTCCCTCGGGTTGGGTTGACGAGGCGCGTGTCATCGCCGCTGGCGAGGTCGAACCGGGAAGCTGGCTCGCCCATGGCCAGACCTACGACGAACTGCGATTCTCGACGCTCACCCGGATCAACCGGGACACCGTGGGGACACTTGGCCTCGCCTGGGTCAAGAACCTCGACATTCCCCATCGGTTGCAGGCGACGCCCCTGGTGATCGACGGCGTCATGTACTTCACGGACGCGTGGAGTGTCGCCTACGCCGTGGACGCCAAGACCGGCGAGGAGATCTGGCGTTTCGACCCGGAGACCGACCGGGGTTCGGCGCGCTACTCCTGCTGCGGCGGACCGGCGAACCGTGGCGTGGCCGCCTACAGGGGCAAGCTCTACTTCGCGACCTTCGACGCCCGGCTCGTCGCCCTCGACCAGGCTACCGGGGAGAAGATCTGGGACGTCGACACCACCCACTACCCGACCCACAGTCCCTACACCATTACCGGCGCACCCCGCGCCGTTCACGGCAAGGTGTTCATCGGCCAGAGCAGTTCGGAGTTCGGGATCCGCGGCCACCTCTCGGCCTACGATGCCCAGACGGGCGAACTCGCCTGGCGGTTCTTCACCGTTCCCGGCGATCCTTCCAAGCCCTTCGAACATCCGGAACTCGAGGAAGCCGCCAAGACCTGGGGGGGCGAGTGGTGGAAACTAGGCGGCGGCGGAACCGTCTGGCACGCCATTGTCTACGACGCCAAGTTCGACCAACTCCTGTTCGGCACCGGCAACGGCGCACCCTGGCCGCGCAAGATCCGCTCCCCGGGCGGTGGCGACAACCTGTTCCTCGGCGGCGTCATGTCGGTGAACCCGAACACCGGGCGGATGAACTGGTTTTTCCAGATGACGCCGGCCGACAACTGGGACTTCAACGCCTGTCAGGACATCGCACTGCTCGACATGGAGATCGACGGCAAGGTCCGCTCCGTGCTCCTGCAGGGACCGAAGAATGGCTTCTTCTATGTGCTGGACCGGAAAGACGGGGAACTCCTGCGCGCGAATCCGTACGTGCGCCTGAACTGGGCGACGCATATTGACATGGCGACCGGGCGCCCCGTTGAGGATCCGGAAATGGCTTACGACGAAAAGGCCCAATGGGTGTTGCCGAGCAACGCTGGAGGCCACAGTTGGCAGGCCATGGCGGTGGACCCTGATCGTGGCGTCGCCTACCTGCCGGTGCAGGACATGGCGGCCTGGTATGGGCTGCCGCAATCGTTCCTGGATACCGGGGAATACGAACTCGATCCGAACCGCATGAGCCTCGGCGTCGACATGCGCCCGGCCGAAGATGCACCGCCGCAGCCGGAGAACCGGGGCTACCTCAAGGCACTCGATCCGTTGACGGGGGAGGAAGTCTGGAGTGTCGAGCGCGCCACACCGTACAACGGCGGCACCCTGGCGACCGCCGGGGGCTTGGTCTTCCAAGGCGATGCCGCCGGTCAACTCGCCGCTTACGACGCCGACGACGGCTCGGTGCTGTGGGAATACGAGACCCTCGGCAACACGCCCGCATCGCCCATCACCTACGCGATCGGCGGCGAACAGTACTTGGCGGTGCTGGTCAGCCGCGCCTGGTGGCGGGAGGAAAGCGACGGTCGGTTGATGGTGTTCAAGCTGGGGGCACAAGGGGAGACAACGCGAGAACTCAGCGATGCCGAGATGCCCGAGCCGCCGCCGCTCACCGCCACCGAGGAGGACATCGCGCGCGGGGAGGTTCTATACAACCGGACCTGTGTCGGCTGCCACGGTATCGACGCCGTGGCGACCATCAACGCCGACCTGCGCATGATGAGCAGGGACACCCACGACCGCTTCCAGGACATCGTGCGGGGCGGTGTGCTGGCCGACAAGGGGATGTTGTCTTTCGCCGCCGCGGTCACGGAGGAGGAGACGGAACTGATCCGGCAGTACGTGATTGCCGAGGCGCTGAAGGCGAGGGCAGAACCCACGCCCACGCAAGACGCGGCCCCCTAGGGGCGACCTTGCGGTCGCCCGCGTGGCGCACGGGACGGGACAAGCCCGTCCCTACGGGATCCGTCAGCCGGCGAGCATCCACGCCATGCCGACGAGGGCGACCGCCGCCCACGCGAAGAACCGCTGCGCCCGGGGACCGGAAAGGTGCAGCCGGGTACGCGCGATGTAGAGGCCGATCAGGAATCCAGCCACCATCCCGGTGAGATGGGCGACGACATCGGTGTTCTCGCCGCCGGTGCCCGTGTAGGCGAACAGCGCAATGGCGGCGAAGATCGGTGCGAAGCGCCGTTGCCAGCGAGCCTGACGGAAGTAGCCGCTGCGCCACATGAACGCGCCGGCAAGACCCACGGCGGCGAACGTCGCCGTGGATGCGCCGATGGACATGAAGAACTCCGGACGCACCAGTACGTTCAGGGCGTTCCCCAGGGTGCCACCCAGGACGATGCAGAGCCACGCCAGTCCTGACCCGAAGTATCGGCCCGCAAGCAGACCGAATACCGCGCCGAACAGGGAGTTCGCGACAATGTGCGCGAGGTCCGCATGCAGGGTCAATGCCGTGACGAGGCGCCACAATTCGCCCGACATCACCGAGGCAACGTGCAGCCTCCCGGCAGAGCGCCAATCCCAGCCGAACAGGCCGGCGCCTTCGGCGAACATGACCGCCCAGATCACGCCGAGATAGGCGGCGACTCCCCACCAACCACTATCGATTCTGATCGGAAAAGCGGGGGCTGGTTGACTGATGTTCTCCCGTTCGTAGGCGTCGATCTCCGCCCGCCCGTGGTCCAGATCCTCTGCGGCGACAAGTAAGCGCCAGACCCCATCGACGAGGTCGATGCGATTCTCGATACCGCGGGCAGCCAACACCAATGCGAACGTACGCAGTTCGCGGCGTTCGCGACCGGTGCGCACTACCAACCAGTGCTCGTCTTCGGCCATACGACCATGGTGACATACCCGCAACGCAACCAACGACCACCACGAGCCAAACCGTAGCGCCCTGGTGCCACCCTGAACGCCGAACTCCCCGAACTCCCGAACTCGCGTTAGCGAACGCGCGCCACGGCCGGTCGAGTAACATGGCGGGTTTGTCTGCCGGAGCCGCGCATGAATAGCGTCGAGTACGTCGCCAAGATACTCAAGGAGGAGGGTGTCACCTGGATGTCCTGCTATCCGTCGAACCCGTTGATCGAGGCGGTGGCGAAGGAAGGCATCCGACCGGTGGCGTTCCGTCACGAACGGGGCGCGGTGATGGCGGCGGACGGCTATTCGCGCCTATCGGACCGCAAGCGCTTCGGCGTCGTCGCCGTGCAATCGCAAGCCGGGGCCGAGAACTCCGTTGGCGGGCTTGCCCAGGCCAACGCCGACAACGTGCCGATCCTCGCCTTGCCCGGCGGCAATCCGCTGGACATGCTGTTCGTACGTCCCAATTTCTTCGCGGCCAGAACCTGGGAACGGGTCCTCAAGCGCGCCGAAGTGATCACCCGGGCGGATCAGACCGGCAACATCATGCGTCGGGCGTTCCACGCATTGCGCTCCGGCAGGCCGGGGCCGGTGCTCGTGGAGATGCCCGGCGACGTCTGCCGGCAACCCATTCCCGACAACGCGCCGGCCTACACGTCGCCCGGTCCAGCGTTGTATGCCCCGTCGGCCGGTGCCGTTGCGGACGCAGCTCGGAAACTCGTCGCAGCCGAGGAGCCGCTGATCTGGGCCGGTGCGGGCGTGATGTCCGCCGACGCCACCGGGGAACTCCGGACCCTTGCGGAATTGCTTGACGTACCGGTGTACACGTCGATGCCGGGCAAGTCCGCGTTCGACGAGCGGCACCCGCTGTCGGTGGGAGCGGGCGGCTCGACCGTCGCGGGACCGGCCCGTCAATGGCTCGATGCCTGCGACGTACTGTTCGCCGTGGGCACTTCGCTGACTGCGACGCCCTATGGCCAGCGCTTCTCCCGGGACAAGCTCCTGATCCACGCCGTCATCGCCGACGAGGAGATCAACAAGGACACCGTGGCCGACATCGGCCTAGTGGGCGACGCCAAACTCACCCTCGAAGCCATGATCGACGCCGTCCGGGGCCTGATCGGCGAGTCGGGCCGCGACACCGGCGCCAAGGCCCGCGTCGAGGCGGCTCGCGATGCCTGGCTGGCCCAGTGGCAGCCGTACCTCACCAACGACGACGGCCCGCTCTCGCCGTACCGGGTGATCCACGAGATGAACCAGGTGCTCGACGGCGAAACGAGCGTCGTCACCCACGACGCCGGGGCACCCAGGGACCAGATCGTGCCGTTCTACACCGCCACCACGCCGCACAGCTACGTGGGTTGGGGCAAGACCACCCATCTCGGCTTCTCCATTCCCCTGATGATCGGTGCGAAGATGGCGGCACCGGAGCGCATGTGCGTCAACCTGATGGGAGACGGCGCGTTCGGCATGTCCGGTCTCGATGTCGAAACCTCGGCCCGGGCGGGTATTCCGATCACCACCATCGTGCTCAACAACGGCATCATGGCCACCTATCCCGGCGGCTTCCCCACGGCCCGGGAGCAGTTCGGCGTCTCGCACATGCAGGGCGACTACGCGGACCTCGCGAAGGCCATGGGTGCGGAGGGAATCCATGTCGCCAAGGCCGAGGAAATGGCACCGGCGTTGGAGCGCGCCAAGCGTTTGAACGCCGACGGCAAGACGGTCCTGATCGACGTCAAGACGCGGGCGGAGAACTCGCGGGCGCCGGCGCGGTTCGCGTAGTCTGGGTCGTCTCCTCGTCCTCAGCTGCTAGGAAACCTCTGTTCAAGTCCGTCCCTGGACTTGAACAGTAGCGAAACAAATAGTTTCGCTCGCAAATTCAATGGCTTACGCCATCGAATTTGGCGGCACATCCCTGTGTCGCGCTAGGGAAGGTCTTGTTCAGACCTTCCCTAGGGGGAGTGGGGAGTCGTTGTCATTGCTACGCATCTTGTATGACGGCGTCATACATGCTACGTTCGTTGGTGTGTTGGCTAACGTGTGCGGCTCCAGCGTGCGGGTTAATGCGAGGCTCGATGACGAGCGAACCGAAAAGCTCAGGCAACTTCAGTCGTTGACGGGTCAGAGCGCCAGCGATGTGGTCAAACGAGCGCTCGACCTCATGTATGCGCGACAGATCACCCATGCCCGCGAGAAGCTCGACGCGCTTCTGTCGAGCGATTTCATCGGTTGCGCCGATGGCCCGGAGGATCTTGCCGACCACTACAAGGACTATCTAACGCGTGATTTGAACGCCAAGCATGGTGCTCGCTGACACGGGGTATTGGCTGGCGTTGGCCAACAAGTCCGACACCTGGCACGAGGTTGCCGTGTCGGCAACCCGGGGACTTGACGAGCCTCTCGTCGTGACCTGGCCTGTGCTGACCGAAACCTGTCACCTAATGCTGTCTCGCCTCGGAACCTTGGCGGAGTTGCGCTTCGTCGAGCAAGTTTCCAGGAACGTCGACATCCACGAGATGCGCAAGGGGCGCATCGAGGATGTCCGGGCGTTGATGGAGAAGTACAGCAACTTGCCCATGGATCTGGCCGATGCCTCCCTGGTCGTAGCCGCGACGGATTTGGGTGAGGGGCGAATCCTCACAACGGATCAACGGGACTTCAATGCCTACCGGTGGAAGGACACCGAACCCTTCCGCAATCTGTTGGCGCGGCCCGGTCCTTGACGTCAACCCATCCACTCCTTCGCTTCCCGCATCGCGTAGTCGATATCTTCGGTCAAGTCGGTGCCGTGTTCGGGCCGGTCGGCCCGCCAGCCGAGATGCACGAGCGTACGGATCAGGAAGAACAGCGGCAGCTTGGCGACATCGGCATCGGCGAATGGGCGTCGCTCCCGGTAGCCTTCGATCAAGGCGGCCTGCATATCGTCGAAACCATCGAGGCCGCGATAGCGGTAGAGCACGACCGCGAGTTCGTAGTGGTGCCAGCCGAATCCGGAGTCGTCGAAGTCGATCAGGTGCAAGCCCTGTTCGCCGACCACGACGTTGTGGGGGTGCAGATCCGCGTGAATCAGGCTGAACGTCTTGGCGGCACGGTCGAGGCGCGACAGCTCTTCGGCGACGACGTGACGGGCGTTCCCCAATACATCGCGCTGCGCGGCCGAAAGCTGCGGGACGTCCCAGAACGGACGCCAGAACGCCCGATTGCCGACGAAGCCCTCCACGTCGAAGCGGTGCCGTTGAAAGCCGTCCGGCACGGTCCAGGCGGCGGACTGGTTGTGAATGGCGGCCGCGATCCGGCCGATGGCCCGGAAGTGATCCGGGAAGGTCGACGGTTCCCGGGCCATGATGCGGCCCATCAACTCGCCGTCCACCCATTCGAGCAGACCGACGTGGCGTTCGCCGCCGTCGAAGGGCAGGGTGACGTAGCCGCGGTCGTCGCGGGTGCGCACCGGCACCGGAACATCGAGACCCGCTTCGCGTAGCGCGGCGGTCCAGACCTGCTCGGATTCGAGTTCGGCGAGGGTGTGGTAGCCGGGCCGATGGATCCGCAACACGTATCGCTTGGCCGGTCCGTCCACGCGGAAGGAGGCGTTCTCGCTGATTCCGATCGGTTCGAGGTGGGCGCCGTCCAAGTCCCACTCCGCCAACGCCTGACCGGCAAGGGCGCGAAGCGCGGCGTTCACTTCAGCCATAGAGTTCTTGCATCGTCTCCGAGAGCGCATTCGCGAAGGTGTCGGCGTTGTCCTTCGAGAACACGAGCGGTGGACGGAGCTTCAGGACGTTGCCAAGGGAACCGGCGCTGCCGGCGAGTATTCCCTTTTCCTTGAGACGGTTCACCACCGTAGCGACCCCGTCGCGGTCCGGTGCCTTCGAGGCTCGATCCCGGACCCAGTCCACGGCGAGAGCGAGCCCGTGGCCGCGGACATCGCCCATGCACTCGTAGTGCGCCTGCAATTCGACGAGCGCCCGCCGCAGGTGGGTGCCCGCCGCCACGACGTTGTCGAGCAGCCGACGCTCCTCCAGTTCGTCGAGCACCGCCATGCCCACCGCAGCTTGCAGGGGCGACGACGCAAAGGTGTTGAAGTAGCCCGTCTTCTCGCGGAATGCGTCGACGAGTTCGGGACGGGCGACGACGCCGGCCAGTGGGAGTCCGGCCCCCATGGGCTTGCCCATGGTGACGATGTCCGGCACGAAACCGGTCGTCTCGTAGCCCCACCAGTGGCCGCTGCGGCAGAAGCCGGCCTGCACCTCGTCGGCGATGAACACGCCGCCGGCGTCGTGCACGATCTTGACCGCGCCGGCCATGAAGCCGGCGGGGATGTCGGGGATCCCTTCGTTGAAGAGCAGCGAGCAAAGGAACATGCCGGCGAACGGGATGTCGTGGTCGGCGAGGTCCGCGATGGCTTGACGTACGCGGTCGAGATACAGCTCGGTGAGTTCGTCTTCCGAGGCGGATCCGTCGATCGGCCGAAATTTTTGCGGATAGGGAATCGCCCGGATGTCAGGGCTTGTCGCGGAGGCGCGCCGGGACAACCGCCGAACCTCGGTCGAGTTGCCGTGGTAGCCGGCGTCCGAACAGATGATGCCTTGGCCGCCGGTGGCCGCACGGGCCATGAGCAAGGCGATTTCGCTGGCTTCGGTACCCGTGCAGCAGAACACGGCGCGGCTGAGCGACTCATCGTGCAGACCGGTGAGTCGCGCCGCGTAGTCCAGGATGCCCTCGTGCAGGTACCGGCTGTGTACGTTCAGCGTGCCCGCCTGGGTCTGCATCGCCGCGACGACCCGCGGGTTGGCGTGGCCGACGCAGGGCACGTTGTTGTACATGTCCAGGTACGCTCGCCCGGATGCATCGTAAAGCCACACCCCCTCGCCGCGGACGATGTGGACGGGCTCGGCGTAGAACAGGGGCATCCGCTGTCCCAGCAGGCGCTCCCGGCGTTGAAGAAGGGTATTCATGGCATCAATCCAGGCGTTCGCACATCGTCGAAGTTTCGCGTACGCGCGGTTTCCAACGCGCCCGACAGGGCGCGCGCCCGGCGTTCGAGTAAGGCGTCCATCGCTCGGTGATCCTCGACGGGTGGCGGCGTTCAGGGAGTCCTTGGGAGTCCTTGGGTGTCCCTTGGGTATAGTACAGGGACGGGGGAGCGACCATGGCCGAACAGTTTGCAGAGCGGGCCGTCACCTACGAACGTCCTGAACGGTTCTACACACTGCTCGTAGGCGCCGACGGGAGGTTCCTCGGGATTGGCGCCGACGGCACGCTGGCAAGCTTCGCCGCCGCCGATGACAGGGTCATCTGGGACCGGCGCGATGGCGAGGTTCGGCACGCCACTACGGGTCGATCGCTGCCGGTGGTCGACGGCATGGTCGGAATGGACGGCGAACGGTTCGCGGTGTCGCACGGTCCCGAACTGCTGCCGTCGGAGTACCTTCGGCTCTTCGAAGAGAACGGCTGGGTTTGCCTGACCTGCGTCCTCTCGGGCGAGGTCGTCGACGGTCTGCGCCAGGTGGCCTGCACCGACCAGTACGCCGATCGGGAACCCGACCGAACCCGGGTCGCGATCAGCCAACACGTCGCCGTGGCGCGGACCGCCGCGGAACCCATCTCGCTGTGGCTGATCCGCCAATACATGGGGACGCCGGACATCTCGATGGCACACTCGCCGGCGATGGCGATCCTGACCAGGGATGACGGCAAACGCCCGGTGCAGGGCTGGCACTCCGACTATCCGTACCACTGGGGCGTTCCGGCGCCGGGACGGGTGCCGGTTCAACCGGGTGCTTCGCGTCTCGGCGTGCAGCGCAACGTCTGCGTGTCCGATTTCACAAAGGTGGGCGGTGCAACGGCGTTCAAGCTGGGATCCCATGCCCTGAACGAGGGTCCGCCGGAGGGATGGGGAACCGCCGCCCGCTACGCGGCGCGCAGCTACCGTGCCGAGCACGGTCTGCCCTACAACGGCCCCGAGGCCGACATCGTCGAAGCACCGGGCGGCAGCATCATCCTCTACGACTCTCGCACCTGGCACCGCGCCGGTGTCAATCGCACGGACAACAAGCGGGCCGCGATGCTGCAGGCGATGGTGCCCATGTACGTGATGCCGAAGGTGGACATGAGTGACGCCTACAAGCAGTACGCGGCGAGCCGGGTCCACTCGGACATCACCGATCGGGAACGCACCGAGCTTGAGGCGCTGCTGGTTCGGCGCCTGCCCGGCCCGCCGTTGCACGGCGCATTGGGCACAGACCCCGAGCTGGTCGCCCTGGTTCAGAAACCGGGGGCGGGACAGGCCGGCTACTAGCGGCCGCCCCCGTGCGCTTCTGGGGCGACTGCGAAGGTCGTGCCGACGGGTGCGTCCTGTGCAGGCGCGCCGGGACGTCGCTCTGGTATAAAGTCGGGCGTGTGCGCAACTGCCGAAGGGAGCGCCATCGATGAATCCCGAGGTCGTGATCACCTGTGCGGTGACCGGCGCCGGCGACACTGTCGGCAAACACCCGGACATCCCCGTAACGCCCGCTGAGATCGCCGCTTCCGCGCTGGATGCGGCCAAGGCGGGGGCCGCCATCGTGCATTGCCATGTGCGCGATCCCGCCACCGGCAAGGGCGCCCGCGATGTTGCCCTTTACCGCGAGGTGGTGGCCCGGATCCGCGACGCCGAGACGGACGTGGTGATCAACCTCACCGCCGGCATGGGCGGCGATCTCGTCATCGGTCCCGACGATGCGCCTACTGCCTTCCGAGAGGACACCGACCTCGTGGGCGCGATCGACCGTCTGCCGCACGTGGCGGAACTCCTGCCGGAGATCTGTTCGCTGGATTGCGGCTCGTACAACTTCGGCGAAGGCAGCCTGGTCTACGTGTCCACGCCGGACATGCTGCGACGCGGGGCGCTACGTATCCGCGAACTGGGCGTCAAGCCCGAGCTGGAGATCTTCGATACGGGTCACTTGAGTTTCACGCTGCAGATGCTGGGCGAGGATCTGCTCACCGATCCGCCGCTCTTCCAACTCTGCTTCGGAATACCGTGGGCCGCGCCCGCGGACGTGGGTGTATTCAAGGCCTGCGTCGACATGCTCCCGCCCGGGGCCAACTGGACGGCGTTCGCTATCAGCCGCAATCAAATGCCCTTCGCCGCGCAGTCGGTTCTGCTCGGTGGCCATGTCCGCGTGGGCCTGGAGGACAACCTCTACCTGTCGCGGGGCGTGTTCGCGACCAATGCCCAGCTTGTCGAACGGGCGCGCAATATCGTGGAAATGCTCGGTGCCCGGGTCGTGGGACCCGACGAAGCCCGCGCCAAGTTCGGTCTGCGGTCGCGCTGACCCGGCGGGAACGAAAACCCTGGCCGAATACAGCAAGCCGTTCGCGGTCGTCGGCGCGGGGGTGATCGGGGCCGGTTGGGCCGCCCGCGCCCTGGCACGGGGGCTCACCGTCGTCGCCTGGGACATCGCACCGGGCTGGGGCGAGAGGCTCCGATCTGCCGTCGGCAACGCCTGGCCGGCGCTGCAGCGAGTCGGTTTGCACCCGCAAGCCAGCATGGATCGGCTTTCCTGCGCCGATTCCCTCGAGGACGCGTGCAGCGAGGCCGGTTTCGTGCAGGAGAGCGCGCCGGAGCGACTGGACGTGAAGCGGAATCTGCTGGCGCGGATCGACGACTCGACAGACCCGGATGTTCTGGTCGCCTCGAGCACCTCCGGTTTGTTGCCGAGCGAGTTGCAGGCCGACTGTCGGCATCCCGAGCGGATCGTCGTGGGTCACCCGTTCAACCCGGTCTACCTGCTGCCGCTCGTGGAGGTGGTGGGCGGCGAGCGTACGGCATCGGCGAACCTCGACCGGGCGGCGGGTTTCTACGCGGATCTCGGAATGCGCCCGTTGCGGGTCCGCAAGGAACTCGATGGATTCCTCTCGGATCGACTGCAGGAGGCCCTGTGGCGGGAAGCGCTGCACTTGGTGAACGAGGACGTGGCGACCACCGAGGAGCTCGACGCCGCCATCACCCTTGGGCCCGGTCTGCGATGGGCTTTCATGGGCACCTTCCTGGCGTTCCACATGGCGGGCGGCGATGCGGGGATGCGTCATTTCATGGCGCAGTTCGGCCCGACCCTGAAGCAGCCTTGGACCCGGTTGGAGGCTCCCGAACTCACGGACGACCTGGCGGAGAAACTGGCATCCGGCACCGAGCGGCAAGCTGCGGGCCGGTCAGTGAAGGAACTCGAGCGTTTGCGCGACGACTGCCTTGTTTCCATCATGGAGGCGTTGCGCCGGCACGGTGTCGGCGAGACGCGGGCCGACCCGGGCGGGCAGCATCTCGAAGCAACAACCTGAGGAGGCGCATTGGACTTCGGACTCACCACCGAGCAACAGATGGTGGTGGATACCGTGCGCGACTTCGTCGAGCGCGAGCTGTATCCCCACGAGGAGGCGGTGGAACGCGCCGGGCGCGTGCCGCCGGAACTGGGCGAGGAGATCAAGCGCAAGGTCATTGGTCTCGGCTTCTACGCACCCAATCTGCCGGTGGACGTGGGCGGTGGCGGCCTCGATCACCTGACGTTCACGCTCCTGGAGCGGGAACTCGGCCGCGCGTCGATGGCGTTGACGGTGTTCTGGGGCCGGCCCTCGGGCATTCTCATGGGCTGCAACGACGAACAGCGCGAGCGCTACCTGTTCCCCTCGGCCCGGGGCGAGCGACTCGACGCCCTGGCCATGACCGAGCCCGGTGCCGGTTCGGACGTGCGCGGCATGCAGTGCTTCGCGCGTCGCGATGGCGATGACTGGATCGTCAACGGCACCAAGCACTTCATCTCCCACGCCGACGTCGCCGACTTCGTGATCGTGTTCACGGCAACCGGCGAAGAGGAGACCCCGCACGGCGTCAAGAAAACGATCACGTGTTTTCTCGTGGATCGGGACACGCCGGGTTTCGCCATCCGCCCCGGCTACGATTCCGTCTCCCACCGCGGCTATCACAACTGCACCCTTGCCTTCGACGATTGCAGACTGCCCTCGGCCCAGGTTCTAGGCGAGCCGCACCGTGGCTTCGAGCTTGTCAACGCGTGGCTCTACGGCACCCGGCTAACCGTCGCCGCGATGTGCGTTGGCCGCGCGCGCCGAGCCTTCGACTTGGCACTTGCCCATGCCGCCGAGCGCGAGCAGTTCGGCCAGCCCATTGGCAAGTTCCAGGGCGTCTCGTTCAAGTTGGCCGACATGATCACCGAGATCGACGCGGCGGACTGGATGACCCTTGCCGCCGCGTGGCGTTTGGATCGCGGGTTGCCCGCGAACCGCGAGATCGCGTCGGCGAAGCTCTACGCCTCGGAGATGCTTGCGCGGGTGACCGACGAGGCCGTGCAGATCCACGGCGGCATGGGCTTGATGCGTGATCTCCCGTTGGCGAGGTTCTGGCGGGATGCCCGGGTGGAGCGCATTTGGGACGGGACGTCCGAGATCCAACGCCACATCATCAGCCGGGATCTGTTGCGCCCGCTCGGCGCATAGCGAGGCGGTGAGCACGGTGAAGTCGGCTTCGTCTACGTGGCTGACTCGCCTGCTCCGACCGCGGACCATCGCCGTGATCGGGGGTGCCGTGGCCACCCGCGTGGCCGAACAGTGCGATCGGATGGGCTTCGACGGTGCCGTGTGGCCCGTCCATCCAAGCAAGGAGACCGTTCTAGGACGGCGGGTCTATCGATCCGTCGCAGAACTTCCGGACGCGCCGGATGCGGCATTCGTGGGGGTCAACCGCCACGCAACCGTGGCCGTCGTGGACTCGCTCTCGAAGCACGGCGCGGGCGGCGCGATCTGCTACGCGTCGGGATTTCGCGAAGCACCCGACGGCGGTGAGCTCCAGCGGGCCTTGGTCGAGGCGGCGGGGGACATGCCGGTGATCGGCCCCAACTGCTACGGCCTCATCAACTTCCTGGACGGCGTGCCGCTGTGGCCCGACCAGCACGGTGGACGGCGCCTCGACAGCCGTGAGCGTGGTGTGGCGATCATCACCCAGTCGTCGAACATCGCCATCAGCATCACGATGCAGCGACGCGGGTTACCCATTGCCTACGTCGTCACCGCCGGCAACCAGGCACAGCTCGGCGTGGCGGATATCGCCAACCAACTGCTGGACGATGATCGGCTAAGCGCCATCGGCCTTCATGTCGAGGCCTTCGAGTCGGTGCGCGGTTACGAGGCGTTGGCCCGCCGGGCCCGATGCCGAGCCGTGCCGGTCGTGGTCATGAAGGTCGGCCGGTCGGTGCGCGGGGGCGAAGCCGCCCTCACGCACACGGCGTCCGTCGCAGGCTCGGACGCTGCCGCCGGCGCCCTGCTGCTGCGGCTCGGATTCGCTCGCGCCGATGGGTTGGCCGAACTCTTGGAGACGCTCAAGCTGCTGCACGTCCACGGCCCGCTCGGCCGGCGTGGAGTGGGGGTGATGTGTTGTTCCGGCGGCGAGGCAAGCCTGCTGGCGGATGCGGCCGAGGCCCTCGGCGTTGCGCTTCCCGATCCGGGGCAGGGACACGCGGCTCGGGTCGCCGAAACCGTGCACCCGTTCGTGACCGTCGCGAACCCGTTCGACTATCACACGTTCGACTGGGGTGACGCGGCGGCGCTGAGGCGGACCTTCGCCGCGTTCGCGGACGGCCCCTTCGATGCGACCGCGTTGGTGATCGACATGCCGCGGACGGATCGCTGCGACGATTCCGACTGGCGCCTTGCCCTGGGGGCCTTCGCGAAGGCGATGGACGCCACGACGGCCAAGGGCGTCGTGGCCTCCACCCTGAGCGAGAATCTGCCGGAGACGTTGGCGATCGAACTCGTCGGGCGTGGAATCGCGCCCCTCGGGGGCACCCGTGAAGCCCTCGCCGCCTTGGCATGCGCCGCCGAGATCGGCGACGGTTGGCGCGCCGCCCCGGCAGCGCCATTGCTCGTTTGCGATGCGGTCGATGGCGACGTTGCGACGCTCGATGAGGCGGAGTCGAAGGCCCGACTCGCGGCGTTCGGTGTTCCCCGCCCGCGTGGGACGATCGCTCGTAGCGAGGAATCCGCGGTGGCCGCGGCGGCGGCTCTGGGGGGTCCGGTCGCCGTCAAGGCGCTGGGTATCGCCCACAAGACGGAGCGACAGGCGGTGCGCCTGGGGCTACGCGACCCCTGCGCGATCCGTACGGCGGCAGGGGAACTGATGAGGCTCGCAGGCGGGGTCTTGGTCGAGGAGTTCGTTGCCGATACGCTCGTGGAACTCATCGTCGGGGTCAGCCGCGACCCTCGGCTTGGTCTCGTGTTGACGGTCGGTTCGGGGGGAACGCTCGTCGAGCTGTTCGGGGACACCGCCACGCTGCTGCTGCCAACGACAGAAGCCGAGGTGCGGGATGCCCTTTCGGCGCTTCGTTGCGCACCCCTCCTGGCCGGCTATCGCGGGCGAGTGGCAGCCGATGTGGACGCCGCGGTGGCTGCGATCCTGGCAGTGGCACAATTCGCATCGGCGAACCGCGACCGCCTGGAGGAACTCGACGTCAATCCGCTGGGTGTCCGTCGGCGCGGCTGCGGGGCGGTCGCGCTCGATGCGCTCGTTCGGACCCGGGAGGCCAAGGCGTGACGAACCCGATCAAGACCCGTGTCGAAGGCGGCGTGCTCGAAGTGATCGTCGACCGACCGAAGGCGAACGCCATCGATCTCGCCACCAGTCGGTTGATGGGCGAGATCTTCGCCGGCTTCCGGGACGACGCGTCGCTGCGCGTGGCGATCTTGAGCGGTGCTGGGGAGCGATTCTTCAGCGCCGGTTGGGATCTCAAGGCCGCAGCGGCAGGCGACGCCGTGGATGGCGACTACGGCTGCGGCGGATTCGGCGGCATCCAGGAGTTGCCTGACCTCAACAAGCCCATCATCGCGGCCGTCAACGGCATGGCCGTGGGGGGTGGGTGGGAGCTGGCATTGTCCTGCGACCTGATCCTGGCCTCCCGCCATGCAACGTTCTCGCTGCCGGAGATTCGTGCCGGCACCCTCGCGGACGCCGCATCCATCAAGCTGCCCAAGCGCCTGCCCTACCACGTCGCCATGGATCTTCTGCTCACCGGACGGTGGATGGACGCCGAGGAAGCACATGGCTGGGGCGTGGTCAACGAGATCGTTGAAGCCGATCGGCTTGCGGGACGTGCATGGGAACTCGCCGGTATGCTCGCGAATGGGCCGCCACTCGTCTTCGCGGCGATCAAGGAAGTCGTGCGGGAATCCGAGGCCATGCGCGCCCAGGACGCCTTGCGGCGCGTCGGCGAGCGGCGGTTTCCCGCGGTGGATCGGCTCTACGGCAGCGCGGATCAGAAGGAAGGCGCGCGCGCATTCGCCGAGAAACGCGAGCCGGTGTGGAAGGGACGCTAGACCAAGCGACGACGCTCGTTCGACGGCGGGATCGCCATGGACTCCCGGTATTTCGCAATCGTGCGTCGCGCCACCTTGATGTCGCGCTGCCTGAGCACCTCGACGATCTTGCTGTCCGAGAGGGGCTTGCGCGGGTTCTCCTGGGCCGTGAGCTTGCGGATCAACGCGCGGATGGCAGTGCTCGAAACTTCGCCGCCGTTCATCGTGCCGACATGGCTCGAGAAGAAGTACTTGAGCTCGAAGATGCCGCGTGGCGTTTCCATGTATTTTCGGGTCGTGACCCGCGACACCGTCGACTCGTGGCGATCCACGGCGGCCGCGATGTCGGCGAGCACCAGCGGCTGCATGGCTTCTTCGCCGCGTTCCAGGAATCCGATCTGGCGTTCGACGATGGAACCCGCGACCTTGAGCAGCGTCTCGTTGCGGTACTCGAGGTTCTTCAAGAACCACTTGGCGTCCTGCAGGTTGTCCTTTAGGTATTGATTGTCGGCGCTGGCATCGCCCCGTCGGATCATGCTGGCGTAGCCGTCGTTGATGCGTACGCGAGGTGCCGAGCCGTGGTTCAGTTCCACGGTCCAGCGACCGTTGCGCTTGCCGACGAGAACGTCTGGCTCGATGTATTCGGTGACGCTGTCGCCGATGGTGCCGCCCGGGCGGGGATTGAGTGAACGGATCAGCGCCAGCACTTCCACCAGTTCGCGTTCGGGCAGTTGAATCCGGCGCGCGAGACCGGCGAAGTCGCGGTTGGCAAGCAGCTCGAAGTGGTCTCGGACGAGTTCGATGCCCTCCGTTCGCCTTTCGGTGGCCGGGGGAAGCTGTTGGAGTTGCACCAGTAGGCATTCGCGGAGGTCCCGGGCGCCCACGCCGGGCGGGTCGAAGGACTGCACGAGCTTGATCACGGCTTCCATCTCGTCGGCTTCGAAGGCCAGCGCCGGATCCAGGGCGTCAACGAGGTCGGCGACCGATGCGGCCAGCATGCCGTCGTCGTCGATGTTGCCGATGACCATGAGTGCCGCCGCGCGGTCGCGCGCGGACAAGGGCGCGACGTTGAGTTGCCAGAGCAGGTGGTCCAGAAGCGTATCCGCCGCGCCGTTGCGCTCCTCGAAGCCGTTGTCGTCTTGGCCAACGGTGGGCCCCGTTCCGGAGGTCGTCGGCTGATCGACGTCGTCCCAGGTGACATCCACGGGCAACTCTTCCGGAATCTCCTCGATGGCGCCGGGTGCGTCCGGGGTTTCGAATTCGAACAGGGGTTCGTCCGCACCTTCGACGTCACCGTCGCCACTTTCGGTGAAATCCTCCACCGGGTCGTCGGGCGCCGGACCCACGCCGTCGTCGGCAACCACGGCGTCGTCGTCGGCGGGTGTCAACTCCTCGTCGGTGTCTTCGACCAGGTCCAGCAAGGGGTTCGCCTCGATCGTCTGGCGGACCTCCTCCTTGAGTTCCATGGCAGAGAGCTGCATGAGCCGGATCGCCTGGCGCAACTGGGGCGTCATCGCCAGTTGCTGGCCCATGCGCAGGGCAAGTGTCTGCTTCATCACAGCTCGAACATCTCGCCCAAATAGACCCGCCGCACCGTCTCGTTCGATAGTATGGCCTCGGGGTTTCCCTCGGCAATCAGGTGGCCTTCGTTGACGATGTAGGCACGGTCGCAGATGTCGAGTGTCTCGCGCACGTTGTGATCGGTGATCAAGACGCCGATGTCGCGGTCGGACAAGGCTCGGATTTCCCGCTTCAGGTTGTCGACCGAGATGGGGTCGACCCCGGCGAAGGGTTCGTCGAGCAGCATGAAGCGGGGTTCGCCCGCCAATGCCCGGGCGATTTCAACGCGGCGCCGCTCGCCGCCGGAAAGGCGCTCGCCGACGTTGTCCCGGATGCCCTCCAGTCGGAGGTCCTTGAGGAGGTTCGCGACCAGTTCGCGTTGGGCGGCCCGGCCGAGGTCGCGGCGCAGTTGCGCCACCGCCACAATGTTCTGTTCGACGCTCAGCTTCCTGAACACGCTGGCTTCCTGGGGTAGGTAGCCGATCCCCGCCAGGGCGCGCTTGTGCATGGGTGCAAGGCTCAAGTCTTCGTCGTTGATCCGGATGCTGCCGGCGTCCGCCTTGATGAGGCCGAGAATCATGTAGAAAGACGTTGTCTTGCCGGCACCGTTGGGTCCGAGCAGGCCGACGACCTCGCCGCTGTCGACGACCAGGCCGACGCCTTCGACCACGTTGCGTCCGCGGTACCGTTTGGACAGGCCGGTGACGGTCAGACGGGCGCGGCCGTTGGTTTCCTGCGCCACGCTCAATCCACGGGCTTGGGCGGGTGCTCTGTGAACTGACAACCGGCTTGGCAGTCGACCCGGTTCTCCTTCATGTCCCAGACGATGGTGCCGCCGTTGTATTCGCGCTGACCTACGGCAAGAAAGGCGTCCCCTGTCAGCTTCGCCCGCTCTTGCTCGATGCTGTAGTCGATCGTCTGGGCCCGTCCGCGGGCAGGTGGCTCTTCGGCGTCGACCTGCTGCTGGAACCGCACCGGCTCGTCGTCCGCACCCGTGGCCAGGACGCGGTTGAGTCTGTCGTCGCGCTTGGATGCGCTGATTCGTTCGGCCGTGATGTGCAGGGTGCCCTGCTGCAGTTTCACGTTGCCCAGCAACTCGATGATCCCGTCGGGGTCGTCGTCGTAGGTGACGCTGTCCGCGTCGATCGACAACGGTTGCGCCGCGTCGTCGGGCAGTCCCTGGACGGGCATGCCGAGCAGCGTGCAAAGCATCACCGTCGGCACCCATGTCGGGAATAGGGGCTCAGCGAAGAATCGGGGTCTGTCGGTCCGGTTGAGCAACGATGTTCACCTGCGCCTCGGTCGATGAAGAGAAAGACAATCGTCCACTTGCCAAGTCGGCTTCGAATCCGCCCGCTTGAACCGTCATGGTGTCAGTCTCGATCATAGCAGTTTGGTCCGTCCGGGCTTGCTGCCGTCCGGGGAATATGACGAGCGACTCGGTGCGTATCCGCCCAGTCCCGCCGCCCTCCCGGGTCACGTTGACATCGCCGATCAATTCGACTCGTTCCTCGTCGTTGCCGGCGGGGTCCGAGACGGTGCGTACTTCGCCCGTCGCCGAGACCATTCGCCAAAGCGTCCCGTTCGGCGCGTTGTATTCCAGGACCGGCGCTTCGAGCCCCGAAAGGCCGAGTCTTTCGTAGCGCCTGATCGAGTCGGCGCGGAGTCGATAGTGCAGCCCCCCGTCATCGCGGAACTGCGTGACGACGCCTTGTTCCAGGTAGATATCTGGCTCGTCGGCCAACTCCGGCGGGAGGCTACCCGGGTCGTCCCGGCTTGGTCCGAGGTAGACCGCCATGCCCGCGAAGCCTACGACCGCCGCCGCCAGCACACCCCACCGGATGGTCGTCCGGGCCGCATTGGGGGCCGCAGGGGCTTCGGTCATTCGCGGTCGTGTCGGGTCGCACGCGCGGCGAGCAGCAGGTCGCAGATTTCGCGCACGGCGCCGAAGCCTCCCGACGCCGATGTCACGTGGTCGGCGCGTTGGATCACCTCGGGGTGCCCGTTCGGGACACTGAACGAGAACCCCACGTTCTCGAAGACATCGAGATCCGGCAGATCGTCGCCGACGTAGGCCATGCCGCGGACGGCAACCGCGCTCCGTGCGGCCAGGTCTTCGAACGCGGCGGCCTTGTCGGCGACGCCGGCAAACACGTAGGGGACGCCGAGTTCGGCGGCCCGCCGGTCGACCGCTTCGGAGGTGCGGCCGGTCACGATGGCGATGGGAATGCCGGACGCCATCAATCGCTTCATCGCGCTTCCGTCCTGCGCGTGGAAGGCCTTGAGTTCCACGTTCTCCGGGCCGTAGTAGAGGCGGCCGTCGGTGAGCACGCCATCCACGTCGAGGCCCAGCAGCCTCACGCGGCGTAGCCGTTCCAGAATCCCGTTCGGCATGGGCATCGGCTGTTCCCGGTTCGCGGTCATGCCTGGTGGTAGAGGATGAACGTATAGCCGATCCACGCGGCGAGGAGCACGAGTCCTTCGAACCGCGTGATCACCTTGCGAGATCCGACGGCGAAGGCGAGCAGAACCAGAAGCGCGGTGAGCGCGAACATCATGCCGTAGTCCCGCCAGAGCACATGGACCTCGATCGGCTGGGGGTCCAGCAGCGCGGGGATCGCCAGGACCGCGAGGATGTTGAGAATATTCGAGCCGACCACGTTGCCGATGGCCAGCTCGGGATGGCCCTGGCGGGCGGCCGCCACGGTCACGGACAGTTCCGGCAGGCTGGTGCCGACGGCCACGATGGTCAGGCCGATGACCAGCTCGGAGATGTTGAACTCCTTGGCCACGGCCTCGGCGGCATCGACGAGCACGTGGGCCGACACCAGGAGCACCGTGAGGCCAACAACGAACCAGACCAGGGACTTGAGCGTCGTCATGTCGGGGAGCTCGTCGAGTTCGGCGTCGAGCTCGTCGGGCGTTTCCCGATTCTTGCGCGCCAGGAGATAGAGGATGACGCCCAGCCCGGCGAGCAGCGCCAGACCGTCCAGCATCCCGAGATAGTAGTTGGACAGACAGACGAGCGTCAGCAGCGTGGCGCCGATCAGCCACGGCATCTCGCGCTTCAAGGTCTCGTCGGCGAAGGGCAGGGGTCTCACCAGCGCGGTGATGCCCAACACGAGACCCATGTTGGCGATGTTGGACCCGATGGCGTTGCCGATCGCGATCTGTCCCAAGTCGCTCAAGCTCGACTGGATCCCCACCATGATCTCGGGTGCCGAGGTACCCACCGCGATGGCGGTCAACCCGATGACGATCTTCGACACGCCGAGGTTCTTCGCGGCGGCGGCGGAGGCATTGACGAAACGGTCGGCGCTCCAACCGAGCGCGATGAACCCGATGATGAGCGCCAGGATCGGATAGGTCGCGATGATCGCGTGAATTGTGTCGACAAGCCCCATGGGCGTCGTTCGGTCCCGTTCCCGGCATCCTCTCCCTTATGTTACGCAAAGTAACAAACGCTAGGGAACCGGTGCGCGGGCGGCCCAATGGACCGTTGGACGCGTCCGCCGCGCAGTGCCCGTGAGGCCATGCTAAGGTGCGTTCCTCGATTCGGAGACGCCATGATCGAAGACCTCAAGTCACGCCTCGAAGGGGCATTCGCGGATGCCGAAGTCGCCGTCGACGGCGAGGGCAATCGATTCGAAATCGACCTCGTCTCGGCTGCCTTCGACGGCTTGACCCGGGTGAAACGACAACAGGCGGTCTACGCGGTCATCGGCGATCTGATCTCATCGGGTGCCGTCCACGCGGTCACGATCAGGGCGATGACGCCCGCCGAACGCGGGTGACGTGCCTCGGACACCGCGCTCGGCCTGCACGCATGATCAAACGCCTCAATACGGCCGACTCCAAGTTCGATGCCGAGTTGGATGCGCTGCTGGCGTGGGAGACGCGGGAAGCGCCGGATGTCGTACGGACGGTTGCCGACATCATCGAGGAGGTGCGCACCGACGGGGATGCCGCACTGCTCAGGCTGACGAGGCGCTACGACAATGTGCTGACCGCGCGAATCGAAGGGTTGGAGGTCGACGCGGATGAACTCGGGCGAAGCCTGGATCGCTTGCCGGACCTCGACCGCGGTGCCTTGCACACGGCGGCGGATCGAATCCGCAGCTTTCACGAGCGTCAGCCCCGGGGCGACTTCAGCTACACCGACGAGCTTGGCAATCTCCTGGGCCAACGTACGACCCCGTTGGACCGGGTTGGTGTCTACGTGCCCGGCGGCCAGGCGGCATATCCGTCTACGGTGCTGATGACCGTGGTTCCCGCCCGTGTTGCCGGGGTGGGCGAGGTGATTGCGACGGTTCCGACGCCGGGTGGTGTGCAGAACGACCACGTCTTCGCGGCCATGGCGATCGCCGGCGTGGATCGCGTCTTCACGGTGGGTGGCGCGCAGGCCATCGCCGCGCTCGCCTACGGCACCCAAACGGTGCCTCGGGTGGACAAGATCGTCGGGCCGGGAGGCGCGTACGTCGCGGCTGCGAAACGGTTGGTGTTCGGACCGACGGGCATTGACCTCATCGCCGGCCCCAGCGAGATCCTCGTCATCGCCGACGGTAGCGTGGCGCCGCGCTGGACCGCCTTGGACCTGCTTTCCCAGGCCGAGCATGACGCCGCGGCGCAGGCGATCCTGGTTTCGCCGGATGCGGATTGCCTCGACCGCGTTCAGGCGGAAATGGAGCGCGTCGTGGGCGACCTGCCGCGCGCCGAGGTTGTTCAGCGCTCGCTCATGAACCGAGGCGCCCTGATCGAGACTCGCGATCTCGACGAGGCCTGCGAGATCGCCAACCGCATCGCGCCCGAACACCTCCAACTGGCGGTGCGCGACCCCGATGCGTTGCTGCCCGCCATCCGCCATGCCGGCGCGGTGTTCCTGGGCGCCCACGCCGCGGAGGTGTTCGGCGACTACGTGGCGGGCCCAAGCCACGTACTGCCCACCTTCGGCACGGCCCGGTATGCCTCACCGCTGGGGGTCACGGATTTCCTGAAACGAAGTTCCATTGTTGGCGGCGGCGAGTCTTCCGTGCAGGGTCTCGCCCAAGTGGCGGCGGCTATCGCCGACGCGGAGGGATTGACCGCCCACGGCTTGGCTGCGCGTGCCCGGGTGTCCGGTTTCGACGCCAACGAACGTTGACCCCGGCCGAGGCCCATTCCCGCAACCTGCAAACGGGGTTCGAGTCCGATCCCGCGCAACTGGCGTTGGCCGACCGCCTGACGGCGTTGCAGCGGCAGTTGGCGGCAACCGAGAATCGCGGCCGCTTTCCGTTCTGGATGCCTTGGTTGGCGAAGCGCAAACCCGAGCCGGTGCGAGGACTCTATCTCTGGGGCGGCGTCGGTCGTGGCAAGACCTACCTGATGGATCTGTTTCACGACACCCTGCGCCTGGGTGCCAAGCGCCGGTACCACTTCCATCGGTTCATGCACCGTGTGCATGCCGATCTGGGCAATCTGGCAGGTCGTGCCGATCCCCTTGAGATCGTTGCCGAGCGGTTTGCGGCGGACGCGCGCGTGCTCTGCTTCGACGAGTTCTACGTATCCGACATCGGTGATGCCATGATCCTCGGCGAGCTTCTCAAGGGCCTGTTCGAGCGTGGGGTGACGTTGGTCGCCACATCCAACGTGGAACCGCGAAGACTCTACGAGAACGGCCTTCAGCGGCGTCGCTTCCTGCCGGCGATCGAACTCATCGAACGGCATACGGAGGTCGTCCACGTCGTTGGCCAGACGGACTACCGGCTGCGCGTTCTGCAACGCGGGGGCATCTACCGTTGCGACGGCGATACACAAGGGCTGGTCGCGAGCTTTCGCGAACTCTGTCACGCCGAGGTCGTTGAAGACGCCGACCTGGTCGTGAACGACCGCGAAATCCGGGCGCGGTACAGCGCGGGGGACGCGGTGTGGTTCGACTTCGATGCGTTGTGCAAGGGCCCGCGCAGCCAGAACGACTACATCGAACTGGCGCGCCTTTACTCCGCCGTGGTGGTTCACGGCATACCGGTCTTCGATGGCGAAGGCGAGAGCGAGAACTGGGCTCGGCGCTTCATCAGCTTAATCGACGAGTTCTACGACCGCGGCGTCAAGGTCTTGTTCTGTGCGGCTGCGCCGATCAGCGCCCTGTATCAGGGCAACCTGTTGTCGAAGGAGTTCGAACGCACGAAGAGTCGCATAGCCGAGATGCAAGGCAGCGACTATCTTCGCCGCATGCATCGACCATAGGGGCGCCGGTTGCGGTCGCCCGGAGTCCGACGCGGGCGTTTGGATGTCGGTGGCCCGGCCCCGGGGTGGCAAACCGCATGGACCAAGCGGCACCCGGTCGCTTAACCTCCCATTCGTGCTTGTTCCATGAAAGGGAGAGCCATGGCAGCGGCGGCCCAATTTGATCCGGATGGATTCGATGCTGCATTTGACGCGGCCGTGGCCAACTGCCGGGAACTCACGCCCGACCAGGCCAGGCATTTCGTCGAGCATGGCCACGTGGTGGTCAAGGGCGCCTTCCCGCGGGGATTGGCGGATCTCGTCTGCGAGTGCGCCTGGGACGAACTCAAGGCGAAGTACGGTGCCGAGCGAGGCGAGCCGGACAGTTGGCGCCGGGTCGGGCACGGCGGACGCTCGGGCTATGTTCGAACGCAGGGCACCGGTAGGCGTTTTACGCTGAAGACCCGTGCCCCGCGGGCGCTAACCCTCCAAGCGGACGTGGTGGGCGGGCCACAAAGGCTAACGGGCAACGGCGAGTCATTGGCCTGGGGCGACGCGGCGATCGGCAACCTGCACGTCGCCAGCGCCCCCGCGTGGCGCCCGCCCGGGCCGAGGCAGCCGGGGTGGCACAAGGACGGTTGGCACTTTCGCCATTTCCTCAACTCGCCGGAGCAGGGCCTCCTGACCGTGCCGATCTACACGGACATCCTGCCCCGAAGCGGTGGCACGTTCATCGCGCGCGATTCGGTCGGCCCCGTCGCCCGTCTGCTGGCGAGTCGACCGGCTGGATTCCATCCCGACGGCTTCCAGGCCGGCTACCTCATCCCGGGTCTGATCGAACAATGTTCGGATTTCGTCGAACTGACCGGTGAAGCGGGCGACCTCGTCCTGGTCCATCCCTATGTCCTCCACCGGGTCAGCGTAAACCCGTCGCCACGCCCCCGGTTCATCGCCAACATGGCGCTGGTGCTGGCCGAGCCGATGTGTTTCAGCCGTCCCCCGGGCGAGGGCTACTCGCTGGTCGAATTGGCGATCCTCCGGGCATTGAAGGTGCCGAGCTTCGACTTCGAGCAGACGCGAACGGCGCTCGCCGTGAAGCCCTTCCCCTTCCGGGACGAGGAAGAGGCCGAGGCACAGGGGCGGTTGGTCACGGAGGAAATTGCCGAAATGGAAGACTGTGGGATCGTCGCGCCCGGCTGGGCCGGGGACTTGGGATACGCGTGACGTGGCATTCGCCGAGGAGGACAGTCCCCTTGGGTTACCAATCGTGGACGCCGGTGAGAGCTCTCGCCTAGCGCCACAAAAAGCCGGCCCGCCCGCGTTGAAGCCATGTACGCGCGAGATGTACGGGAGTGGCCCCTCGAGCCGATCCTGATCGAATAGCCGAACCACCACGATGCGCCGTGGGGGACGGTTTTTCCGCCCCCACCGGAAGAATCCACGCTGTGCAACTCGAGGATCTCTTGGGCAACGGGTGACGACGACGGAGGCAATCGGTGGTGAGGCCCCGCCGGCGCGCTCCCCAAGCTGTCTTCGGCAGAGGACGAATGTCGTTACGCGATCGTCGCTGTCACAGGGACAGGAGTGCCTTGGCAGCTGCCATGTTGGGGGCGTAGCTGACCAACAAAGCAGCGAAATCGGAGGCGATGTCCTGTGACAGCCGCGCGGAGGACGTCGCATAGTCTCTAGTGTTGGAAGAGACGAAGACTACTGACGCCGTGAAGCCCCCCTGACGGGCATTGCGAACGTGATCGAGGTAGGTCTCAAGGATGATGCAGTCCTTTGTGGAATCCTTGCCTCGACGCGATGGGGCGCGGCCGTGCAAGACCCGGGCGACAGCGCGAGACACGGTTTCGCAGATTGGTCGGCGTCCTTGCCAACCTTCATCCAACGGTCGGCAACTTGCCGACAACGATCGGGGTGACCTTGCCAGTGTGTTGTGTGCGTTCTACCCGACGAACCATGGAGACCGGCAAGGGTGTCGATTTTCGCGATATCGTCTGCAAGGGCGGCAAGGCCCGCCTCCGCTTCGCTCTGGACTTCGTCGACGTGATCGGCGAACTCCGAGCGCACAAGCTTGGTGAGGTACACGTCGAGACGATCGGCTTCAGCGTGACTTAACAGTGCTAGAGACGCTGACTGATCGTTAGCACGAACGCTTGCGCGGCGTGGGTCGCGGAGGATGTCCAGTATTGCGCAGGTGTCCACGCAAAGAATCGGGTTGAGCGAGGACAACGGCAGCTTCCAACACGGTCAATTGCAATGGTCGTAGTGCTCTAACAGCTCGACCGCCTTCTCTCGATCACTAATGAGATCCTGGGCTTCCTCGAATGGCCAGTCCTCCACCTCCACTAACCAGCGCCGAAGATTGTAGGAATCGAGACGGCCGTTTGCCTTGTGGTCGGCAATGAGAAAATCGCGCCACCGGTGGGCATCCATCGGATGAGACGAGCCCGTGGCCTTGTTGGCCATTACGGAGAATAGATGGAGCGCATCTGCGGCCTCCTTCGACGTCCAGTCGGTCATGGTCTGCCAACGCTTGGTGAGTTCGAATGAGATACCCTCTCGCTGTGCAGGCTTTGCGACTCGGGTGACGAAGTCGTTGAGGACATCGTTGTAGCCCGTCTCGCCAAGGCTTTGGCACTCGGTTGGAACGATATTGGCTACCTTGTGGGTGCTGGCATCACGGTAGAGGACGAGCCGTGCAGCGGGAACGCCCTCGGCCGCTTCGCGTTCAAGAACGATATAGCGTTCGGCGTCAGGACTAGCTGTGCTGGCCATTCGTTTTTCGGTCTCGAGAGCGTGTCGCCACGGTGGCCGGACATGGCCCCGGAGAACCACCGGGAGGGCGAAGTCGCCGTTCTCCGGACACGTCAGGTCGAGATCCTGATAGACCTCGATGGTGTTGTTGGGTGAGGGCATCGGGTCAATCCGTGTTGCCGGCAGATCATAACATCGTGGTTGCTCGGTACCGACACGAGGGGTCTTGTCATACACCTGACATCGCGGTGATAGCAACCATCCTGATTCGGACACGCGCCCTTTGAGACCGCGCCCTTCGAGACCGCGCCCTTCGAGACCGGCACACGACTCCAGTCCGATGTTGACATGCGGTGAGAATCATCCATCGGGTGCCGGGGTCCCGTAGGCTGTGGGCTCTGTGGGCTCGTGGGCTCTGTGGGCTCGGACACACGCGATTTCGGTCCCAAGCGTGCCATTGCCGCGATGGCACTTCACGAGGAGGCCGGTTGTGCAGGCCCGGTTGTGCGGGTTGTTCCATGCGAGCTAGATGCGTACCATTCGCGCTCTTTTTCCGTGGGCCCAGTAGTCCGTCGATGAAGACCGTGAGCACGCGTCGCGAAGACGCGGAACACGACTGGTACGTGGTGGATGCCGAGGGCAGGACCCTGGGGCGCCTGGCTTCCGAGATCGCGCACCGTCTGCGCGGCAAGCACAAGGCGACGTACACGCCGCATGTCGATACGGGCGACTACATCATCGTGGTCAACGCGGAGAAGGTGCGGGTCACGGGGGCCAAGGAGACGGACAAGATCTACTACCGGCATTCGGGCTATCCCGGCGGCATCAAGGCGACGCCTCTCAACAAGGTGCGCGCCGATCACCCGGAGCGGCTGATCGGAAACGCCGTTCGCGGGATGATGCCCCGCAACCCCTTGGGTCGGGCCATGCTGCGCAAGCTCAAGGTCTATGCCGGGCCTTCCCACCCACACGCGGCGCAGCAACCGAAGGCGCTTGACCTGTAGCACGCTAACGAGAAGCAACGCAGATGGCAGAAACGAACTACGGCACGGGCCGGCGGAAAACCTCGACGGCACGGGTCTTCGTGACCGAGGGCATGGGACGGATCTTCGTCAACCGACGGCCGTTGGACGAGTACTTCGGGCGGGAGACGGCCCGGATGGTCGTTCGTCAACCGCTGGAAACTGCCGGTGCCGCCGACAGCCTCGATATCCGGGTCACCGTGAAAGGCGGGGGTCCGTCCGGCCAAGCCGGTGCGATACGACACGGCATCGCCAGGGCGCTGGTGGAACGCGACGAGGAACTGCGCGTTGTGTTGCGCCAGGCGGGGTTCCTGACCCGCGATGCCCGGGAGGTCGAGCGCAAGAAAGTGGGCCTGCGCAAGGCGAGGAAGCGTCCGCAATACTCGAAGCGCTAGTGTTCCAAGGGGGCGACCCTTGCGGTCGCCCGTGTTGAACCGAATCCGGGCCACCGCAAGGGTCGCCCGATGGAATTTAAGCAGCCCTGACGTCTTGGTGTGTTAAGATTCCCCGATCCCATCTCCCACGAGCCGTATTCCCCCGAGTGACCGCGTGAGCATCGAAAAAGACGCTACGAGCGTGGAAAGCAAGGGCCGGCGCTACTTCCTCATTGGCATGACTTCGGCCGCATCGGTGGCCGGTGCCATCGGTGCCGCGGTGCCGTTCGTCAAGTCGTGGACGCCGAGTGCGAAAGCGCGCTCGGCCGGCGCGCCGAAGATCTGCGACATCTCCCGCCTTCGTCCAGGCGAGATGCTAGCACCGATCCCCGCTTGGCGCGGCAAACCGGTGTTCGTGGTGGGGCGGACGCCCGACGACATCAGGCGTCTGGAGAACGAGCAGGACGACTTGGCGGATGCGGCGTCCGAAGATCTCGACCGGCAGCCCGAATATGCCCGCAACCCCTGGCGTTCCCGCAAACCGGAACTCGGCGTCTACATCGGTATCTGCACGCATCTGGGCTGCTCGCCCAAGTACCGCGACGACGAGGGCGACTTCTACTGCCCGTGCCACGGCTCGCGTTTCGACCTGGCCGGTCGCGTGGTCAAGGGCGTTCCGGCGCCGGACAACCTGGATGTGCCGCCCTACTCCTATCTGTCCGACACCGAGATCATCGTCGGCGTCGACGACGAGAATCTGGCGGCGGCGCCGGACCTGGACGATTCCACGGAGCGGGCGTAAGTGGCGGCCTCGTCGCCCGTTGCGCCCCAAAGCCGGCCCGGCCGCGTCCGAAGGACGCGCCTTGTGCTCTGCGCCGCGCTTGCCTCCGGCCCAGCCACGCGGACCTGCCCATGAAACCAACGCCACGGTCGCAAGCTCCCTTTGGCGTTGGTTCCACGCGAGGACCGTTGACGCGCCTCGTGGCATGGGTCGACGAGCGTTTTCCGCTGACGCGAACGATCGAAGATCACGGCACCAAGTACTACGCGCCCAAGAACGTCAATTTCTGGTACCTGATGGGTGCGCTCAGCCTGGTCGTGCTGGTGATGCAGTTGCTGACGGGCCTGTGGCTCACCATGTCCTATGTTCCGACCGGCGACGGCGCGTTCGCCTCGGTCGAGTACATCATGCGCGACGTCGAACATGGGGACCTCATTCGACTGGCGCATTCCACGGGCGCGTCCGCGTTGTTCGCCGTCGTCTACCTGCACATGTTCCGGGGGTTGGCCTACGGTTCCTACCGCAAGCCGAGGGAACTGCTATGGCTCATCGGCATGGCGATCTACCTTGTCTTGATGGCCGAGGGTTTCTTCGGCTACCTGTTGCCCTGGGGCAACATGTCCTATTGGGCTGGACAGGTGATCGTATCCCTGGTCGGCGCGATTCCCTTCATCGGCGAGGGCCTCATGGAGTGGGTTCGGGGCGACTACGGCATCTCGGACATCACGCTGAACCGGTTCTTCGCGCTACATGTCGTGGCGCTGCCGATCGCACTCATCGGGCTGGTTTTCGTGCACATCGTGGCATTGCACCACGTCGGTTCGAACAATCCAGACGGTATCGAGATCAAGGATCACAAGGACGACAAGGGCGTGCCGCTCGATGGCATCCCGTTCCACCCCTACTGCACCGTCCACGACTTCCAGGCCACCGTGGCCTTCCTGTTCATCTTCTGCGCGATCATGTTCTTCGTCCCGGAGATGTTCGGCTACTTCCTCGAGAAGCCCAATTTCGAGCAGGCCGATCCGCTGAAGACGCCGGATGTGATCGCACCGGTCTGGTACTACACGCCGTTCTATTCCATGTTGCGGGCGACGACCTTCCCCATGTTCGGCCTCGATGCCAAGTTCTGGGGACTCGTGGTGATGGGAACGGCCATCCTGATGCCCGCGATGCTGCCCTGGCTCGATCGGAGTCCCGTCAAGTCGATGCGCTACAAGGGACTCCTGTCCAAGGCGATGCTTGCGCTCCTGGTCGTGAGCCTGTTCGTGCTCGGCTACCTCGGCACGATTCACACCACGGATCTGACCACGGCGATCGCCCAGGTCTTCACGTTGATCTACTTCGCCTACTTCGTGCTCATGCCTTGGTATACGCGGGTCGAGAAGACCAAGACGCCGCCGGAGCGGGTAACGTGACGAAGGCGATCGTGGCCGGAATGGCGTTCCTTCTTGCGGGCATTTCGGCCCAAGGGGCGACAACCGACGTCGAACTCGAGGCCATGAAACCGAACCTGCGCGACTTTCCGTCGCTGCAACGGGGCATGACGCTCTACGTCAACTACTGCCTCGGTTGCCACTCCCTCAAGTTCCAGCGCTACGAGCGCACGGCGGACGATCTGGGCATTCCCCATGATGTCGCACTGGGCAACCTGGTCTTCCCGGGTCGTGCTCGTCCTGCCGGCATGGATGGCGCGGCGATCGGCGACCTGATGCAAACGGCCATGCCCTTGGAGCGCGCCAAGGCCTGGTTCGGCAAGCCGCCGCCGGATCTGACCATGGTCGACCGGGTCCGTGGTACGGCGTGGATCTACAACATGCTCAAGGGGTTCTACGTCGACCCCACGCGACCCTTCGGGGTCAACAACCGGGTCTTCGAGAACATCGGCATGCCCCATGTTCTGGCCGGGTTGCAGGGTGTACAGCGTCGTGTGGAGATGAGACCCAAGTCGCTGGACCTGCTTGACGGTCTGGACACGCTGGTACGCAAGCGCGCGGACGGCGGCTACGCGAAGATGGCCACGGCTGCGGACGACTCGCCGGCGACTGAGGACCGTTTGATCCGGCAGCCGCTGGTGAAGTACGAGGTGGACCCCGGTACGGGGTCGATGTCGGCGGCGGAATTCGATCAGGCAGCCTACGACATCGCCAACTTCCTCCACTACGTGGGGGACCCGGGTCGGCTGGAACGCCGGCAGATGGGGGTCTGGGTTCTTGTCTTCCTGGCGGGATTGTTCGTTCTCGCCACGCTGCTGAACCGGGAATACCACAAGGACCTGCACGAACGATGACACCTCGGGTCGCTAGCTCGCGCGAACTTCGGCGGCATCGTGCCTCGGCACGAGTAGCGACGTTGCCTGAACTGGCAGAATAGGTTTTGCCGTGGATTTCAATCCTGTCCGACGGTCCTCCATGACGCTCTACTCGGACCCCCGAGACCACTACAGCCACCGGGTGCGGATGGTTTTGGCCGAGAAGGGCGTCACGGTCGATATCGTCGATGTCAACACGCGGCGGCCGCCCGAGGAACTCGGCGATCTCAACCCCTACAACACGGTTCCCACGCTTGTGGATCGCGAACTCGTGCTCTACCAGAGCACGGTCATCATCGAATACCTGGACGAACGATTTCCCCATCCGCCCCTGTTGCCGGTCTACCCCGTGGCGCGGGCGCAGAGCCGGCTGCTGATGCATCGCATCGAAAAGGACTGGAGCAGTCGTCTCGACGTGTTGATGCGCGGCCGGGGCGGCGAACGGGTCTTGACCAAGGCGCATCGCGAACTACGCGAGAGCGTCGTTGGCGCGGCCCCGCTGTTCGCCGAGAAACCGTTCTTCATGAACGAGGAATTCACCCTTGTCGATTGCTGTGTCGCACCGGTTCTCTGGCGCCTCAAGTATGTCGAGGTCGACCTTCCTGAACGCCAGACCCGGGCGATGTCGCAATACATGCAGAAGATCTTCGCGCGTCAGTCGTTTCGCGACAGCCTGACCGAACTCGAGGTCGAGATGGGCGAATGACGTCCGCGCGACCCTACCTGGTCCGGGCGCTGATCGACTGGATCATTGACAACGACTGTACGCCCTACGTCGTGATTGCGGCGGCCGCGCTGGGGACGGAGTCGCTTCGCGATTACGCCACCGACGATCGGCTGGTTCTCAATGTCTCGGCGTCGGCGACGCGAAATCTCACCGTTGATAGCGACAGTCTCGAGGTGGACTGCCGATTCGGAGGACAGTCGGTGCACGTTGGCGCCCCCATCGGCGCCGTCATCGCCGTCTACGCCCGGGAGACCAGCATGGGGATGGTTTTCGAACTTGAGGACGTCGACACGCCCACCAAGCCCGAACCCCCGTCGCCACCGAAGCTGACGCTGGTCAGATAGCCCACGACGAGCCCCAACTCGCGGCGGCCGTTAGCGGACGGGGTTGGCCCGCCGGATCGACACCGCCACTCCCGGTTCCTGGCGACCGCAAGGATAGCCCCTACGCCCCCGCATCCACGGTGAGGACCGCTAAGAACTGTGTTCGAGGTAGTCGAAGACCTTGACCACCCGTTGGACCCCGAACACGTTCCGGGCGGCGGCGACCGCGGCATCCGCCTGGTCGCGTGGCACGACCCCGATCAGGTAGACGACTCCGTCTTCGACAACGACCTTGATCCGCGATGCGTCGGCCTCTTCGTCGGCGAGCAACTGCGCCTTGACCTTGGTCTGGATCCAATTGTCGTTGCCCCGGGCAACGAGGCTGATGGCGCCGCCGATCTGGATCTCGTTGTGGATCTTGCGGATCTTGCGGATATCGCGAAGCGATTGTTCCGCCAGATCGCGCAGCGCTTGATCTTCGACTTGGCCGGTCAGCAGCACGATCCCGTCGTAGCTCACGACGTTCACGTGGCTGATGGCCAGGCGTTCGTCCGCGTCGTCGATCCGGCGCGAGGCCAGCCGCTCGACCACTTCGTCGTCGAGCCAGACGCCTGGTGTGCGCAGGCTGGGATCCTGGCCCGTGATGCTCACGCACCCGATCTGCAGTGCGAGGAGCGCGATCGCGACGTGGCGAAAAACGCCCGGCGTCGGTTTGAGGGAGAGTTCAGCCATCCATTGCATCGAACGCATCCTGAATCCATTCACATGCGATACGGTAGTTTCCCTTTGATGCGGACACGACGTCAAATCGAATTCCACGGTAGCGGTGCTCGGGGTGCTCGCCGAGATAAAGCTCGGCCGTTCGAACGATGCGGCGTCGTTTTTGGGCGTCGACGGAGTCTAGACCGGAGCTCCACGCCCCCGCGGAGCGGTACCGCACTTCCACGAACGCCAAGACCTCACCATGGAGCATGACGAGATCGATCTCGCCTGTCCGGCGCGTGTAGTTCCGCGCCAAGGTGCGCAAGCCGTGCCTGCGCAAGAGCCGTTGTGCCGCTCGTTCGGCGCGTCGGCCGAGCCAGCCACGCTGGTGGCGCCCGCGTCGTGCGCGCCACTTCGCCATCAACCCGCACACAGCAACCTTATGGCTATCGAGTCAGAGGTCTACGGGTCAGCGTGTGCCGTCGAGCATGGGCACCAGCCGCCCGTCTCTCACCTGCGCCCACACCAGCGTCCGCTGAATGCGACCGTCCTCCCCGAGCGACAGAACGCCGGTGCTGCCGGGAATCGGCTCGCGACGGACGGTCAACCGGTCGAGTTGGTTGGCGAGCCGGAATCCGTCCACGCCAAGCGCGAATAGGGATGCGTAGGCACCGCGGCTACTGGGAAACGCATCCTTGACCGATTTGCCGAGAGCATCGGTGTCGAGGGTCCAAGGCATGACGCAGACGCGCAATCCCTCGAGACGCGACCGGTCGACACCGCCGAGGGTTGCCGTCGCCGGTGCGAACAGCGGCAGGTCGCCGGCAAAGTGGTAGTCGAGGGCAGGCTTCAAGGACAGCAGTTCGTCGGCGTCGATCAGCGCGACCACCGCATCCACGTCGTCTCGCCGACGGGGCGCGAATTCGAAGGTCGTCCCGAGAAGTGACTCGAGTTCACGGGCCCGGGTTTGGCTCTCGCGGATGTGCAAGGCATCGCCGACGATGTTCGTGGCCTCGGCAACCCGGTGAAAGGTGCCGAACCCCACGGTTTCAATGCCCTCGAGTTCGTCCTCGAACCGTGCCCGGGCCCGAACCGACCAGCGCGCCGGGGAGTCGAAGAGGACAATGCGATCGATGTCCGCCGCAGACAGGGCGCGAGCGATGGCGGATGCCTGGTCTTCGATGGCGAGGGAAAACTGGAGGAAAGTGCGAGCGCCTTCTGGGGCGGCATCGACGTGATTGAGGGCGATCACCGGCAAGGTTGGGGAAAGATCCGCAAATGCCGCGACCGCCTCCTTCTGGAGCGGGCCGATGATCACGTCCGCGCCGTCGCGGCGGGCAAGTTCGTAGGCGGCACGGATCGACATGGCGTTGGTGTCGTAGATCCCGATGCGCTGGGTGTCCTCCCCGGCGTGCAGGTATGCACCTAGCAGGCCGTCGCGAACGGCCTCGCCCGCAGCACCGAAGGTCCCGGTAACCGGCACCAGCAACGCGAGCTGTGCTGGGCCGGGGTCAACCGCCGACACGCCCGGCGGCGGGTGGCGCGCCGCCGGATGCTCCGGGTGACGGCTTCGCCAGCGTTGCCATTGGCGGGCTTGGCCCCGGCCGGTGACGGCGGCGTTGAAATCGCCCGCCAGCGTCCACCATGCGCGCTCGGAGGCGCCGGCTGCGGATATTGCCCGCGCCCGGCACTCCAACACGGGGAATTGCGAGAGGTGGCGCCAGATCCAAGCGTTGAGGTCGCGTAGCGCCGCGGGCTCGTCGGTCACATCGGCGAGCCCGATCAACTGCCGCAAGGCACCGGCCACATCGCCGATCACCGACAGGGCTCGGGCCCTAAGGGCCGCGGCGTGTCGCGCCTGCGCCGGGTCTTGGGGTTCCAGGCCCGTAAGCAGACGCTCGATTTCGTGGTCTTCTCCGTTGATGATCGCCAGGTCCAGACCGATGGCGTCGAAGCGGTAGCGCAGCTCCCTGCTCAGCGCGTCGGCGATCTGCACGCCTTGCTCGAGATCCATGGCACGGATCCGTCGAAGGGTCCGTTGCACGCGTTCAACGTCCCCCGACTCGTGAAGTTGCTCCAAGGCTTCCAGGTAAAAGCGCGCCTTCTGCGCGAGGTCGCGGGCACGCTCGGCGCTCTGGAGAATGCCGTCGACGGTCGCAGGCGGAACCGGGACGACGGGATCGGGTGCCGCCTGGGTAGGCTGCGGGGTGCTTTCGCAGCCGCTCACTGCCAAGATGGTCAGTAGAGCGGTGACGCAAAGCGCCCGGGAGACCTTGCACATGGACAACGAAGCGTCGTTGGCATCGGACTCGCCCTCGGTGCCCTCAGGCAGGCGTCGGCGCGCCGTCCAAAACCGCGCTCGCCCGAGGGCGCCGCGCGGTTCTCCCCGGGAGGTGCGGCTGTACGTGGTGGCTACGCCGATCGGGAACCTGGGGGACATCACGCAACGGGCGGTGGACGTCCTCAAATCGGTACCGGTGGTGGCCTGCGAGGATACCAGACGCAGCCGCATCCTGTTGGCGCACATCGGTGCAACACCGCCGCGGCTGGTCTCCCTACACGACCACAACGAGGCGGCGGCGAGCGCGAGAGTCGTCGACCTCCTCCTCGACGGGAAGGACGTCGCACTCATCTCGGACGCGGGCACGCCAACGGTATCCGATCCGGGGTTCGAACTGGTGCGGCTGGCCTGGGAGGCGGATATAGCCGTGACGGTTGTGCCGGGCCCCAGCGCGGTGACAGCGGCGCTCGCTGCCTCGCCGATTCCCGTCCACCGATTCCGGTTCGAGGGGTTCCTGCCGGCGAAGGGAACCGCCCGCCGCAGTGCCCTGGCCGCAATCCTGGCGTGCGACGTCGCCGTGGTCTTCTTCGAAGCACCGCACCGGCTGCGCAAGACCCTGTCGGAGTTGGCCGACCTCGGGGCCGGCGAACGCTCCTTGTTGCTCGGTCGAGAGCTGACCAAGCTCCACGAGACCCTGACCATTGGGACGGTCGCGGGTCTCATCGAGTCGTCGACGGTCATGGACAGGGGCGAATTCGTGTGCATTCTGAGCCCGGCTCCCAAGACGGGGCCTGCAACGTCCGAACAGGCTGTGGTTGACGTACTTGCCGAGGAACTGCCGCCGGGTCAGGCGGCGAGGCTTGCCGCGAAGATCACCGGCGCTTCGCGGCGGTCGCTCTACGGACGAGCGATCCGCAGGCAGTCCCCCGCCAGTGGTCACGCGTAGCCCGCGTTGGTGGCCGTTGGCACGGCAAACATTGGGAAGGTTGAACAGCCCGTCGGCGGAGATGCGTCGTCCGACTACCAACACGTCACGCCAGGCTCGGTCGAGGGACTCAATCAGGCCGGGTGTACGACAAGTCTGAGGTGCGTCGCAGGGGCGACCCTTAATGTGGTCGCCAGCGCCGACCTACAACGGGCCGTTCGTTGCAAGGACACCGGCGAGGGACAAGCCTCCCCTACGATCCCGTTGACCAAGGATCTGTCGTGCATCCAATCAGACCTTCCCGTGCGGAACCCCGCCTTGGGTCGATCTATCCAGATTGACGTGGAAAGCCCAGAGAGGTGATTCGAAGTCAACTATTCCTTGATTACCCAAACAGAGTAGTCGATTAACTCAGGGTACGTGTCGTTCAACTGCATGGACGAGATCGCCTACCGCGACGACAGCGTGGCCGAGGCGTGCGCCGACCACGGCATCAAATCCTATATGGATTGGGACGAGGCCATCTTCCCCGAGTGCAGGATTTGCGACGACGACGACGACGAGGGCGGGGGCGCCGGCCCCGGCGGCGGCTCGGAGGAATGCGAGCGGTGCGGCGAGGGGAAAGTACCAAACCACGACAAGACGGCTTGCATATCCTGCCGGCATGGTGAATCCACCCAGTTTCCAGGGCGGTGCTGCTTGTTGGCACAGCGCAACCGACAAGGTCGCCAAGGCGGCACTGCTGGGGGTCTCGGCCGAGCCGAAGGAGCGGGGCGCTTCGGTCTACTGCCTGAACGAAACCGTCTACATCGCATCCTGGGCCATGAGCACTCCGGACAACGCATGCCAAGTCGCCTCAGGTACGCCAGCCTCTCCTGTTGGGGCGGCTCGAAGACAGACGGCTGCAACCTGTCGCGGGCCCACACTCATCCGTTTTTCTCGTATCCCCGAGACAAAGACGTGACCTGCCACGGCGACAAGATGGACAGCAAAGACCGGGCCACGCGCTACAATCTATCCGGGCGCAACTTCTCCCCCAAGGACACGGCGAACGCGAGGTCAGCGGATGTGTTGGGCCATCTAGGTCTACCGCCCCACGAACCTGACGAAGGCGACCCCATCCCCACCGAGAGGGACACGGTCAAAGCGCTCCGCCGCAGCGGGTTAGTCGAGGAGAAATAGTATGGACCAGGAAGGAGAACTGGAATGAACGAACGGATTGCGCTCGCGCTACCGACGGCAGTGGTCGTCGTGGCGTTGGCCCTGCCCGCCGCCGCGAAGGGGGCGATGGACGACTACTACAGGCTCTGCGGAGGACCTCTGGCCTCGATGGAGACGATGCCTGCCTGTGGCGCGCTCGCGGACCGCCTCGAAGCGCTCGCGTCGCCGTCCCGCGAGGAGCGGCTCGCCCGGCTCAGAGCGCGCTCGGTGGTCGACAACGACAACACGGCGTTCTGCAAGGGGCTCGGCCGGCATCTGCATCTCCATCCAGACGACGCCGAGGCCCTCGTCGACCAGGCCCTCACCTGCACCGACGACACCGGGGAACTAGCTGCCTTGCTGCGTCGCGCTCTCGAGATCGACCCGCAGAACTACCACGCATTGGACTCTTTGCTCTTGTTGGCCTGGGTCTGGGGACACAACCTGGGCGTCGATTCCGGCTCCTTGGCCCGGCACCGCGCGACGCTTTACGAGGTCGCAAAGGTGCGGGCGCACGCCCGCGCGGCGGAGTTTCCACCCGACTTCTCGTCGGCACTCGTCTGGCAGGAGGTCTTCGGCGCCGCACGCTATATCGTCGACGAAGCCGACCGGGCAGGCGACCCCCCGGCGGCGGACGCGATCCGGGCGAGGGTGCGCCGGGACGCGGGGCTGGACGCGCTCGATTTCGGCGGCGACGAGCCCTGTGAAGGTTCGGAAAACTGTCCGCGCGGGGGACGGGGCGACAGCCTAGACCTAGCCTGCCAGCCGCTCCTGCTTTCGATCGGGCTGGAGGAGGTCTGCCTGTCGGCCGTGGAGACCCTCGCGTCGGCAGCGTCGGCTGGGGGAACGGAAATCCCCGGCGACGTGCTGCGGGTCGCATCGGTCGCCACCCGCAGGCTGAGGGGGATCGCGTGTGAGGTTCTGCACGGCTCGACGGCCGCCAGCCCGGCTGGCAACGCCGTAGACGGCTGCGACGGCCCGGAGGCGACGGAGAGCGCCGCCGTGGCCCGGCTGCGAGCGGTCCTAGAGCACCACGGCGGGCCCCGTTCATCGGAGCACCACCGCGTGTACGCGCAGGGGTTCCTCGGTGACAACGAGCGCCGGGAGGGCCTTCGCGAGGCGTTGCGGTTAGATCCGGGGAACGAGCGGGCGCGGTGCGACATGGCACGGGCGTTGTCGCAGGACGATCCCCAGGCCGCAGGCGCTGTCTTGGGCGAAGGGGGCGACCCGTCGTGTCTCGAGCGCATGCATGTTTGGGGGGATACGTTGCGGCGCTGATCGCGGTTCGAACCGTTCGGGTTCGGGCCGGATGGGGAGTCCGGGACACACGGGATGGGGAGTCCGGGACACACGCGAATCGGTCCTACACGGGCCGGGGCGAAGTCGCACGGGCCGCGCGTAGGAGGCGGGAACCCACCCGTCGGCGTCGTACAGGGCTCCGGGTCGTAGGCGGACTTGGGCGGACGCAAGCGTGCGAAACCGGCACGGCGGCGCATGCCGGCCCATCGAGGGCAGGCTGGTTCGTTCTGGCGGGACCGGATTGGCCGCGTGTCCACGACGCCGGCGACCGCGAGCGGGTTTTTTCCGACGTTGGCGGCGTGGCCGGGGAAATTCGGGCCCGCGCCGCCGCGTGGCGGCCGCGCCCCGTGGCGTCAGGCGGGCAGGGGCGTCTCCCGGAACTGCATGGTCCGGTCGGCGAGCCACCGCTTGAGCGGTAGGAGTCCGGGACACACGCGAATCCGTCCTACACGGCCACACGGAGCCGGCCGAAGCAAGGAGTCTCGGACCCACGCGAGTCCGTCCTTACGCGGCTGTAGGACCACCGCCGCCGAAAACTCGGGCTTAGGCGAACACAGGCGTGTGGGGAACGGCATGGTTGTCGATCGCGGCGGCCTAACGAGAGTGGTCGGTTCCCCCACGGGATCCCGGCGGGACGCGGAGACTCGTCGCCGACGGTAGTGAGCGTCGCTTTTGTGACATTCGCGGTGTCGCGGAGGGATCCTAGGCAGGCGATGACCACGGGGCCGCCCCGCCCCGGCCTCAGGCGGGCAGGGGCGTCTGCCGGAACTGCATGGTCCGGTTGGCGAGCCATCGCCGCAGCGCCGGCTCGGCGCCGAAGGCGCGCTGCCGCTTGCGGAGCACCATCGTCCGGGCCAGCCACCGGCTCAGCCCGCCCGGACGGGCCGACGCCCGCCCGGCCTCCGCCTCGGCCATGGCCCGCACCAGGTCGGTGTACTCCGCCAGGCACATGCCGGCCCGGACATACATGGGCGTCGACGACGGCCGCGACCACGCGGTGTCGACGTGGAACGTGCCGGCGTGTGACCTCAGGAAGCGCGTCTCGACGTCGTGAAAGGTGACGGCCGCGCCCGAGAAGTCACCAAGAACCGTCGCATGGGTCGCGACGCGCATCGACCGGTCGTGGTCGGATCGGTCCAGAGCGCGGATTCGTCGGGGTGGCACGAGCGGCACGTGTCGGATCCGACGAACCCGGCCGCGGGGTCTCCGCCGGCGCGGCCAGCGAGCCGCAGACAATGTTGACGGCGGCGGTGTCGGTCCAATGTGTGGGAATGCGCGGCGTGCCAGCGCTTCGCCGCGGCGCACATCTACACCGCCATCTGCCGTCCGACGAGGCGGCTGTAGAGGCCGCCGCGGGCGAGCAACTCGTCGTGGTCGCCGGCTTCCGTCGTGCGCCCGGCGTCGAGCACCACGATCCGATCGGCGTTGCGCACCGTGGAGAGCCGGTGTGCGATCACGATCGTCGTGCGTTCGGTCATCAGCTCCTCGAGGGCATGGCGCACGGCCTGTTCGTTGACGGCGTCGAGATGCGAGGTCGCTTCGTCGAGGATGAGCATTTGGGCATCCTTCAGGAACGCGCGCGCGATGGCGACGCGCTGCCGCTGCCCGCCGGAAAGGCGAACACCTCGCTCGCCGACACGGGTCTCCAGGCCGTCGGGGAGGGCGTCCACGAACGGGCCCAGGGAGGCCCGGTGCACCGCTTCGTCGAGTTCCGCCGTGGTGGCGTCCGGTTTGGCGAGAAGGATGTTGGCCCGCAGCGTCTCGTTGAACAGGTAGGTGTCCTGGGTGACCAGCGCCACCCGATCACGCAGTTCGTCGAGCCGGTATTCGCGCAGGTCGTGGCCATCGAAGCGTATGACGCCCGAGCCGGGGTCCCAGAACCGCATCAAGAGATGCGCGGCGGTGGTTTTGCCGGCCCCCGAAGGGCCGACCAGCGCCAGCGTCTTGCCCGCCGGCACGGTGAAGGTCGCTCCGTCGAGCGCAAGCCGTCGGTTGCCGAGATAGGAGAAGCTGACGTCGCGAACCTCGATTGCGACTCCGCCCGACCGCGAGGGCGCACCCACGCCAGGTCCGTCGGTCACCGCCTCGACCTCGTTGTGGACCGCGTAGAGCCGCCGCGTCGCACCGAGCGTGTCGGCGAGCTGTCGTCCGATGTGGGCGATCTCGGACACCGGTAGGAACGCCGCCATCGCGAGCAAGGTCAGCATGGGCAGGATCGCGGGTTCCAACGCATCGGTGCCGACCAGATGCGTGCCGGTCGCCACCACGACGAGTCCGCCGAGACCGGTAACGGCCTCCAGGATCGCCGTCTGCCGCGTGAGGTCGGCGTAGAACGGCAGCCGCAGCGCCGTGTGCCGCTCGATGCGCGCAACGAACTCGGCGCCGCGAGCCTTCGTCTGTTGGAACGCGAGGATCTCGGCGAGCCCCTGGATGGTGTCGACCGCGTGCGCGTTCATGTCGCCGAAGGCCTCCCGCGCCCGCGAGCCCAGCACGTCGATGCGCCGCCGAGCGAGAACGGGGCTGATCGCAACCACAGCGAGAAACGGCGCGAGGGCGAGCGCCATAGGCCAGCCGAACCAGGCGAGCGTGCCGAGGACGGCCGCGAGCACCAGCACGGCGACGAGCAACGGTGCCACGGTGTGTGCGAAGAAGTACTCCACGAGTTCGACGTCGTGCGTCGCCATGCCGACTAGGTCGCCCGTTCGGCGGCGGACGAGGTAGGCCGGGGCGAGCCGGTCGAGCTTCTCGTACAAGGCGATGCGCATCTCGGCGAGCATGCGGAACGCCATGTCGTGTGCGAACCACGACTCGAGCCAGTGCAGCACGCCGCAGAACGGTGCGACGATCGCGAGGGCGGCCAGGTACGGCGCGAACGGCTCGCCCCGCTTCACCGCGGCGACCGCGAGTGCGCTGGCGACGCCGACGCCGATCAGGGATACCACCCTCGCGATCCCCAAGGCCAGGACGATCGAGAACTTCGCCTTCCACGGCACGACGTGGCGCAGCAGTTCGCGGAAGATGCCGGTCCAACCCAAGCCCTCGGCGCGCAGGATCGCATGCGTGGGTTCGCCGTGGGCACGGGCGTCGTCGACGAGGACGTCCTCGAGGGGGACCTCCTGTGGGGTCGCGCGGCCGTCGGTCGAGACCAGGGATGGGACGGGTTGCGCACCTTCCTCGGCCTGAGCTTCCATGAGTCGGAAGTACGCGCCACGTGAGCGCATCAGCGAGGCGTGGTCGCCCGCCTCCACGATCGCTCCCTGATCGAGCACCAGGATGCGGTCCGCAGCGATCACGCTCGACAGCCGGTGCGCGAAGATCAGCGTGGTGCGGCCCTGCATGAGCCGGTCGAGCGCGGACTGGATGACCGCCTCGTTCTCCGCGTCCACCGCGGAGAGAGCCTCGTCCAGGATCAGGATTGGCGCGTCGCGCAGCAGGGCGCGGGCGATCGCCAGGCGTTGCCGCTGTCCGCCCGAGAGCTTGATGCCGCGCTCGCCGACGACCGAGGCGTAGCCATGCGGCAGCCGCGTGATGAACTCGTGCGCATTCGCCGCGCGTGCAGCCGCCTCGATCTCTTGTGGCGTGGCGTCGGGTTTGCCGAAGCGCACGTTGTCCTCAACGGTGCCGTGGAACAGATAGGTGTCCTGGTTCACCACCGCGACGTTCGGGTAGACGTCGTCGGTGCGCAGATCGCGTAGATCGTGCCCGCCGATGCGAACGACGCCGGCATCGGGGTCGTAGAAGCGCAGCAGCAGGCGCACGATGGTGGATTTCCCCGCGCCGCTCTCACCCACGAAGCCGACCCGTTCGCCGGCTTCGACGCGGAACGAGAGCCCGCGGTGCGCCGCGCGCCGTCCGCCCGGGTAGGCGAACGAGACGTCGCCGAACTCCACGACGGGGGCGATTGGGCCGTCGAGGTGGACCGGCGTCGGCGGCGGTTCGACTCTCGGCCGCGCATCGAGCAGCGCGAAGATGTCCGCGGCCGCGGCCCGGCTCATCATGCCGTTGTGCAGGAGCGCGCGAAGGTCGCGCTGCGGTCGGAACACCTCGATGCCCATCATCAGCACGACGAGCAGGACCTCGAGACTCATCTGCCCCTGGGAGACGCGCCAGGCGCCGAGCGCGAGGACTGCGGCCGTGCCCACGGCGACGCCTAAGTCGGTGAGCCCGCGGTTGCCCGCGTTTGTCGCGAGCACCCACATCGTGCTCCGGAACACCTCGTGTGCGCGCATCGCCAGGAGCCGCCCACGCGCGGTGCTCTGACCGAAGGCCTTGAGGGTGGCAAGTCCCTGGATCGCGTCGAGGAACTCCGCCGCGAACGCGCGGTACGCCTGGGACCGGCGCATGCTGCTCTTCGCCTCGAAGCGCTGAAACGAAGCCGGTACGAACAGGGTGAACATGGCGAAGCCGAACATCAGCGCGGCAACGGGCAGGTCGTAGAACGCCAGCAGCGCGAAGACGACAAGCGGCGTGACCACCGAGACCAGGAGTTGCGGCAGGTACTGACCGAAGTAGGTCTCGAGCTGCTCGACGCCGTCGATCATCGAGATCATCACGGCGCCGGTCCGCTCCAGGCCGAAGTGGGCCGGGCCTAACCCGACCACCTTGTCGTACAACTGCTTACGCAGGGCCAACTGCACCCGGATGGCGGTGCGATGCGCGACCATCGCACGCGTGTGCTCGATCCAGCCGCGCAGCACCATCACCGCGGCCACGGCGGCCAAGGGCTCGATCAGGTCGGAGAACGTCTGCCCGGTGAAGACGCGTGCGAGAAGCCATCCGAGCAGCCCCAGCCGGCCGATCCCGACGAGGGACGAGACGATGCCCATCGCAACGGTGGCGGCGATGCGCAGGCGCACGCCGAGCGTGAACTGCCAAAGGCGGGTGTCGAAGAGCATGAAGCGGCGCGCGATCCTTAAGCGCATCGTTACCGCGTCCTATAGTAGCGGCTCGGCTTCGGAGCGAACGCCTGATGTGCCAGACTGTGGAATACCGTGGGGTCGTCGATGGCCGATGGCAACGAGTCCAACCGTGGCGCGCCGGGGCCGGGGGCTCTTCCCGTGACCTTCCCGGCGCACCACAACGGTAGCTTCTGGTTCGACTCGCTCGGGGCAGGAGTCCGGGACACACGCGAATCCGTCCTACAAGGAGTCCGGGACACACGCGAATCCGTCCTACACGGCTACACGGGCCGGGCCGATCGAGGGGCAGGAGTCCGGGACACACGCGAATCCGTCCTACAAGGAGTCCGGGACACACGCGAATCCGTCCTACACGGCTACACGGGCCGGGCCGATCGCAAAGGTCACCCCCCCTGAAAGAGTCGGGACACAACGAATTCGTGCTCCACGGCTAGGAGCCGGCCGAAGTGAGGAGTCTCGGGCAGACGCGAGTTCGTCCTACGCGGTTGTAGGACCACCGCCGCCGAAACTCAGGCTTAGCGAACACCGGCGTGTTCGGAACGGCATGGTTGTCGATCCGCGGCGACCCAACGAGAGTGGTCAGTTCCCCCGCGGGATCCCGGCGGGACGCGGAGACTCGTCGCCGACGGTCGTGAGCGTCGCTTCTCGGACATTCGCGGTGTCGCGGAGGATCCTCGGCAGGCGACGACCACGGGGCCGCCCCCCCGGCCTCAGGCGGGCAGGGGCGTCTCCCGGAACTGCATGGTCCGGTCGGCGAGCCA
>JAPPGK010000038.1 GCA_028821405.1 Gammaproteobacteria bacterium | reverse complement strand
TCGAAACGGCCATGCGCCGTCGAGACCCCGGAGTCGTACGAACCAACACGACCCGACCGTTGAATGGGGCGATGTTCGGATCGGGGGGTCCCGGGCAGGCGGCGTCGCGGGCGCGGAATCCCGTCGGCGAGGTCGTCGGGCGGGGTTACCCACCCTTGGTCCACCGCGCCTCTTGTTTCGTCGGGGACCGGCACCGTGGACAAAGCGTGGATGACCCCGTCGACGGTGGTGCCATCGATCCGGCGGGCGTCGGTTTCCGTGTCGCCGTGGGTCGGTTCCCGATGTCGCGAAAGACGGCGGCCTTCCCGTCGCACGCGGGGTCGTACGAAAAACCAACACGACCCGACCTTGAATGGGGCGATGTTCCGTACCGGAGGCACCAGCCGCATCCAAGAATGGCGATGTTCCGTGCACACCTGGCCCGTGGCGAACCACCGCGACCTCGCAATTGAATGGGGCGATGTTTCGGCCGAACGGTCGCTGTGAGGAGCGGCGAAGGGGACGGTGAGGTGGACATTGCGCGAGCGCCGTTGCGGAGGTCTGGCACCGTGTCTTTTGCCGCTGCCTGCCGCCGCTTTGTTGTCGAGGGGTACGAGGTCGCGGGCAGGCTGGGGTAGACGCGATGCGCTGGGGAGATGGATGGCGGATGGGCGCGGTGTCAATGTCAGCCGAAAATGGCACGTTTCTGACAATCGAAAATGGCGGGCTTCGGGTCCAGTGGATGGTGTTGTCTCCGCGACGATGTTGTTTGCGTGGTGCTGCAGCCGATGTCCTTGTCGACCGCCATTGGTCTCCTGCGGCTGGCGGAACCCGTGTGGTGGGCGTTTCGCGTCGTGGGCTGGCGGTCTGATTCCGGTGGCAGCCCGTGTTCACTAGCCCCTCGGGACGCCCTTCGGTTTACACTTGGATGTCTCCGGGAAGGAGACGCGCTCGCGTTGCGAGACGCACGAGTGCCTGGCCACGATCAGGAGGTGCCATGCCCGCATTGGACGGCGTGAGGATTCTCGACATGACCCAATACGAGGCGGGGACCTCGTGCACCCAGGCGCTGGCATGGCTTGGGGCGGATGTGGTCAAGATCGAGGCGCCGGAGTATGGCGATCCCGGCCGCGGGGTTGGAAGGTCTGCCAACAAGGACTATTCGGCCTATTTCTGTGCCTGGAACGCGAACAAGCGGAGCCTGGCGATGGATCTCCGGACCGAGAAGGGGCACGAGTTGTTCCTGCGGCTGGTGCCGAGGTTCGATGTCTTCGCCGAGAACTATGGGCCGGGCGTCGTGGAGCGACTCGACATCGGTTACGAGACGTTGTCGGCGGTCAACCCGGGATTGATCTATGCGCGCATCAAGGGCTTTGGCACTAGCGGGCCGTACGCGGGGTACCGCTCGATGGACATGATCGCGCAGGCCGCGGCCGGTGCGTTCTCGATCACGGGGGAAGCCGACGGACCGCCGATGATGCCCGGTCCGACAACGGGTGATTCGGGTACGGGTGTGCAGGCTGCGATGGCGATTCTCGCTGCCTACGTGCAGCGCCTGCGCACCGGGAGGGGCCAGGAGATCGAGCTGTCGATGCAGGAGGCGATGGCGTACTACGTCCGTACCCGGGCATTCCTGGGTTCCGGTTGGGGTACTAGGGCGACAGGGCGTAGTGGCAACGCCGGCGGTCTGCCGCCGGTGAACATCTACGCCTGCAAGCCATTCGGCCCCAACGACTACATCTATCTGATGCCCGTCAACCAGGGCCACTGGGATGCGCTCTGCGCTGCGATGGATCGCGGCGACCTGCTCATCGACGAACGATTCGCGACGACCCGTGGACGCATGGCCAACGGCGTGGCGCTGTACGAGGAGATCAGCAACTGGACGGGGGAGCGCACCAAGATCGAGGCCATGGAGACCATCGCCGGGGCGGGCGTGCCCTGCTCGGCGTGCCTGGACACGGCCGAACTGCACCACGACAAGCACTTGAAGGCGCGTGGTTTCGTGCACGAGATGGAACTGCCGGTGCATGGCACCGTACCTTTCCTGGGGTTCGCGCCAAGGCTTTCGGACTCCGAGGTCGAGATCACGCAGCCGCCAAGGCTTGGGGAGCACACCGACGAGGTGCTCGGGGCCGAGTTGGGCCTCGACGAGAACGAGCTTGAGGGTCTGCGCGAAGCCGGCGTGATCGGAGATTCCGGCCGATTCGCCTGACGTTCTTGAACGAGGTTCCGTAGGGGCGACCCTTGATGCAATGGTCCGCCCCGTCCGGTCCCGGGGGCCAGCGGCGGACGACCCCGTTGTCGAACGGCGCGAAACGAACTGTGGTATAAAGCGCCCCCGCCGGGCCCTGTGGTCCGGCGAGAATATGACGCCGGGCCGCATTGAGGCCGTTGGCGGGTGGTCGCCGGGAGGCGACGGATCCTTTCGGTCGACCTGGCGCGACTAGCCAACCCGGAGACTATGCATGGCAACTATCAGCATGCGCGACATGCTGGCCGCAGGTGTGCATTTCGGCCATCAGAAGCGCTTCTGGAATCCGAAGATGTCGGAGCACATCTTCGGTTCCCGCAACAGGATCCACATCATCAACCTGGAAGCCACCGTGCCGGCGCTGGAAGCGGCGTTGGCGGAGGTCCGCCGGCTTGCCGCACGGCGCAACAAGATCCTCTTCGTCGGCACCAAGCGTGCGGCGTCGAAGGTCATTCGCGAGCAAGCCGAGCGGGTGGGCATGCCCTACATCGACCGACGCTGGCTGGGCGGCACGCTGACCAACTACAAGACGATCCGCCAGTCCGTCCGTCGGTTGACGGATCTCGAGGCCGACGACGCCGCTGGCAAGTTCGAGATGCTCACCAAGAAGGAAGCGCTTCAGAAACATCGCCTGATGGAGAAGTTGACGCGCTCGCTCGGGGGCATCAAGGAGATGGGCGGACTGCCGGACGCTCTGTTCGTGGTCGACGTGAATCACGAGCGAATCGCGGTCACGGAAGCCAACAAGCTCGGCATACCGGTGATCGGCGTCGTCGACACCAACAGCGACCCCGATGGCGTCGACTTCACAATCCCCGGCAACGATGACGCCATCCGCGCGGTGCGGTTGTTCGTGACCGCCGTTGCAGATGCCATCCTCGAGGGTCGCGAGCGCGGCACCGGCGACGATGCGGACGAGTTCGTGGAGCTGGTGGAGGAAGCAGTGGAGGACCCGGCACCGTGAACACGGCAATGATCAAGGAGTTGCGCGAACGCACCGGTGTCGGGTTCGGTGACTGCAAGAAGGCCTTGGCCGAGGCGGACTGGGATATGGACCGCGCGGTGGAGATCGTGCGCGCGCAGAGCGGCGCCAAGGCGGAGAAAAAGGCCGACCGCACCGCCTCCGAGGGACTGCTCGGGATGGCCTTGGACGGTGATGTGGGTGCGATTGTCGAGATCAACGTGGAGACCGACTTCGCGGCCCGCAGCAGTGCGTTCGCGGACTTTGTCGAGCGTGCCGTCTCCCATGTCCTTGATCGGGGCGCGGACGGGGTCGCGGTTGCGCTGGAGGATGCGCGTCAAGCCTTGGTCCAGGAGATCGGAGAGAACGTCAGCGTGCGTCGTGCTGCCTGTCTGGACGCATCGGGCGGCGTCGTCGCCGGCTACCTGCACCAGGATCGCAAGAAAGGCGCACTGGTTTGCCTCGACGCTGGGGACCCGGACCTGGCACGGGACGTCGCCATGCACGTGACGGCCATGCGGCCGCTGGTGGTCGCACCGGAGGAAGTGCCGGCGGATGCGCTTGCCAAGGAACGGGCCATCTATCTCGAGCAGGCGGCGGAGGAAGTGGCCAAGAAACAGCAACAATCGACGCGGGAAATGCCGCCGGCGGTGTTGGAACGCATCGCGGATGGCATCGTCACGGGCCGGGTGCGCAAGTTCCTTGCCGAGTCGAGCCTCGTCGAACAACCGTTCGTCAAGGACGCGTCCACGAAGGTGGGTGAACTGCTCCGAGCGGCGGGCGCGACGTGTACCGGGTTCGAACGCTTCGAGGTGGGCGAGGGCCTCGGTTAAGGCGCGCATTCCGGTCGCAAGGCGGCGAGCAATCCATCCGATGTTGTCCCGAGTCCTCGTCAAGCTATCCGGTGAGGCACTCGCCGGGGAGGCGGGATTCGGGATCGATCCGTCAACGCTCAAGGACACGGCCGCAGAGGTCTCGGCTGCGGCCGCCGCCGTGCAGCTTTCGTTGGTCGTCGGGGGCGGGAACCTGTTCCGGGGCGCGCAGGACACCGGGCTCGGGAAAGTAGGCCTCGACCGGGTGACCGGCGATCAGATGGGCATGTTGGCGACCGTCATCAACGCGCTCGCGTTCCGCGACGCCCTCGTCGCGCTTGGCACCCGGACGGTGGTGCTGACCTCCCATGCCATACCGACCGTCGCCGATGGCTACTCGGTCGAGAAGGTGCTCGGCCACCTGGCGGCGGGAACGGTGGTGGTGCATGCGGGGGGCACGGGCAATCCGTTGTTCACCACCGACACGGCCGCGTGCCTGCGGGGAATCGAGACCGGCGCGGAGCTGATCGTCAAGGCCACCAAGGTCGACGGCGTCTACAGTGAGGATCCGTTGACCGACCCGGATGCGGAGCGCTTCGACGAACTCTCCTACATGGATGTCCTGGATCGGCGACTCGGTGTGATGGACCTCACCGCCATCACGCTCTGCCGCGAGCACGGCATGCCCGTGGTCGTGTGCGATGCCACACGGCCCGGCACGTTGACGCGGATTGTCCGGGGTGCCAAGGTTGGCACCCGGATCTCGTGATCGGGCACCACGTCCAGGTTCGGTTCGATGATCGAAGAGTTCAAAGACGACGCCAGGGAGCGGATGCAAAAGTCCGTCGGTGCCTTGGCCACGGCGTTTTCGCGAATACGCACCGGGCGGGCCAATCCGGCGATCCTCACGGGCGTGGAGGTGGACTACTACGGCACCCCGACGCCGATCAACCAGGTTGCGAACATCACGGTGGAGGAAGCCCGCACCCTTGTGGTTTCGCCGTGGGAGAAGCGCATGGTGCCGGAGATCGAGAAGGCGATACTGAAAAGCGACCTAGGCCTGACGCCGGCGACGAGCGGTGATGTCATTCGCCTGCCGCTGCCGCCGCTCACCGAAGAGAATCGCCGCGACCTGATCCGCCAAGCGCGGCAAGAAGCCGAGCACGCCCGTGTCGCCATCCGCAATATCCGTCGCGACGCCATCGCCGACGTCCGCGAACTCGTTCGCGAGAAGGAGGCGACCGAGGACGAAGGGCGCCGCTCGGAAGACGACTTGCAGCGGATTACCGACGCCCACATCGGCCGCGTTGACTCGGCGTTGGCCGAAAAGGAGTCGGACCTCCTCGCATTCTGACCTCTTGGGGCTGTCGCGCCACCGGAAGTGCGACGCGCCGCCACGCGGCCGGCAGATTGCAGAAAATCGACGCAACCACCGCGCCAACTGCGCCGGTGGATTGAAGTAGAGTGCCCGCTAGACCTCGGACCGACCAGGGAACGGTGCTATGGCGGCACGGCTCAAGTTGATCGACAGCGTACCCGTTCGGGGCGTGCCGGGGCCGCCGCCTCGTCACTTGGCGATCGTCATGGACGGCAACCATCGCTGGGCTCGGGCGCGACGCCTGCCCGGCGCGTCCGGGCACAGGGCTGGTGCCAAGAACCTGAAGCTCGTCGCGCAAGCGTGCGCCGACCGCGGCGTGGAGTTCCTCACCCTCTTCGCCTTCAGTACCGAGAACTGGCAACGCCCGAAGCGCGAGGTGGTGTTGCTGCTCGACCTCATGCGCGGCGTACTCACCGACGACATCGACGAGTTGAACCGCAAGCACGTGCGTCTGCGCTTCGTGGGTGAGCGGTCGAGGTTTCCCGTGGACCTGCAGCAGCTCATGGAACGCGCGGAATGGGCCACCCGGGCCAACCGCCGGCTTCACCTGACCATCGCTGTCAACTACGGCGGCCGTTGGGACATCGCTCACACCGCGCGGACCCTGGCCCGAGCGGCGCGCGCCGGAGACGTCGATCCGGACGAAATCTCCGAGGAGAGCTTCGGTCGGCACCTGGCGCTCGGCGACCTGCCGCCGCCCGACCTCTGCATCCGTACCGGGGGCGAGCGCCGGCTCAGCAACTTCCTGCTCTGGGACTTCGCCTACACGGAGTTCTATTTCTGCGACGACTATTGGCCGGACTTCGACGAGGAGCGGCTGGACCACGCGTTCGCCGACTTCGGGTCACGGCAGCGCCGGTACGGGCGGCGGACGACCGCCGAGCGCGCGTAGGGGCGACCTTTGCGGTCGCCCGTGTTGAACGAACCCATATGGCGGCGCGACCGGGCGCGCGAGGGTCGTGCTTGGCGGTGCTTCTGCGCAACCGTCCACACGAGAACCGCTCAAGAACGCTAGTGCTGAAACTGCGCGTTGTTTCGGGTTTGGCATTGGCGGTCGTCATGATCGCCGCGATCCTCTACCTACAGACCCCTTGGCTGGCGGCGTTGCTCCTGGTGTTGAGCTTGGTCGCGGCACGGGAATGGGCGAAGCTTGCTGGCATCGTCACCCGTGCCGGGTGGCTGGTGTACGCGATCTCGATTGCGGCTACCGTAGCGATCCTCTGGGTTGCCTCCGAGGGCTGGCCAACCGTGGTTCGCGCCGCGCTCCTCGCCGCCCTGGCGTTCTGGGTTCTTGGTTTGGGCGTGGTGGTGACCTATCCGCGCAGTCGGCAAGTACTGCTCCTAAAGCCGGTGATGATCGCCGCCGGCGTGGTCGCGTTGCCGGGTGCATGGTTGGCGCTCGTGCAGGTGGCGAGCGCCTCGCGCGGCGCCGAACTTCTGATCTGGCTGCTGGCGTCGGCCGCCGCGGCGGATATCGGTGCGTACTTCGCGGGCCGGCGATTCGGGCGACGCAGATTGGCACCGGCGGTGAGCCCCGGCAAGACCTGGGAAGGCGCGGGCGGCGGCGCGATTGCGGCCCTTGCCTGGGGCGTTGTGGGCGCCGCGTATTTCAGCGCTGGCCCGCTCCGATCGGTGCCCGCCTGGTTGTGCTTGTCTTTGGTCTTGTTCCTGGCCGCGGTGGCGGGAGACCTGTTCGAGAGCGCGTTCAAGCGTGCTCGCGGAGTCAAGGACTCGGGCGGCATCCTGCCCGGCCACGGGGGCGTGCTCGACCGCATCGATTCCGTGATCGCCTCGGCACCGGTGTTCGCAGTGTTGGCGCCTGTCGTTCTCGAGGTGCTTTGACACGCTTATCGAGTCGCAATTCCCCGGCATCGGTGGGAGAATGCGGCCACTTCGTTGCGCCACCCGTAGGAGGCGCGGCGTCTGGATAAGGGCATGCTTTAGCCGTCGGAACCCGCCGTGGACTACCTCTACTACGCCTTCTATCTCCTAGTCACGCTCCTTGTCCTCGTGACCTTCCACGAGTTGGGCCATTTCGCAATGGCACGGTGGGCCGGCTTGCACGTCGTCCGGTTTTCCGTGGGGTTCGGTCGGCCGCTCTGGTCCTGGTACGACCGTCGCGGTACCGAGTTCTGCGTTGCTGCGGTTCCCTTGGGCGGCTACGTGCGGATGTACGACCGGCGCGATGCGGATGCGGCGCAGCATGTGCCGCGCTATCCGGCGAAGTCATACGACGTCCTAGGGCCGTGGTGGCGCATCGCGGTGGCGCTTGCCGGGCCCGGCGCGAACTTCCTGTTGGCATTCTTGGTTTTCTGGCTGATCGCCATCATGGGCGTGACGTCGTTGGTGCCGATCGTCGGTAGCGTTGTCGCGGAAAGTCCCGCCCAGGAGGCGGGCCTCGTGCCGGGCGAAGAGATTGTCGCCGTGGACGGCGTCGAGACGCCTGCCTGGGAGGATGTCGCCCTGGCGCTCGCCAGCCGATTGGGCGACACGGGCGTCATCGATCTGCACACCCGTCGGGGTGGGGTTCCGGCGCGCCATGAGATATTGATCGAGGACTGGCTTGGCGACGTACAGGATCCGGATACCATCGGGGAACTCGGCATAGGCCTCGACCAGCTGGCGCTCATCGGCGCGGTCGTCGATGGCGAGGCCGCCGAGCAAAGCGGACTTCGCGCGGGCGATCGGGTCGTCGCGATCGATGGCGAGCCGGTCTCATTGTGGAGCGAATTCGTCGCACAGATCCAAGCCAGTGCGAACACGAGGCTCGACGTCACGGTAGAACGAGATGCCCTCGAGATGACCGTTCAGGTTGTTCCCGCCCAACGCTTCGCGCAGGACGGCACGGAATACGGCTACATCGGCGCCCAGTTGGACACGCCGGTGCGCTTGGTGCGCTTCGGTGCGTTGGGGGCCATCGGACATGCCGCTGCGGAAACGTACGAGAAGACCGTGCTCACCGTCGATTTGCTTGGCAAGATGCTGACGTTGAGTGTCCCGGCAACCAACCTCGCCGGCCCGATCACCATCGGCAAGGTCGCCGGCGATAGCGCCCGGGCGGGACCGGATCGGTTCCTATGGATTCTGGCGCTGCTCTCCATCAGTCTTGGCATCATCAACCTGGTGCCGATCCCGATTCTCGATGGTGGTCACGTCGTATATGCGCTTGTCGAGGTCGTGCGGAACAAACCGGTGTCGATGCGTGCCCAGGCGGTAGGTGCTCAGATCGGGCTGGCCATCGTTGTCGGGCTGATGTTGTTCGTGTTCTACGTCGACATAGCCCGTTGGTTGCCGGCGGGCTAGCCGCCTTGCCGCAGGGAACGGCACGACGGGCAAGGTGGCGTTGAGGAACTAGTTGCGTGATGCGAAGTCCAAACCCGAACTCGCCGCGGGGTCCAAGGGGGAAGCAATGAGCAGGTACTTGGCCGCGATTCTCGCCGCCGCGCTTTGCGTCTCGGCGGCACAAGCCCAACAGGTAGCCGTCGGCGAACCGTTCGCGGTGACGGATATCCAACTGCAGGGACTCCAGCGCGTGTCCGCGGGTACGGTGTTCAACATCCTACCGGTCAACGTCGGTGACACCCTGGATGCGGTCATCGTGCGCGAGGTTGTTCGGGAGCTCTTCAGGTCGGGCTATTTCGACGACGTCACCGTGGCGCGGGACGGCGGCGTGCTCATCATACGGGTTGTGGAGCGCCCGGCGATCGAGCGCATCAACCTCGACGGCAACAAGGCGATCAAGACGGAGAACCTCCTTGAGAGTCTGGGCGAGGCGGGGCTTCGCGAAGGCGAGATATTCAAGCAAGCGACCCTCGAGAGGATCAGCACCGAGCTTGAGCGAACCTATTTCGCCCAGGGACGCTACGATGCGGTGATCGATGCCAGGGTCACCGCTCTGCCCCGCAACCGCGTTCGGATCGGCATCGACATCGACGAGGGGCAGAGTTCCGGCGTCCGGCACATCAACATCGTCGGCAATACCGTTTTCAGCCAGAAGGAGTTGCTCGCGCAGCTGGAACTCAGCCACCCGACGCTGTTCTCCTTCATCCGGGGCGACGACAAGTACTCCAAGGAAAAGGTCCAAGGCGACCTGGAGACCTTGGAATCCTACTACCAGGACCGGGGCTACGTGGAGTTCAACGCGCGTTCCGTCCAGGTCAGCGTGACGCCGGACAAGAGTTCGGTCTACATCACCGTCAATGTCCGGGAAGGCGAACGCTACGTGGTGGACGACGTGCAACTCGTCGGCGAACTCTCCGATGTCGATCCGGACCTGGTGACGAGGCTGTTCCTGGTGAGGGAAGGTCAGGTGTTCAACCGCGCCCTGGTGACGGCGACCGAAGAGCGCATCGTCAACGCGTTCGGGAACGCGGGTTACACCTTTGCCAATGCGACCGGGGTTCCGGAAGTCAGGGAGGACGGCCTCGTCGACGTGCGGTTCGTCGTCGATGCGGGCAAGCGCGCCTATGTTCGCCGGATCAACTTCGCGGGCAACTCGGTCACCCGGGACGATGTCATGCGGCGCGAAATGCGCCAGATCGAGGGCGGATGGGCTTCGACCCAGGCCATCGACCGCTCCAAAGTGCGACTCGACCAACTCGGCTACTTCGAACCGGATTCGGTCAACGTCGAGACCGCCCCGGTGCCGGGCACCGACGACCAGATCGATGTCGACTTCACCGTCGAAGAGGTGCCAACCGGCAACATCAATGCCCAGTTGGCGTACGCGGACGGACCTGGGCTCATGCTGTCCTTGGGGTTTCGGCAGGAGAACGTGGCGGGCACCGGCAACCGGCTCGGCGCTTCCATCAGTTGGAGCGACTACCAGAAGGCGGCCAGCTTCGACTTTCACGATCCCTACTACACCATCGACGGGATTAGCCGGGGCTACAACGTCTATGCGCGGGAGACGAACTTCCACGCCATCAACGTGGCGCGATTTTCCACGGATGCCTACGGCGGCGGCATCAACTTCGAGTTTCCGGTGGGCGAAGAGCAACGCCTGCAGTTCGGGGCACTGGTGGAACAGACCAGTCTGGGCACCGGGTTGTTCACATCGCCGGAGATATCGGACTTCATCGAGGCTTCCGGCGACGAATTCCTGAATGTGAAGGGACTGGGCCACTGGTCCAAGACCACGCTCAACCACGGTCTGTTCCCCACCGCCGGTGGGCGCTACCGGCTAGGCGGCCTGATTGCCATACCGGGTAGCGACTTGGAGTTCTATCGCCTGACGCTGTCCGGTGAGCACTACTTCCCGATCGGTCGTCGTTTCGCCTTTGGGCTGCGCAGCGAGGTCGGCTACGGCGGCGTCTACGGATCCACCGAGACCTACCCGTTCTACGAGCACTTCTACGCGGGCGGTTTCGGGTCGGTCAGAGGCTACGAGAAGAGCAGCTTGGGGCCGCGAATCGAGGATGTGGGCTACTTCTCGTCACGGGGTCGTCCGTTTGGCGGCAACCTGCTCTTCGAAGCGTCGGCCGAGTTCATTTTCCCGCTGCCATTCGCAGACCGCTTGAGGGGCGTCCGCTCGGCCTATTTCGTCGATGCCGGGAACGTCTTCAATACCGATTGCCCCGAGACCAGTATCGAGTGCCTGGGCTTCGATGCCAAGGAGATCCGTGTCACCACCGGTATCGGCGTCACCTGGCTTTCGGCCATGGGGCCAATGAACTTCTCGTTGGCGCTGCCTTTGAACGACAAACCGGGGGATGAGGTCGAACGTTTCGGCTTCGAACTCGGATACACATTCTAGGGATTCCCGCGCGGGTATAATGCGCCGCTTGGCACCGCGGAGCAGCGGGTACGGGTATGAGGAACCGGATAGGGGTTTGAAGCGATGAGGTTGATGACATTTGCCGCGGTGCTCGCGTTCGCCGGGTTGACGGCGGTGGCGGAAGAAGCCGCCGCGCAGTTGAAGATCGCCGTCTTGAACGCGGACTTGGCCATCGGACAAAGCGAAGAGTTCAAGGTCTTCAACGCGGCACTCGAGGAAGAGTTCGCGGACGAGCAGGCCGCGTTGCAGACGCTGCAGGAGGAGATCGCGGCCCTTCAGAAGCGCGAGGCCGACGAGGGTGACGTGATGTCCGAATCCGAATTGGCCGAGGTTCGCAAAGAGAAGGAGAACAAAGCGCTCGACCTCGAGTTGCACGGCAAGCGGTTTCAGAAGGATCTCAATGACCGGCAAACCGAGTTCTTCCAGAAGATGACTCCCAAACTGCGGGCGGTCGTCAACGATCTCATCGAGATCGAACGCTATGACTTCGTCTACGATCGGCGGACGCTGCTATTCGCCAACATGAAGCACGACATCACCGCCAAGGTGACCGAGAAGCTCAACGAACGCTACGCCGAACAGCAAGGGGAGGCGGACGGCTAGCGGTTGAGCCCGCCCGTTTGGGAACCCAAACGGGTCTCACGACATAGCGCCTCGCGTGCCGACCGTCAACGATATCGCCAGGGTGATCGCCGGGGTCGCCGGTGATGTGGATGTCCGCGGGGACGGCGATGTCGTGATCTCGGGCTTGGGCGCCATCGATACGGCGGTGGCCGGCCAGGTCACCCACCTTTCGAGCGCTGCCTACCGGCGTTTCCTACCGGAAACCAACGCATCGGCGGTGCTGTTGCGAAGGGCCGACGCAGACGATTGCCCGGCGACCGCGGTGGTGGTGCCGGACCCCTACCTGGCGTTCGCCTTGGTTTCCCAACTATTCGACGACGCGCCACGGCTCCGGGCGGGCATCGATGCCACCGCAACCGTCCACCCTTGTGCGGAACTTGATCCCTCGGTGGCCGTGGGTGCCCACGCTTGTATCGCCGCCGATGTCGTGTTGGCTCCGAGGGTCGAGATTGGCGCCGGCGCTTGGGTGGGCGAGGGTACACGCATCGGCGCCGATTCCGTCGTCCATCCCAACGCCACGCTCTATCACGGCGTGACGGTCGGTGAACGCTGCGTGATCCACAGTGGCGCGGTGATCGGCGCGGACGGCTTCGGGTTCGCCCCCGACCCGGGTGGCCAATGGGTCGCCATCGCCCAGCTCGGCGGGGTGACCTTGGGCGACGATGTTGTCGTCGGCGCCTGTTCGACCATCGACCGGGGTGCCATCACCGACACGGTTGTGCGCGATGGCGTGAAGATCGACAACCAGGTCCAGATCGGCCACAACTGCGATATCGGCGAACACACCCTGATCTGCGGTCGGGTCGGGATCGTCGGCAGTACGAAGATCGGTCGGCACTGCGTATTCGCCGGCGGGGCGGGGGTCGCGGGAGACCAGCCGGTCACCATCTGCGACCACGTGCAGGTCGCGTCGGTGACCACCGTCAGCCGCTCCATCGACACGCCGGGTGTCTATGCCGGCAGTGTCTTGCATAATACGGTGCAGCGATGGCGGCGCAACGCGGTCCGCTTCGCGGAGCTTGACGACATCGCCAAACGCTTGGCGCGTCTCGAAAAGGAGCGTCGCCCCTAAGGGCGACCCTTGACTGGCATAAGGGGACGAACCAAGTGTCACTCGACATCGACGAGATCTTCAAGTTCCTGCCGCACCGGTATCCCTTCCTCTTGGTCGATCGGGTGGACGAAATCGACGGCGAGTGCATCGTCGGCCGCAAGAACGTATCCGCCAACGAGCCCTACCTGCAGGGCCACTTCCCGGGCAATCCGATCATGCCCGGCGTGCTGGTGGTCGAAGCCCTGGCCCAGCTTTGCTGCATCCTCGCGTTCCAGTCCCGCGGCCGCAGTCCTTCCGAGGGCTATCTGCACTACCTGGCGGGCATCGACAAGGCGCGCTTCAAACGCCCGGTGCGTCCCGGCGACGTGCTCGAACTGCGCGGCAGCATCGTGAGCGAGCGGCGAGCGCTCATGAAATTCGACTGCGAAGCGCGGGTCGATGGCGAACTGGCCTGCTCGGTCACGTTGATGTGCGTCGAGCGCAAGGCGGTGCGACTGGTCGACGAACGTGCGATGGTCGATCCCGGCGCGAAACTCGGCGAGAACGTCTCGATCGGTCCTTGGTCGATCATCGGTCCGGACGTGGTCGTGGGCGACGACTGCGAGATCGGCGCCCACGTGGTCCTGCGGGGACCCACCGTCCTCGGTCGCGGCAACAAGATCTTTCAGTATTCGACGGTGGGCGAGGGCTCGCCGGCATTCGCCTACAAGGGCGAGCCGACCACGCTCACCATTGGCGACAACAACGTCATCCGGGAGGGCGTCACGATCCATCGCGGCCTCGCCACCGACCGCAGCCGGACCGTGGTGGGCAACAACAACCTGTTCATGGCCTATGTCCACATCGGCCATGACTGCGTGGTTGGCGACCGGATCGTCATGGCCAACAACGCCTCCGTCGCCGGCCACGTCACGGTCGGCGATGAAGCCGTGCTTTCCGGCTACGTCGGTGTTCCGCAGTTCCGCAGCATCGGGCCCTATTCGTTCGTGAGTGCCATGTCGCTGGTCACCAAGGACGTACCCGCCTACGTCGCCGCAGACGGAAACCCAGCCGGGGCGGTCGGTTTGAACGGTGAGCGGCTACGGCGATTGGGGCTCGACGAAAACGTCAAGAAAGCGCTCCAGGACGCCTACAACACCGTATACCGGCGCGGTTTGACGCTAAGAGAGGCATTGGACGAACTGCAGGCGCCGGCCGAGGTGTATTCCGAGGTCCGTTGCTTCGTCGATTCCATCGAGAAATCGGAACACGGCATTATCCGCGAGCGGCGCCGGCTGTAACCGCGTCTGGTAGGGGCGACGCTTGTCGTCGCCCGTCGGGCTAGCGCTTTGCAACTGCGTCGATCGACTCAACCGTGGCGCTTGACTCGACCGTTCGCCACGGGTACTCGCTGTGGGCGTCGGGACAGGGAACGTTGCCGTCCCTCTGCACGACTGCGGGGGTCGAATATTTCCACGCGGTGCGTCCAGGTCATGCCGATGAAACGACGTTCAGTCCACTAAGCCCTGCAACGCCGGCTTCGGTTTGAGACTGCGGTCGAACAGGAGCGGGTGGTTCGTGCGCCGAAGGGGGAAGTTGTTGAGCCAGGACTGGCCGTCGTGCAATCCCCATGTCAGTACGGCACTGACGCTGGGGCGGATCCGCGCTGCTTCGAACACGGCATGGTAGAGGTCCGCCTGCTCCGCCAGGAAACCGGCGATTTCATCGTCAAGGAGTTCCGGTTCGCACCCGGTGCGGTTGACGAAACAGGAGCCGGGGTCGTTGTACGCGGAGATGTCGAGTTCGGTGATGTGGCTCACCAGGCCCGCATCCGCCACCGCGTCGAGTGCCTCGTGGATGCCGTCCATGGTTTGCCGCCGGCCGAGGTGGAACTGATGCCCGACGCCGTCCACCGGGACGCTGCGGTCGAGGAGATCCGCCACGACGCCCATGACCCGCTCGAGCTTGGCCTTGCGCTCGGTGCCGTAGTCGTTCAGGAACAGGAGGCAGTCCGGGTCGGCTTCCCTGGCGGCGTGGAACGCCCAGTCGATATAGGCCTTTCCCACGGCCCGGTACCAGGCGTTGTCCCGGTAGGGCCCCTCGCCGTCGCCTACCGGCTCGTTGACCACATCCCAAGCGAAGACTCGGCCCCGGTAGCGGCTTACCACGTCATGGACATAGGTTTCGAGCCGCGCACGGATGGCCGCCGGGTCGCCGCCCGCTAGGAACCAGTCGGGCGTCGACTGGTGCCAGAGGAGGGCATGTCCCCGGACGCGCATGCCGTTCGCCTCGGCGAAGGCGACGATGGCATCCGCCGCCGACCAGTCGTACTCACCTTCCCGGGGGGCGATGACATTGGCCTTCATCTGGTATTCGGCGACCACCATGCCGAAATGCCGGGTTATGAGCCTGCTCTCGGGCGCGCGGTCGAGTTGCGCGGCCTGGACGGCGACACCCACCTCGAACGATTCGGCGTAGGTCTCCTTGAGCGGGGTATCCGCTGAGGCATTGAGTGTCCCAAGCAGGAGTAGGCCAAGCAGGAGTTCGAATGGCGGCAGTCGCATCGGATCGGTGGCCTCGGGTGAAGAAGCCGCCAGCATAGCGTGGGCCCGATTTGCGCGACATCGCCTTTTTCCTTACGGTCGGGCGCAACCGAGGGGGACAATACATGCGTCACGCCCACCGGGTCGCCTTGCCGGCCCTGATGCTGTTCGTATACGCCTGTACGCCACCGCCCGATGGACCGGCATCGGGTGGCGACCAGGACTGGGCCGTCTACCTGGGCGATTCCGGCCGCCAGCACTACTCGCCGCTGACCCAGATCAACCGGGACAACGTTGGTCAGTTGGTCGAAGCCTGGGTGTACCGGTCCGGCGAGCCGGCGGGCACGATGTACACCAGCCCGCTGGTCGTCGATGGCGTGCTCTACGGCCTCTCGCCGCAACTCGTAGCGTTTGCCTTGAACGCCGCCACCGGCGAGGAGCTCTGGCGTTTTGACCCGGAACTCGGGGGCGCCCAGCGGGGCCTGATGTACTGGGAGCGCGGCGAGGAACAGCGCATCTTCTACAACGCCGGCAAGACGCTGATCGGTCTGAACGCCGCCGACGGTAAGCCGGCGGCGGCCTTCGGCGAGGAAGGACGCGTGGACGTCACGCCAACGGACGTGGAGCGCACCGGCTATCTCTCGGTTACGGCGCCGGGGGTCGTGTTCGAAGACAAGCTCATCCTCGGCTTCACCACCACCGAGAACGCCGACGCCTATCCGGGCTCGGTTCGGGCATTCAGTGCCATGGACGGCAGCCTGGTCTGGCAGTTCGATACGATTCCGAAGCCCGGCGACCCGGGCGCCGAGACGTGGGCGCCCGGGGCGCTGGAAAAGGCGGGCGGGGCCAACGTATGGACCGGCATGGCGCTGGACGAGGCGCGCGGCATCCTGTTCGCCCCCACCGGCTCGGCCACGCCGGATTTCTACGGCGCGAGCCGGTTGGGCGACAACCTCTTCGCGAACTCCCTCGTTGCCATCGATGCCCGCACGGGTGAGCGGATCTGGCACTACCAGGTGATCCGCCACGACCTCTGGGACCGCGACAACCCCTCGCCCCCAACGCTGGTCCGGCTCGAACGCGACGGCCGGACCATCGACGCCGTGGCGCTCACGACCAAGTCGGGTCATCTCTATGCGTTCGACCGGGAGACCGGCGAACTGATGTATCCCATCGAGTACGAGTCGACGCTCCCGAGCACGCTTCCCGGGGAGATGCCTGCGCCCCTGCAGCCGGTCTCGACGGTCACCATCAGCCGGCAGGAGTTCGAGATCACCGATCGCACGCCGGAAGCCACGGCCAGCGTGCGCGAGAAGATCAAGGACTGGGACCTGCGCAAGTGGGCGCCGCCGAGGGTGGGAACGGTGCTGTTCTATCCGTGGTACGACGGCGGCGCGGAGTGGGGCGGCTCGGCATTCGACCCGGCCACCAACCGCCTGATTGTCAACGCCAACGACGTGGCCGGCATCCTCAATCTGACCGAGATTCCGGCCGGCTTCAGCGCCTACGGGACATACGCGACGCATTGCGGAAGCTGCCACGGGATGGAACTCGAGGGTACCGAGACCGGTCCCGCCCTGGAAGGAATCCTCGAGCGGATGAGCTACCAGGACGTGGGCAAGGTGATCGAGACCGGTGCCGGGCGCATGCCGGGGTTCGCCCGCCTGTCGGACCTCGAACGCGAACGCGTCCGCGGCTACATCGTGAATCCCAACCGCAAGAAGGACGAACCGACCAAGGAGATCAGCTACGCCCATTGCTGCTATGTCTATCTGCGCGACCACGAGGAACTGCCGGGCAATACGCCGCCGTGGGGGACCCTCAACGCCATCGACCTGGCAACGGGCGAGACGGTCTGGCGGGTACCGTTCGGCAACTACCCGTCCCACCCCGACCTCGGCTTCGGCGCGGTCAGCTACGGCGGGCCGGTGGTTACGGCATCCGGTCTCGTCTTCATCGCCGCGACTCCTGATCGCAAGATCCGGGCCTACAACTCCGACAACGGGGAGATCCTCTGGGAGGCGGATCTCACGGCCGCCGGGTTCTCGACGCCCGCCGTGTACAGCGTGGCGGGCAAGCAGTATGTCGTGGTCGCCGCCGGAGGCGCCCGCATGGGACCGCCGTCGGGTTCCGAGTACTTCGCCTTCAGCCTGCCGGACTGAGCGGCGGGTTGGGCAGCTTGCGTTGAGAGGCGGGAAAGTTGGGTCGCAAGCCGAGGATCGGGATCGTCGCAGGCGAGGCGTCGGGTGACATCCTCGGGGGCCGGTTGATGGCGGCGATCCGTGATCGGGCGCCGGACGCCGAGTTCACGGGTGTTGGGGGCGAGACCATGCTGGCCAACGGATTGCGGGGTCTGGCCCCCTTGGACGACCTTGCCGTCAATGGCTTCAAGGATCCGTTGCTGCGTCTGCCGAGTCTTTATCGGCTGCTTCGGCGACTGTGCGACCACTTCGTCGGCGAACCCATGGATGCCGTCGTCGGGGTCGACTTCAACGTCTTCAACCTGATGCTGGAGCGTCGGGTTCGGGATCGCGGCATACCCACGGCCCACTACGTCAGCCCGTCCGTGTACTTTTGGCGCCAGGGTCGCATCAAGCGCATCGTCAAGGCGGCCGACGTGGTGCTCGCCCTGTTCCCGTTCGAGCCGGCCTTGTACGACGAACGGGGCGGGAGGGCCGTTTTCGTGGGTCATCCGCTGGCGGACGACATCGCGCCCGGGGATGGTACGGAAGAGGGCAGGAACCGCGCCCGCGACGTTCTGGGGCTTGCCGGCGGTCGGTTCGTGGTGACCCTGCTGCCGGGCAGCCGCGCGTCCGAAATCGACTTCCTCGGCGGCCTTTTTCTGGACACGGCCGCTTTGCTTCTGGACACGTTCGACGACCCGCTCTTTCTTCTGCCGACGCCCACCGGGCAGGTCTACGACCGGGTTGTGGACACCGTGGCCACGCACCGAGTGGGACGAGCCCTCGACGTCAAGGTGATCCATGGCCATTCCCGAACCGCGATTGCCGCCGCGAACCTGGTACTCGCGAAATCGGGCACGGCGACGCTGGAGACGCTGCTGTTGCGTCGGCCGATGGTCGTCGCCTACCGATTGGGGAATCTGACCGCTTGGATCGTCCGGCGCCTGCAGAAATCGGCATACGTGGCCCTGCCGAATATCCTCGCCGGCCGCGAACTGGTTCCAGAACTGCTGCAGAAGGATGCCGAACCGTCGCGTATGGCGAGAGCCCTCGTGGAACAGTACGAGCGATCCCGGGCGGACGACGACTACCTGCGTTGTTGCGCGCATTGGCACGAGGAACTGCGCCAAGATGGCGCGGCTAAGGCGGCGGAGGCGGTGTTGGCGTTGGTGGCCGAATAATGGTGCCAACCGCTTCGCCCCAGTGCATCTGCATCGCTGCAGTCGGCACGCCCGTCGATCGCAAGCGTTGATTTCTCAATAGCGTATGCGCTATAAACGGTGGATGACTCTTCAGAGCCTGGTTCGCGAAGCCCGCAAGCGGGCGGGGCTCACGCAGGTCGTCCTCGCGGCCCAGGCGGGGGTGCCGCAATCCACCGTCGCCCGGATCGAGTCGGGTAGCCAAACGCCGTCGACCGCGATGGTCGAACGTCTGGTCCGGGCATGCGGTTTCGAAATCCGGGTCGGTCTCGGCGAACCCGACACCGGTACGCTCAGCATGTTCGAGCGTACGCTCTCTCGTACGCCGACCCAACGACTTGCGGACGCGACGCGTGCGGCCCGTTTCGTGCTCAAGGGCCGCGATGCATTGCTCGATGCCAGATCACGACTTCGACCCTCAGCGAATTCTTGACGCGCTTGCGGCCGAAGGCGTCCGTTTCGTCCTAGTGTCGTGTCCCGCAAGTTCCTGGTACTTCAGCGCGTCCCACGGGGTCTGTGGCAAGGCGCGTCCCCGCCGGGAATGGCGGGCTCATTGCCAAGGGGCGCAACGCGGCCACAGGCCCCGTGGGGCGCGCCCTTCGGGAGACCGCCATGCGCGCCACTGCCGCGTTGTGGCCCTTGCCAATATGCCCGATATTACCTGCGGACCACGCCTTGCATTGGCGCGCATGGCGATCTCTGAAGTGCCAGGAACTTGCGGGACACGACACTAGTCGGGGGATGGCAGCGGTACTACATGGCGATGTCGGCGTGACGTTGGACGTCGACATCACACCTGCGTCTGATGAAGCGAATCTCGACCGGCTTGCCCGTGCGCTGCACAGTCTGCATGCGCGGATCCGGGCCGAGGGAGTTCCCGATGGATTGCCGTTCGACTGTTCGAGGGAGTTCCTCCACAACCTCGGACCGGACGCAGTCCTCAACCTCACGACCCGCGCGGGCGATCTCGACTTGGCATTCGTGCCTGTGGGGACTAAAGGATTCGACGACCTTAGGCGGGACGCGGTGGCCATCGAGGTGAGCGGCACCCGCGTGCTCGTGGCATCGCTGGCGGACGTCATACGCTCGAAAGGCGCGGCGGACCGCGAGAAGGACCGCCAGGCGTTGCCGCGCTTGCGCCGGTTGGCGGAACGACGCCGTTAGCTGCGTTCCGGTAGATTTTGCGTACTTCCCCGGCTTGGCAAGCGACATTGATCGGCCCTGCCTTTACAATCGTGGTGTCACATGTCCACGGAGGGGCGATGCGGGATCTGTTCGGCGAACCCGGCGTGGGCGCGAACGGCGTCGATGTCGCCGGCGTCGACGAGGTCGGACGCGGTCCGCTTGCCGGGCCCGTGGTGGCGGGCGCGGTGATCCTCGATCCCCGCCGCAGGATCAAGGGTCTCAAGGACTCCAAGGAACTCAAGCCCGATCAACGCGAGCTGTTGGCGGCAGTCATCCGTGAACGTGCAATGGCCTGGGCGCTCGGCCGTGCCGAGGTCGTCGAGATCGACCGCATCAACATCCTGCGCGCGACACTCGTCGCGATGCGGCGCGCGGTCGACGCACTCGCCGCGGAGGTTCGGGTGGCCTACATCGACGGCAACATGGCCCCGGCGATCGACGGTTGCGCCGCGGTGACGGTCATCGGCGGCGATGCCAAGGTCCCGGCGATCAGTGCGGCGTCGATCATCGCCAAGGTCGCAAGGGACGCGGAGATGGTGGCCGCTGCCGAGCAGTTTCCCGGCTATGGATTCGAGTCACACAAGGGCTATGCCACGGCGGTGCATCTCGCGGCACTGAAGCGGCTTGGACCGACGCCGCTGCATCGGCGGTCCTTTGCGCCGGTTGGCGATGCCCACAGGCAGCCGGCACTTTTCTAGCGGGCCAGGGCGTTGAGCGAAGTCGAGGAGATCGAAGCAGTGGCGCCGGTCGCGGGTCTGCCCACGGGTGCCAACGGGGAAGCTTCCGCCTCCGAGTCGACGCCACGCTATCAGACCGGCGACGAGGTGGAGGCGGGCGAGTTCGTCCACCTTGCGGTGCACAGCGAATACTCGCTGTCGGACGGCCTGGTCAAGGTCAAGGACCTCGCGGTGCGCGTCGCCGAACTCGGGATGCCGGCGGTCGCGTTGACCGACCGGGCCAATCTGTTCGCCTTGGTGAAGTTCTACAAGGCGTGTCGCGAGGCTGGCGTGAAGCCGATCCTGGGCGCCGAACTCCCCTATGAAGACGCCGAAGGCAGCGTCTGCGTCTGCCGCGTGCTCGTGGCGTCGAAGGTCGGCTACCCCAACCTTTTGAATCTTGTCTCCGCTGCGTACACGCGGTCGCCGACGGAGTCTGGGGACATCGCCGTGGCGGGGCCGGGTGGGCGCAATCCGCTGGCGCACGGTCTTGTTGCTCGCCGGGCGATACTCGATGCCGCCGACGGCCTGATCCTGCTGCTTGGCGGCGCGAGCGACGTCGGTGTCGTTGTCGACGCCGACGACGCTTCGGTCGCCTTGGGAAGGCTCGGCGAGTGGCGGGAGGCGTTTGGAGACCGCGTCTACCTTGAAGTGGTGCGAACCGGGCGGGAAGGCGAGGACCGGTTCGTGTTCGAAGCAGCGGACTTGGCCGTCCGTGCCGGCGTGCCCTTGGTGGCCTGCAACGACGTCCGATTCCTGGCGCCGGCGGACTTCGAGGCCCACGAGACCCGTGTTTGTATTCAGGAAGGGCGGGTTCTGAACGATCCGCGACGGGAACGGCGCTACAGCGTCGCGCAGTACCTGCGCACGCCGGCCGAGATGGTCGAGTTGTTCGCCGATCTGCCCGAGGCCCTGGCGAACACCGTCGAGGTCGCCAAGCGATGCAGCCTGGAACTCGTGCTCGGCGAGCCGTCGCTCCCCGAGCCGCCGATCGACAAGCAAACGACCTCGGAGTCCTTGCTTGAGGCAAGGGCCCGGGCCGGGCTCAAGCGCCACCTCGATACCCTTGCAGACGCGCCGGGGTTCGAGGCGCAACCGTACGAAGACCGTCTCCGGTACGAACTCGGGATCATCACCGAGATGGGTTTCGCCGGCTACTTCCTGATCGTCGAGGAGTTCGTGGCCTGGGCTCGGGACAACGACGTGCCGGTAGGCTGTCGTGGATCGGGTACCGCTTCGCTGGTGGCGTTCTGCATCGGCATCACGGAACTCGACCCCATCAAGTACGACCTCCTGTTCGAACGTCTGCTGAATCCGGAGCGGGTCTCGCTTCCCGACTTCGACATCGACTTCTGCATGGAACGACGTGGCCGGGTGCTCGCACACGTTGCCGATCTATACGGCCACGACGCCGTCAGCCAGATTGCGACCTTCGGCACCATGGCGGCGCGGGCCGTGGTCCGGGACGTGGCACGGGTCCAGGACAAGGCCTTCGGTCTTGCCGACCGGCTGTCGAAGATGATCCCGGCCGAAATCGGCATGACCTTGGCGAAGGCGGTGGCGCAGGAAGCGGATCTCGCGGACTTCATCGCGCGCAACGAGGACGCGCAGGAAATCATGGACATGGCCTACAAGCTCGAGGGCACCGTCCGCAACGTCGGCAAACACGCCGGGGGCGTGGTCATCGCGCCGACCCGGCTTACCGATTTCGTGCCCTTGTATGCCGACCATGCCGGCGGCACCGTCGTGTCCCAGTTCGACCTCTACGACGTGGAAGAGGCGGGGCTCGTCAAGTTCGACTTCCTGGGACTCCGCACGTTGACGATCATCGACTGGGCCGTCAATGCGATCAACGCAGAGCGCGCGCAGCATGGCGAAGACGCCATCGACATCGAGAAGGTGCCGCTCGACGACGCTCGGACCTACGAATTCCTAAAGCGGGCGGAGACGACCGCGGTGTTCCAGCTCGAATCGTCGGGAATGAAGGAACTGGTTGCCAGGCTGAAGCCGGACTCCATCGAGGACATCATCGCCTTGGTTGCGCTGTTCCGGCCCGGGCCCCTGCAGTCGGGGGCTGTGGACGACTACGTCGAGCGCAAACACGGACGCAAACCGGTCCGCTATCCCCACCCGCGATTGGCGAGCGCGCTGGGCAGCACCTACGGGGTCATGCTCTACCAGGAACAGGTCATGACCATGGCCCAGGTGCTCGCGGGGTTCACCTTGGGCGAGGCGGATCTCCTGCGTCGAGCCATGGCAAAGAAGAAGCCCGAAGAGATGACGAGGATGCGCGCGACGTTTCTCGAGGGCACCACGAGAGAGGGCGTGGAGGCGCGTGTCGCCAACGAGATCTTCGACCAGGTCGAGAAGTTCGCGGGTTACGCCTTCAACAAGGCGCACGCCGCTGGCTATGCGTTGTTGGCATTCCGTACCGCCTTCCTGAAGGCACATTACCCCGGGCATTTCATGGCGGCGGTGTTGTCGGCGGACATGGACAAGATCGAGAAGGTCGTGCCGCTCGTCGACGAGGTGCGGCGCATGGGTCTAGAAGTGCTGCCGCCGGACGTCAATCGCAGCAACTTCCGCTTCCGGGCCACGGCCCAAGGCATCCGCTACGGTCTGGGCGCCGTCCGGGGCGTGGGCGCGGGACCGGTGGAGGTGCTCGTCCGGGAACGTGGCGAGGCTGGCCCCTACACCGATCTCGACGACTTCTGCATGCGCGTGGACGCACGCCGCGTCAACAAGCGGCTACTCGAAGCGCTGATTCGAGCGGGCGCCCTGGACTGCTTCGGTGCCGACGGCGAACCCATCGACGAGACCCGGGCGCGTCTGCTCGACGAACTTCCCGACGCGGTGCAGGGTGCGGAACAGTCGGCACGAGATGCCGAGTTGGATATCGACGACATGTTCGGGGGAGTGCCTGCGCCCTCCAAAATCACGCGCGCCCGCAAGGTGCGGCCGCTATCCATGCACGAACGCTTGGACGGCGAACGCGAGACCCTCGGCCTCTTCCTGACGGGGCATCCGGTTGACGAGCATCTCGAGGAGATCCGCAGTTTCTGCCCGACGCCGATCTCGGCGCTGCGGCCCGCGGACACGATTCAGACTGCCGCCGGGGTCGTGGTCTCCAACCGGACGCGGCGGGGACGGCGCGGCCCGATGGGATTCGTGGAGGTCGACGACAAGAGCGGCCGTATCGAGGCGAACCTGTTCGGCGAGGTCTACGAGCGAAACCGCGCCAAACTGGACAAGCATGCCATCCTGGTGATCGAGGGCGTGGTGCAGTTGGACGAGTTCACCCGTGGGCACAAGCTCCGCGCGGAACGCGTCATGACCCTGGGCGAAGCGCGTGAACGACATGCGGGGAGGGTCGTGCTGCGCGTGGCGCAGAAGGCAACCAACGGCGACCTCATCGGCGAACTCAAACGAATCCTCGGTCGCCATCGCAACGCGGCGGGCTGTGGCGTGGTGGTGAACTACTCCGCCCCGGGTGCCAACGGGACGGTCGCCTTGGGCGACGCTTGGCGGGTCGATGCGGCGGACGCGCTGCTCGACGAGTTGCGCCGCGCGCTCGGGGAGAACGCCGTCGCATTGGACTATGGTGCCTGACGGCCGTGTCGAACGGGCTCTTGCCCAGACCGAAATGCTCGCCGCTTTCCTTCACGGAACCGATTCGGGGCACTTGTGGGTGGGGTTCAGCGGCGGCGTCGATTCCACCGTGCTCCTGCACGCCCTGCGCTCGAGCCCGAACACCGTAGCGATTCACATCGACCATGGTCTCGACCCCGCGGCACCGGAATGGGCGGGGCATTGCCGAGCGGTGGCTCGGGAATTCGGCGTCGCATTCGAGTCGCGTTCGGTGCGTGTGGATTCCCATGGCAACCGCGAGGATGCGGCTCGTCGGGCGCGCTATCGTGTCTGGCGGGAGCTGCTCGCCCCAGGCGATGTCCTGGCCCTGGCTCATCACGCCGACGACCAGGCCGAGACCCGTGTTTGGCAACTGCTGACCGGGCGCGAGCCGGGCGGTATGCCCAACGCTCGCCGTCTCGGCGTCGGGTGCGTCGTCCGACCCCTCTTGGGCGTGCGCAGGCGCGACATCATCGCCTACGCACAACGCCACGACCTCAGCTGGATCGATGATCCGTCCAATGCCGACCTGGACGTCGATCGCAACCTGATTCGGCACCGCGTGATGCCCCGTCTCGAGGCTCGCCATCCGGGCGCGGTGGAGCGGCTCGCGGCCCGGCGCACGGTGCCGGTCGCAAGGCTTCGGCCATTGCCGTTGAACGAGACCAGCGAACAGGGGGTCTTGGCGTGGCTTCTCGCTGCAGGCCTGCCCACGCCCTCGAAGGCGGTCGCGGAGATCCGCCGGCAGAGCTCGGCTCGAAACGATCGCATGCCGCGCGTGGGCATTGTTCCGGGTATGCAAGCCTGGCGCTACCGCACGGCATGGCACCTCGTTGCCGACCGGCAGGTTTCGTCGCCCTTGGAGCCGGTGGTCCTGCGTGTCGGCTCGGATTGGCGGGGGGATGCCGGGCGCTTGACCTGGCGTCGTGCCGAATGGGGATTGGAGGCGGGACTGGCCGTGTCGATGCGCCCGCGGCAAGGCGGCGAACGGATTCGACCACGGGGCCGAAACCGAACCAAGACCCTCAAGGCGCTGTTCCAAGAGGCCCGAGTTCCCCCCTGGCAACGCGCCGGATGGCCCTTGCTCTACGCGGGCAGCGATCTCGTCGCGGTGCCGAACCTGGCCCTTGCCCACGGCCTCGCGACGCCGCACGGATGGGCGGCACGGTGGACGCCGCGCTAGCCCGGGGCGGCCGATCCCGTCAGGCGAACAGCGCCCCCACGCTCTCCCCCGTGTGAATCCGCCGGATGGCTTCCGCCATCAGCGGCGCCACCGAGAGCACGGTCATCTTGTCGAGCCGTTTGTCGGCGGGGACGTCGACGGTATTGGTGACGGTCAACGCCTCGATGGGCGAGTCGCGCAGGTTCTCGATGGCGTTGCCGACCAGGACCCCGTGGGTGGCGCCGGCGAACACCCGCCGCACGCCGGCCGCCGCCAAGGTGCGCGCGGTCTCGACCATGGTGCCGCCGGTGGAGATCTCGTCTTCGAACACGATGGCGTCCCGGTTCCGGACATCGCCCACCACGTGTCCCTGGCGGACCTCGGTATCGCTGACCCGGCGTTTGTCGATGATGGCAAGGGGCAACTGCAGGCGCGTTGCGAACTTGCCCGCCCGCTTGGCGCCGCCGGCGTCGGTGGCGACGATCACGGCATTGTCCATGTCGCAGGTGTCGCGGATGTGCGCGGCGACGATGGGTATCGCGGTGAGGTGATCCACGGGGATGCTGAAGAATCCATGAACCTGCTCGGCGTGCAGATCCATGGTCAGCACGCGGTGGGCGCCGGCCGTGCGCAGCAGGTCGGCGATCAACCGCCCGGCGATGGATATGCGCGGCGCATCCTTCTTGTCGGAACGGGCATAGGAGAAGTAGGGGATCACGGCGGTAATCCGACGGGCGGAAGCGCTGCGCAGCGCGTCGAGCGTGACCAGGAGTTCGAGTATCCGGTCGCTGGCGGGCTCGGTGAACGCCTGCACGACGAAGGTGTCGCGTTCGCGGACGTTCTCGTCGATCTGGACCGATAGGTTGTCGTTCGAGAATCGGGAGATGGTCAGGCTGCTCCGCTCGATACCGAGACAGGCGCAGATATCGTCGGTCAGCTCGGGGTTGGATCGACCCGCGAAGATTCTCAGTTCGTCGTTCATTCCGCGTCCCCTATTGCCCATCCAAGCGTGATAGTTGCTCCTTGAGCGCGCCGATTTCGCCGCGCAAACGGTCGTGCTTGTTGCGTTCCTTGGCCACCACCGCCGGGGGTGCCTTGGCAACGAAGTTCTCGTTGGCAAGCTTCGATCCAGTGCGCGCCAGGTCCATCTCGGCACGGTCCACGGCCTTTTGGAGGCGCGCTCGTTCGGCATCGGTATCGATCAGGTCTGCCATGGTTACCATCACCTTCAGGGCGTGGCTTGTCGCTCCGCCGGTGTTGTCGCCACCCACGATCTGCATCGATACCGGGGGCGGCACCTCGTCGTCGCCCAGAAAGCGAACGGCGTTCACGTTGGCCAACCGGCGCAGCAGAGTTTCGTTGGCGCCCAGTTGGCGGGATTGAGGTTCGCTTCCCTGTAGCAGGAGGTCGATTGCCTTCCCCGGTGCCACGTTCAGTTCGCCGCGGATGTTCCGAACCGCGGTGACCACCGCCTTCAGCCATTCGATGGCGGCTTGTGCGCCGGCATCCTCGGGCTGTTCATCGGGGCGCGGGAACGGCTGGTGCATGATCGTGGCACCCGTCGATCCCTGCAGCGGGGCGACCCGTTGCCACAGCGTCTCGGTGATGAACGGGATGATCGGATGCGCCGTTCGGAGCAGAAGTTCGAGCACATCGAGCAGGGTGCGCTTGGCGGCCCGGGCCGCTTCGGGCCGCGCGTCGGCCTCGAATAGGACGGGCTTGGTCAACTCGATATACCAGTCGCAGTACTCGTGCCAGATGAACTCGTAGACCGCGTTCGCGTAGAGGTCGAACCGGTAGTCGGCGATCGACCGGTGAGCGGTGTCCACGAGGTGCCGGGTCTTGGATCGAATCCAACGGTCCGACGGTCCTGCGTTGGCGGGGCCCTCCAGGTCGGCGGCGCTCTTCACGTGCCCGAGAACGAAGCGCGTGGCGTTCCATAGCTTGTTGCAGAAGTTCCGGTAGCCCTCGATACGTTTGAGGTCGAAGGCGAGATCCCGACCCTGCGACGCCATCGCACAGAACGTGAAGCGCAGCGCATCGGTACCGTAGGGCGGAATGCCGTTCGGATACTCGCGACGCGTGCGTGCCTCGATCGTCTCGGCCATGCGCGGCTGGGTCATGTTTGCGGTGCGCTTGGCGACCAGCGCGTCGGTCGAGATGCCGTCGATGATGTCCAGCGGGTCGAGGCCGTTGCCGCGTGTCTTCGACATCTTCGCCCCTTCCGCATCCCGCACCATGCCGTGGATGTGGACCTGCTTGAACGGCACCTCGCCGGTGAACTTCAAGGTCATCATCACCATGCGGGCGACCCAGAAGAAGATGATGTCGTAGCCGGTCACCAGCACGTCGGTGGGGTGATAGGTCGCGAGTTCCGGGGTCCGTTCAGGCCAGCCGAGCGTCCCGAACGTCCACAGCGCGGAGGAGAACCACGTGTCGAGAACGTCTTCGTCTTGGGCAAGCGGCACGTCGTCGTCGAACCCGGCGCGGGTGCGGGCCTCGGCTTCGGTTCGCCCGACATGCACGTCGCCCGACTCGTCGTACCAGGCGGGAATCCGGTGGCCCCACCATTGCTGACGGCTGATGCACCAATCCTCGATTTCCCGCATCCAGGCGAAATACATGTTCTCGTATTGCCTCGGCACGAACTCGATATCGCCGTCCTCCACCGCCTTGATGGCGGGCTCGGCGAGCGGCTGGATCTTGACGAACCACTGGTCGGTGAGCCAGGGCTCGATGACGGCATCCGAGCGGTCGCCCCGGGGCACGGTCATCGTGTGTGCCTCGATCCGTTCGACGAGCCCCGCCGACTCCATGTCGGCCACGATCCGTTCACGCGCCACGAACCGGTCGAGATCCCGGTAGGCGGCAGGCGCGTTGTCGTTGAGCGTTGCATCCGCGGCGAAGATGTTGACCGTTTCGAGGCCGTGCCGCGCGCCGATGGCATGGTCGTTGAAGTCGTGGCCCGGCGTGATCTTGACGCAGCCGGAGCCGAAGGCGCGATCCACGTAGTCGTCCGCGATGACCGGGATGCGACGGCCCACTAGCGGCAGGATCGCCGACTTCCCGACCAGGGAGCGGTAGCGTTCGTCATCCGGATGCACGGCGACGGCGGTGTCGCCGAGCATGGTCTCGGGCCGGGTCGTGGCAACGACCAGGTGGTCGGCACCGGCCTGCGTACGCGCGCCATCGGCCAGCGGGTAGCGGAAGTGCCACAACTGGCCGGCTTCCTCGTGGTTGTCCACCTCGAGATCGGAAATGGAGGTCTGAAGCACCGGGTCCCAGTTGACCAGACGCTTGCCCCGGTAGATCAGGCCTTCGTCGTAGAGGCGGACGAACACTTCGATCACGGCCCGGGAGAAGCCCTCGTCCATGGTGAAGCGTTCCCGGCGCCAGTCCACCGACGAGCCCATGCGGCGTATCTGCCGGGAGATGTTGCCGCCGGTGGTCCGCTTCCACTCCCAGACCCGGTCGATGAACCCCTGCCGGCCGAGATCCTCGCGCTTGATCCCTTGTTCCAGCAATCGCCGCTCGACCACCATCTGCGTGGAAATCTGGGCGTGGTCGGTGCCGGTCTGCCATAGCGCCCGCCGCCCGGTCATCCGGTGGTAGCGCATCAGCGCGTCCATCAGCGTGTGCTGGAAGGCATGGCCGATGTGCAGCCGGTCGGTGATGTTCGGAGGCGGGATGACGATGCAGTACGCCCGCCCGTTGCCGCCCGGCGCGAAGTGTCCCGAACGCTCCCAGTCGTCGTATAGCCCGGCCTCGATGGCGGCGGGATCGAAGCTGCCGTCAATGCTCATCGTCGCTTGTGCATCCCTTCGACGAGCTATTCCCAGTCGTCCATCTGGTGGTGGAACAGGGCATACCCCCCTTCCCGGTAGCGCCTGTATTTGTCCCGTCCAGCGACGCGCTGATTCGCGAGCACCACCTCCGATACCCGCTCGAATCGACTGAAGAATCCGGGAATTTCGGTCGCCAGGTTGATGAGCACTTCGTCATGGGTCGGTTCCTCGTCCTCGGTGCCGATGGTCACCGGTTCCGCCCCGGACGTATCCGCCAGCCGGGCGTGGGGCAGGAAGCGTTGCGGCGGGTATTCCCAGAGCAATGCGTCGATGTCGTCCGCCGAATCGGCGAGGGTTCGAATGTGTACCCGCTTGCCTGTCGTGGCGGCCTTGTACGCCAGCCGACACGTGAACCGGTGCCGGGCGATCTCGTCGACGTCCGGGAGGATGTAGAAGTCGATGCGCGTCATGGGCTAGGACGCCGCCCCGATCAGGTATTCGAAGAGCGCCGGGAGCGGTCGACCGGTGGATCCCTTGCCACCGACATAGGCACTTCCGGCGATGTCGAGGTGCGCCCAGGGGTAGTCCTTGGTGAACCGCGACAGGAAGCAGGCCGCGGTGATGGAACCGGCTGCGCGCCCGCTGCCGACGTTCTTCAGGTCCGCGAACGCGCTGTCCAAGGCGCTCTGGTAGTCGTCCCACAGCGGCATCCGCCACATCCGGTCCCCGGCCGTGTCGCCCGCCGACGAAAGCGCGTCGGCAAGGGAGTCGTCGTTGGCGTACAGCGCGCTGGCATGGCTGCCTAGGGCGACCACCTGGGCGCCGGTCAGGGTGGCGATGTCGACCACGGCGGCGGGCTTGAAGCGCAACGCGTAGGTCAATGCATCGCAGAGCACGAGCCGGCCTTCGGCGTCGGTGTTCATGATTTCCACGGTTTGCCCGGACATCGTCGTGACGATGTCGCTCGGCCGAGACGCCCGACCGCCGGGCATGTTCTCCGCAGCCGCGGCCATGACGATCAGGTTGATGGGCAGCTGCGCGGAAATCGCAGCCTTGGCCGCGCCGAGGACACTGGCGGCCCCGCACATGTCCCACTTCATCTCGTCCATGCCTGCCGAGGCCTTTATGTTGATTCCCCCGGTGTCGAAGGTGATTCCCTTGCCAACGAGCACGACGGGCTGATCGCCCGGGCTGCCGCCCCTGTAGTTGACGATGATCATCTTGGCGGGCGTGGCCGTGCCGTGGGTCACGGCCAGGAACGCGCCCATGCCGAGTTCGGACATCTTCCTTTCATCGAGGACGGTGGTTGTCGCGTTGTCGACGCCGCGCGTCAGCCGGCGGGCCTCGCGGGCGAGGAAGGTGGGGTTGCAGACGTTCGGCGGCTGGTTGCCGAGATCCTTGGCCAGGGCGAGCCCCTCGTCGAGGGCTTGGGCGTGGTCGACGGCGCGGCGCGTTTGCGTTCGTTGGCGGGAGAGCACGCCGAGGCGGCGGAGTTCGGCGGCCTTTGGCTTGTCGGACTTGTAGGGGGTGAACCGGTAGGTGGCGTGCGAAACCGCCGCGAGCGCGGTGCGGGTCTTCCAGTACGTGTTGCCGCTTCCGGCATCGAAGTCGTCGACGCAGATCGTGGCGTCGGCCACGTCCAAGGCGGCGATCGCCGTCGCTGCGGCCTTGGCATCGCGCCGGAAATCGGCGAGCTTGGCGTCGGCGTCGGCGTCGGCGTCGGTGCGTTCCCCACCGACGATCAGCAGCCGCGACGGGCGGCCCTTGAGGAACACCTTGGCGACGGCGCCTGCCTTGCCGCGGGTACCCTCGAGTACGAGACCGACCTCGTCGGCGACGCCCATCGCGGCGGCCAGGCCGGGTGCCGCAGCCCGCGGCACGACGAGACAATCGGTTGCTGCCGACGCTGCGTTCCCCGTTCTCGATGCATACCGCATAATCTCACTTCCCGTCTGGTGCGCGACGGTCTAGTTTAACTTGATCGTGCCGAAACGCTGGCAAGATGAGTCACGTCTCGATGATCCTCGCCTTGGGCCTCGTTCCCTCGTTGGGCCGGGGTTCCCCCGCTAGGGGGTGGCAGTCGCGACCATGAGGCACGTCGCCGCCCGTTACGTCGCCCGCGAACTTGCGCTCGTGTTCACGGGGGTCTTCGCGCTGCTCTTGGTCGTTGGCTTGAGCGCGCGTTTCATCGGCTTCCTGCAGGGCGCGGCGGACGGTCGGTTCACCGCCGAAGCGCTCTGGCTGCTGCTCGCCCTGCGAATTCCGGAGTTCGTCCAGGTGACGGCACCCTTCGCGCTGTTTCTTGCCATCGTGCTCACCTTCGGGCGTCTCCATGCCGAGCGGGAATACGCGGTGCTGGCGACGGCGGGGGCGAGCCCGAGGCGATTCGTGAGTTGGTTCCTGGTACTCGTCGTGCCCGTTGCCGCTCTCGTCGCCTTCTTCGCCCTGGTGGCGACCCCGGAGGCGCGCAAGCTCTACGCCGAACTGTCGCTCACCCAACTCGTCGACAGCGAACTGGACGCCCTGGTCCCCGGCGCTTTCCACACCCATGACGGCGGGCGACGGGTCAGCTACGCGCAAGCCGTGGACCGGGAGACGAATCGCTTGGAAGGCGTCTTCCTGGCCGAACGCCAGGGCCCGGTGGACATCACGATCTGGGCCGAGAGCGGCCGCGCACACCGGCACCCCACGACCATGAGCCGATTCCTCGAACTCACCAACGGCGTGCGTTACGAGGGCCGTCCCGGCGAGCCCGGCTACCGGGTGGTGGAATTCGCGAGGCTGGGACAACGCCTGGAACGGGAAGCGCCGGTTCCGTTGGTCGACGTGCGCAGTTTCGAGACGGCCGCGCTGGACTTCGCGGACCCCAAGCGGGCTGCCGAACTGCACGGCCGGCTGGCTTGGCCACTGATGACGGTCATCGGCGCACTGGCCGCATTCGGCATCGCCCGGCCGGGACCGCGTGCCGGGCGTTTCGCGCGAACGCTGCCGGGTGTGGTGCTGTTCGTCGCCTACTACCTGGCCCTGGTGTTCGCCCAGGACGGGGTTGCCGAAGGGGTCGTGCCGGGCGTGCTCGGCCTGTGGTTCATACATGCCCTGGTGCTCGTCGCCGCAGTCTTGCTGATCCGTACGGGAACGCGGCCGGCGGGCCGGTCTTGGTGGCAATTGCGATGATCGGCGGACAGATGGACCGCTACATCGCGGTCACGATCTTGAAGTCGGCGGCGGTCGTGATCGCCTGCCTGCTCACCTTGGTGACGCTCTTCACCCTCCTCGACGAGTTCCGCGACATCACGCCGGGCTACACCAAGAGCCAGGCCCTGCGGTACGTCCTGCTGAGCACGCCCCGACAGCTCTACGACCTCATGCCCTACGGCGTGTTCATCGGCGCGCTCGTTGGCCTCGGCGTGCTGGCGAGTCACAGCGAACTCACCGTGCTGCGCGGCGCGGGGGCCTCGATTCTCCGGTTGTTCGGCGCCGCGAGTATTCCGGTTGTCCTGCTGGTCGCCCTGAACCAGGTTCTCGGCGAGTTCATTGCACCCGCCGGCGAGACGGCGGCCGGCTCGCTGAAACTCACGGTGCAAGGGGGCGAGGGCGACGGCCGGATCGCCTCGTCGCACTGGTACCGGGATGGCGCGTTGATCACGAACGTCGGCGGCTTCGCCGAGAACGGCGACCTGCTCGCCGTTCGGCAGTACGAATTCGCCGACGGCAGGATGACCCGGAGCCGCCATGCGGATCGCGCGACCTATGCGGAAGACGCTGGGCAATGGCTGCTCCGGGACGTGGCGGAAACGCGGTTCGACGACCAGGGTTCAGCCAACTATCGCTATTCGGAGCTCCCTTGGCGCGTCCAGGCGAAACCCGAGGTCCTGAGCGCTAAGGCGCTGTTCGATCCGGGCAAGCTCTCGTTCGCGGATCTTCGTTTCCAGATTGACTACATGGTGCGGGAGGGACTGGACCCCACCCGCTACCAGGTGGCGTTGTGGGGCAAGGCGCTGCAACCGTTGGCCGTTCTCGCCCTCGTGCTGGTCGCCCTGGCGTTCGTCACGGGGCCCCTGCGGGAGTCCGGCTTGGGCGCCCGGCTCGGCGTGGGCATCGCCGTGGGGCTCGCGTTCAAGTACCTGGTGGATGTGTTCGGGCCGATGAGCGTGGTGTTCGCGATTCCGGCCTGGCTTGCCATGTCGGTGCCCGTCGCCGTCTGCTGGGTTGCGGGCATCGTGCTGGTGCGGCGCGTGGCGTCGTGACCGACATGGTCAATCGGCGCTCCGGACAACGATGCTCCGCGACAGCCGATCCGACCAGGTCATGCCGTCCCGGTCGAACCACATCCAGAAGAATCCCAAGCCCAAGGTCGCGAAACTCGCCATGCCGCCCACGAATCGGCCAATTGCCTGCGTCGGCGTGAACCGGCCGTCGCAACGAATGCTCAAGCGCCAAGCCAGCATACCCAGCGTCTGCCCCCGCAGGCACCAGAAGAACGCGAAGAAGGCGTACATCTCGATGAACAACAGGGTCTGGACCCAGGCACCGATCACCGCGTCCCCGATCACGGTGACCAGGGTCACGATGGTGAACACCCAGATGGCAAGGACGATCAGCGCGTCGTAGAGGATCGCCATGAACCGGTAGCGCAAGGGAGCGACCCCCTCGCGGTTCCCGAACTCGACGCCGTCGGACCTCGCTGGAACCGATCGGAAGTGGGTGTGTTTCTTGCCGTTCACGGCGATAGGTTACCGAAGTCGTCGATCACCTCGATACGGCACGTGGCGTCCCGCTGCCAAAACACCAGATTGACCGCGCCGGGGGGTGCACCCGGCGCTTGGCTCGGTGCCATGGCGCCGTGTGCGCCGGCGGCGAGGAGACGGTCGACCAGGCGCCAGGTGGGTGGCGTCATGCCTCGGTCTGCGAGATCCTCCCAAGGGCATGCCAAGTCGATCGCCGATGCGTTGAGGCGCGCAAGCGTTCCCTTGTCCTCGAGGTCGGCAAGATGGTCGCAATCGACCTCGTAGGTCACCAGGGTCATGGGTTGCGGTTTGAACACGAAGGCTTGCTGGGCTTCGAACCAGGCGGTCACCGGGTCGAGGGACGTATACAGGGCGGGCGTAACTGGCCGATTGAAGCGCCCGCCGTGGCGAGCAGCCCCTTCGCCGCTCAGAGGACCAATCACGCAACCGCACGTGGTGGAAATGCTCTCCCAAGTCGTTACCATTCCTTGCTTCGCATGCAATGAATGTCGTCGGGGCGAGACCAACGCACCCGAAGGGTGTGCAGTTCAACGCGCCCCGGGGCGCCCAGTCGCCGGTAGCGACATCGTCGGATTGAATGACGAGAATGCGGCCGCATTCTCGATCGCGTCCGCAAGGCGCGCCGGGGCAGGGCAAGCCCGTCCCCTAACGGTTGTTCGTCCGGGGTCGGTGTGCGCGTACACGGGGAGGACAATGACCGAGAGAGTCGACCGCCACGGGCTTAAGGTGGCGAAGGAATTGGAGGACTTCATCGCGGCCGAAGCGCTGCCGGGAACGGGCATCGATCCCGATGCGTTCTGGTCCGGGTTCAGCGCCATCGTTCGCGATCTGACGCCGAAGAACCGCGCCCTGCTCGCCAAGCGCGAGGAACTGCAGGCGAAGATCGACGCCTGGCACGTCGAACGGCGCGGTCAGCGCCACGACCCGTCGGCCTACAAGGGGTTCCTCGCCGAGATCGGCTACCTGGTCCCGGAGGGGGAAGACTTCGAGATCACCACGGCGAACGTGGATGCCGAGATCGCGACCACGGCCGGACCCCAGCTTGTCGTTCCGGTCATGAATGCGCGGTTCGCGCTGAATGCCGCCAACGCCCGCTGGGGCAGCCTCTACGACGCCTTCTACGGCACCGACATCATCCCCGAGTCCGCCGGGCGTGAGAAAGGCACGGCGTACAATCCGGCCCGTGGCGAGCTGGTCATCGAGCGGGCGGCCCGGGACCTCGACACCATCGTGCCGTTGGCCGGGGCGAGTCACGCGGATGTCACCGGTTACGAGATCGTCGGCGACGGCGATGGCTTCGGCCTGCGCGCCCGGACCCGCGCCGGGGCCGTGTCGTTGGCGGACGGGTCACAGTTCATCGGCTTCGTGGGCGAGGCGCCGGGCGAGCCCTCGGCTGTTCTGCTGCGACACAACGGCTTGCATATCGAGATCCAGATCGACCGCTCCCACGATGTGGGCACGGCCCACCCGGCGGGCGTCAAGGACGTACTGCTCGAGTCCGCCGTCACGACCATCCAGGATTGCGAGGACTCGGTGGCCGCCGTGGATGCCGAGGACAAGACCCTGGTCTACCGCAATTGGCTGGGGCTGATGACCGGCGGCCTCGAGGAGACCTTCGAGAAGGGCGGGGAGACGGTGCATCGCACCCTGCTCGGCGATCGAACCTACACGGGGGTCCAAGGCGGCGAACTGACGCTGCCAGGACGCAGCCTGCTGCTGGTGCGCAACGTCGGCCACCTGATGACCAACGACGCGATCCTGGACGCCGAGGGCAACGAGATCTTCGAAGGCATCCTCGACGCTGTCGTGACGAGCCTCGCCGCGGTGTACGACCTGAAGGGCTTGGGCAAGTTCCGCAACAGCCGCACGGGCAGCGTCTACATCGTCAAGCCCAAGATGCATGGCCCGGAGGAAACGGCGTTCACCTGCGAACTGTTCGACCGGGTCGAGGACCTTCTGGAGCTCGCCCGCAACACCCTCAAAGTCGGTGTCATGGACGAGGAACGCCGGACCAGTCTGAACCTGCGCGAGTGCATTCGCGTCGCCCGGGAGCGTATCGTGTTCATCAACACGGGATTCCTGGACCGCACGGGGGACGAGATCCACACCAGCATGAATGCCGGCGCCATGGTGCAGAAGGATCCGATGAAACAGGAGACCTGGATCCTCGCCTACGAGGACGCCAACGTCGACGCGGGGCTTGCCACCGGCTTCCCGGGCCGGGCCCAGATCGGCAAGGGCATGTGGCCGAAACCGGACGAGATGCTGGAGATGCTCGAAACCAAGGCCAACCACCCCACCGCGGGGGCCGACTGCGCTTGGGTGCCGTCGCCCACGGCGGCCACGCTCCACGCGCTCCACTATCACCGCGTCGACGTGGCGGCGCGGCAAGTCGACCTGGCGCGGCGCGCCCGGGCAAGCGTCGACGATATCCTGACCATTCCGCTGCTCGCCGGCGAGAACCTGGCCCCCGAGGACGTTCAGCGCGAACTCGACAACAATGCGCAAGGCATCCTGGGCTACGTGGTGCGTTGGATCGATCAGGGGATCGGCTGCTCGAAGGTTCCCGACATCAACGATGTGGGCCTGATGGAGGACCGGGCCACCTGCCGGATTTCCAGCCAGCACATCGCCAACTGGCTGCACCACGGCATCGTCGAAGAGTCCCAGGTACGCGCCACGATGGAACGCATGGCGGCCGTCGTCGACCGGCAGAACGCCGACGATCCGGACTACCGTGACATGGCGCCGCACTTCGACACGAGCATCGCCTTCCAGGCGGCGTGCGACCTCGTGTTCAGGGGGCGGGAGTTGCCGAACGGCTACACGGAGCCCGTATTGCACGCCCGTCGGCGGCAAGCGAAGGCGCGCGGGCACGACGGGGTCGGTCGGGACAACTGACCGGGACAATCGCGATGGCCCTAAGTGGCGAGTGGGAAAACCAGAACGGCTCCGTGCTCACGATCGGTGCTGTCGAGAACGGGCTGTTCGAAGGGACCTTCGTATCTGCGAAGGGACGCGCTGCCCGTGATCGCCGCTATCGGGTTCGCGGAACGGTGAACGGCGAACTGCTTGCCTTCGCCGTCGACTTCGCGGACGTAGAACACAACCTGCATTCGATTTCGAACTTCACGGGTCGTTTGCACGACGGCGTGCTGCACACGGTGTGGGTCCTCGCCCGCGAGTTCGAGGATGCCGAACGAACGAAACCGACCCAACCGTGGAACACGTTCGTCGTCAATGCCGACCGGTTCGTGAAGCGCGCCGGTTGAAGCTGACGCGGCAAGGAGGGCGAGACGCTCCTCATGGGCCAGGTGGTGTTGACGAATAACGGGCTGGCTGGGGTCGATGTATCGACCGCCCGGCCCCCAGGCGTTCCTTCGTCGAGGCGGCGGACCTTCGCCGAGACCGCTGCGATCTGGCTTGCCGGCACGGCGCTGGCCACATGGCCAGCCGCGGGCGAGGCGAGTTTGCCGGTCGTCGCCGTGGGCGAGGTCGAGTCGGCGAGCGCACTTCTGCCGGCGACGACAATGCGCCTCGCGATCGAGGCGGCGCTCGTGGAGATGCCCGCGTTTGCGACCATGAAAAACAAGGATCTCTCGAGGGTCCTTGAAGAGCGGGGCGTGACGACCGCTGGCATAGCGCAGGGCAATGTGGCCTTGGGCGAATCCAGCGGTGTCGACTACCTGCTCACCGGTCGGGTGGATGCAAGTGTGGCCAGCAAGTTGTCCCCGCTGGGCTCGATGTTGCGCGTGTTACGCTCCGGTGCCGAGTGCACCGCCGCGGTGGGGCTCGATGTCGAGGTGGTCGACCTCGGTTCCGGCGACATCGTCTTCAGTGAACGGCTGACGCATCGCCTTCCTGCCAAGGTGGTCTATCCGCCGGGGGCGGACTACAGCGACCCGTGCCGCTACGCGAACCGCAGCCGGAAGTGGCGGGCGCTGCAGGCGGCGAGCAATCGTGTGGCAGCCGAGTTCGCGCGCAAGCTGACGGTTGCGTTGTTCCCCGTCCGAGTGGTCCAGGTTGCCGAGACGGCGGTCACCCTCAACTACGGCAAAGCGGTTCTCTCGGTGGGAGAGGTGTTGAAGGTGTTCGCGACGGCGGACAGCGACCGAGACCCGGCGGGGACGGCGGAGCCGATACTTGGCTACGTCGCCGTCTCGGCGGTATCGCCCGGTACGGCCGCTGCCCAGACTATCCACGCGCGGCGCGGTATCGCCCCCGGTGACGGTGCCGCCGTGCTAACGAAGGATGAACGCAGGCAGCTCAAGCGGATGTTGGCCGCCCGCGCCCGGGCGACCGCCCGCCGGGAACGGGCCTGCGAGAACGCCCGCAAGCGGGTGCGCCGGTATTGCGAACGCGACCCCGAGGCTCGCCGTTGCAAGGCCGCCCGTGCCGCCGTCGCCGCGGATTGCGACGCTTGAGCCCGGAGGCGACCGGTGAGGGACTCAGCGGCGGGATGGCGTCAGTCCGTGCTCGGTTCCGACCGTGCACGACAGAGCCGTACAAGGACCGGGCCAGGGTTGATGCGGAGGGTCCGGCCGGGCGTGGTATGTTGAACCGAACGGCTGACCGCTAGCGTACGACGAGGCAACCCATGCCCCTGCGTCCCATACCCGCCGAGCATCGCCAGACCGGCTATGTGCCATCGCCCGTGCTGGACCCGCCCGAGGCACTGGATCTCCCGCCGCCGGCGCGCGACTACGACGAGGCCAGGCGGCACCTCTCGGAGTACGGCCTGTGCTTCCTTCACGACGTCCTCGACAAGGCCGAGATCGAAGTGCTGAGGACGGCGTTGGATCGTCAGGCCGAGGCCGAGCGAAACCTCGGCGAGCTGGCGCCCCCGGGTGCCCTCGGCGCCAAGCAGAGCATCTCGAACATGGTCAACAAGGGCCGCGTGTTCCTCGATCTCGTCGAGCGGGAAGAGACGGACGAACTCGCGGGTTTCATGCTCGGCCGCAACTTCCTGATCTCCAGCATCACCGGCGGCATGTTCCACGGGACGACGCGGGAACCGCAGGAGCTGCACCGCGACCAGGGCTACGTGCCGGCGATGGCGACATTTCCCGCCGCCTGCAACCTGTTCTGGCTCATCGACGACTTCACACCGGCGAGCGGCAGCACGCACGTCGTCCCCGGCAGCCACCGCTGGGCACCCGAGTACCAGATCAAGGCGCCTCCCCGGGCGATGTCGGTCCAGGTCGAAGCCCCGGCGGGTAGCGTGTTCGCATGGGAAGGACGGATCTGGCACGGTCTCGGCGTCAATACCAACGGCGAACCCCGGCGAAGCGTCACCACCTACTTCTGTCTGCCGTGGATGCGCCAGCAGGAAAACTGGGGCGTGTCCTGCCTGCAGGAAGTGCTCGACGACGCGAGTCCGAAGCTGCGGGCGCGGCTGGGTTTGCGCACCTACGGCACGCTGGGAGGCGTCAACGGCACGCGCACCGATGCCCGCCTCGGTGGTTTCGGGAACGCCGATGTCGTGTTTCCCGACTACGTCATCGGGGAAGGCGGCACGCTGCACCCGCTGCGGCGGGTATCTCGCGGGGATGGACCCCGCCTGACGTTGGCCCGCAATCAAGGCAATATGACGACCCTCATCCACGAACAGAAGGACGTCCGGTGAAAGTAGCGCTGCGTGGGCGGGTCCCGTCCGGTGCCGCCGCCTCCACCGTGCCTGGCGGCCGGCCCCGGCGTCTCTGCCAACGGTTCTACACCGACGCGATTCGATTGGCGTGCGGCGCCCTGGCCCTTCTCGCCGCCTGCGCAGCACTGGGATCGAGCGAAGCAGAAGAGGATGCGCGGATTCAGGAAGCCCTGCCGCACACGGGCGCCGCCATCGACCGGCTGCGCGAACTGGCGGCGGGGGGCAACGCGAGAGCGCAGTTCACACTCGGTCGCATCCACCTGACCGGCCAGGGCGTTCCCGTCGATGGGACCAAGGCGCGCGATTGGTTTCTCCTGGCTGCCGAACAAGGCATGGCGGCGGCCCAGCACGTACTCGGGGCCATGTACGATCAGGGCGAGGGCGTAGACGCGGATGGCGCAGAAGCCGCCCGGTGGTACCGGCTGGCGGCGGCGCAGGGCCATGCCAACGCACAGTTCGCCCTAGGAAGGCTTCACCGGGAAGGGCGTGGCGTACCCCCGGACGAGGCGGCGGCCATCCGTCTGTTTCGCCGCTCGGCCTTGAAGGGTCACGCGCCGGCCCAGGTCGACCTGGGTCTCCACTACCAGGCGCCGGGACCGCAGCAGGACCATGCCCAGGCCGTGAAGTGGTTCCGCGCCGCTGCGGACCAAGGCATGGACCTGGGGCAATTCAATCTCGGACTGGCGTACGCCATGGGCCGTGGCGTAGGTCAGGACCTCACCGAGGCCGCGGGTTGGTATCGACTTGCCGCCGAACAGGGAGTTGCACAGGCTCAGAACAACCTCGGCATGATGTACAAGGCCGGCGAGGGCGTGCCGCAGGATCTTTCGGAGGCGGCACGGTGGTACCGGCTGGCGGCGGAGCAGGGCAACCGGATTGCGCAATACAACCTCGCCTTGATGGTCGGTTTCGGCCAGGGCGTTCCGCGTGATCTGGAGGAGGCGAGGAAGTGGTACCGTTTGTCCGCGGAACAGGGCTTCGCCGACGCGCAGAACAACCTGGGCACCTTCTACCTCGCCGGTCGAGGTGTCGAGCCGGACTACGCCGAAGCGCTGAAGTGGTATCGGCTGGCGGCCGAACAGGGCAATCCACGGGCGTTGCACGGGCTCGGCTACATGTACCGAACCGGCCGGGGCGTGGCCAAGGACCATGTGGAAGCCGTCAAGTGGTACCGCAAGGCAGCCGACAAGGGCTTCGACCGTGCGCAACTCTGGCTGGGCCTGATGTTCGAATACGGCCAGGGGGTTTCCCAGGACTACGGCGAAGCCGCCAACTGGTACCGGCGCGCGGCGGAGCAGGGCAATGCCCCGGGCCAACACAGCCTGGGTCTCCTCTATTCGGCGGGCAAGGGCGTACCGCAGGACTCCGCCGAGGCCTACAAGTGGTTCACCCTCGCGCTCGCCCGCGTGGACGAGGAACTACGCGACGAAGCGGTCGAGCTGCGCGACAAGACGGCGGCGGCAATGACCCCCGAACAGGTTGCCGAGGGCATGCGGCGCGCGAGCGCGTGGGAAAGGGATCACTGACGTCGGCTGCTCGCCCGGGGCTACGATGACCTCCGCAACCATCTGATTGGCAAGGAGTTTCACCTTGGCACCAAGCGGCTGATGAGATATGCGGACTAGCGGTCAAGCCCGCGCCAAGCAGCCAGCGCGCGTTCGCGGGAGCGGCGAAGGTCGACCACCGGTGCAGGATAGCTCTCGTCCAAGACGACGCCCGCACGTGACAGTTCGCCGTTCCCGGCCTCCCAGGGCGCATGGATGTGCCGGTTGGGAAGGCCGGCCAACTCGGGCAGCCATCGGCGCAGATAGTCGCCGTCGGGATCGAACTTGCGTGACTGCCTAACCGGGTTGAACACCCGGTAGTACGCTGCCGCATCGGCACCGCAGCCCGCCACCCATTGCCAGCCGAAGCTGTTGTTCGCGAGATCGGCGTCCACCAGGCAGTCCCAGAACCAGCGCGCCCCGTGGCGCCAGTGGATCAGCAGGTTCTTGGTGAGGAAGGACGCCGTCGTCATGCGTACGCGGTTGTGCATCGTGCCCGTGTGCCTCAACTCACGCATGCCCGCGTCGACCAAGGGGTAGCCGGTGGTGCCGCGCTGCCAGCGGCGCAAGAGCGCCGGATCCTCACGCCAGGGAAAGCTGGCGAAACGGGTCCTGAGCGGCGCTTCGCTCAACTGCGGTCGGTGATACAGCAGGTGGTAGCTGAATTCCCGCCAGCACAGTTGGCGCAGCCACGACTCCGCGCCATTGCCCCCGCTCGCGTCGGATTGGGTGCTGGCTCCCGCGTCTTCGGCAGCCCGCCAGAGTCGCAAGGGACTGATCTCGCCGAAGTGCAGGTGTGGCGAGAGTGCGGAAACGACCGCCTCGGCAGGGAAGTCGCGCCTCTCCCCGTAGGCGTCGATGCCGGCTTGCAGGAAGCGGCCCAGTTGGTCGTGCGCCCCTTGCTCGCCGGGTGTCCAGGTTTCCCGGAGCCCGGCGTCCCAGGGCGTGCGCGGCAGGAGGCCGAGGGCATCGATCCGCCCTCGGGGCTGGCTGCATTCGGCAAGCGCAATGTCCAGCGGCGCGGGCAGCAGCTCGCCGCCCGGCCGCAGCCGCAAAAAATTTCGGTAGAACGGCGTGAACACTTCGTAGGGCGAGCCGTCCGTCTTGACCGACTCCCAAGGCTCCCGAAGCAGCGAACCGTTGTAGGATCCCGTGCCGATCCGCTTGCGAGACAACGCGTCGTCGATCTCGATGTCCCGGTGCATACGCCACGGCTCGTAGCAGCGGTTCCAGACCACTGTCGCCACCGGCAATTGCTCGCACAGTTTCGTCAGTTCTTCCCTTGCGTCGCCACGCAACACCCACAGGCGGTCGTCGAGGGCGTCGTTCAGCGCGACGAGCGAGTGATGCAGCCACCACCTGGAGGCGCCGCCCATCCTCCACTTGCCGGCGTTGACGTCATCGAGGATGTAGACCGGCAGCACCGATCCGCTTGCAGCCGCTGCGGCGAACGCCGGATTGTCCGCCCGGCGGAGATCCTGGCGGAACCACATGACGGTCAGCGGCATGGTCATGGCGTGCGGCCTACCAAGCGATTTCCGCCGGGAAGTACCTGCCGATCAGATCCTCGTAGAACGGACGCAAGGCGTCGACATCGGGCGGCGAGTCGTGCTTGGTGTAGAGATCGTAGCGGTTGAATCGGCGTACCCATTGCAGCCGGTCTTCGTCGCCGGGCCCCAACAGCTCGCGGTAGGCATCCGTGGAATGGCCCGGGTAGAAGCTGTGGTAGCGGATCATCGCCAGCGCCGGTTCCGGGAGGTAGTCCCGGGCCACTAGGTACATGTATTCGTCATGGCCCCAGGAAAGGGTGAGGTTGTCGAGCCCGCAGCCGGGTTCGTAGATTCCGAGCGGCGTGTTGTAGCGGGGGTCCGAAGCGTCGGGGTTGGCCGCGAAATACGCCGGATAGACGATGGCGTCCTGGAAGGCGCAGCCTAGGACGAACGTGTCCCCCGTCACCGCCCACTGCGGTTCGCCGAATGCGCACAGGATCTTGCCGAGATCGTGCACGAGCCCGGCGAGGACGAACCAGTCCGGGTGACCGTCCAGGCGGATGCCCTCCGCGGTCTGAAGACAGTGTTCGATCTGGGACGCCCCCGTGTCCGGGTCGCTCTCGTCGACCAGGCTGTCGAGAGTCTCGCAGGCCTGCCAGATTCCCATGCGGGTGGTGTTCAAAGCGCCGTAGTACTTTCGTTTCGCCCGCGCGAATTCAAATGTCTGGCCCTCGTGGTTCAGCCGGTAGAACCGGCGTACGTGCGCGTGGGCGTTGGCATAGTCCCGATACATGTCGGCCGGGTCTGAGGGGTGTGTCATCTCGTTACCGCTCGTCTTGTTGCTTGGATCCGAGAGCGTAGTGGCGGCGTGCCGTCCGGGGCAACGAGAGTTGGCCTAATGTGAAATCCGCAAAGGGCACGGTGCATGATGGGTGATAGTCCGGCAGTTGGTCAGTCGAACCAGAGCCGATGGATCCAGCCATTCGTGTCCGGGTAGTCGGGAAGATCGTCGTCGAACCGCTCGTCCATTGCGGCTAGCGCCGAGCGCATCGCAGGAAGGGCATCGCCGTGTTCCTCGCACCATCTCCGCTCGATCTCGGCGACCAGGTGCGGGTAGGCGTCGCGCATCCGCCGGCTCTTCGGCGTCAGGTAGACGCGACGGTCCTTGGCGCGCGCACGGCCGGGTTCGACGACGACATCGAGGTGCCGTTCATGCAGGGTCTTGCCGTTGCCGGAGACCCCGCCGAGCGCTTGCGCACGCGCCAACGTGACACCTTGGTCGCCGACGAACCGCAGGAAGTTCGACACCACCGACAGGTGCCCCAAGCGCTCGCGTTCGTAGTCGATGGCGAACGCCGCGAGAACCTGCGACAACAACGCCGGCAACGGCAGATCCGCGGCTGCGCTGCCCGGTTCCCGGATGACGACTGGCCAGTCCTGCCCGTGCGCGGGGATCCGGGGCGGCCCCGGATCTTCGACCACGTAGTCCCCGCCGGTGACGCTCGGGTCGCCTGCGCCGTATCCGGTGACGTAGTGCGGCAGTTCGACCGGGAGTCGGTCGACGACCCGCGACAGGGCATCGCGCAGTTGAACGATGCCGTCGTTGCCGAAACGCCGCCGCCAATCTTCCTGCACGGTGTCGACGAGACGGGCAGCGGCCTTCCGCGCAGCCCTGCCGTCCGGCGTCAGGCGCACGATCCTCGCCTTGCCCCGCCTGCCCGGAATCGCTTTCGCCGCGACCCAGACCGTGCCGCGCCGCTCGAGTCGGCTGACCACCACCTCGGCCACACGCTTCGAGGTCACCGTCCGACGAGAGAGTTGGCGTTGATCCGTCCCCTCGGCTTCGATGGCGCGCAGGGCGTTCGCCCAGACGGCGAGCGGCGGGATCGAGGTGTCCTCGCCGCGCGTCGAATCGTAGTGATGTGCGAACGCGCCCAATGCGCGTCCTAGAAGCGTCGGCAAAGGCCGTTCGGACACCTTGGCGTTCGGACGGCGTCCAACCTGCAGTTCCGAGGCGTAATACAGGGAGTTCTGAAACTGGACGAACTGCGTGGCGGAACATCGAACCCGCGTGGTGTCGGCGTCGGTCGAGGCAGACGCACCGACCCGGTCGGCGATGAAGTCGACGGCCCACGCCGCGGCTCGTCCGAGATTGCCCGCGCCGAATGCGCAGGTCACGACGAACCCGTCCGCCTCTGCCCGCAACCGGCTGCGTTCCGCGACGATCCCCGGGTAGGCGGAGAACACCGCGTCAAGCCGGCGCTTTGCCCGGTCGACGTCGTCGGCCGTCGCACCATCCCTCACGAGGCGGCGAGTCGCCTGAATCCGGCGAGCAACGGATGTCGTTTTGGCCATGGCGCTAACTCGTTGGTGCCCGCGTCGAGGTCTTTCTCGGCGGTTCTTGGTGCTTTGCACCGGCTGTCGCAGGTCGCGGAGACTACACGATCAGCGACTGTGCCCGTTACACCACACGCCAATCTTCGCCCGTCGTCAGACGGCGGTGGACTTGTGCTCGGAGACGCCTTCGATTGCCTTGTACTGTTCCACATACTGCTCGGTGAGGCGATCCGCTTGGCGCTTCACCGTCGGTTGCGTCAGCGTCACGACGGCGCGGACGCCCAGGTGATCCAAGACGCGGTTCACGGTTCGAGCCGGATGACGATCCAGATCCTCGTAGGCGATCTCTAGCGGGACTATCCCGTTTTCGTCGAACCACCGACCCCAGCGGGCGTCCTGCGTCTCCATGAGTTCGACGAACCTGCGGATTGCGGTCGCATCGAATTCCGGAGCGTTGGCTAGGGCCGAGTCCTTGGGGCGTCTGAACTGATCGCATGGCGTCGTTGCGCGCCAGAAGGAGACCGCTTGGCGGAGCGTGTCGCGGCGACGCAGCCAGACGAACGGGACGGCGCAGAGGATCTCCTTGGAGACCCCCGAGTTGTCGGCGTCAGCGAGTCTTGCGAGAAACGCCTCCCAGCCGTTCCAGAACATCCGGAATCCCGCCATGCCGCCTAGTGTCGATGCGGCCTTGATCGCGGCATTCATATCGAACGGCACCGCACCTATGCTCATGTCGAACAGAGTGCCGGGCGGCAACCCGGCTCGTCGGGTTCCAGCGAGGTACTCGCAAAGCAACAGGGTCCCGGCGCGTTGCACGGCGCAGATCAGGTAGAACGGCGGCGATGGAGTCCTGTCCGCGCAGTCCTGCAATGCGGATCGTCCGGAGAACCCGCTGGCTGGGTCCAGCGTGCTATTTTTCGAACTGCACATCCACATGGGGCAGAAGGGCGATGGCCGATGATATGGGCATCTTCGAGACGATGTACAACTGCCGGGCCATGCGCCGGCTAAAGCGGGATCCCGTCCCGGAGGAACTTCTGTTGAAACTCATCGACGCGGCGAATCAAGCCCCCACGGGCTCCAACGCCCAAGGTGCGCGCTGGATCGTGGTCCGCGATGGGCAACAGCGCGCCAAGCTCGCGGCGCTCAACAAGGCTGCCGTCGAAGCCTACGTGGCCCCGGGCGGCGGACGCGCCTCGGCATTGCCGCACCAATCCGCCGGCAAACGACAGCGCATGTTGGCGGCCGTGAAGTGGCAGGCCGAACACCTGCAGGACATTCCGGCGCTCATCATCGCCTGCTACCAGTTCGGCCAACCGGTGGCGCGCGGCCAGGCGATGGGTGGCGGGTCCATTTGGCCGGCGGTCCAGAACCTGCTGCTGGCGGCGCGGGCTCTCGGACTCGGCGCGGCGCCGACAACGCTCGCCTTGGCGAACCGCGCCGCGGCCCGCGAGGTGTTGAATCTGCCGGCGGACGTGGAGGCGTTCTGCCTCGTCCCGGTGGGGTATCCGATGGGTAGATTCGGTCCGGTTACGCGTCTGCCGGTCGAGGAGACGGTGCACTGGGATCGCTGGGGCAAGCCGCCAACGACCGGACCTTGATGCCTTCGTGCGAGTTTGGCGTGCGAGTTTGGGACGTCCATCCCGGCTACTTGAACCGGCAAAGCCTGCTCGGCGAGCATTGCGAGTTGCACGGAATCGTGTCGATCCTGTCGCTCGACAAGAGGGGCAATTCGAACCATCCCGAAACGAAGCGGTGGAAGGGACGCGGCTGGGCGATTCGGCAACGACACTGCCTCCTAGCGGCGGAGATGGCGTTTCGCGGCTACCGCGACCGAACGCCCGTGCGAGGGCGGTCAGCGGCTGGACAGTGGCCGGATTCGTTCATCGACACGCCGGGGCGTCAATTCGCGTTGTTGGCCGACACGTACCGCGGCAAAGAGCCTGGGCGGATTCCGCTGCCTCGGACGTCGCATGAACTGTGGAGCCACCACAAGTACTCGGTCATGGCGCGCAGTCAGGCGGCGTACCGCGAACTCGGCCGTCGCGTCAGCGGCTTGCGCGGGCGAGTCGGCTTCGACGCCCTGGCACTGGAACTCGTGAACTGGCTTCGACAGCCGCCGAGCCCCGGGGACATGAGGAACGCCGTTCAACACATGCGCGGCTACGTGGATGCCGGGGAGTGTCTCGCCGACGATGACGGCCCGGGTGATGAGCGCATCGAGGTCGTGCAGCGGCACGTGGCAACCGCTGGTCGATCGTTCTTGACGACTCAGACGGCGTTGACGGACTTGGCGGCTTGGCCGCCCCTCGGGTAGAAGCCCGGTGTCCGGGCCGCACGCCTCGTTCGCGCGGCGGTCAGTTCCTAGTCGGTGCCGATGAACGGGCGCGGCGGTTGTGGCCCGGCCGCGACCCGTTCGTCGGCATTGGCATAGTCGGGAAAACCGCCAACTACTTCCGGTTCTTCCAAGCCGGTTCGATGACGCCGAGTTCGATCAACGAGTTGCCGGTGTCGCGCAGCGTATCGCGTACGTCGTGGGTGTCGAGCCCGAGTTCCTCGATGGCCTTGCGGCACTTCGCGCGCAACCGGGTGTCGGAAGGCAACGGCTCGTAGTCGCCGGCCACGGCGATGTCGGGGAACAACTCGGCGAGCAAGCCGAGGAGCTCCCTCATGGTTGGTTCGCCGGACTCGTCGGTGGCGACCATCATGTAGCGAGAACCGTTGCTGGCGATGCCGCTCTCGGCCATCAGGCGCTGCGCTTCGGCGATGTCGCGGACGTCGATGATGTTCCAGTTCATGCCCTGCTTTGGAAAGTCGGTCTTGCCGGACAGGAACACGCCGATGCGGTGCTGCCACACGGTGTCGTGCGGCGTGCCTAGCAACGGGCCCAGAACGTGGCACGGACAGTGGGCAATCACGTCGATGCCATGCTTGGCGCCGAATTCGAAACCCATGCGCTCGGCGTCGACCTTGCCCTTGGCATAGGACGAGCGTTGCACGGTCCACGCCTTCACCACCTCGCCCTTGGCATTGGTGAAGGTATAGCGATCGTCCAAGGTCTCGTAGCTGCCGCCGGCCCAGTCGTCCTCCGTGTATTCGTAGTCGGCTGGCCGGTCCGGACTTCCCCGGCCCATCACCGCGGCGGTGGAGGAGGTGTAGATGACCCGGCGCACCGTGCCGGTTTTCCTGGCGGATTCCAGCACGCCTGCGGTCTGGGTCACGAGGCTGTCGTATAGGGCCTCGGGGCTTGGTCGTCCGTAGGCCGGGTCGGTACCGATGTCCGCCGCCACGTGGAACACGGCGGCACAGCCGGCGAAGGCGCCGTCGTACGCCCCCTCGCGCGCCTTCATGAGATCGCAGGCGTGAAGCGCAACCGTGCCGGGCCCGGCATCGTGCATGGCCTTCAAGTACGAGGTCTTGTCATCCCGGGTCGCGTCGCGAAGGCAGGCACGGACGTCGTAGCCGGCCTCGACCAGGTTCTTCACGGTGTGGGAACCAATGAACCCGGAAGCGCCGGTTACGGCGACGGGACCGTCCTGCGGGCCGGCAATGTGAGTCATCTGGGATGTTCCTTGTGCAAAGACGAACAGACAAGCATACGGCTTTCGGTTTACGAGCAGTCGGATTTCTCGGATGTTTCTGGACCGATCTGCTCACCTGTTTTTCGGGAACTGCCACGGACTCGAGGGTTGAGAATGTGGCCGACCCGAGCGGTGCCACCGCCGACGACAGCGAACGGCGGCGACGCGTCCTTCGCCGGGGCCGGTCGATTCAAGCGCCGGTTGCGGGTTCCGCCGGGTCCATGCGGACGATCAGGCTGCCGGCTTCGTGCTCGAGCAGGATGAAGATCGTGCCTTTCGGTCCGACCTCGATATCCCGAATGCGGGCGAGATCCTCGATCAGCGTCTCGCGCTCCGCGACCGCGCCGTCCTGCATCGCGAAGCGGTAGAGATCGCTGCCCTTCAAGCTCCCGACCAGCATGTGTCCGCGCCACGCCGGGAACGCCTCGCCCTCGTAGAAGACGAAGCTGGACACCGCGACCGAAGGGGTGAAGTCGACCACCGGTTCGACGAGATCGGCGGGATCGAATTCGACGCCGAGTCCGGCGCCGTCCACGGGCCGACCGTTGTAGTGCACGCCTTTCGAGGTCAGCGGCCAGCCGTAGTTCTCGCCGGGCCGGAGCAGGTTGATCTCGTCGCCGCCGCGGGGTCCCATCTCGGTGCCCCAGAGTTCGCCGGTTCGAAGGTCCACCTCGAGGCCGTGGACGCTGCGGTGACCGTAGGTCCAGATGCTCGCCAGCTTGCCGGGGGCGTCCGCGAACGGATTGTCCTTGGGAATCCGGCCGTCGTCGTGCAGACGGTGGACCTTGCCGTGCGGCACGCCGAGATCCTGGATCCCCTCGTAGCCGCCCTTCATGCCGAGGCTCAGGAAGACGTGGCCGGCCCGGTCGAACGCAATGCGGCCGCCGGCCGCCATGTCCGTGGCGGGCGTGTAGTGCTCGCGGGGGGCTTGGTAGACGGTCTCCTCGTCGACCCATGCACCGTCCGCCAGGCGCCCGCGGATGAGCTTGATCATGGACGCCGGTCGGCGGCCACAATCGGTGCACCGGTCGCCGAAGCTCAAGTAGATCCAGCCGTTTTCGGCGTAGTCCGGGTGCAGGGCCACGTCGAGGATCCAGCCGAGCCCGTATTGCAGCGGGCCCATTCGGAAGGCTTGCCGGTTGCCCACCGGGGTGCCGGCGACGAGTTCCGACTGCGTGCCGTCGGCGACGACGGTGAGGCCGCGCATCTTCTCCGTCAGCAGGATGCGGCCGTCCGGCAGCGGTGCGATGGAGTAGGGGAGGGGCTCGAGGCCATCGATCACCTTCGTCAGCCGGTAGCCGTGGCGCTCGGTTCGGGTGATTCCTTCGGGCAACTCGAGAGGCGGTGCCATCCTGAAGTCGGCGAACGTGGCGTTGGCGCGTTCCTCGGCGATGAGGATTGCCAGGCTGCGGATCTGTGCTTCGCCGAGGGTTTCCGACCATGCCGGCATGCCGAGATCCGCCGCGCCCTCGGCGATGCTCTTGGCGATGGCCTCCACGCCCTCGCCCCGGACCAGCGGTGCGCCGACGAGCGGGTTGCCCTGGGCCGTACCTTGGAAGCCCTCGCCGTGACAGACGGCGCAATGCCGCTGGTAGAGGCGTTCGAACGCCTGGCCCCGACCCTGGCCCGCCGCGCTAGCAGCAGCGAGGCAGGCGAGCGCAACGATGAGGACAACAAGCGGCATAACCGGTTCCCGTGACCTGATGCGTTGACGTTCGCACGATTGTTCGGCCGGCGGCAAGCCCACAGCTCTCATGGTACAGCCCGTAGGAGCGACCCTCGCGGCCGCCTGACCGACGTTCTACTCAGGCGGTCGCGATGGCAAGCACGGCCGGCAGGCCCGAGGCGCAGGGCTGCCATTGCGCGTCATCGCTCACCCGCCAGAGTTCGCCCGTGTCCGTACCGACGAGGACACCGCCGCCGTTTTCCGGATCGACGGCGAGGCCGTGGAAGTTCGCCCTCGAGGGCGAGTGGTCTTGGTCGCACAGGGAACGCCATGACTCGCCACGGTCCGTCGATCGGAACAGCATCGCGCCGGCGCCGGTCTCGTCGCGATAGCTCGAAAACGCCGTGGGTGCGCTGGCGACCGTGAGGCCGAACGGTGCCCGGGGATCGACACACATCGGTCGCGAGTACCGAGGCGTGATGCCGTGCCAGGCGTAGGTCCAGTCGCCGCCGCCGTTGTCCGACCGGAACACGCCGGCGTTGGGTTCGACCATTTCGGCGACTGTGTCGAGGCGTCCGTATCCCGTGGACGCGTAGAGCACATCCGGCTGTTCCGGATGCGCGAACATCATGTGCAGATCGGGATTGCCGCCGGGCAGGCCGATCTCCCAGGATTCGCCGCCGTCGCGGGTCTGGGCGATGCCGCCCACCTCGACGCCCACCCACAGATGCGCCGGATCCCGGCTATCGACCACCAGGGCGCGGGCGCGCCCCGGAATCGGCGGGTCGAGGGGAATGCCCCAACCGCCGTCCCTCGCGAGCGCCCCGAGCGTCGTCACCTCGACCCAGCTATCACCGTTGTCGGTGCTCTTGTAGAGCCCCGAAGGCGCAGTGCCGGCATACAGCGTACCGTCGGATGCGCCCCTGACCTGCCACACTTCGTGCCCGCCGAGACCCGCGAAGCTCCAGGTGGTGCCGCGGTCGTCCGACACGTGCAGCCCATCGCCGGTGCCGGCGAACACGCGCTCGCCGATCGTGGCCAGTTCGATGATGCGACCGCCCTCCAGAACCTGGCTGGCGTCCTGCTCGTCGATCGTGAATACGCCCCTGCGCGTACCGGCGAGAATCCGCATCAACTGTCTCCGTATCGTGTTCCGTGAGCGTGCCGCATCGGCCCCGGAGGCGATGGCCCACGCTACCGTCGGTCGTGTCGCTTGGTCGCGAGCATAGCACCGGCCGCAGACACCAGACGCACGGTCCGCGAATCCAGCGAGGGCGGGAGTCTGACGGGATCGGGCCATGGATCCCGCGCGAGGGGTCGAGCCGGAGCGGCATCGGGTCACGCTGCCCCGATTCGCGTGAACGGCAGCCGAGGGTTGGCGACCGGCCTACCTCGGGCGCGGGATCCGTTCCCTCTCCGGCAACGTGCAGATACGATCCATGCGCGTGACGCTGCCGTCGGCGTATTCCCACACGAGCTGTTCGCCGTCGCGGTAGCGCCGCACCACCACGGGGCCCCAGCCGAACGCATGGAATTCCAGGACCCCTTGATTCCAGACCATGCTGGCCGATGTTCGAGGGCAATAGGGTTTGCCGCCGATCCTGAACACCACGGAGCCTTCGGTGTCGTTGGTGTTCTCGCCCAGGGTGCTGTTCGGGCCGTAGTCGTGAATGATGCCGCTGCTGGTGACGACCACCCGCCGCCCGCACTGTTCGATGCGTTCCACATGACCGACGTGACCGCCCTCCACCCCCAGCCACAGCCCTCGGATGTCGTCGGCGCCCGCCACCAGGGGTTCGGTGCAACGGCCAAGGATCGGCAACGGGAAGTGGGCGTAGCTGCAACCCGGGGTGTTGCCCTTGGGTATGTCCGCCGCCAGCTTGCCGCTGCCATCGAGAATGGGGAGGTCGCAGTAGTCGATCATGCTGCCGTCGCCAGCGAGCGTCGCCGGATCGGTGGTGAGCGGTGGTCTGGGTGAGAAGAAGATTCCCCAGAATGCCACCAGGAAGCAGACAACCAGAATGGCCAAGGACCGCAAGACGAGCTTCTTGACCATCGTGCGACTACCGGCTCACGAAGAGGCGCTGGACGCCTTCGAGAGTAGCGTCTCCATCATTCGGTGTGCCGTCTCGGCGCCGGAGTTCTGGTTCTGGCCGGTCACGAGTCGGCCATCGACGACCACGTGGTTCGCGAACAAGTCGCGGAACCGGCTTTCGCCCTCGAATCGGGCGCCGGCGGCGCGCAGGTCGCGCTCGGGATGCATGGGTGTGAAGGTGATGCCGAGTTCCTCGATCTGCTTGTCGGTGACCGCCGTGATGCGTCGACCCCGGACCAGGGGTTCCCCAGTCGGGGTCGTCGCTTGGAGCAATCCGAGCGGGCCGTGGCACACCCCGCCGACGATGGCGTCGCTGGCGTACGCCTCGCTGATTTTCCCGCCGAGCGTCACGGACTGGCCCAGGTCGTAGGCCGCGCCCCAGCCGCCGGCGAGAAACACGATGTCGTACGAACTCGCGTCGACATCGTCGATGGCGAGCGAGCGTTCCACCTTGGATCGAACTTCCGCGTCCCGTAGGAACCGCCTGTCCGCCGGGCTCGCAACCGGCCAGCGCAAAGACTGCGGCTCGATCGGGATAGGGCCGCCTTGAATACTGGCGATGTCGACAACCATCCCGGCGTCCATGAACGCGTAGTAGGGAACGGTCATCTCCGAAGCCCAGACCCCAGTCGGTTTGCCCGTGTCGCCGAGGGTGGCGTGGCTGGTCGCGATGACGAGGGCATGGCGAGAGCCCAGATCCATTGCCGGAATCTCATAATGGGGGTGCAGCCCGATGCCGACCAGCAATCTCGGCAGTCCCAGCCAGACACCGATCGCCACGACGACGACGGCGAGGCCGATTCCCAACAGTCGCTTGCGCTTCATGTCGCCAACCACTGTCAACTAGCGCGAACGAAGTCGGACACGATTCGCGCGAGGACCTCCCCGCGCCCTTCCTGGAGAAAGTGGCCGCCCCCCTCGATTCGCTGGTGGGGTTGTCCTTCGGCACCCGGGACACGCTGTCGGAACATCGCGTCGCCACCGCCGGTGACGGGATCGTTGTCGGTGAAAGCGCACAGGAACGGCTTGTGCCACTCCCGGAACACCTTCCAGGCGGCAACCTGCTCGGCCACGCACGGTGCGTCGGGCAGCAGCGGGACCTGCGTCGGCATCGCGCGCGGGCCCATCTTGTAGGCGGGATCCGGGAACGGGGCGTCGTAGGCCGCGATTTCCTCCGGTGTGAGCGTGATGCCACCGCCTCCGGCAACGCTGAACGCCACGATCATGCCCACCGGCAGATCCTCGGTCTCCCAGGTCCATTTCTGCCAGTAGGCGAACTTCAAGGCGCGCGTTTCGGGGTCGATGGACGTAAGGGCAGCCGTCATGTCCTGCATCGTCGGTGTCGGTGTGGCGGGGCCGAGGAACTCCTTGATCGCCCGAAGTTGGTCATCCGGCATGTCGAGGGCCAACGGCAGGCCCGTGTTCGCCGCCACGATCCGATCGAAGCGATCCGGATTCTCGGCGGCCATGCGCAGGCCGATCAGCCCGCCCCAGTCCTGTCCGACCAGGGTCGCGCCGCGCACATCGTTGGCAACGAGCCACGCGTTGAGCCACTCCACCTGCCGGTTGTAGCTGTAGTCTTCCCGCCGCGCCGGCTTGTCCGAGCGGCCGAAACCGACCAGGTCGGGTGCCAGCACCCGCAGGCCGTTGGCGACGAGCACGGGGATCATCTTGCGGTAGAGATAGCTCCAGGTCGGCTGCCCGTGCATGCAGAGCACGATCGGCCCTTCGTCCGGCCCCGCATCGACGTGATGCATGCGGAGCGTGCCACCCTCGCCGTCGGCGATGTCCGTGTAGTGGGGTTCGTAGGGGAAACCCTCCAGGTTGGCGAAGCGTTCGTCGGGCGTGCGTAGGATCTTCATGGATTACTCCAGGGGAAAACGTGTGGGGGGACGTAGGGGCCGCTCTTGTGGCAGCCCGCGCCGGCCGACCCGCCGGCGCAGGATGAGCCAAACGGGAATACCGACCAGGACGAGACCGAGGCCGACTGCGGCGACCACCAGGGGCCAGTTCGCCTTGGCGCCGTCGTAGAGGTAGTTGATCAGCAGCTGCCGCGTCGGCGAGTAGAAGGCCGATACCTCGAGGACGCCTACGCGCGTGGCATAGGCTTGGTAGTCGGCCAACATCTCGGCAAGCCGTTCGGGCTGCTCGGCCGCTAGGTCGCGGGTCTCGCCCGGGTCCTCGGCGAGGTCGAACAGGCGCCATTGGCCGTCGCCGCCGGGCGCACCGACCCGAACGAGCTTGTAGTTGCCCTTGAAGACGCCGGCGTGGCCTGCGGTCTCGAAGCCGATGGCCTCCTGCGGCGGGTGGATGTCGACGCCGAGGTCGCGCAGCGCCGGGGCCAGGCTGCGCCCTCCGATGGGATGCTTGCCGGCTGGCGTGGCGTCAATCGTGCCGGTGAGTTCGAGGAGCGTCGGTACGACGTCGGTCACGTAGGCGAAGGCCGGCGATACGCCCCGTGCTTCGACGCCGGGTCCGGAAACGATCAATGGCACGCGGATGCCACCCTCGCCGGCGTGGAATTTGTAGTAGGCGAGAGGCGCCGCTGCCGCGCGCGCGAAGTGCGGTCCGATGATGGCGTAGCTTCCCCGTTCGCCAAGCGTTGCCAGGTCGCGTTGATAGCCGACATCTTCGGCCCACGAGTTGAACCCGGTGCCAGCCGCCGGATCAGCGGCCTCCGGGCCGTTGTCGGACAGCACGACGATGATCGTGTTGGCGAGGATGCCCGCGTCCTCGAGATAGTCGACGAAGCGGCCGAAGTGGTGGTCCATCGCCTCGAGCATCGCCGCGTTGACGGCCATGTTCTTGGCGGCGAATGCCTTTGCATCGGGTGCCAGCGCCGCCCAGTCGGCCTGGGCGGGAGTGTCCGATGGCATCGCCGTGGGAGGAAAGACGCCGGCTTCGACGGCGCCGCGATGCCGGGCTCGTCGCAGGGCTTCCCAGCCCTCGTCGTAGACGCCTTCGTAACGCTCGATGAACTCGCGCGGCGCTTGAACCGGCAGATGCACCGCCTGGAACGCGAGGTAGGCGAAGAACGGCTGCGGCTGGGCAGCCGACGCCCGGTCGGCCGCCACGAACTCGACGAGTTTGTCCACGAGGTGCTCGGACGAATAGAAGCCATCCGGCAGATCGGTGGGCTCGCCGTCGGCGAACCACGGCGGCTCGCCGTAGATGGGCAGGTAGGGCTTCTTCTCGAAGTTGTCGGCGCCGGTGGCGTCCAGGACGAACGTGCGATCGAAGCCGCGGGCGCTGGGCAGGGAGGTCGGGGTGTGCCCGAGGTTCCACTTGCCGCTCAAGTAGGTGCGGTAGCCGGCATCGCGCAGACGGCTGGCGATGGTCACCACGTCGGTGCGCAGCGCCCCTTCGTAGCCGGGTCGGCCGCGATGAGCAAGCGGGGTCGCAACGTAGAGGCTCGCCACGCCGGCGAGGTGGGCGTCGACCCCGGTCATCAGCATGGCGCGCGACGGCGAACACATCGGCGAGACGTGGAAGTTGCTGAACATCACCCCGCGCGAGGCGATCGCGTCGATGTGCGGCGTGCGGATCTCGCTGCCGTACGCGCCCAGGTCCGAGAAGCCGACATCGTCCGCCACCACGACCACGACGTTCGGAGGCGACGCCCCGGGCTCGGCGCCCATCGACGCGGGCGCAAGCAAAGCCGCGGTAATCGCCAAGGCAACGGCCGACCTACCCGGCGACCGGGACGTTCTGCGCGCCGTCGCACCGTTCTGTTCGTCGACGGCGCGCGGGGGCGGGCCGGATCTTCGCGATCGTCCGATGTGCCACCTGTGTTGATGCATGCGGGAGTCTTTGCGAATCACGCCATTAATGGCTATCATTAAACCATCGGAAATGATGAATGTCATTAGGGATCTTCGTTGGCAACAGGTGCGGCGGTTTCGATGGGCGCCCAGCCAAGAACGCTGACGTCAGCAGCGGGCGAGTCCACGCGGGGCGCCCTGCTTCGCGCCGCCGAGCGACTGTTTGCGGAGTACGGCATCGGCCCGACCTCCACCCGTGCCATCCTTCGCGAAGCGGGACAGCGCAACGAGTCGGCGCTGCATTACCACTTCGGCGGTCGCGAGGGCCTGATCGACGCCCTATACACCGAGCGCGGCGCCCAGGTTGCGGCCGAGCGCGAGTGCATGCTGCGGGAACTCGACGCATCCGGCAACGCGCCGGACGTTCGCAGGCTGTGTGCCGTGGCGGTCCTGCCGCCGGTCCGGATCGCCCAGCGGGACCCGGAATTCGCGCTCTTCCTCAAGGTGGTTGGCCAGTTGGCGTTCCTGCCCAGCGATGCGCTCCAGGACCAGGCGGCCCGCTACACGGGTGCATCCGCGCAGGAGGTTTCGGCGCGCATTCGGGCGCAGCTTCGGATTCCGCAAGCGCTCGCCGACCGCCGCATCGAGCTGATGCACCGCATGGCGGCCCTTGCGCTTTCGCAGCGTGCGCTTAACGGCGGCAGCTTTGCCGGATCCGACGCGGACCTCTTCTTCGAGACGCTGCTCGATGCGATGGCGGCCGTTCTCGAAGGGCCGGTCTCGCCCGCGACCGAACGTGAATTCGCCAGGGGTCGTAGATGAGCCGGCGGGCGGGTGTCCTTATCGGTCTCGCGTTGGCCATCGTAGTGGCTGCCGGGATCGCTTGGATCTACCGCCTGGAGATCCTGCTCGAGGTCGTCGAGATTCGATTGCACCAGGACATCGCACCGACCCGGGCGATCGAGTGGGATTCCGGCCCCGACCCGCAAGGCCGATCCGAAACACAAAGGCCGCCCAACATCGTGGTGATCCTCGCGGACGATCTCGGCTGGAACGACCTTTCCTGGCTCGGCGGCGGCGTCGCCGGCGGCACGGTCCCAACGCCGAACATCGATTCGTTGGCCCGCGAGGGCGTCCACTTCGCCAACGGCTATGCGGCCAACGGCACCTGTGCGCCTTCCCGCGCCGCCCTCATGACGGGCCGCTACGGCACCCGCTTCGGCTTCGAGTTCACCCCGACGCCTGCCGGCTTCAGCACCGTGGTGCCGCTGCTTGGGAGCAGGAGACCGGGCGCCCCTCCCACGAGGGTCATCGAAGATGCGGGGCGATCGATCCCCTACGACGACATGGGCGTGCCCCCGTCCGAAATCACCCTTCCCGAGTTGCTGACCGCCGCGGGCTACCACAGCGTGCACATCGGCAAGTGGCACCTAGGCTTGAGCGGCGGCATGGCGCCCTACCACCAGGGGTTCGACGAGAGCCTGCTCATGGCGAGCGGCCTTTATCTACCCGAAGACCACCCGGATGTCGTCAACTCGAAGCAGGATTTCGACGGCATCGACCGTTTCCTGTGGCGTGCCATGCAGTTCTCCGCATCGTTCAACGGCGGCCCGGCGTTCGAGCCGGGCGGCTACCTGACGGACTACTACACCGACCAAGCCGTGCGGGTCATCGAGGCCAACCGGGACCGGCCCTTCTTCCTCTACCTCGCGCACTGGGCCGTGCACACGCCGCTGCAGGCGCTGAAGGCCGACTACGATGCCCTGTCGCACATCGAAGAGCACCGCCTGCGCGTCTACGCCGCGATGGTCCGGTCCCTCGACCGCAGCGTCGCCCGGGTGCTTGACGCCCTGCGCGAGAACGGCCTAGAGGACAACACGCTCGTATTCTTCACGTCGGACAACGGCGCACCGGCCTACATCGGCCTGCCGCGGGTCAACGAGCCGTTCCGGGGTTGGAAGATCAGCTTCTTCGAGGGGGGCATCCACGTGCCCTTCTTCCTGAAGTGGCCAGCGCGCCTGGCCGGCGGGCAGACCTTCGAGGCCCCGGTACACGGTTTCGACATTTTCTCCACGGCCGCGGCGGCGGCAGGTGTCGAATTGCCCCGTGACCGGATAATCGACGGCGTCGATCTCGTGCCCTTTGTCGCGGGCGAAGCGGCGGGCGTTCCCCACGACCGCCTGTTCTGGCGCACGGGCGGCTACCAGGTCGTTCTCGCCGACGGCTACAAGCTCCAGGTCAGCAACCCGCCCGGCAAGACCTGGCTGTTCCACCTCGCGAGCGATCCCACCGAGCAGCGCAATCTCGCCGACACAGCGCCAGAACGCGTCGCGGCGCTCAAGCAACTCCTTGCCGAGCACAACGCCGAGCAGGCGCCACCCCTTTGGCCGTCGGCCCTCATTACGCCGACCAACATCGACAAAACGCTGCTCGATCCCGTCGCGCCCGACGACGAGTTCATCTACTGGTTCAATTGATGTGTCGGCGTGACCGGTGGTTGGCGGCTCGATTCAGAGATCGCGGGAACGGGGCAACGCCGCCAAAACGCCTGGTGCCTTGCCGTCTGATCCCCGGCGTGAGTTCGGCCCCTCCGCTACGGGTCGCCGGGAACCTGAACGGTCAAGGCGTCGCCGACACGGATCGTGGCGGTGCCTTCAACGCCCATGTAGGCACCGAACAGCACACCCCCGGCGTAGCCGTTCTCGCGGTGGCGGTAGGACCGGAGGGTCCGCAGGGGTTCGGCGGCGCGTTGGCCGGTTTCCTGGTCGGTGCAGGTCACGGCGCAGCGTTCGCAGTGCGTCGCCCGGACGAGCCGCAACCTACCGTGGCTCATGTGCGAGACCGAGTCTTCGGCGAAGGCGTCCAGCCCGCCGATGACGATGTTGGGTCGGAACCGGTTCATGGGTACCGGGGTGTCGAGGCGCGCATTCAGGTCGGCCAGCGATGCCTCGTTGGTCATGAGAATGGGGGCCACATCGACGAAACGCGACTGGTCGATGCCGTCGACGGCGGCGAACTCGTAGAGCGGGACCGATCGCCGGAAGGTCGCCTCAAGCGCCGCGATCCGGAGTTCCGTGCCCACGGCCTCGGAGATCCACGCCGCGACCGCGTCACCCTGATCGACCACGGGCACGGCGTTGCCGTAGAAGAGTACCGTGGACCCGGTGCCATCCGCGGTTACCGAGTGGACGAACGGTGCGCCGCCCATGGTGGAGAACGCGATGGTCGTCGGGTCGATCCGGCGGGTGGCGACCGTCGCCAGTTTCGGCAAACGCACCTGGTTGACGAACCTGCCTTGGGCGAGAACCATGAGTTGACGGTCGCCTTCGATCCCCGTAGGCGAGATCGTGGCCGACTCGACGGCCGTGCCGCGACAGCTCTTTACTGGGTACGTATAGAGCGCGGTAACGGTGCAATGTTCGGGCAGCGGGGGCAAGGCGGGGCTCCTCGATCTCAAATGGCGGATGGTTGCACACCGACGATGGTGTCGCGACCTCCCGTCTTAGCCGCCGGTCGATGTGCCGCGTGGTGGGCATCCGAGCCCAAGGGCAGAGTGGAGGCGGGGACAGGATGATCGACTCGTGCAGAAGTGTACGAAGTAATTGTTTTTATTGATTTTATTGGAGCTGGCATGTTGCAATCGCAGTCGTCCAGACGCCGGCCGTCTTGGACCGAGGTGTATGGGCCTTGTGGTGCCAGGTTTGCGGAGGAGGCATCAGCTCTGTTCAAGGGAGCCTAGCTGGAACGGACGAAGATCGCGTTCTCGATCCGGTCGAAGGCGTTCTCGTAGACCTCGGCGTCAAGGATCGGCCGGTCCCTTCGGGTGCTCTGGCCCTGGTCCCTGGATTCCTGCCAGGTCTCCACGAAGTTGAGCCGTATGCGGGTCTTGTCGTTCACCTCTTCGATGAACGCCGTCGCCCGCGTCTGGCTAACCTGCGAGACGTTGAACAGCCAATCGAGGATGTCGGTTTCGCCCCTCGCCAGTCCTTCGGTGGTGATGAACCCGGTCGCGAGGTCCGCACTGTTGACGATGTAGCCGAGATCCTGGAACACCGACATCACGCTGGCGAACACGACCTGCCTGCTCTCTTCGTATTCCCGGGTCTGCACGCTCTGGATCTCAAGCGGCGTGGTCGGCGGCGGCAATGCCACGCACCCGGCGAGGAGTACGCAGAACGCAATGCCTGGTGTTAGTCGTGTGGTCGCGATCATGCCCGGTTCTCCTAGAAGTTCGACTCTCTGCTGCGGAAGTTCGAGACCACGTCGTCGGCGTCGAAGTCGATGATCAACGTGATCATCCGTGAACTGGTCTCCAGTCCGGTCGACGAAGTGCCGAGGCCGCCGCCACCGGTGCCGCGCGACCCGGTCAGGATGATGGTCCAGAGGCCGGATTGGCTCGTGGACTGGGCGACCCGCGCCGATCTCTGGTACGTCCAGACCTCGGTCTCGTCGCCTTTCCGCGTCGTCACGTTGGGTGCCCCGAAGGTCTCCAGCACATCCGCCTTCGTGGTCTGCCCGACGAAGAGATTCATCTGCACGTTCCCTTGGGTCAGCGTGGAGTTCCTGTCCGTCACCGGTTGAACCGCAACGCATCCCGCCACGACGAGTCCAAGCGCGACGGCAAGGGCTGATCGGGTGACTGTGGCTCGCGGCGATTTCGTGTTCATGGCGTTTCTCCCGAGTGGCCGTGTGATGCAAGCGTCACGACCAGGCCGCAACGCGGGACGGAACCTAACGCCCGTTTGCTGAACGAATGCTGAACAGGCAGACCCCGGCGGCCTAGGCGTGGATTGACGGGCCCGGTGAAGCGTCCTATTGCCGGGTCATGGCCGCGCGCGCTTCGCGTCGTGCTTCCTCGCGCCTGTCCTGCTCGGTCGGCCGTCTGGCGAGTTCGAATGTCACCTTCCTGATTACCCCGGGATACGCGAAGGGCGGCTGGTAGTCGCGGTTGACCGGCGCGATGGCGCGTCCGAAGTCCATGCCGGTACTGGACAGCATGCCGAGCAGGCGCGGAATCTCGCCTGCGGCCACGATCTCGCCGTCGATCAGCAACCGCACCGCGGCTCGTCGATCGGGAAGTCGTTCGACCTGAAACGCAACGACATGATCGCCCGGGGCAAGCGCCTGCGGCGCAACGACCAAGGTATGCGCGTGGAAGCAGTTGTAGTCGAAATGCAATCGGCCGCGGAGGATGTAGAAGGCGAATCCCGAGTTGATCGTCCCCCGGTTGACCAGCGCGCCGTCGCCGCCCGACTCCGGGTGCACCAGCTCGGCCTGTGTCGTCCAGCCGCGCGCTGCCGACGGACAGGCATCGGACACGATGTGCGACACGGGCGGGTAGTAGACGAACCGGTCGCGTGCTGTCGGCAGCCCGGGTCGACGTGCCGCGCGGAACGTCTGCGCCGCCGGCCGGTCATCCAGCGGCAACACGCCGTGCTGTCGCGCTTCCCGCCACCAAAGGTCGATCATCGCCTGAAGGCGTTCCGGCTGATCCTCCGCAAGATCGTGGGTCTCCGAGAAATCTCGATCGAGATGGTAGAGCTCCCACTTGTCGTCGTCGTCCCAGGACGTGCCCGATACATGCCGCACGACGGCCTTCCAACCGTTGTGCCAGATGCCGCGATGCCCGAGCATCTCGAAATACTGCACCGATCGCGCCGGCGTTCCATCGGCTGAAGACAACGTCGGCGCGAGCGAAGCGCCATGCAGGGGCATCTGTGCCACGCCGTTGAATTCCCTCGGTGCCTCGGTCCGGGTGAGTTCGAGAATCGTCGGCATGACGTCGATCGCGTGGCAGAACGAACGGCGGATGCCCCCGTTGGCGTCGATGCCCCTCGGCCAATGGATCACCAGCGGGTCGCGGACGCCGCCGCCGTGCGTGTTCTGCTTGTAGAACTTGAGCGGCGTGTTGCCGACCTGCGACCAGCCCCAGGGAATGTTGGAATGACTCTCCGGGCCGCCGATGTCGTCAAGCCGTTTCGCGGCCTCGTCGACATCTTCCAGCATGCCGTTGAACCACCTCATCTCGTCGAAGACACCCGTCGGCCCGCCTTCCTGGCTTGCACCGTTGTCCGACATCACGATGAGCAGCGTGTCGTCGAGTTGCCCGAGTTCGCCAAGGAAAGCCACGAGCCGGCCGATCTGCGCATCGGTGTGATCGAGTTGCGCCGCGAACGCCTCCTGCAGACGTGCGGCGAACTTCTGCTCGTTCGCCGTGAGTTCGGCCCACGGCCTGACGCCCGGGTTCAGCGGTGCGAGATCGGTGTTCTCCGGGATGACGCCGAGTTCCTTCTGACGCGCATACCAGTCGGCCCGCACCACATCCCAGCCCGCATCGAACTTGCCTCGGTACTTTTGGCGGTAGGCGTCGGGCGCCTGATGGGGCGAGTGCGTGGCGCCGAATGCGAGATACAGAAAGAACGGGCGCTCCGGCACCAGCGAGATCTGGTCGCGCAACAATCGGATGGATCGGTCGACCACGTCTTCGGAGACGTGATAGCCGTCTTCCGGCAGGGCGGGCGCCTCGATGTGGTGGTTATCCGTCGTGAGTTCCGGGTAGAACTGGTCCGTCTCACCCTGCATGAAACCGTAGAAGCGATCGAATCCCCGTTGCAGCGGCCAGTTGTGGAAGGGCCCCGCGGCAGAGCACTCGGACATCGGCGTCAGGTGCCACTTGCCGGTGGCATACGTTCCGTAGCCCGCCCCTCGCAACACGTCCGCCACGGTTGCAGCGGATCGCGGCAGGAAACCGCGCATGTTCGGGTACCCGGTATCCATGTTGGACACGCCCCGCATCCCGACCGCGTGATGGTTGCGACCGGTCAGAAGGCACGCGCGGGTTGGTGAACAGAGCGCCGTCGTGTGGAAGTTGACGTAGCGAAGACCGTTGCCGGCGAGCCGGTCGATGTTCGGCGTTTCGATGCTCGACCCGTAGCAGCCGAAGTGCGAAAAGCCCGTGTCGTCCAGCACGATGAGCACGACGTTGGGCTTGCCGCGTCCTGTCGTTCGCGTCGGCCACCAGGGCTCGGATTCGTAGACCGTTCGGCCAATCCGGCCTTCGAACGGCTCACCCGATGGATGCTTGTAGCTCATCGATCACTCCCTTGTGTCTGGCCTGGCGTCCGGACCCTACTCGTCGCTGCGCTAGGTTGGACCTGGCGAGGAGAGCAAGCCCTCCAACGCATCTGTTCGGGTTAGGTATTGGGTCTTCTCCCTTCCTTCAGCATAGGCGATCTTCATGGCCAGCCGCGGAGTAGACGTGAGGTTGGGGCCTGACATATGGGGTTCGAAACTGTCGAACGCTATGGCTTCTCCTTTCGCCATGCGGATGAACCCCATGGACCCTGCCATGCGCGACGCGATTCGATCGGGAATCGTGATCGGGAATTCACCGGTCGGTACCGCACCGTCCTCATGTTCAAGGATTGAACCCGTATTGAATGACGACATCTCACTGACGCCGAGCTGGTTGTCGAGCGACAGCATCAGCCCGCCCCTTTCCTTGGACATGTCCTCAAGAGCACGCCGCTCAACAGGACCGGCTTCGTACCGGCCCTTTGCGCCGGACCGCCAGTCGCGCCTTCGGATGTGATGGTCATGGTCTAGGGGGTATACCAGATGGGTGACGTGTAGGCGCGTTCCTGGATCGCCAGCGGCGCGTGTTCGGGCAGTTCGTCCAGCCCGTAGAAGGCTGCGTCGTAGGCCGTCCAGCGCGGCGTGGGGATCTGGAGTACACGCACGTAGTAGAACGCGAGCGCCTCATGATCGAAATCCGGGTCGTACCAGACGGCGACCAGTTCGGGATCGCCGATCGAGTTGTCGTAGCTCGTGCCCTCGACGGTATTGCCGACGGGGGCGACCTTGCCCTGCGGATCGGCGTTGCGGCCGTCGGAGAGTGCCACATCGTAGACGCGCTCGTGGATGTCGCCGTCCGCGTCGCGCCAGCCCTTGATGATCTGGACGCGGTCGAGGTTTGCACCCTCCGGATCCTTGACCGCGCGGATCAGGAATCCGGGCGCCCGCCCCGCCGGCGCCGCCGTCAGATCGCCGCCCATCGGGACGCCGCTGGCATAGCCCCTGGCCGCCAGGTCGGCACGATCCGCGTCGGCCTCGGCGAAGTCGAAGCCGCCGAAGAACCGCACGCCCATCCGCGGCCCCGTGGTGGCATAGACCTCCCGGCGCTGCATGGCGGCGAAAATGGCGGCGCGGGTGTTCTCGTGCGCCCACACCGCCGCGTAGCCGCCCGACGCGTAGTGCCACGTCACCACGGCGCGATACGGGTTGACCTCGACCATGGTGTGCTTGCCCCACCAGTTGTCCTCGTCGGCCGTCGCGAGGCCGGTGTGGGCGTCGGTCGCGCCGATCATCCCGAACTTGAACGGATTGACGCCGAGCCTCGCCTTCAGATCCAGTCCCACCATGAGCGCCGAGCGTGCGTACTCGTGGCGCTTCTTGTCGGCGAAGTCACCGGGTCGCTCGTCCACCGGGAGTCTGTGTGGGCGTTCGTGAAGCGGCCAGGTCTCGAAGTCCGCGAACTCGTCGTTGGGCGACAGCACCGGGTGCGTCTCCCCATCGCCCTTGATCTGCGTCATCTCGTAGATCGGCTCCCAGCGCTTGCGCACTCGCGCGTAGTCCGCGTCGATGGGGTTGCCGTCGAAGTCTTCCGGCCGGAACATCCGACCGTTGGACAGGTTGCCGTTGTGGGGGATCGCGAGCACCTTGCCGCCGGTCTCCCGCTCGTAGCGTTCGAGATGCGCCCAGAGGTCCTCGACGTTGTTGCTGTCCTGGATGGAGAACGGCAGCAGTTGGCAGGCGGCTTCCGGTCCGCCTTCGAAGATGACGTTGCGATGGAAGTTCGGCGACTTCGGATCCCCCGTCGCCGGCGTCCACTCGTAGCCGATGAAGGACGTGAAGGTGCCGGGTTGGTAGTGTCGTTCCGCGTTGGCGCAGACCTCGTCCCACACGGAGCGGCGGAATGTCTCGTCGGCGACGTAGTCGGTCGACCACGCCCGCCAGAAGAACGCCTGCTGGGCACCCGATCCGACGCCGAATCGCCGCATCGCGGTGCGCCACTCCTCCCGCGAATCGGCGTGGAGCGCCGCCCCCGGCGACCAATCGGCCTCGTCCCAGATCTCGCGCCACCTTTGGCCGACCTCGGTGGCGAGCAGGATCGGATCGCGGGCCTGCATGCGGGGCATTACGCCGAGATTCACCGCGTGGTCGGAGACCACGAGAAAGTCGAGCGGGCGGGCGAGCCGCACCTGCTGGCCGTTGTGGGCGCGCACGGACTCGCCCTTGGCGAACCGGTAGGCGTCGTCCGGCGACAGTTGCCGGTTGCCCATGCCGTTCGCGTCGACGGACATGTTGGTGTGCAGATGGGTGTCGCCCCAGTACACGTTGTCCGGGAAATCCCGCGCGACGGGTGGCGAGTAGGATTCCTCGCCGACGGCCGCCCAGGCCGCGGCGAGGCCGAGGATGCCGGCCATCGTGGACACCACGAAACGGCGGACCGTTGCTCTCATCTCATGCTCCTGATGGTGCAAACAGGTGCCATACGACCGACCCATGCTTCCCGCCTTTCCCGCGAAGCGCTAACTCGGCGCCGGGCAACCCGAGACCCCTATTTTGCCGTACCGAGGGTGATCACGGGCGCCCACTGCCCATGCAACCAACGCGCAAGGGACGCCCTGACACAACAGACCGGGCCTCAAGTGGTATGCTCCGCGCTGCGATTCGGAACCTGGAGTTGGACCGACGTAGAGCAACGCCAATGCAGCCGTACTGAGGGGGGACACCACATGTGGTACGCAACTAGAAACGAACTGGGGAGGGACGTCGCGCGAGCAACCGAGACGGGGCAGAGGCCCGGGGGCTGCCTTGCAACCGTGCTACTGGGCACGGTCGCGGGCGTCTATTCGGCGGTCGCCGCAGCGGAAGAAGACGCCCGCGGCGAGGCCTATATCGAGGAGATCATCGTCACGGCCGAAAAGCGCGAGGAGAGTGCGCTCAAGGTGCCGTTGACGCTTACGGCGTTCAGCGAGCAGATGATCGAGGAGCTCGGCATGACCAATGCCCTCGATCTCGAGCAGATGGTGCCGGGGTTGCAGCTTGGGTCCGCGCCTCTGCAGCAGCGCAGCGACGGCCAGGGCATCACGATTCGCGGCATCGGCACGCAGAGCGCGCGCGAACTGCACTCGGACCTGGCCGTGGCCGTCTACGTCGACGGCGTCTACACCGTCGACACCTTCGGGCTGGCGCCGAACCTGTTCGACGTCGAGCGCGTTGAGGTGGCACGCGGTCCGCAGGGCACGTTGAATGGCCGCAACTCCATTGCCGGCGCCATTCACTTCCACAGCAAGCGCCCGACCTTCGACTGGGACACGGACGTGCTCGCGGAACTGACCGATCAGACGTCCCAGCGCCTGAACGTCGCCTTCGGCGGCCCGATGAACGAAAACGTCGCCTTCCGCATCAACGCCGGCCTGCACACCGGCGACGGCACCCAGGAGAACGTCGGTCCCGGCGACGACCTCGGTGCGCCGGATCTGAGGACGCTCTCGCCGCAGATCCGATTCCGCAACGACATCGTCGACCTGAATCTCAAGTATCTGAACGTGCAGGACGAGGGCACGGAGGAACAGCTGGTGTTGTTCGGCGAACGCGACCGCAACAACCCGGACCTCGCGGGGCAATGGTATCTCTACGACCGCGAGATTCCGTCCATCGCGGACTGCGCCAACCCGATCCGCATCATCGGCTTCAGACCGGTACCGATCGACGGCGCCTTCCACTGCGACGGTCTACGCAACGCCATCGACACCAACAGCGGCGCGGGCCAGACCAGCGACACCCACCGCTACATCTTCAATGCAGACTGGCAGGTGAGCGGCGGATTGACGCTGCGCTACACCTACGGCCAATCCGAGACCGGAACCGCCGCCGGCCAGGACGGCGACGGCACCAGCCGCGTCGGGTCCGCCGCCGACCCCTCCGTCCCTGCGGACCTGTCGGGCGCCGACATCGAGACCTGGCGTGCTTCCGGCGCATCCTTCGGTGACCGAAGGACGGATCACATCTTCACGAACGACGAGTCCTCGCACGAACTGCAGCTCATCTCCAACCTCGACGGACCGTTCAACTTCGTTGCCGGCATCTACACCTATGAGAACCAGACATACTTCGAACAGGGCGGCTTGGATTTCGCGAGTCCGATCCGCTTTGTCTCGGCCGACGACGCCGCCGTGGCGGCCTCGCCGATCTTCGGCATCTTCGAAGTGACGAGCTGCGCGTCCTATCTGGACGATTTCTTCCTGCCGACGTTCGGCGACCCCGAGACTCGGACGGCGTTCGGACTCGGCGTCGAATGCCCGGTGGGCAACGATCACACCAAGCAGTCCGCGTGGTTCAGCGCCACGACGTCGGAAACCACGGCCTACTTCGTCAACGCGGAGTACCGACTCAACGACCAGTGGAGCGTCGCCGGTGGACTGCGCAGCACCGAGGACGAGAAGAGGCGCATCAATGTCGTGCCGCCGGATCTCGAAGCCCAGTCCGGCAACGTGCCCGAGGGCAACGTCGCAGGCGGACTGTTCGTCGGCGACTTCTTCGGCACCGGCGTGCCGGTGGCCTTCACGCTGCTGAACGGCACGTTCCAGCCGGTATCGTGGGATGCGACGATCGGTCACGTCAGCGTCGAATACACGCCCGTCGAGAACAGGATGTATTACGGGCGCATCTCCACCGGCTATCGCGCGGGCGGCTTCAATTTCGCGGGCTCGGACATTCGCGAGAGCTTCGACGAGGAGACCCTGGTCAACTACGAGGTCGGCATCAAGGGTTTGTTCATGGACAACCGCCTGCAGATCACGAGCGGGGCCTTTTGGCAGGTGTTCGACAACTATCAGCTGACCGCGAACCAGCCCATCCCGTCGCGGTTGCTGGAGCCCACGCGTCGATCGCCGCTCGCCGAACAGACGATCAACGTGGAGGACGACACCAGCATCCGCGGCATCGAGGTGGAGTGGGTGTATCAAATCAACGAGAGTTGGCGCGTGTCGGGCTACTACAACTGGCTTGCCTCCGAGCTGGGCGACCACTCGACCGTGGTGCGCGCCGACCCGAACCAGCAAACCGAGCTCTACCAATACACGAACCCCCGGTCGCCGGGGCCCGACGGCGTATTCGGCACGGCGGACGACTTCATCGCCTTCAACGAAGTCCCGATTCCGCGCAACCACGGCGGCGAGGAACTGCCCCAGATGCCGAACCACAAGCTGGCCGGTACGCTGTCGTACCGAGCGCCATCCGAGATCCTCGGCGGCTCGATGCACGTGCTGTCTACCGTCAGCTACACGGGCGAGCGCTGGCCGCAGCGCTCGGGCAACATCGAGCGCGCCAAGGTCCCGGCCTACACGCGCTGGGATGCGCGCGCGATCTGGGAGTCCAATGACGGGCAATGGACGGCAGCGGTGTACGTCCAAAACATTCTCGACAAGATCGGCATCGCCGAATCCATCGCGATCGACCTCATCGGCGCACTGACGGAGCCGCGTCAGATCGGGCTGCAGCTTCGCTGGCGCCCGCAGCTTCAGTAGCCAGCATCCAGGGCCACGACCACGGCGTGGCCCTCCTCTGTTTTGGGGCCGCACCGTGAAGGCGGGGTGCGGCCATGCGCTCAAGTGTCCAGATGGGTGCCGCTCAAGAGCGCTCACGATGGGCAATCGTGATTCGCTGGTCGGCAGCGACATCGCGCATTTCGGTCGTGCTGCCGTCGGGCCAACGCACGGTAATGTCCGCGGTCGTCGCCGAGCGCAGGCCGAAGTGCTCCTCCAAGGGGCTGTGCGAGACGTAGTGGTTCTTGCCGCCTAGGTCGCGGATCTGCGTCCCTTCGGTGGTGGTGACGGTGATCCGCGCACCGACGCCCTTGGTGTTCCTGCCGGCGCCCTGCAGGCGAACGCCTAGCCAGTGGTTGCCGTTGTCCGTGGTGTTCCGGTAGAGCACGACGTTGTCCGGCCCATTGTTGCTCAGCACGATGTCCACGTCGCCATCGCCCTCCGCATCGAAGCAGGCGATGCCGCGACCCTGGCCGTCGTTCTTCAGCCCGACCTCTTCGGCACGGTCCCGAAACACCATCGTGTGGTCCCCCCGGTTGTGGAAGAAGCGGACGGGGATGTTGCGGTAGTCCTTCTCCACGAGATTCAGCCAGCCGTTCACGTGCACGATGTCGACCCGGGTATCGTTGTCGAAGTCCTCGGCGCAGGCGCCCCAGCCCCAGCCGCCGTCGTCGGTTCGCGAGACCGTGGTCACGTCCTCGAAGACGCCGGTGCCGTCGTTCCGGTAGAGCCGGTTGCCGAACTTGTTGCCGCCCGTTTCGTCCAGGTTGTAGATCGATGTGACGAACCAGTCCATGTCGCCGTCGTTGTCGAAGTCGCCGACCGCGCCACCCATCCCGGACTGGTCCACGATCACGTCGGTGTCGGTGATGTTGGTGAAGGTGCCGTCGTCGTTGTTGAGGTAGACCTGGCTGTCGTTGAAGTCCGCCGACATGAGCAGATCGCCGTCGCCGTCGTTGTCGATGTCGGCGAAGTTCGCCGCGAAGCTGAAGTCCTCTTCGTCCTCGACCAGCGTCTCCGAGATGCCGGATTCGAGACCCTGGCTGGTGAAGGTCCAGTCGCCGTTGTTCCGCCAGACGGTCTGGGTATCGACCCCGGGCACGTAGGGGTTGTCCCAATGGGTCAGAAAGAGGTCGAGGTGGCCGTCGCGGTCGTAGTCGTAGAAGGTGCCGCCCATCGTATTGAGCGCGGTGTCCACCACCCCCGTCAACGGCGTCACGTCGACGAACCGGCCCTCCTCGCGCAGCCGGTTCTCGAAGAGGTGAATCGGGGCGCCCTCCACGGCGCCGATGAACAGGTCGAGGTCGCCGTCGCCGTCGACGTCTCCAAATGCGGGGCCGCTTCCCCAGTGCGTAAGGTCGAGACCCACCGAGGCAGCGACCTCCACGTAGGTTCCGTCGCCCTGGTCCTGGTAGAGATGGTTCGGGGTCGTGTTGCCGCCGACGACATAGAGGTCGACGTCGCCGTCGCCGTCGTAGTCCGCTGCGGCAATGCCGCCGCTGAACAGTTCGGGATCGGACATCAAGGTCAGCGCTCCGCCGCCGAAGGCGCGCTCGTTCAGTCCGGCATCGTTGTCGCGAACAAAGGAGATGTCGGCCGGCGCCGGGTCTGGTGAAACCGGGCCGTTGCCGCCTGGGTTGGAAGGCGGCGCCGGGCTGACGCCACCACCGCCGCCGCCACCGCAGGCACACAGCACGGCCAGCGAGGCAACCGCGACGCAGGCATTTGGCCATGCGCTACGTAATACGAACACGCTCTGGACCCGGGGTAGAGAGCGCGGGCCCGAGGCAACCCGCGCCTCTCGGTGGTTAGAACTCAGGCCGCCAACGCACCTGCAACCCGATCCGGCGATGTTCCGTGAGCCATGCCTGGAGATCCCCGCCGGGTCCCATGTCCTGCACGGCGATCTCGTCGAGAATGTTCTGCACGAAGCCCGTCACTGTCCAAGCGGCGTCGGCCGACTCCCAGGTCGTGCGGAAGTCCCAACGGTCGTAGGCCGGAATCTCGGTGTAGTAGAGGTTGGACTCGTCCGGGTACTTCGCGCCGGTGTAGCTCCAGGTGGTGATCGCCGACAGGACGCCGGCCTGGTCGAGCGAGGTGGTGTAGTGCAGGCTCACCGCACCCTTGTGCTTGGGTTGCTGCGGCAGGCGGTTGCCCGTGACGTCCCGGGGCAATTCCAGCGTCACCGTCTCCCGCTCCCCGGTCTCGCGGTTCAGGAACGTGTGCTCGAAGGTCTCGGGCGGCTCTTCCGGTTCGATGCCGATGATGGACTCGAAATCGAAGAATGCCCGGTGCGGACCGAAGGACGATTCGAGCAGATTGTAGAAACCCGCTAGCCGCCAGTTCTCGTCGATGAAGAGACTGCCCTCGACCTCGATCCCCCAGATATCGGTACCTGGGGCCGCCGCGGTGTATTCCTCGAAGGGCTCCTCTGCGGTGGCGCGCTTGTCATCGGGGATGAGTTGCACCGTATTCAGGTGGTAGCGTTCGAAGTCCTCGAGGTAGGCGCCGGCCATCAACGTCAGACGCCGGTCCAGGAATCGGCCCTTGATGCCGACCTCGTAGTTCGTGAGTTCCTCGGACGGGAACGTCGGGTCGACCAGGCGATCCTCGGGATCCTCGTCGAGATCGAGAATGCCGGACTCGTTGAACCCGCCGGCGCGGAAGCCCGTGGACAGCCGCGCGTAGTAGAGCAGGTCGTCGGTTGGCGTGTACTCGACGCTGACGTGTCCGATGGTCGCGCTCCACGACGAGGTCGCGGGGGTCACCACCTGGCCGGCGCGGAGCGGGACGCCGCCCCAGGGCACCGGGTGACCGGGAAGCAGGTTCTCGTCGTCCAATTCCGCGAGGTAGCCGTAGACGCCGTGGTCGCCGTTGCCGATCTCGGCGACGATGCGCTTCTCGTCTTCGAGCCAGCGCAGGCCACCGGAGACCTGCCATTGCTCGTTGATCTGGTATTCCCCGCTCACGAACACCGCTTTCGACTCCGACGCGGACCCAGCGCCGCCGCCGGACTTCCAGGTGTGATCGCTGCCTTCCGCGCAGCCCCACACCTCCGCGGAGTCTTCGCCAAGCCCCTCGACGAACTCGGTTTCCTCGTCGTCCTCGGCGAGCACGAAGTTGTTGTAGAAGTCGTCGCAGGACGACCAGTCCGCCGCGCCGTCCTGATCCCAGTCGAGGTACTGCACGGCTTCCTCGGCGTTCATGTAGAGCGTTGGGCTGGCCCAGTTCTGCTGCCGGTCCTGCCAGCCGGTGTGGTTCTCGTAGGTATAGACGCCGGCCACGAAGTTGAACGGCCCGTCGAAGGCCGAGAAGACCTGCAACTCGTGGGATCGCTCTTCGTCGTTCTCGAACCAGGCATCCTCGGTGTCCCGGAACTCCGCTTCCTCTTCGACCCACAACGCGATGTCGGCGGGGTCGGTGAGGTCGTTCGGAATCGTCTGGTTGGCGGCGCTCGGCTCGCGGTCGGTCTTGTCCGAGTCGTTGGACTTGAACCGGTAGGCGACGTGATCGCCGAAGGTGTAGCGCAGCGTCAGATTGTCCGTGAGCTCGAAGTCCGCGTGGAAGGACCAGCGGTCGGCACCGCTCTCCTGCTGGCTCTCCCGATTGCTCAAGACCTTGTTCTCGAGGTCCTGGCACAAGCCGTTGAACGTCCCGCCCTCCCCGGAACTCGGAAAGTAGCCCGTGTCGCAGTTGGCGATGGACGGGATGGCCTTATCGTAGAGGTAGAACGGGTTCGGCACCTCCCAGAAGCCGAAGAAGACGAAACTGGGGACGTCCCGAGGCCGGTCGGACATGCGTACCCACGCGCGGCTGGTGCCTTCGTCGGTGAGATCCGAGTAGCGCAGGTTCGCAGCCAGCCGGTCGGTGGCGAACCGGATCTGGGGTGACCACATCCGCTGGTCCGGCTGGTCGTAGTCGCCGCCCGTACCGACGTTCTCCTGGGCGCCGTCGCCGCCGTAGTAGCTGCCGGTGAGCCGGAAGCTCCAGTTGTCGTTGATGGGCCCGCCGAAGGCCACCCCGTAGCGCTGCGTCACCTGGTCGGTGAACTCCGCCAGCACGTTCACATCCCAGGTGTCCGTCGGCCTCTGGGTCACGTAGCTCACGGCGCCCGCGATGGAGTTGCGACCGTTCAGGGTGCCTTGGGGACCCCGGGCGACTTCGATGCGCGCCAGGTCGAACATGTTCGGCGCGATGCCGTAGTGCTTGTAGCTGTAGACCCCGTCCACGTAGAACGCCACCGACGTGTCGGCCTGGTTGATGACCGCGGAGTGGGTGCCGATGCCGCGCATCGATACGCCTTGTCCCTCGTAGTCGTAGCCGAACTGCAGACCGGGAACCAGGTTCTCGAGGTCTTCATCGGCCGTCATGCCGAACTCCTCGATCGCCTGGTCGTTGAACGCCGACAGCGTCAGCGGCACGTCGAGAATGTCCTCTTCACGCTTCTCCGCCGTGACGATGATCACTTCGATGTCGTCATCGGCAGCGTCGTCGGTCGCCGACGCCGCCATCGCGCCGGTGCCCGAAGCCGCGAAAAGCGCGGCGAGGGCCGACGCGGCAAGATGTTGTGCCCACGACGCGACCGCATTCGTTCCCACGAGCGGTTGGTCGGTCGCGTCGATCGGGTTTCGGGAATGGATTGGCAGCAGGCGCACGTGCGATTCGGTGTTCATACGCTCTCCTTCGTCTGAACCTAGGCCGTCGCGGTGGGCCCGAATCGCAACAGCTGAATCGAGCCGCTACTGGGTAAGACAGTCTGCTCCTGTGTAAACGCCATGTCCAGTCGGGAGGCGTTGGTGTGTACGACACGGTCGAGTCCGAAGCGGCGACCCACGGGGGTCGTGGCGGTCTAGGGCCTCGGCGGCATGGCACATGCTTGCCGGCGCTTGATTTGCCGGTTCGTTCGGTTCAGCCTAGCTGTCGAGGCGAGGGGGAGAGCCATGGCGCGGCGAATCTTGGGTGTGCTGCTGCTCGCCGGTCTTTGCCAAGCGGCTGCTGCCGACCAAGGGAAAGACTTCCGTACGGCATACGAGGCCTACCGGCAGCATGTCGCGGCTGGCAGGACAGCCGAGGCCAAGGCGTCCGCCGAGGAAGCCTACCGGCTTGGATCGAGGCTCTACGGCCGCAATAGCGCCAACGCGGCGAAACTCGCGATCAACTATGCGCGGCTGCTCAACGACGATGCCGAGTACCGGAAGGCGGCCAGGATCCTCCGCAACAAGATCGACGCGATGGAGGAGGCCTACGGGGCCGACAGCCCGGAACTCATCCCCGTGCTTGTCGAGACGGCCCGTGCCCGGTTCGATCCGAAGAGTCCGGATGCCGCGCTCGCCCATTTCCGGCGCGCGTCGGCCTTGCTCGCGGCCGACGCCGATGTCCGTTACCGCGGCCTCAAGAACTACGACATCGCCACCGAGTTGTTTCGGCGCGGCGGCACGCCGTTGAGCCGGCCCTTCGTCGAGGCGGCGCATGCGGTGTTCTCCGAACACCTGCAGCCCAACGACGTTCGGCGCGGACTCATGGCCTATCACCTCGGCTTGTGGACCGTGGGGGACGAACGTCCCGACCTGGCCCTGGGCCATTTCGAGGAAGCGCTCGCGGCCTTCGAGACCGAGGGCGAAATGGGAGACCTCGAACGTACGGTTCGGATGCGGCTGGTGGATATCCTGGAGAGGTCCGGGCGAAGCGACGAGGCAACGCCGCATTGTCTCGCCCTCGGCGCGGCCGAGATCTGGCAGATGCCGCCTAGGCCCCTCTACATGACGTATCCCCGCTACGCCGCCGAGGCGTTGGAGGGACTGTCGGAAGGGCTGGTGACGCTGGGCTTCACCATCGACGAAGAGGGGTTCGTCCGCGATCCTCGGGTCTTGGAGTCCACCCGGCCCTCGCTCGACGCGGGGGCTCTGGCGGCGGTCGGCGGTTTCCGCTACGCGCCCCAGTTCGTGGACGGCGCGTCGGTCAGGACCGACGACGTAACCTTCACGTACTCCTTCGATTTCTCACCCTCATCGCGGGAGTCAGACCGAAGGACCGAGTTCATGGACGGCTTCGACCTGTCGATGCCGCCGCCCAGGGGTTCGATGTCGGACGCCAGGTAGTACGACCGGCTGCCCAGCGGAGGGGTCGGCGAAGATGGTATGAGCCGTAGCCGTTGTTCCATCCCATGATCGCATTTCCGTAGCAGTCCCGGACTCGCAGAGAACAGAAGACGTGGATCAGAATGGATCCCTAAGGGGCAACTCGGGAAACAGGGAGAAATCCCTGTCCCGGGTTACGAGCTCATCGACGCCGTGCGCGACGCAGATCGCTGCGATGCGCGCATCGTGTACGACACCCCCGACCACGTGTGGGCGTCGCACAAACCGTTCCAATATCGCGGCAAAGTCGTCGGTCTCGCCAATGAATGCCATGGACGGCGATGCGGTCCAGGCTTCGAGTTGCCGCCAAGCCTGGTCTTGGGTGGATGCGTTGTCCTTCCAGATGCGCCGGTTCGTGACCACACTGAGGAACTCGTAGCAGCATGGCCAGGGAATCGCCCACGACGCCTCGCCTTCGGCAAGTTCCTTCATGTAGCCGTGTGCGGCATTGCCGAGGCCCGATTCGCGGCGATGGGCGTAGACAAGCGCGTTGGTGTCGACGGCAATCACCGCGTGCCCGGATCACCGTATATGAGATCCCGCAGTTCAGGCCAGGAAAGGCTGGCGAGGGGGTCGGTGGCCGCAACGTCGCCAACCCGGCAATCGGGCAGCCGATACGGTCGCCTCTCGGCAGCGGCTGCGAGAGCGTGCCGCAACCCGTCTTCCATCAAGGCCCTCAAGGGTCGCCCCGTTTCCTTGGCATGGCGCTTGGCACGCACTAGCAATTCGTCATGGATGTCGACAGTGGTTTTCATGAGACCCATACTACCCATACTTATACGTATGGTAAAGCAATACCCACTTGTGAACTGGGTTCGCGCGGCTCGGTGTCACCCCGACAGGCACGAGAGAGTTAGTAGCCTTGCCAGCGGAGACCGTAGAAGACTAGACTAAGTGAACTAGGTTCGACTGAGATAGAGAATTGCGTACCGTCAACATGCACGAGGCCAAGACGCACCTTTCGCGCTTGGTCAGGGATGCCGCGGCGGGGGAGCCGTTCGTCATCGCGCGCGCGGGCAAGCCCCTCGTCAAGGTGATTGCGGTGGACGCACCGGGCGCGGGCCGTTCAAGCCGGGTGGGTTTCCTCGCGGGCCAGATCGCCGTGCCCGATGACTTCGACCGCATGGGCGAGTCCGAGATTGAGGGCATATTCGCCGACGAGCCGTGAAGCTCCTTCTCGACACCCATCTGCTGCTGTGGGCGGCCGGCATGCCGGAGCGGCTGCCTGACCGGGCGCGCACCATGATCGAGCGTCCCGATGCGGAGCCTATGGTGAGTGCGGCATCCCTGTGGGAAGTGGCCATCAAAGCCGGCCTCGGGCGCGAGGACTTCCAGGTGGATGCGGCGTTGCTGCGCCGGGGATTGCTCGAGCACGGCTACACCGAGTTGCCCATTAGCGGCGCCCACGCGACCGCGCTAGCCCGCCTTCCCCCCATCCACAAGGATCCGTTCGACCGCATCCTCGTCGCCCAGGCACAAGTCGAGGGGATCACCCTCGTGACGGCGGACACCGTCGTGACCCGGTATCCGGGGCCCATCGTGGGACTATAGGCGCACCGTCGAGGCGCACCCAACGCCGCCCATGATCGCAGCGGTCGGGTCGCGAAAGCGAGTCCGTCAATGCCCTTGGGTGTCGCCCTTTCTTTCGGCGGTCGAGGCGCGCTCTTGGGTCTGCGGTTGGGATCGCGTCGGATGGTGCCCCTCGTTCTGATCGTGGCGTAGTTGGCGCAATCCGGTGAGTTCTTTTCCTACGAGTTGGCCTTTCAGTGCCAAACGCATGTACCGAATAAGCACAGCGGGTTGGGCCACCAATGCGGGATACGACGCATCTGCGATGTCGCGCCCTGCGCGTTCGTGGATATGCTGGTGCTCGGCGTCGTAGCGAAGCATGGCTAGTTCGTCGTCGAGCAGGTGGGCGAAGGCGGCGCGTGTGGCAACAGGGTCTTCAACATGGGACACCACCACGTCGTATATGTCGCGGGAGAGGTAGTCCTGCGAGTGGAGCATCCTAGACCGGAGCTTCTTCAGGATGACGTCGGCGGACGGTTCGACCGCGACGCGATGACCTTGGGCCACGACGTACTCGTGGGGTGGTCCGGTGATGTTGTAGGGAACAGACGGGTACAGGGATACCGGAGTATCTCCTGTATCCCATGAAGCGCCACGCGGGCGAACGGCGGTCAAGGATATTTCGCCACGATCTGCGATTGTTTTCAGTGCGTGGAGCAACGCGGGTAGCGGCGATTTGGGGCGTAGCAATAGGCGCTCATCGTAGAACAAGTCGATGTCCGTGCTATGCCTGTGGTGCCATTTGGCGGCGAGACCGGTCCCTCCGCCGAGCCACATGTCACCAAGGTCTATGTGTGGACTAAGATGGTGCAATGTGCGTCCCAGCACGTCCGAGAGACTGAGCGGGAGGGCGAGTGCGGTGGTTCTCGGAGCAGGTTCTGAGGGCGTCATCAACCCATCCAACCCGAATCCCAAGTGCGATGGTGGTCGAGGGTGCTTTCGTAACCCGGAGCGTGGCAGTTCATCCACTCGCAGAGCAGAGGTTGGGTGATGCGAGCGGCGATCATGGTACGAGCCAACTCGTACCTCGAAATGCCGCCATAGACTTGGAACATGCGGGCATCGAAGGGATCGAACGACTGGAGCAACTCTCTGAAATAACCCCGCTCGACGTCATCGAAATCCCCCTTGCGGATGGTGTCCCGGATTTGAAAGGGATCCGGTTTGTGGAGATGACCAGCCATTCGGGGCGCGGTGAGGCCGCGTATTTTGGCAGGCACCAGCGGCTCTCGCTGATGGAGCGCCGGGATGTCGAAGTTGGCGAGCGCCAACACCTTTCGAGGTAGACGCCAAGAGTAGTAGTCGGGCACCATGATCGAGGGCCACTGTTCCCGACCACAAAGTAATGCGGGCTGTGGAACAGCGCAACTCGAATCAGGGAATCAGGATGTCGATTTGCCATTGCGAGCCGGCTTTCTGCGCATCGATTCGGGCGTCCGATTCTCGAACCGTTGGCTCTTCGATGGCGTTGGTGGTCGCCGTGCCGGAGGCGGGGCTGGCCTGCTGGATGCGGCGCACGAAGGCGGACAACGGGATGGTGACCAGGAGCGCGGATCACCGTAGATGAGGTCACGCAATTCAGGCCAAGAAAGGCTGGCGAGGGGATCGGTCGCTGCGGCATCGCCAGCCCGGCAATCGGCGAGCCGGTAGGGTTGCCTCTCGCCAGCGGACGCGAGAGCCAGCCGCAACCCCTCTTCCACCAAGGCGCGCAAGGATCGCCCCGTCGCCTTGGCGTGACGCTTGGCACGCGCTAACAGTTCATCGTGGATGTCGATTGTGGTCTTCATGGCATCGTTACTACCCCTACGCCATAGGTGTGGTGACAATACCCATCTGTGGGCTGGTTGGCCCGACCTCAGCGTCACCCCCATCAGGTGCTGGGTTTTTCGCGTATTGAAGGCCGTTATTCATCTAAAACGTGAATATCGCTGCACCCGCTGGCCGGCGGACTTGAGCCGATCAGACGGATTACTGCGGATCTGGACCTCCAACCGGGTTCGAACGAATCCGTGGCCTTGCGGGACAAGCGATGGCGCGTTCGCTGGCCACTGACCGAGCATGAACTCCGGGCCGTCGTCGGCCAATGAGCAATCGAGCATTAATCAGAGGTGCCGCACTTTGGGCACGTCGAACGCGCCGTTTCTCGGCGCCTGCGCGGCGTTGATCTGATATAGGTGTCGTTCTCCGAGGGCGTCGCTACACGGTCCCGACGTCGCCCCCTTGGAGTTCGACGAAGCGACGATACGCACTATCGGGAATGGCCATCATGCCGTCGTGGGTGCCCACTTCACGAATGGCCCCTTCCTCCAGGAACACAATCCGGTCCGCTTGGCGGATGGTGGACAGACGATGCGCGATGACGATCACCAATTGCCCCTCGGCGGCCTGGCGCAGGGCGTTGACGAGCGCGTTCTCGGTCTGCGGGTCGAGCGCCGCCGTGGGTTCGTCGAGGATCAGGATGCGGGTGTCGCGCACGAGGCCCCGGGCAATGCAAAGACGCTGCTTCTGGCCCACGCTCAAGGTGTCGCCGGATTGACCGAGGCGGGTGTCGAGACCGTCGGGCAGTCGCTCGATAAACTCGGTGGCGCTTGCGGCGTCGCACGCCCGGCGGATGTCGGCCTCGGTCGCGGCCGGATTGGCGAGCTTGAGGTTGCCCCGGATCGATTCGTTCAGGAGCAGGTGTTCCTGGAACACGTAGGACACTTGTGAACGTAGCGAGTCGAGATCGATCTCGGCGATGTCGCGGCCGTCGAGGCGCACTCGGCCCTCGGTCGGTCGGTAGAACCCGGGGATCAGGTACGCGAGGCTGGTTTTGCCGGCACCCGTGGGACCGACGAAGGCGACCAGTTCGCCGAGATTCAACGACAGGTTGACGTTCGCGAGCGCCCGGTGGCCGTTCGGATAGGTGAGCCCGACGTTCTCGAAGCTCACGCCTTCGCGCACCGCCAAGCGCTCGTGGGCGGTGGCGGGCGTCTCAACCTCCATGTCGAGGAAGAAAAACACCCGGCGCACGGCGGCGACCTCGGACTGCACGCCGATCCAGACCATGCCGAGGCCGACCCCCGCCCCCCCGATGGTGCCGGCCAGGCCGATCAGCGCGTAGTAGTCGCCCGGCGTCATGATGCCGCCAATGACGCTGGTCGCGACGGTCACCATGACGAAGATCGACAACGCCCCGCCGAGGGCGCCGCCGATGAAGCCGACGCCGATGCCGGTGAGGACGACGTGTCGGAATCGTCGGAACGACTCGCGGCTCCGGGACTCGACGCGTTGTGCCTCGCGATCCATGCCGCCGAGACTCTGCACGGCGTGCAGATTGCTCATGCTCTCCTCGATGGCGTTGGTGGTCGCCGTGCCGGCGGCGCGGCTGGCCTGCTGGATGCGGCGCACGAAGGCGGACAACGGGATGGTGACCAGGAGCGCGATCGGGAACATGGCGAGCGACACCCAGATCAGTTCGGGTGCCACCGTGCTGTAGGTGGCACCCATCTGGTAGAGCGCAATGAGCGTGCCGATGACGGTGAATAGCGGGGCCAGGGTGAAGGAAAAGCAGACGCTCGGCAGGTCCGGCGCGTCGTACATCACGCGATAGACGGAGTCGCCGATGCGGTGGTCGTCGATGGTCTTCATCGGCAGCCGGGACAAACGGCGGAACAAGAGCGTCCGGAAGCCGTTGGCAAGACGCTGGTTCAACCGGATGTCGACCAGGAGTTCGATGGCGCCGAGCAGCCCGGACATGCCGCTGCCCCCGGCGGAGATCTTGCCTTCGGAGATGGTGGCGCTGTCCCGGCCCGGTTCCAGCGAGATGCCGAGGCCGCCGCGGCCGTAGACGACAAGCAGGCCGGCGAACAGCGCCGTCAGGTAGAGCATGATCTCCATCGGCGCCATGCCGCGCAGGAAGTCCACCACGGGCTGGAAGTACGGTGGAAACGGTACTTCGGCGTCGTTGAAGGGCTTCTTCAAAATCACCTGGTCGATCAGGATCTTGCCGGTCCATGGCGCGATCAGCCCCGGGATCAGGGCGATCAGCGAGAAGGCGACCTTCGCCGCGAAGAGCCCCTTGACCCGCGCCAGGTAGCCGAGCGAGCGGCCGACGATGCGAAACGCCTCGCGGTTCGTGATCTTCGGATTGATGTCGACCCGGTCGTCGAAGCGTTCGCGCGACCGGGATTCGCTCGGGGTATCCAGGGCCGCGTCGCTCATACCGCAGTGCCTTGAGTCTCTTGCGCGACGAAGCGACGGTAGTCGCCGTTCGCTCTCGCCATCAGTTCGTCGTGGGTGCCGACCTCGGTGATGCGGCCGTCGTTGAGGAACGCGATCTGATCGGCATTGCGGATGGTGGACAAGCGGTGCGTGATCACGAACAACACCCGTTCCCGGCCCCAGTCCGCCAGGTTGGCGAGAACCTGCTGCTCGGTCTCGGCATCCAGCGACGCCGTGGGTTCGTCGAGGATGAGGATGGGCGTGTCGCGGACGACCGCCCGGGCGATGGACAGTCGCTGGCGCTGACCCGTCGAGAGCTTGCCGCCGCGTTCGCCGAGTTCGGTGTCGTAGCCATTGGCCATCTCGGCGATGAAACCGTCGGCGCAGACGACCTCGGCGGCGTGTTGTACCTGTTCCCGGGTGACGCCCGTCGCGGCGTAGCCGATGTTGTCGGCCACGGTGGCGGCGAACAGGACGTTCTGCTGCAGCGCGATGGCGATGTTCGTGCGGATGCTGTCAATCGTGAAACGGTCGAGCGGGACGCCGTTGACGCGGATGCTCCCCGCATCGGGATCGTAGAGCCGCAGGAGCAGCGACATGAGCGTGGACTTGCCCGCGCCGGTTGCGCCGACGATGGCGGTGGTCCTGCCGGCCCGCGCGGTGAGGTTTACATCGGCGAGCACCGGTACCCCGGCGTCGTAGGCGAACGACACGCCCTCGTAGCGGACCTCCGCGACCGGCGTCGGCATGGGAACCGCGCCTTCGGCTTCCACCACGTCGGGTTTCAGATCGAGCAGGTAGTAGGCGCGGTTGAGACCCATCGCCATGTCGATGGCTCGCACCCAGGTCGTGAACATGAAGCCGTACTTGCCGATCAGCTCGCCGTTGTTTTCGCGGGCGGCTTGGAATGCGCCGAAGTTCCAGATCGTGAAGGTGAGGATGAACGCGAAGACGCCGCCGAGGAACGTCGGATCCTCCAGCACGGTCCAGTTCGCCATCAGGTAGTCCGCCCCGATCAACGTTGCCCCGGCGATGGTCGACATCGTGATCAGGAGCAGCATGATTTCGAGGCGCAGGTAGTAGGCGTAGTCGAGCGCCGCCCGGGAGTCCCGGTCGAACCGGGCCACGGCGAGATCCTCCGCCTGGTTCGCCTTCAGCACCCGGATGCTCGCCGCCACCTCCTGGATGCGCGAGGTCACATCGCTGTTCGACTGCCGGGACAGCCACGAGAGCCGCTGGATGCGCGGCGTCCACCACATCACGGCGAGAAAGATCGGGATGAACGCCAGCGTGAAGATGGTCCCGAGCACCGGGCTGAAGAACCAGATGATCACGAACGCCCCCAGCATCCCCGCGCCCTGCTCCAGCGGATCGAGGATGATCGTCGCGATGATGTTGCTGATCATGCGGCTGTCCTGGAACACCCGGTAGATCGCGTCCCCGGTGCGGGCATGGCTTTGGTAGCGGAGCGACAGGTGCTCCGCGTTTTCGATCATCTTCACCCGCAGGTGCTGGTTGATGGCCTGGGCGATCCACGTCTCCCAATAGACGACGCCCAGGCTGTCCGCCAGCATCCGGATGAGGAGCGTGAACGCGACGGCGTAGAGGATGAGGCGGACGAGGATGGTGGTGCGCTGATCGGCAGTCAGCGCGGTGGCGTCCACGTAGCTCGGATCGAGGAGCAGGACGAGGCGTTGCAGCGGCGCGATGGGCTGGCCGTTCAGCACGGCGTTGGTGAAGAGGTCCACGCCGGTGATCGTCACGTAGCCGGCGATCAGGCCGATCACCATCGCGAGCGTAAACCAGCCGACGACGTGCCAGGCGACGGGCTTCAGGTGGGGCCAGGTGCGCAGGAACAGCCAGGCGATTTCCTTGACCGACAGCGGCGGCGGCGGGACGAGCTCCCGCGCATCGAGATCGGCATCCCGAACCGCGCTCTGGTACTGGTCGGTCTCAGTCAGTCTTCGTCTCCACGAGAGCGTTTACGCCCGCAGTCCCCGGTCGTCCATTCCGGGCTGTCGGGGTGGCCACGAAGGGATTGTGTAACCAGCGCCATCGGATAGTCTCACGTGGATCGAGTTTCGGACACACGCGACCTCGCTCTCACGTCGTCTAGGAGACCTCGCACAAACTCCACGGTCAGATTCCGCATTTGTTTTCCGGTCTCGAGGGCCGGTTCGGTTCGCAGGAGGCGAGGGTCGACGGGCTGGCCACGGACCATCAGAGGCTATCCGAGCAGATCGCCGAGTTCCGGGGCGAGATGCGCGCCCGCTTCCCCTTGCCGCCGATCGGCGAGCCGTAACGAGGCTCAAAGGCCGCGAATCGCGCTGAACGTGCTGACCGCGGCCGCGATCATCTCGTGCGGAAGTCCCGTGTATTGATTAGAGGACAATGAACGGAAACGTGGGGCGCGCTGCTCAGGCGGGACGGCGCCAGGCGAACCGCGCGAAGAGCGCCATGACGATCCCGCCGACGATGAGAACGACTGCGGCGTAGCGGACGAGGTCGCCGGGCGGGTTGAAGATTCGGGACAGCCAGAAGGCGTAGGTGGCCGCGTAGACGCCGAGATAGACCGCCGCCAGGAGTACGGGCCGTGCCTGGTAGACCCGTGACAGCACGAACGCCTGGATCGCTGCCATCGCCGCGACCGCGGGCCCCGTGACCAGGAAGAACAGGTACGCCGTGACGTCGAAGTGGTCCCGCACCAGCGTCATCCAGAGGAAGCCCAGGACTTCGGTCGGCAGAACCCCGAACGCCGCGACGAGCGCGACGGTCACGACCTTCACGGCATCGGAACGGAACAGGTCGCTGCCACCCTCCTTGCGGGTTGCTCCGTAAATCCCGCTCCCGACCAGGAGCAGGAGGTAGAGCGTTGCCGAAACAAGGATGATGACGGGCAATGCGGACACGGCGCGTCGCGGTCAGGACTCCGGCATCGCGCCGACGGCGCCCAAGAGGTCCGAGATCGGCGGGCGCGTGCGGTACCCGCGCACGGCGAACTTCGCGTTGATGCGTCCGTCCGGCGCCAGCCAGAGAATCCCCGGCAATGGAATGCCGCGGCCGAGATCCTCGTCCGGCACGCCCAACGCGTTCACATGCTTGCCGTCGACGTCGCGCAGGAGCGGAAAGCCGAGATTCCTCTCCTCATGGAACTCCTTGAGTACGTCGAGGCTGTCGTAGGTCATGGCGGCGAGCTTCACGCCGAGGGCTTCGAACTCGCTACGGTGCTTTTCCAGTTGAACCAACTGGGCCTTGCAGAAGGGTCACCAGTCGGCGGAACGGCTCAGCACCAGCAGGACGCCGCGCTCGCCGCAAAGCGATGCCAGGTCACGGACTGTGCCGTCCTGGTCCTCGGCCTCGATGACCGGCGCGTTGGTGCCTACCGCCGGCCCCCAGGAATCCACAAAGCTCGCGGCCCACGCGGCACCCGCCACGGCGAGCATCGAGCCTGCCAGCCACAATCTTCTCGCGATCATCTTTCGCGCTCCATCCCGAATGGTTGCGTTCCTTTGCGCAAAGCATAGGGGATTCGCTGCTCGGTGGAAACGCCGACGAGACTGGGTCGGGGGCGGCGCTCGGCGAATGGCGAAGGCGCGTCTTTCGGACGCGGCCGGTTCGGCTCTGGGGCGCTCGGATTGAACTCGATGGCTCGGATGTGTTTGGCTCGCGGCCAACTGGGTTGGAGCCTAATGCAACGGTGTCAGTCGACTTCGTGTTCCTGGCCATGGACGCGTTCGCGGTGTTCGCCATGGCGCTCATCGGCGTTCAGTACTTGTGGCTCTTGCCGAGGAACGCCAATGCGCAGCTCCTGGGGGTGCTCTGCCTGGCGGCGGTCTGCCATGTCGTGCTGGGTCGATACCAATACGGATACTGGATCGCGGAGCCCTTTCGGATCACCCTGTCACCCGTTGCCGAGTCGATTCTGAATCTGGGGCGCAATGTCGCCCCCGGCGTGTTCCTGTTCCTGAGCCATTCGATGCTGCGTGACGGCAAGCGGCTGCCGAAAACGCTGCTTGCCCTGTTCGTCGTGCAGTTGCTCTTGGAAGAGCCGATCCACTTCGTCGTCGGCCAGGGCTTCCCGGCCGAGCGGCTGCTGACGGAGACCGTGCCGACGTTGCTGCAATCCGTCTTCGCCGGCTGGGCGATATTCTGGATCGTCGCCGAGTGGAAATCCGACTTGATCGAAGCCCGGCGTGGCGTTCGGTTCCTGTTCCTGGTGGTCGTTGGCGTCGTCATGTTGTTGGCAGGTCTCCTGCAGCGGATCGTCATACCCGCGAGCGAGATCGAGAACTACTTCGTGCACATGACCCTGATTGGCACCCACACGCTGGTCGTTTTCGTGGTGCTCGTCCGCACGCTGTCCAGGGACGGTGCGCACCTCTTGCAGCTACGTGTGGACGACGCCGAGGCGACGGCGAACGACGTGGGCTCGCGGAAACGCCCGTGGGCAATGGCAACCAGCGAGGGCCGGGCCGAGTCGAAGGGGCCCCTCGACACGCTTGTCCGGCTTCTAGAGGTCGACCACGTCTACCGGCGCCCCAAGCTGTCGTTGCGATCGCTGGCGGATGAATTGGCGCTTCCTGAGTACCGCTTAAGGAAGCTCATTCACGAGGAGCTGGGTTTCCGCAACTTCAATGCCTTTCTGCATCACTATCGCCTCGGCGAGGCCTGCGGGATGCTGTCCGACCCGGGCCAGGCTCGGACACCGATTCTGACCATAGCGCTGACGGTGGGGTACCAGTCGATCAACACGTTCAATCGGGCGTTCCGGGAGATCGTGGGCGAGACTCCGTCGACGTTTCGCGCGCGATCCCTTGGCGGTCCCGACGGTTGACGCCACCGACCATCTGGTCGCGTATCGGGACGGCTCGCGGAGCCGGCCGGTTGAATGAAACCCTGTCACGCGACGACGCAGGCGCTTACCGAGGTTCACCTCAACGCCCAATGTAACGGGGGTCCTCGACAACGCGCAGAGACGCAGGAGCTTCCCACCTTCTGCAAAACCGCCCAATTTTCTGAAATTGAACATCTTTCACCAGTTATTGGGAAGATTCGGACCCGCACTTGCTTGACGCTCCGCCCCGCAAAGCTGCTTCAACCACGGCGGACGCAAAGGCATGAACACCACAGTACGGACACGAGGCCATCGTCCTGGAAAAGGACGAGCGCATCCTGCCAAACATGGGGGTTCAGGTGGAATTCGTCAGCCGCGCCAGCGAGGAAGCATCGGCGCAGGCAACCAGCGAAATACGAGGATCGAGCGATGAGTGAGCTGATCAGATGTACGAACGTCTGCAAGGACTACGTTCGTGGGGCGGCGAGTGTCCAGGTGTTGCGCGACGTGGACCTGTCCGTGGAGGACGGCGCGTTCGTTGCGGTGATGGGGCCCTCCGGTTCGGGAAAGACGACCTTGCTCAATCTGATCGGGGGTCTCGACTGGCCGACCTCCGGCGAGATCGAGGTCGACGGTCTGCGGCTGGATGCCGTCGATGCCCGGTGCCTTGCCCGTTGGCGGGCCCGATCCGTCGGCTTCGTGTTCCAGTTCTACAACCTGCTGCCGGTGCTGAGCGCAGAGCGCAACGTGGAACTGCCGTTGCTGCTCACCGGCCTGTCCCCCTCGGAGCGGCGCAGGAACGCCGCCTTGGCGTTGAACATCGTCGGATTGGGCGATCGGGGAGGGCACAAGCCGGGCGAACTCTCCGGTGGTCAGCAACAGCGGGTCGCCATCGCACGGGCGCTCGTTTCTGATCCGGGTTTGCTGGTCTGCGACGAGCCGACCGGCGACCTGGACCGGGAGACGGCCGACGAGGTCCTGGCGCTGCTCCAGACGCTGCATCGGGACTTGGGGAAGACGATCATCATGGTGACCCACGACCCCAAGGCGGCCGACCATGCGGTGGTCACGCTGCACATGGACAAGGGGAAGCTGGTGTCGCCTGTGGACCGAGCGGTCGCGGATTCCGAACAGGCGAGGACGGTGGCGTGAAACTGCTAACGTTGTTGGGCGGGAACCTGCTCCGGAAGCCGATGCGAACGTGCCTCACGTTCGTATCGCTCGCCATCGCGTTCCTGTTGTTCATGCTTCTCAAAGCCATCTCGGACGCCTTTTCCGGTGGGGTGTCGCTGGAGGGCATGGACAGGATCGTCATCGATTCGAAGTACTCGATGACGGACAACCTGCCGGTTTCCTACGTCCAACAGATCCGCTCGCTGGACGAAGTGGAGCAGGTAACGAACATGAGCTGGTTTGGCGGCTACCACCAGGAGCCCAAGAATTCCTTCGCGACCTACCCGGTCGATCCAGAGAGCTACTTCGACGTCTTCAGCGAGCAGACGATCTCCGCCGAAACGCTCAGTCGATTCGCCAACACCCGCGTTTCCGCGGTGGCATCCGAGGCGCTCGCGGCCCAGTACGGCTGGAAGCCCGGGGACGCGATCCACATCGTGCAGGACATCTTCCCCTTGGAAGACGGATCGTGGACATGGCAGTTCGAGCTCGCGGGGACCTTCGATTATTCGCCCGGGCAGCTCCTGCTGATCAACTACGACTATTTCAACGAAGCGGTTGTCGGCTGGGCCAAAGACCAGATCGGGTGGCTTGTTGGCCGGGTGGCCGATCCGACGGAAGTCGACGCGACCCTACGCATGATCGACGGCATGTTCGAGAACTCCTCGGATCCCACGAGGAGTACCACGGAGGACGAGTACCGCCGTCGGTTCGCCAGCCAGGTCGGCGATGTCGGAATGATCAGCAGCATGATTCTGCTAGCCGTCTTCTTCACGATCATCCTGTTGACGGGCAACACGGCGGCCCAGGCGTTCGTCGAACGAGTGCCGGAATTGGCCGTCATGAAGACGCTGGGCTTTTCCGACAGTTCGGTCGCGACACTGGTGCTGGCCGAGGCGGTGGCGCTCTGCGTGGGCGGCGGCGTTGCCGGCGTAGCGATCGCCTTGCTTTTGGAACCCGGCCTAAACGTGAATCTAAGCGGGATGATCGGCAGCTTCGACATGAGCGGCCGGAACGTTGCCGATGCCCTGGCCCTGGCTTCATTGCTGGGCTTGACGGTTGGGGCGTACCCGGCGGTGGCTGCGAAGCGCCTCACGATCGTCGATGCGTTGAGGCAGGGCTAGATCGATGTTCCGGCAGACAATCAAGATCACGGCAATGAACCTGCGCAATGTCCCGTCGCGCAAGGGCGCGTCCTCCATCGTCGTCGTCGGCATCGCCGGCGTCGTCGCCGTGGTCGTCGCATTGCTTTCGATGTCCGAAGGGATCAAGACCGCCTTGCAGGAGACGAGCCACCCGAACCGGGTGCTCGTGATGCGTAGCGGCACGATGGACGAGATTACCGGTTGGTTGTCGGTCGCGGAGGTCAATGTGCTGAGAGGCATTGACGGGGTCGGGAAAGTCAGCGGCGAGCTCGTGGTCGTGGTCGACCTTGTCACCCGTGAGACGGGTAGACCCGGGGTGGCCGTGGCGCGCGGGGTCGAGTCTTCGGCTTTCGAAGTTCGCCCGGAACTGAAGCTCGTGGCAGGTCGGTGGTTCCAGCCCGGAAGAAACGAACTGGTCGTCGGGGTGAATGCGGGCGACACCTACGCGGGGCTCGACCTCGGCAGCACGGTGAGCTTGCGCAATCGGTCGTGGGAGGTGGTGGGACGTTTCGACGCGGGAGGCCGGGCGCACGATTCCGAAATATGGATGGACCTGCCGACTGCCCAGGCCGCGTTCAGACGCGACGGCGTGGTCAGCAACGCCCGGGCGTTGCTCAACGCCGACAGCGATGTTGCCCCCGTCAGCGAACGCATCGGGCAGGAACCCCGATTGCGCGCGGATCTCGTCGCCGAACGCGATTTCTACGCCCGGCGGTCTCAAGCCAGCACCGCCATGTTGGAGTCTTTCGCCTACTTGATCGGCGCGATCATGGGCCTTGGCGCAGTGGTCGCGGCGATCAATACCATGCATTCGTCGGTGGGCGCGCGTTCGGTAGAGATCGGCACGTTGAGATCGCTGGGGTTCTCGAACGTCCCGGTTGTGGTCTCGGTGATGGTTGAGGCGTTGCTGCTCGCCCTCGTTGGCGGTCTCGTCGGAGGCGTCGTCGTGTATCTACTCTACGACGGGTTCACCAGCTCCACGTTGAGCGTGGGAAGCATGTCGCAAATCGGGTTCGAGTTCTCGGTGACGCCGCGGCTGCTACTCATTGGGCTGACGAGCGCGCTGCTTCTGGGAGTGATCGGGGGTCTGCTCCCGGCGCTTCGCGCGGCGCGGTTGCCCGTCGTCGCGGCGCTTCGTTCCCGCTAGGAAACCTCTGTTCAAGTCCGTCCTTGGACTTGAACAGTAGCGAAACAAATAGTTTCGCTCGCAAATTCAATGGCTTACGCCATCGAATTTGGCGGCACATCCCTGTGCCGCGCTAGGGAAGGTCTTGTTCAGACCTTCCCTAGTGCCGTTTTGGCCTTGTCGGCGAGCGACATAGTGCCCGACCCGACGACGTCATGATCGACAGGCACGCCCTGGGCACGCATTAGGAGTCAAAGGCACCCGGGTCTATGCATGACGTCGGACACGGCGTCGATGAGATCCGCCTCGGTCTGGGCGGTGGCGATCAGTTCCGCGGCCGCCGACAGCCTCTCCCAGTCTTCGGTGTCGGCGAGCAGCCTTTCGACCCGTTCGCCGACCGCGTCGCCGAATCGCGTCGCGGCGACTCGGCGCAGCAAGGCGCGCTGTCCCGCCACGCCCTCCCGGCGTCCTTCCGCCACGCCCTCCCGGCGTCCTTCGGCCACGCCCTCCCGGCGTCCCTCGGCCACCCCCTCCCGGCGTCCCTCGGCCACGCCCTCCCGGCGCCACTGTTCTGGCCACTGCGCAATTCGTTCGACCAACGTCATCGTCGCTTCCTCCAAGGTCTCGCCGAGTTCCAGCCCGGCCTGCCCGGGGCTGATTCCGACCACCATCTGCTGCATCCACGCCGCGAACGCACGACCGAGATTCGTGTCCTGCGGGGACCGCAGCGAACCCCGCAGGGCTTCGGCTACCCGCGCCACGTCGGTCGGCGTGCGGCTCTGCTCGAAACCGACGACCGCCCGCATCAGGTTGCCGAGCGGCAGATCGTCCACCGCGACGCGGCGCTCGTCAAGCAGCAGCGAGCGCTGCGACGGTTGGAAAGGCGACAGCACGCCAGGTACTGGCGCCACGAGGTCGCGCATCTCGAGAGCTGCCGTCCACGGCGCGTCGCCGTTGTAGAGCACCACGGGCAGCACCGGCGGCCATCGGCCGGGCGCGCCCAGTTCGCCGCGCCGGTCCAGCTCCCGGTACAGCAGCGCCGTGTATTCCAGGTTGCGCAACGCCATGCGGGCGTCGCTGCGCGACTGGAACTCCAGCAGCACCAGCAAGTACAGCCAGCCGTTGTGGAAGCGGAGGCGCCAGACGGCGTCGCCGCGGCGCTTCTGGCCGCTGTCGCCGACATACTCTGCGGGCAGTTTCTCGATCGAGCCCAGGTCGACGTCGCCGAGCCAGTCGGGATGGCCGACGGCCCTTAGAAGATCGCGCACCATGCGCGGGAACGCGAACAGTCGCCGGTAGATCGGATCGTGCATGACGTCACGGTAGTGTCCGCCGAGGCCGGTGTCTTGGGCAGATCGCCGAAACACGCGTAGGCGGTCTCCTCAATCGTCGTAGGACTTCCGCCACTCCAGGCGTAGGACGGATCCCGTGTGTGTCCGGGATCGCAACCCCGGTCGTTTCGCCGATCAACATCGACAGGACGCTGCTCGATCCCGACGCGCCCGACGACAGTTCACCTGCCGGTTGAATTGACCCGACCCTTCAGGCGGCCCGCGGCCTCAAGGATTTCCCACACGCTCTCCAAATCTCTTTGGAATCGACGGTGGCAGCGGTGACGATCGACGGAGTCGTTACAGATCAGTCGACAATAGCGTCTCTGACCAACTCTGCGATTTTCGAAGGAAGATCCGTCGGTCCCTGGACCATGTAAACGACGGTCAGTTCCTCCTCCGGCGCCGTCCAGGAAACGGTCCCTGTAACTCCCATCCAGCCAAATGCACCAGCCGTGCGACCATCCTGGGTCTGTTCGGGATCCATGGTGATGCCGACCGTATAGCCGAATCCACGTCCAGAGCCGCCCTTTTCAGTTTCGTTGAAGAGATTCCCCACCTGGTTGGTCGACATCATGGCAACAGACTCCGGCTTGAGGAGGCGATGGCCAAACAAGGCTCCTTTGTTGACCAGCATCTGTTCGAAACGCATGTAGTCTCGGGCGGTGCTCACCAGGCCGATGGAGCCCGAGTAGTAGGCGGGGGACTTGATCCAGGATCCTTTGTCATTGCTGAAGACCGGCATCCTCTCAAGCTTGTCTTTCGGCACGTTCCAGTGCGTGTCCTTCATGTCCAACGGATCAAAGATGCGTGTCTGAACGAACTCATTGAACGGCGTACTCGATACGATCTCGACGATCCGCGCCACCACATCGAGACCGACCGTACCGCTATAGGCCCAGCGGGTTCCCGGCTGGAAGTCCAGTGGACCAGCCGCCACCTTGGGGACCCAGGAAGCGAGCGTATCTGACGCGCCCGGTCTGTCCAGGTCCGAAACCGCCGACCCGATCCCGCCTGCATGGAGACCGGCTGTGTGGGTCAACAGATCGTGAATGGTCACAGGCCGGTTCACATCCACCAGTCGATACTCGGGTACTTTCTGTTTTTTCGACGCCTCCTTGGACTTGGATTTGACGGTGTCCTTGTCAGCAGCAGACTCCTTGGCAATGGCCACCTGAATGCCCTTGAACTCGGGAATGTATTTTTCGACGGGGTCTTGCGGGCTGATCAGGCCTTCCTCGATCATCATCATTGCCGCGACACCGAGCACGGGCTTGGTCGAGGAGGCCATGTGAAACATCGCGTCCTTGGGCATGGGCCTCCCGGTCGTGTCATCGTGGGCGCCGTGTGCCTCCATGTAGACCACCTTGTTGCGTCGAGTGACGCCGACTACGGCGCCACGAATGCGACCGGCATCTATGTATTCCTGGACAGCGTCATCGATTTTCGTCAGTCGTTCAGAGGACATACCGACCTCTTCCGGACTTCCGTGAGGCAACTCGCGAGTCGAGGCCATAGGAGGGTCCATGCTTTGTTCGTGTTGAGGTGCGGCTGAAGGCTGTTCAGTAGCGGTCTTGCCGCAGGAAACCGCAAAAAGACAAACAGCAATGGCGATCAATAGCCTGGGCATTGCGAATCTTGTGTGGCAGGGACGGCTGGCACATTACCCGACAACTCAGATGGGAACAAATGGGGTCTGGTGATCGTGGCTGGGGACTCTGGCGGTCGTGGATGCCGTCGAGCAGTCGTTGGATCACCGTGCTGACATTGCGCCGCCGGAGTATGCGCAGGTCGGGATCGGGGAGGTCGTCGTGTTCGAACGCCGCCACGGCCACGGGTCCGTCTTTTCTGTAGCCATCGGTATTGGGATCCGTCGCAAACCGTTGCCTGAGGATCCCGAGTGCCGAGCGGATTATGCCGCCGTGGGAAGTTCGCCGGATCGCGTCGTGAAAGGCTTGGACGGCCGCAGCGACTCCGCCGGGACCGTTCTCGATGCAGTAGAGGAGGTCATAGGCGTCCTTGTCTTCGAGGCGGTCGTCGAAGGCGAGGGCCTTGAGGCAGACGAAGCTGACGATGTCGGCATGGCGGATCCGCTCGCGGACGACGCCGCGACCGTCGAGCAGTTCGGCCTGGATTTCGACGACATCGTGAAGGTCCCGGATGATCGAGACGTGAGGGATGTGCATGGCGGACACTCTGCGCTGGTCGGGAAGGGCGGCCGCCCGCCGGACGGTGCCGCCAGGGTCGTCGCTGAGGAGCTCGACGACGACGAGGGTGTGCGCGTCGGTCCGCCGTTCCCAGCGCCAGGACGGTCGGCTGCCGTCTTCGTTCGTGGCACGGCGCAGATCCAGATCGCGGAAGTTGCGCTCGAGAGTCCGGTATGCCTCGACTTCAACGAGGAGCGGAAGGTCGACCACCAGGTCGACGTCGCGGGTGCCGGCGTGCGGTCGGACGCCGGCTGGCGGGTCCGGCACCAGGTAGCGCGGAGTGAGGCCGCCGACGAGGTAGACGCAGTGCTTCCAAGGGCCGAGTCCCCGGAGGAGGGTGACGAGGACGCGCTCGCATGCCTGCGTGGCGAGGTCGTCGTAGTCGTCGTAGCGGGTAGGCATGGCGGTCAGAAGCCGAGGCGCTCGCGCCGGAGGTGGCGGGCCATGTCGCGGCCCCGTCCGCCGACGCGGAGAAGATCGAGGTAGACGATGACGGCACTCGCGAGCCAGACGCCGTCGACTTGCTCACGCGACGCCAGGGCACCGGGGAACGGTGCTCGGATCACGGAGAGATTCGCGCCTTGGTCGACGCGCCTTGCTTCCACGTCGCTGAGCACTGTGTCGATGCGATCATCGCGCGGGTCGACCAGGCAGTGGATACGTGAGACGGTCGACAGAAACGGCGCGTAGCGCTGCGCGGCGGACTCGCCGGTCAGGGCGTAGTCGGTGCCGTGGGCCTCGAAGGCGCGATGGAGTTCGAGCGCGAGCGTCTGCTCGGGGACGACGGGGACGTAGTAGTCCCAGACGGAGAACGGGCGGACACGTTCGGTGTTTCGCGCCCAGGCGTCGAGCAGGCCACCAGCGTCGGCAACGCGCCGTTGCTTGGTCGGTCCGCGACCTCGGGTGTGGACCCATTCGTCCTGCTCGAGGTGGCGGAGGACGACCGAGGCCGTGCCGGGCGAGACCCCAGCTTCCCCGGCGAGCCGGGTGGTGCCGAACCACGTGCGTGGTGCGAGCAACAGGCAGTGGACGACCTGGGCGCGGCTGCCCCGAAACAGGCTTTGGACACGGCGGGCCATCGGGCGCGGAGCAGGCCGGTCAATGTGCACGTAGACGGGCTCGCTGCACACGAAGAGGCTGCCGCCGGCATCGAAGTAGGCGGCCCGCCTGTGCCGGAGCATTTCCTTTGCGGTTGCGGAGATGGCATCGGCAACGAGCACGGGGACGGCGCCGGGGTGGTTGGCGGTAAGGGCGTCCATTCGCCAGAGGATCTCGCGGGCGTCGCGGGGATAGATGTTCGTGCGGACGAGCAGCACGAGTTCAACGTGGCGTCCCGACCACCTACAGTGGACGACGGCGTCCTGGTCCGAGGGGATCGCCGTTGCCTCGGCAGTGACGGAGTCGGCGCTGTCGCAGAACGGCAAGGCGGTCAGGGTCGCGAGCAAGTCGGCGATTCGTTCGCGCTCCGTTCGGTGTCCCTCGGGATCCATCGAGTCTGCAAGATTCATTATCTGCTGGCCAGCGAATTATGTGTCTGTCAAAAATATATGTCAATCTATGGTTATTCGCTGTGCATTAAATATTGTGTTTCAATATTCTATGGGGAGGGCTGTGGGGCAGCTGCGCTGCCCGCTGCGGTTCGGTAGACCGCTAGGTACCGATTCGACGAGCTTTCCAAGCACCTGGGACTTCATCCTTCTGACATCCGACAGGTGAGGCGAGCCCTGAAGTTCTCGCCCGGGTACACGACTTTCGTGGGGCGAAACGCCCACCCCCTGGTGCGGTACCGCGTTTGTGTTCGACGACGTTTCGGCAGCGTCAGCGAGATTTCCTGGTGCCTGGGGAGGGGTGCGGACAATGCAAATAAGCTATTGGAAATAAAAAGTTTTGTTGTTCATTGGAACCGGCAAGCCCACGCGTGATCCCACGCGGTAGGGACGGCGCGGAGTGTGTCTCGACAAGGTGGTGGAGGATGGGGCGATCCGAGGCCTGAAGAGTGTCAGCGAGACCACAGAGCTCGATACCGGTAGTGGCTTGACAGACGGGAGTGCAGAGAATTCGGGAGGGGCGGAGAGGGCGACGCGGGCCTAGCCTCGGATAATTTGGCGATCTGTTCGAGGGATGAATGTGGGAAGCTCTCACCTCGTCGGCATGGACTCTGGTTGGTGGAGCAGGCGGCGGAAGAACTGCAGACGAGATTGGAGTCGAACCCACTAAGCGCCGTCAAGGCGTCTCAACGGCTCGCGCGTCCCACCCGGAGGCGGTGCTCTTCCACGGGCGATTATAGGGCGGCGGGGATGCAGCCCGTTATGGCCAGTCCGTCTGCCTGCGTCTGCCTGCACAAGTGCTTGACATTCGTCGTGCCGCTGCGTGAGCATCTTCGTCGGCGCTGCTTCGCGCCTAGCCTTGGTCAGTCCTCCCCAGCGGGGCTGGTGCATGGGGTGAAGGGGGATCGATTCCTCGGAGCGTGGTCAAAGGTCATCTACTTCGGGTGGTGATCGCTGGGGGATCGAGCCCGCGGCGGGAAGACCGATGACAGTCAGAAAGCGATTCAAGCGGCTCGTTCGAGGCCGCGCCGGTGCAACCGGCGAGTCGTACACCACTGCCCTCGCGCACTTCCGCCGAATCGCGGAGGAAGCGAACATGTCCCAAGCAAGCGATCGTTTTCTAGGCCTCGAAGACAGCGAATACGAGCAGATGAGTTCGCTGGATGCGTTGCGTCCCGAGATGGTCACCGAGGCGCTGCGGCGCGTCGGTTCGTCATCCCAAGTGACTGTGTGCGAGCAAGTGCGGCAGTCGCGTTACAACTTCAGCTACGACATCGTGCTCGACGGTGCGCCGGCGGCGCTCAATGTCTGGTATGGCGCGTCGCCGGCGGGCGCCGAGGCGGAACTCGCGTTGCGTCGTCGACTCGTCTCCTGTGGTCTGCCGGTGCAGAGGGCGCTCGTTCCCGCCGCGGACGAACGCCTGACGGTGGGCGGGCGGCCAGCTGTCGTGCTCGAACGGATCGAAGGCGAGGAGGGGCCCAACTACGTGCCGACCAAGGTCTCCGACACCTACGTTGAGACGGCGGCGGCCATGGCGCGCCTCGTGGCGAAGATGCACGTCAGCGCCATGGGGCTCGAGGAGCTGGACTATCGAGAGCCGCCTTGGCTCTCCAATCTGGCTTCGTGGAAGACCGAACTGGATATGGCCAAGGCCGATGGGCGAGCCATGGCCGTGCTCGATGCGATCGACTCGGCGGCGAGGCGGTTCCAGGTGTCTTGCGACGGTGCGCGATTGCCCGTCGGAGTTGTGCATGGCTGCCCTGGAGCTTGGACGGTGCTCGTGGACGACGCTAGGCAAATCGTGGCATTGCTGGAACTGGACTCGGCACACCGAGACCACCTGGTGTTTGACGTCGCCCACTTGATAACGCAGTGGGGTCGGGTCGCCGTGTCGGAGACGAAAAGCCGTTTCGGGCCGGTTCTTGTGAAGCGGATCCTCAAGGAGTATTCCGCCGTTCGGCCGCTATCGGACGCCGAGCGCGAGGCCCTCGTAACCGCAGCTCCTCTCCGCCACTGCATCGACTTGCTCCGCGTCTGGAATGCGGTCGGCAACGAGCAATTGGTGCCGTTCTCCTGGTCTGAGTATCTGGATCGAATGCAGGCCGAGCAGTCCGAGGATTCGGAGTGGCGGGAGCTTGTCATGGGTGCCGGCTGACTACGCCTGCGGGACTGGGATAGCAATGGCGCGATGGGCATCTGCTTCTTCAGCGACGAAGCGGAAGCGGCGGACCTGCTGCAAGAATACGAGGCCCGCATCGCTGTGCTCGAGCGCTTGGTTGGTCGGCACGTGCTGGAGATCGAGTTCCTAAAGTGGGCGCGGAAAAGCACAGCACCAGCGAGAAACGGGACTACGTCCGTCGTTGTCGGCCCGACAGCATGTCCGTCGCCCGAGGGTGCTGGCGCTGGACGCGGCCGTCCGGTCCCGTTGCCCCGGGGTCGGGTGCGTCCACCACTCCGACCGCGGGGCGCAATACGCATGAAAGCACTCGATGAGTCGTCGCGGCAACCCGTTCGACAACGCCAAGGCCGAGAGCCTGATCAAGACGCTCAAGGTAGTCGTTGAAACACGTCGCGCCGCTCGCCACAGTAGCGTCTGCCCGCGCGGGTTCTCGGCTCGGTTCGCCGCTTCCCTCAGTTGCCGGGTGCCGCGCGCGGGGGTCCGCGGCTGACGCCATCGTTGATGCTCCAGGCGCTGGCGTAGAGGTCCAGTCCGAGTTTGCGCGCCACCGCCAAGGATTCCCTGTTATCCCACGACGTGCTGTACAGAGGCGTTCTTCCGGACGCTCGCACGGCGAGCGCCCAAGCAGAAGTCACGCGCGCGGCAAGTCCGCGACCACGAAACTCCGACGCCGTCTCCAGCCCGGCCTCGGCGGCCTGTGTGGAACTCCTGGCGCAGTAGCACACGCTGACGGCGCTTCCGTCCTGTTCGACGGCCGCAATCGGTATGCGGCCGGCCACCTCATCCTCACGCCAGTCCGGGAAGTGCGTGAGCAGTCGATCGACATCGTCGACGAAGACGACGCCGGCTTGTTCCGTGACAGAAACGGGGAAGTGGAACGCCGGTCCGCTCACCACCTCCCCCTCGACGAGAGATCGGTAGCGGCGTTCATGCACGGGAGCCGCACGGAACTCGGTGCCGGCCGGCTCGTCCCGGGCCAAGTTCGCCAACTCAAGGGCAATGTGGGTGGGCGTATCGCAACGTACTGCCCACGCGCAGTCGACGCGGCCCCGCGCGAGCCAGAACACTGGGCCGCGCATGCCTGACGGTTCGCGCGTACATGCGATCCGTTCCTCGGCGTCCAACCGGAACAACGTCTGCATGTGCAACTGCGGGGTGGCCATCCACTCATTCTGACGCGTTCTCCACCGCGCTCCAATCCCTCCGCGCGGCGGCGCCAGGAGTGTGCGCGGCAAGGAAACCTCCGGGGACATACACGATGCACGTCACCCGCACGTGGGCGCTTCGGGGGTTCGACTTCTGCTATTGATTCATTCTGCGGATAGTGTGGCGGCGGGACACTCGTGAACACGGCGTGGAATTGACGACAAAGGAGCAAGACGATGTGACTCGTCTGCCGAGAGGTCGAATTTGATCCGTGGCATGTTGGCTCCGCGAGGGGAAACGGGTCCTCGGTAGCCGATGCGGGCCTGGCACGACATGCGTCCGCGAGGGTTGCTATAGAGTTCAACTCGGTGAGCATCGACTGGGACTTCGATTCCCGTACGGTCGTAGACGGCTGCGGAGAGATCCGCAAACACGTCCTGCAGGAAAGCCTTGTCGAGATGCGCGGGATCGGTGAGAGTGAAGTCAAGGCCTTCGGAAAAGCGGTAGGTCTCGAAGAAACACTTCTTGAGGCAAGTCCCGCCCTTGAATACCCAACTCTGCGAGATTTCAGCATGGCTTCCGACGGCCCAGAGTAGCCACCCGAGGACATAGTCTTTCTCGACGACGTGGGGGTTTAGCCCGAGTGCGTCCGCTTCGTCGAGTATCTCGCGTTTGTCAATCATCCGGGTAACCGTGCCAGCCGGGCGGAATGCGGAGCCGCCAGCGTGCTATGGGCACGGTGCAAGGCAGAGCAGGATCGAACATGGCGTATCCACCCGTGAGCCTGTCCGCGCATGCATCAACGATATGCTGCTCGGCATGCTGTTCTGCGATGAAACCAAGGCGCTTGAACACCGCACCGTTGCCAAGCAGTTCGGCATAGTCGACTAAGACGCCATCGTCGCGGTCGGCGTGTCGGAAGTAGGCGGCGACGCAGTCGGCGACATGCTGGCTGCCGCCGCCGACGGCGGAGTCGTCGAGCATGTCGACGATCGTCCGGTGGATGTCGGACACCATGACCCGCGAGCGGCTGCGCCACACGCTCCTGGTGCCGAAGAGCTTGCGGGGATGGGTATGACGCAGCAGGAACGGGGTTCCGTGGTGGTTCTGCTCTTTCTTGTGGACGGGGCGCGTGGTCATCACGACGATTGGCCGGAACAACTGCTCGGTGAGATCCCAATGTTCCGCCGCAGTCCAGCCGCCGACGTAGCACGGCGAGTAGAGAGGGGGAACGAGCACCCATGGGTCGTCCAAGACCCGGTCCCTGTCGACGGCGTCCAGCGAGGCGGCGGCGTACGTTCCGGGGCCAACGCGGCGCAGCCACCCTTGTTTGGCCCAGCGCGAGAGAAGCTTGGTGGCTGCGGAGCGACTCACCTCGAGCGCTGAGGACACGTCGCCAACGCGGACGAGGTCGCCTGACCGGCGTAGAACAGTGGCAAGTCTGCGCCTTCCAAGAGGGATCGAAGTGGCGGCCGTCAATAGTTCGTTCATTGGCACAAAATACCAATTTTATGGGATTTTATGTCAATGCAATAACTGGTGCCTGGGGAGGGCTGCTGACTTGCCACATAACACGATGATATTGCGTGCCTTTTTTGCGTTTTGGTCGGTGCAATCCCACGCGTAGTCCCACACAGTTGCGGGGGCACGGTGCTCGATGCCAGAGTCGAATGCGGCCGCCTACTACTTCAAGAGCAGCACGGGGCTGTTCGGCGCGATCCTTAGACTCTGGTCAACGAAGCGCCAATCGAAGCAAGGCACTCCAGCACTTCGGCGTCGTCGGGAATGGAGTCGCCGTATACCATGTCCCTGAAACTACCGTGGAACTCTGACCGCACTTGGCTCCAGAGGCTCTTTGCGTCGGCGACGATCATGGCTTCGCTGAGTGACGGGGACAGCCACACGCGGGAATCCGGCATGGACTCACGATCGGACTCCCTTACTTCGGTCATCAAGTCGACGAACGCATCGGTGGCCACGAATTGCCGGTAACGGTCAACGCGCATGATCATGACGAGATCGTAGAAATGGCGAATTCGGCGGCGAAATTCCTGAACGGGATTCGCTTCATGGCCGGCGCGCACTAGACCCATAATCTTCTCGCATAGCGTACGCTCCACGCTCAACACATGGATGCTGAATGGGTCGAGCTCGTGGAGTGGGACGAGTTCTAGCCGACCGGTGGTGACCAGGAAGTCGTGAATGAGTGTCGCGATTGACATCTCGGACGATGGCTCGGGATCCGCGAACGAGTTGATTTCGACCAACAGGGTGTCGGAGACCTGGCCGAGTCCTGCGGCGTCGGTTCGCATGGGGAATGCATGCGCGGTCTTCCGGAAGCGTCCGTGCTTGGATTCCCCCGGATGGTCGGGCCGATACTCCAGGTCCCGGGTGATTGTTGCCTCTATCGGTTTGATCAGCCTGCCGCGCGCCGAGTCGCTGAGGCTCTCATCCCGTTTCAGGGCGAGATCGACATCTTCGGAGAAGCGTTCGATGAGATGATGCGCCTTGGAGAGCGATGTCCCGCCCTTGAACACGACGGTCTCTCTGTGGTCGGATTCGTGGAGGCGCTTTAGTACCCGGGTGACCCAGTAGTCTTTCTCGACATGGACGGCCGGAATCCCGATATGGTTTGCGGCGGCCTGGATGAGCTCCAGGTACGTGTCCTCGGGCGCCTCGTGCAACCTCACCGGATGTTCCAGGCTCGGGATTCCGGCCATTCGTCCGGATCGATGCCCAGGTCGAAACGCGTGGTGGGGTTGAGGGACGCCTTGAGCGCCGGCAACACCTCTTTCTGGCAACGCGTCAGCAGCATTCCCAGCAGGGCTCGCGTGGCCGGGTTGTAGTAGTCGAGCGCAAACTTCTGCAGTTTCTTCAGTTCGGCCGGCGTGAGATCCGTCAGGCGCTTCGTCATTTCCTGAATGACGCGTTCGACGTTCGCGTCCGGCATCCTTCGTGCGTCGCGCAGGGCGTCCAGGATCTCGAGCAGTGGCACCGTCGAATCTGAAATGGGCGCTCGCCTCGACAGCAACTTCATTCGTATCGTGCCGAGGTCCTTGACCTGGGTGGCACGGTTCACCGCGATCGCGACTGTCTTGGGCATTTGGGTCGTCAGTCCCAGACGGTTGTAGAGCGCGGGTCCCGTAACGTAGCCAACCCGCCGCCCGTTGCGATACAACGCATCGCGCAGGCGCTCCGCGTCGCTGACGGGAACGGCGCCGAGCGCGCCGTTGCGGGGCTTGTAGAAACGTCCCTTCTCGATGCGTTCCAGTCCCCGGGATTCGACGCCGCGGTTAACGGCCCGCACGACCGCCCCGGGAGACTCCCGGTAATGCGGAAAGACCTCGTAGCCGAATATCCGCCCGGTCGGCGCCCGGTCGATGATCCGATTGACTGAGGCTGCGATGCTCATGGTGGTCTCCTGTTGAAACCTATCCTCTCAAACCTCAATTAGTCAAGTTTTTTTATATATAAACATGACAATGTGGTTTCGTGGACTCGGCCCCATTTCTTCCTCCTTTTCCGGGGGGGCAACAGAAACACTACTTGACGATGTATTGTGTAGCGTGTCACGATACAGTCGCCATGACTCGAGACGCTGACTGATGGATGATCCGAATTCTAGCCATCCGGGTCCGTACGTGAGGTCCCATGTGATTCCTTCGGGCATGTCCGTCACGAAGGCAGCCCAGACCATCGGGATCGGGAGGCCCGCGCTTTCAAACTTCCTCAACGGGAAGGCGGCGCTGTCATCGCAGATGGCCGCGAGGCTAGCGCGGGCGTTCGGGGCGGACGCTGACGATTTGATGGCCCGGCAGGTGGCCCACGATGTGGCCCGCCCGCGGAGCAAGCAGTTAGTGCCCGCGACAACCCGGATGTTCGTACCGCCATTCCTGCTGCCGACGGCGAACGACCTCGAGAGTTGGGCCGAAAGGCACGAGGCGCGTGACCTGCTGCCGGTACTGCTGCGGACGTTGGTGAACTCCACTTGTGACGGCCTCCAGCGCGTGGATTTCCCCGGCCGCGACGACTCCCAGCGGTCGGGATGGGACGGTCGCGTGGAGACGACCGAAGGAAACCCCTGGGTGCCCAACGGGGGTTCGGGATGGGAGTTTGGTACAGACGCCAGAGTAGGGAGAAAGGCGAACGAGGACTATCGGAAGCGCACCAAAGGCACCCACGAAGCCGACCGGCGCCGGCTGGCGTTCGTTTTTGTTACACCACGGCGCTGGCCCGGCAAGGAGGCATGGTTAGAGGACCGGCAGCGCGAAGGACAGTGGCGGACTGTCTGCGTGTGGGACGCCAGCGACCTCGAGCAGTGGTTGGAGCAGTCGGTCCCTGGCCAGGTCTTGTTCGAGGGCTGTCGCGGTCGCAACACCCGCGGCGTCAAATCACTCGACCGGTGTTGGGTGGAGTGGTGCGCCGACTGCCAGCCGCCCTTCACCGAGGAGGTCTTCGCGGAATCGATTGCGTTGTTCGGAGACAAGGTGCTGGGCCATCTGCGCGCGAACCCCAGAACGATGCTGCGCATTGCCGCGTCGCGTCAGGAAGGACTGGCATTCTTAGCTGCAGTGCTGTCCCAGAAGGACCAGGCGCTGAGCGGGTTCCGAGACCGGGTTGCGGTGTTCACCGAGCCTGGTGCGCTGTCGGAACTCGGTGTCGGTTCTCCGGGGTTCATCCCGGTCGTCACGTCTGCTGCAGTCGAGAGAGAGTTGGCGGAGAGCGGCTCGTCCCTAACAGGTTTCGTCGTCGAGCCGCGGACGGCAACGCAGCACGAGTCCGCCATCACCCTGGATCCACTAAGCCATGGGGCGTTCATGACCGCACTTTCATCGATGGGACTCGACCGGGAGAGGGTTCAACGCTTGGATCGGGAGTCGGGCAGATCGCTGACCGTTCTTCGCCGGCGCCTCGCTCGCAGTGAGGCGCTGAGGTCCCCAGAGTGGAGTGCGGACGCGGAGCTTGCACGCGTTCTCGTGCCCATGGTGCTCGTCGGCGCGTGGGTCGCCGACAAAGACGCTGACCAGTACCTGATCGCCGAGTTGGCGGGATGCGAGAGCTACGACGTGTTGGAGAGACAGTTTACCCGGCTGCTCGATCTGGAGGACGCACCGGTTTGGTCGGTCGGCGGCTTCCACGGCGTGGTTTCCAAGGTCGACGTCCTCTTCGGCGTCCACCGGTGGGTGACAGAGGAAGACATCGACCGTTTCCTTGTCGTGGCGGAATTGGTTCTGTCGGAGCGGGATCCGGCGCTGGACCTGGCAGAGGACAAGCGATGGGCAGCGCCGGTCTACGGCAAGGACAGGGAGATTTCGCCTCCGCTGAGGAAAGGTGTGGCCGAGAGCCTGGTGTTGCTGGCGATTCACGGCCATAGGCTCTTCGGAGGACGCCTCCGACGCGATCCCGCGCACAAGGTTGCGGACCTCGTGGGCAGGCTGCTCGAGCCGCTCACGCGGGAGGGGCTACTGTCACAGTCCTCCAACCTGCCGCTATATGCCGAGGCGGTGCCGGAGACATTTCTCGAAATCTTCGAGCAGGATCTGTCGCGCAAGGAACCCGTGGTGGAGGCATTGATGGGGCCGGCACGCGATACGCTCTTCCAGCGTGCGGACCGGGTCGATCTTCTTTGGGCGCTCGAACTCCTTGCTTGGCACCCTGAATGGCTGTCAAGGGTTGTCGCAGTGCTTGGCGAGTTGGCGGAGATCGAACCGGAGGACAACCTGTCGAACAGCCCAAGTGAAAGCCTTCAGGCGATCTTCCGATCTTGGATGCCCCAGACAGCGACACCGGTGGAACAGCGGATTGCCGCTTTCGACGCCCTAGTGAAGGACCATCCCGCGATCGCGTGGGCCATCGCCACCTCTGAAATTGAGCCCGGTCGGAAACACGGTAGCTACGCCCACAAGCCGCGATGGCGCGACTACGCGTTGGGTTTCGGCGAGCCGGTGACGAACGGGGGACGCCACGCCTTCGTCGTGCATTGCGTCAAGACTTGCCTCGGGTGGCCCTCGCATAGCCGCGAGACTCTCGCCGACCTCATGGGTAGCGCGGAGAGCTTCGGCTCCCCGTTTCTCGGTCAGCTCGAACAGGCCATCGACAAGTGGGCAGCGTGCGCTGAAGACAGGGATCGGGCGTGGCTGCGCGAGCGGATCAGAGTTTCGACCGGACGGACCATGCGTCGCAACTCGAGCAAGTCCGGCGACGAAGACACCGCCGAAGGCGTCTTGATGGCTCGGAGGGCGTTCGAATCCCTGCAGCCGGCGGACCCGGTCTGGAAGCATGCCTGGCTCTTCGAGAACTCGTGGGTTGCGGAGTCTTGGGACGAGATGGACGAAGACTACGATTTCCGGGCGCGCGATGAGCGAATCCGCAACCTGCGGCTCGATGCCGTGCGGGAAGTGGCGGCGGCGAGAGGTCCCGGAGGGGTCATGCAATTGGCGTTTTCGGGCAGCGCCCCGCACACGGTTGGCCGGATCGCGGCGGAGGTGATTGACGACGAGCAGATGGCACTGGACGTAGTGCGCGCTGTGCTAGAAGACGGAGACATCCTCGCGGCCGTGTCCCACCAGTCCTTGGTGTCGGGGCTTCTTCAGGGGATCGGTGGTCGACCGGCGATCTGCCTTGTCCAACGACTGTGGCCGGAGTGTGGCGGGGATGTAGGCACCTTGCTCCTGTGTCTATGCGACTTTGACCGAACGGTCTGGCAAGCAGCTGACGCCCTGGGGGATGGCGTGGCCAACGAATATTGGATAAAGGTCCAACCGTTTTGGGCGAGGCACACTGACGACGACCTCGCCCACGCCGTTGCTCGACTGCTGCAAGCTGGCCGTCCTTGGGCGGCGTTCGACTATGCTCATCTTGACTGGGGCCGAGTCGAGTCGAAGCAGATCCGGAGGATCCTGCTTGACTTACCTCGGAGCGCGGAGCCTAGTCGTCGTGGTAGTCACTTAGATGCCTACACCATCCGTCAAGCACTCAATGTGCTCAACAAGCGAGGCGTGTTCAGCCAAGCGGAGCTGGCTCAACTGGAGTTCCTATACCTGGAGATCTTCTGGCACGACGAGGACGGTTTGCCCAATCTTGAGAAGGAGATAGAAGAGAATCCGGACCTCTTCTGCCAGGCGATTACGCTGGCCTTCCGACGCGAGGACGACGAAGATCGCCAAGAGCCCACCCAAGAAGAAGGCCGCGCCGCCCAAAGGGCGTACAGATTGCTGGACACGCTCACTCGCCTTCCTGGCCACGACAAGGACGGCGATCTAAAGGCAGAAAAGTTGACGCACTGGGTTCTGGAAGCACAGCGACTCTGTGATGGTAGTGGCCGCAAAGGGATTGGCGACCAACAGATCGGGCGACTTCTATCGAACGCGCCAACAGGGGATGACGGCGTCTGGCCGTGCGGTCCGGTAAGGGAGACCCTAGAAGCGGTCTTGAACGAGGATATCCGGCTAGGCTTCGAGATCGGTCGACGAAACTCTCGTGGAGCACACGTGCGGAGTGAAGGCGGTGCTCAGGAACGCGAACTGGCCGCCCAGTACGAGGCGTGGGGCAGGGCTTGTGAATATGCATACCCGAGGGTGGCTACCGCACTGAGGCAGATCGCCTCGGCCTATGAAGCCGAAGCGCGGTGGCACGACCAGGAGTCAGCGGTACAGAGGCGGTTGGGTTACTAGGCTGCCTTGGTTTCTAGAGAGACGACGTCATACATTGGAACGCTGATGGCATCGGACGCCACTAGTCGTACTGTCCAACGCGAAGTGAGGGTGAAGCCAAAGGCCGATTCCAACGCGAAG
>JAPPGK010000023.1 GCA_028821405.1 Gammaproteobacteria bacterium | reverse complement strand
TGACGGTGCTCCGCAAGCCCCAGCGCGCCTTCGGCGACGAGGCGGCGCTCAAGCGCTGGCTCGCCGACCGGACCATGCAGTTCCGGGAGACGCCCATGCCCGCCTGAGGCCACGGGGCGCGGCAGGCACGCGGCGGCGCGCCCGAATTCCCCGGCCACGCCGCCAACGTCGGAAACAGCACGCCTGCGGTCGCCAGCGCTGTCCTCCGCGTCCCGTTGCCGGTGCCGGCCACCAGCCTCGGCGGCACGGCATCCACAGCCATGCCCGTTTCGCGCGCTTGCGTCCGGCCAGGTCCGAGTGGTTGGGGGCAGCGTCCCACAGCCGTGTACGCTCACAGCCGCCAATGTCCCCATCTCGTGTGCGTCTGTGCGACTTCGGCCCGGCTCCGTGTAGCCGTGTAGGACGAATTCGTGTGTGTCCCCGACTCTACTCTAGCCGAGCCGCCCCGACTCTAGCCGTCTTTGTAGGACGGATTCGCGTGTGTCCCGGACTCCTCGGACTCCTCGGTGTAGGACGGATTCGCGTGTGTCCCGGACTCCTCGGACTCCTCCTCTGAGTGGACGGGTGCATTTTCCCCCGTGGCGAGTGCGATGGCCCAGTCGTTGCCGAGGCGGGCAGCTACCGCCCGAAGGTGAGCCCCTTGATGTACGTCGCGGAAGTGCCCGGTTGGCTGGGGTAGCTCGCTCAGCCAATGGAGGGCTTCGCGAGGCAGCTTCCGACATCGGTTGAGACGCCAAGCGAAGCGGAACCTGCCATCCTCGACGTCGTTCCGCCGGCGCCAATATTCTGCCGGCGTCAATGACGCATCATCGTCGAGTTGTTCGACATGCCACCACCACACTTCATCCCGGGTCGGTCCTTGGTCGGCCACGCTACCGAGGCTGCTTCCGACCGGTAAGGAGCTGTCAACCGGTTCTTGCTCGGCAGGGGACGAACTATCGAGAAGCCCCGCCATGATCAGCGGCATGGTGCAGCCATCGACGATCATCGCGAGTTTGGCGATTTCGTCTGCGGCGCACTGTTCGCGCAGTGCGACCGAGCCCTCAACCGGGTGCAGGCAGTCGGGATTCGCGAGCGCTTCTCCGACGGCCACCCGAGTCCCGACAGGGTCGGCGAACGCGTCGCGCCATGGGATTTCGTGGGACAAAGGCTCGGGCTTCGGGATCCAATTGAGAGCACCGTCGTGAAGGTGCGCCTCGCGCGCACCCTCCGGCATATAGCGTCGATCGAGTGCGCGGGAACACTCTTCGGGAAGATCGGTCCACGGATTCGGACAAAGTCGTTGGAGGTCGTGGAGCGTTGGGACCGACGCCGGGGCTGTGGCGGTGGCGACCGCTGCCAGCGGTGGCTCGTCGCGTGGCGCGGTCTCGCCGTGGTCCGTCGCGAATCGGTTGGGCTGGTGTCCGAGCGAGTCCGCCCCGATGGGCAGCCGATCCGCTCGGGGGCCAACGACGCCGACGGTTACGGCAACGCCTGCGACGGCGACCGCGAGAAGGCCGCACACCCACAGGCGGTTCAGCTTCCCGCACATCGGTAGGCCAGGCTCCTGATTTCGCGGTAGCGAGTCCAGAACGGCTTTTTGTGTCCCCAAAGGGGATTGTTTTTCTCGGCGGCGGTGACGTGATGGGCGTTCTCGTGTGCGGTTCGATCACGCCGTCCGGAACCGGACAAGAAGCTTTGCCTGAAGGGGTTGTACACCGAGTAGTACGTCCCCTCGTGGTACACTGCATGTGCGGTCCCCACCGTCCATCTGATCCCGTGGTTCGCCGTGTCTTTCCTTTGTTGAGACGTCAATCCGCGCTTCCGTACGCACTTTTCCATTCTTTTCACTCTGTCGCGTACCTGTTCCACCGCGAGCTCGAACGCTTCGGCAAGTAGCTCCGCCAGTTCTTCGGAGTCCAGCTCCTGCACGGGCTGTTCGTCATCTTCGAAGACGTCCGATTCTAGTCTAAGCTGATCAATGAAGGATCTGGCAATACCATGTGCGAGGGTCAACATCTGTAACCTGTTGAGGCGGAAGTTGCCGTACCGGGTTTCGATGACGTAGATGGGAGGCTCTTCGGTTGCATGGGCATCGCGACCGGGCAGGCCGGGCACATCGGATCCGCCCAAGCCGGTGGATTGGGGACCAGTTACGAACACCGAGGCTGTCAGGAGGAGGATAGGAATAGAAGCCCAGGTCCGCGCCCTGTTGATCAGTGCTCTCGTCGTTTCCTTGGGGTGCGGTCGGCGGACTAGTCGACTCACGGCTATTGCAAATACGGCAAGTGTCCATGACATGGGCACGTGACTGGCCCCGTGAGGTCGGCCTGCGGTCAGCACCGGATTCAGGCTTGCAACGAAGTCTCTCATGTAGCTTCCTCCACTGACGTGCAAATCGACGGTTGCCATGCGGGAAATCCAGCCCGTGCACACCCGGCGAACACTGCGGTTAACTCGCGTTATCCGAAGTACCGAAGTGGAGAGATTCCGATGAAAGCCATGTCCCGACGCCTGCACCGCCTGCCCGAAGCCGTCACGCCCGCCGAACGCCCGATCGTCGCGGTCTTCGTCCTTGCCGAAAGGGCCCGAACGCCCGAAGCCGACCGCCCGCCGGAGGCCGAGGCGACGCCGGACAACGTCCTGCCGCACCTGGACTTCGACCTGGCGATCCGCCTGTTCGACAATCTGCCGTCCGAGAACACCCGCAAGGCGTACGCCGGCGTGCTCCGGCGCTACCGGTCGTGGCTCGACGGGCGGCCTCCCACCGACCGCCTGCTGGCGGACTACCTCGGCGCGATGTACGACAACGGCCTGGCGCCCCCCAGCGCCGTGACGGCGGTCGCCGCCGTCAAACGCGCCGCCCTGGAGTCGGCCTGGGCCGGGTACGAGCTCGCGGAGCCCCCGGCGGGTCACCTCGCGGCGCAGCGGCTGGAACGGTTCCATCGCGAGGGCGTCGGGCGGGGACGCGTCCAGGCCGGTCCGCTGGACTGGGACGACGCCGACGAGATGTGCGAATGCGCCGAGGCCGACGACGATCCGCGCGGGATTCGCGATGCGGCGCTCGTCGGCGTGATCTCCAGCGCGCTGCTGCGCGTCGCCGAGGCGTCGGCGCTGGACGCCGGGGACGTGTCGTTCCTGGCCAACGGCTCGGCGCACATCGACATCCGCCGCAGCAAGACGGACCAGCATGGGGACGGCGCGGTGTGCCACGTCGTCCCTCCGGCGGCGGCGCGGCTGCGCAAGTGGATGGACACCGCCGGGGTCGAGTCCGGGCCGCTGTTCCGTCCCGTGCCCGGCCGCCGCATCGGGGAGACCCGGCTGAGCCCGGACGCGATCCGCGCCGCCATCAAGCGCCGGGCGAAGCAGGCCGGGATCACGCGGCGCGTGTCCGGGCACTCGCTGCGCGTCGGCGCGGCGCAGTCGCTGGTGGAGGAGGGCGCGTCGCTTGTGGACCTGCAGGTTGCCGGCCGCTGGAAGTCGTCGTCGATGCCGGCCTACTACGTGCGAAACCAGGAGGCGTCCCGGGGCGCGGTGGCGCGGCTGCGGGGCGGTGCCGGGCAAGCGGACGAGAGAAGCGAGAAGAAAGTTGCAGAAAGTGCTTGCAATCAGCGAAACGGTGGTGATAACGTCGAATAACGCGAGTTAATCGACTACTTGTATCGACAATATTGGAATTTTTGGCTGCGGCATCTCGACTCGCTTCCACCCCCGACCCTGTGTCGTTTCGGGTTCAGCGCCGATGATGCCGGTCGTCGTTGTCCCTGTTGGTCGCTCCGCTTGCTCGTTGCCAAGCCCAATCGAGTCTCGTTGCCAGCTAGAGGTCAAGCCACGAGGTGATACACGTCTGTGCGACGCTTGGCCGGATCCTCATCCCAGTCGCCGTAGACCTCCCAGGATCGACCGGAAAGCTCATGGCCGTGGTCCCGGCACCAGGCAACCACAGCCATGTGGACCCGGGGCAACTCGGCGTAGTCGCCGACGTGGACGGCGTGCGCCGCCTTGCCGGCGGGTGTCCGGGAGCTCACGATGTCGTCGGTGGCGTCGAACGGTTCCGGGACCTGCACGCCGATCTCAACGTCTACCTCGCCGTCGGACAGGGAACCGTACGACCAGACATTGTGACCAAACCCCTCGATGCCGTTGCTGCGGATGAATGCCCAGACGCGATCCATGAGCGGCATGATCTTGCCCGGGATGTCGGGAATGGCGATACGCGCTTTGACGGCCGCCATGGTCCGTTCTTCAACATCGACAAGTTCGATTTCGGGGGTCATTGCGGGGCTTCCGGGCGGTTGCTGATTTCAAGTAGATCGGCGACGAGTTCCGAAGAAGCACCGGCGATCCGTTCGATATGCGACCAGTTTTCGGAGTTAGGTCGCGCGCCCGCCTCGATTAGACAACGCAGGCAGGCCGGATGCCAGGCGTGGATCGCATAGCCCAGTGCACTCTCATGGTCCTGGCCATCGAGGGAGGCCGGATCGGCGGCGATGAATCCGCCGAGCGCCTCCAGGTCCTCCAGGACGATCGCCGCTTCGATGGTCATCGGTGCGCCGTGCCGAACCAGCAGGCGGACGATCTCGGTATCGCACTCCTGCGACAACGTGTGCAGGCAGGCGGTGGACAACGGCGTCTGACCGTCGTCGGCCGCAATGTTGGGATCCGCCCCGCGCTCAAGGAGAGCCTCGACGACGGGGCGCTGATCGTTGCGCGCGGCCACGAAGAGCGGAGTCCGACCGACGTCGTCCACCTCGTTGGGCGGAGCACCGGCATCGAGGGCGGCGACGAGCGCCTTGGCATCGCCCATCGCCGCGAGGGCGAACAGGTCGACGGTGGCACCGTGCTCCCGGAGTAAGGTGATCACGGCGTCAGCGCGCTGGCTTTTCCACGGGCCGGCATGGAGCGCCTTGGCAAGTGGCGTCTCCCCCCGGGCGTCGACGACATCGAGCGGTACGCCCAGTTCGCACAGTCGCCGGGTCAACGCCGCATTGCCCCGCTCGGCGGCATGGTGCAGCGGGGTCGCCCCCGTTGCATCGGTTTCGTGGGCGGCCGAGGGCGTCTCGGCGAGGATCTGCTCGGCAAGATCGTTCGCCTGGATCAACGCGCATGTCGCGAGGCTTGGCGCAACGCCCCGGGTGAGCATCTGCTCGACGACGTCGCGGTAGCGCGCGGTTCGTCCCGAATAGCCGTACATGGCGATGCGCTGGACGATGCGGTTGGCCAGCGCTGGATCCTGCGCGGACCAGTCGACGGACGAGGCGACGGTGTCGAGTTTCGCCGCGTCGTCGGCATCGAGCGCAGCCGCGATGTCCGCTTCGATTCTCGACACTAGCCGACCCGACGACCGTGCTGACGGGACACTTGAGGTGGACGTGAGACTAGGCGGGGCACTTGCGCAGACAGTCTTCCACGGCTTCCGGCGTAACGTGGGCGGCATCCTTGATCAGCGTGATGATGCCTTGGCCCGTGCAGATCGCATCCGGTGCCGGGTTGGTGTGAACGCCGTTCTGGTCGACGTAGCCCATCGGGAGTCCGGCGCCGCCTTGGACGAATTGCGTCACCACGTCACGCCAGCGCAAGTTGGCGAACTCGGAGTCGAATCGAGCGAGACGGTCCGCTTCGTGGGTGAACAGGTTCTCCAGCACGCGCTCGGTGCCGGGTTCGATCATCGCGCGCACGACGATCTCGGGGTAGGCGCGAACCGGACGCACGACCGTCGTGGCGCCGGCGTCCTGTAGGCGTTGCCGGTTGCCGTCGTCCACCGCCTCGGCGACGATGCCGGCCCTAGTGCCGATTTCGGCGATTCGGCTCAGGATGTCGAAGGTGAGGGCGTCGGCACGGGGGTCGTTGGATTCCCCGGCGATGATGACCACGTGTTGGGCCACGTCGACGTTTGCGGCGCGGAGACTCTCCGTGTTTTCGGCGACCGCCGTGTAGTGCGTGACGCCTTCGTTGACGAGCGCGGTCGGCAGGCCCTCGGGGAAGCTCGTGGTCAGGAGTTGCACGGGGATGTCGGCAAGCTGCGGGGTGTTGCGGACGTCCGCGACCAATCGGGCGAGGTACGCCTCCGGGTGCTCGGCGGGTACGTTGATGACGAGCAGGTGGTCTCTCATTTTTATCCACTCCAGTTGGCCCCGGCGGCGGCGGTCGCGTTGCAGGGCGCGGTAATCGAAGACGTCGGTGGCGATCTGCGCCAGAAGGAAAATGCCGAAGACGTACATGCACAAAGTCGTGGCCGTACGCCCGATTGCGGTTTCCGCACTGATGTCGCCGTAGCCGACGGTGGTCGCCGTGGTGATGGTCAGCCAGACCGCTTCGCCAAGGCTGAAGCCCTCGGCGGTCATCATCACCAGAACGTGGATGGCGAATAGCATCCCGAACAGGCCGATGGCGCGCAACAGACGCCGACGGATGGCGCCCGCGATGTGACGGGAAAAGCGGAAGTAGCGCCTTCGTGCGAACCAGCGCGCGACGATCATCAAGGCTTGCCGGTGGGCACGCCGTCGCGCCGGGCCCTGGCGAAATGGCGGCGGACTTCCTCGACGACGTGCCGTTTGAGTTCGCGGGCGTCCGGCTGTTGGCCGTAGCGCGAGGCGAGGGCCCGAAGGTCGGCATCGCTGAACGAGAGGCTGATGCGGGGGCGCTGGATCTCGGAATGGGACAGGCCCACCAGACTGCGAACGAAGTCCGACGGGGAGAGGTTCTCTTCGGCTGCGGCAACGCGGATGTCGTGCATCAGCGACTGCTGGAATTCAAAGTGAACCTGTATCTTCTTAAGCGCTCGGCGTTCGGCCTCGAAACGGGGCGCTTCGCGTCTTGGCTGCGTCCCCCGCGTGGCCGCGGCTGTGCGCAGTTTCCGAACCGGCGTCGATGCCCGTTCCGGATCAGCCATCGCCCGGCCACATGCTCTCGATGACATCCGCGCCGCAGTAGACCTCGAGGCTGACGTCGGTCTCGCCGTCGCCCCAGACTTCGACCGAGAGGCCGAAGCTGTCGTTGCTGCCTTCGCACTCGTGGTAGCGCAATTCCTCGCTGTCGTCATCCTGGCGCATGGACAGTGTCTCGCCGCGGCAATCCCGGTCGTAGAAGAAACCGACGGCGTCTTTCGTCACCTGGGCGTAGCGGTCCGCCAGCCAGCCGGCGTAGCGCTCGAGTGGTTGCGCCACGGTGAGCTCCGCGAACTCGTCCTCGTCCCACAGCATCGCGAAGTTGTCCTCATCGAATAGCTTCCGCACGTCGCGCCTTGGTACGTCGCGGCCGAGGCACAACTCGGGCTGCGACTCCTTGGGGTCGAGACCGAGATAGAACTTGGCGCGGTCTTCGCCGATGAGCGTGAACTGGACCTCGATGCCGCTCTCGTACTGATAGGTCGCCACGGAAGCGATTTCGAAGGTCCCTCCTTGGAGTTCCTCCGGCAAGGCCAGCCGGTGCTTGAAGGAGATCAAGTCCCCCGATTGCAGATCGGCCGGCCTTGTGAGGCGCCGCCCTTCTTCCTTGTTGCGGCGGATGCGACTGCGCAACAGCTTGCCAAATACCATCTACGACCCTTGTTCCTGTCCGTGGGGACCCCTTCGTGGCGTCCCCGGGCGATGTCCTGTGGTGGGAGTGCGCGGTTAGGCGCTCTTGGCCTTGAGGCGTGCGAGCACGTCACTCGCCGCCGGACTGCCGCCGTCGCCGATTCCCTTGGCTTGGAGTCGCGCATCAAGGTCGTCGCCGGTCTCCTTTTCGGCCATCCATTCGCCCGCTTGCATGCGGTCCTGCCAGTTCTGCTGTTTCGCCTTTACCCGTTCCAGGGCCTTGGCGACGCGATGTTCGCTGGAACCGGTGGCGGCGAAATTCGTCGACACGCTCTCCGTCGCCCGCTGCAGTTCCCGAACCGTGCGCACCTTGTCCAGTTCGCGCTTGTTCTTCTGGATCGTGCGCTCACGGGCCTTGATCATGGCGTGGATCTTGTTGATCTCGGCATCCAGGGTTGCCTGCTCGGACCCCTTGTCGTTGCGGTCGGTTTCGAGTTCGGCAATCCGTTCGGCGACCTCCGTGGCGAGGGCCTCCTCGCCGCCGTTCAATGCCGCCATGGCTTTCTGCTCGTAGTCGGCAATGTCCGAATCGATGACGCCGATCTCGCGCTTCAAGCGGATCTCGGTGCCTTTCATGCGGGTCAGGCTCTGCTTCGCCTTGCCGATGGCGGCTTCGGCGTCGCGGATTTCCTGTTCCAGGATGCGCACGGCGTTGGCGTCGATAACGGCTTCGCCGACCTCGCTGGCGCCGCCGCGCAACGCCGTGAACAGATCTCTCAGTACGCTCATTTTTTCAACTCCTTGTATCTAGTCTGCTTGAACGCGGCAAAAGGCTCTCACTCGAATCGAGTTTCGATGCCGTATTGTCATCTTCGTTCGTCGGGCCGGGGTGGTGCCGCTAGGCGAGCAGGTGCTCGACGACTTCGAGGACATCGACGGTGTTTTCCGCCTGGACTTCGAGCTCGTGGGCGATGACTTCGAACCGGGTGTCGAGCGCCATCGCGCCGAACAGGATGTACGTGCCGCCCTGAAGACCAATCGAGGACAGTGGCACGGCCGGGCTCAAGCGCAGGAACGCTTCGTTCACCTCGTTGACCTTTCCTGGCTGGACCTCCGCCATGGTGAACAGCGCGGTCACCGACAGCAGTTGGGTATCCGTTTGCGTCACGTGGATCGGAAACTCGTCGTTGTTGGAACAGACGACTTCCAAGATGCCGTCTTCGGTCACGAGCGCGTCGAAGGTGGTGCCTTCTTCGCCCGCGTAGCCGTTCAGCCGGAAGGAAAGTTCATCCAATGTCATGCCTAACTCCATTCTCCTCAAGAGCTCCTCAAGCGGCCATCGAGTGCGATTCGCCGTCCTCGCCGACCATGCGTAGCCGACCTTCGAGCGAGACCGTATGACATATTATGTCGTGTGTCAACATGGAACTAACGCCACGGTCGCCTGCCACGGTGGCGTTACGCATGCCGGTTCGGGCAACCCCATAGGGGCGACCCTCGGGGTGGTCCGAAAAAGCCCTCGGCGCGGCAGGGGACACGCCCCGCCCCGAGGCTGGCGTTACTCTGGACCGTCGACATAGAACGCGCCCCGGCGCGACTCCCAGGCCTGTTGGTGGTAGTTGAACACGACGTGGCTGCCGAGCCGGTTGATCTCGATGTTGCCGAGGCCGTCGAAGTAGCGCGGTGGAAACCGGAAAGCAGCGGCAATCCGAGCGCCGTCCAGCCAGCCGTCGGGGGTTTCGCCGACGCCCAGCGCGGCGATTCGCTCCCGTCCGGACTTGCCGGTCGGCGTCCCGAGGGTCCAGCCCCACTCGCCGAAACTCGGCACGTTGGCATGGTATTGCGACACCACGAACCCGGCGTGGGCGAGGGTCTTGCCGATCGACAGGAACGCTTCCTTGGCGTGGTAGGGCGAGGTGGACTGGATGGCGATGGCGCCGTCCGGGGACATGATCGCCCGCACCCGGGCGTAGAAATAGTCGGAGTAGAGCCGGTTGAGATCGGGGTGGTTGGGATCCGGCAGGTCGACGACGACGACGTCGAATCGTTCCTCGCTCTCGGCGAGACGTTCGACCTCGATGAATGCGTCGCCGTGGATCAGGGTCAAGCGGGGATCTTCGAACGCCCCCGCGTTCTGATCGAGAAGGGCGCGGCTTAGCCAATCGGGCGCGTCCTCGTCCCCTCCCGAAAAGAGCTCCACGACGGCGGGGTCGATGTCGATGAGCGTGACCTGCTTCGGCGACCAACGCCAAAGGTCGCGCAGGGCCAGCCCGTCGCCCCCGCCGAGGACGAGGACGCGGTCAGTTCGATACGCGGTGAGCATCACTGGGGTGGTGAGGTAGGCGTGATAGATCCGCTCGTCGTTGCTGGCGAATTGGATGCGGCCGTTGATGTAGAGACTCAGGATGTCGGGTCGGCCGCCGGCGACATGGCGTCTCGTCAGGACTACGTTCTGATAAGGCGTCTGCAGATGGTAGGCGACACGGTCCCGGAACAGGCTGTCGCTCAATCCCGCGATCCACTCGCGTCCGAACAGCGCAAGGACGACCAGCAACCCGGCGAGCAGGATGTGTCCTCCCCAGAGTGCGCGTGCGGGACGCACGTCGCGCCGGTATACGGTGAGGAATACCACCCCCGCCACTACGTTGGCCGCCGCCGTCCCCACCGCCGCGTAGACGATCGGCAGTTTCAGGCAGACGAGGATCCAGATGGCGGCCCCGATTCCGGCCCCGATGTAGTCCGCGCCGTACATGGTGCCGAGGTTGTGCGGCAGGTGCGTCTGGTGAACGTGCTCCCGGACCCGGGCGATCAGCGGAATCTCCATGCCGATCAACAGCCCCAGGATGAAGCCGAGCAGGAACGGCAGGACGGCGGAGAGCGTCTTGAGCACGGCGAACAATCCGCCGTCCATGACGACGCCTGCGTCGACGTTGTAGACGCTGCGAAGCCATTCGGGCAGCGAGTAGGCGAAGGCGACCGCAGCGGAGAGCGTGAGTACCGAGAAGCCGCCGATCAACCCGATGGAGACCTCGAGCCAGGCGAAGCCCCGGTACATCGACGACACCCACTTCGCCATGAATGCGCCGATGCCCATGGCGACGATCATCAAGCCGATCATCGCGTAGATCGTGGGTTCCACCGCCCCGAGGATCCGCCCGGCGAAGTGGGCCATCAGGTACTCGTAGATCAGACCGCAGCCGGCGACCACGCCCATGGTGCCGATGAGCACGACGTCGTGGCGTCGTACCGACATCGCCGATCGGGCGGGGACGGTGGCCGCGGGGAGGTCGCGGTCGCTCACGGCGGGTAGGCGCACGGGTTGGGCATGCGACCTTGCTCGAAGCCGATGGGTCGCCCTGGGGGCGGCCTACACGGTGTGATTAGCCGAGGACGCCGGTGATGACCAGCCCGAACCCGATGAAGATGGCGGCCTCGATGGCGGCGACGCCGATGTTCTGCTGGTTGTCCACTTCCTCCACCATGTCGATGCCGAGCAGCACCACCCGCTGGGCGATGATCGAAAGCACGCTCAACACCACGGCAAGCACGACGGCCCAGGCAAGCCAGGTGCCGTAGAGGATGGTGAAATCCAACGCGTTTCCGGGCAGGTAGCCCACCATGCTGCTGGCCGAAGAGGCGGCCAGCGCCGTGCCGAGCAGGTGGCCGGCGTAGCGAATGGCCAACGCGGCGTTGCCGCCTTCGATGGCGAGTTGCAGCCTGGCGCCGTCGTGTCGTCGCGCGTAGATCGCCGAACGCAGCCGGGTCACGCCGAGCAGGACGACCTGGGAGAGGAAGAAGACGATCGCCACCGACAGGAGGGCCTGCCAGCCGACGCCTTCCGCCCAACCGATCGCGCCGTGGATCAAGACGCCGATGGCAAGCAGGTTGGCGGCTTGGACCGTGCCGGCGGCGATGTTCTTCTCGCCGAGGGCCTGGCGGATGGAGAAACGGTGAAAGATGATCGCATCGTTGATCAGAATGCCGAGCTTGAGGAGCACCAGACCCAGGATGGCGTAGATCACGACACTGCCGAGTTCGGTCGACCAGGTGATGCTCGCTTCGCCGGACACTGCGCCGGCCAGGATCAATGCCACGGCCGCGACGCCCCCAGCCAAGGTGATGCCGAATGCGAAGTTGTCCTTTTCCGCCAACTCGTCCTTGGTGTCGACGCCGAACAGGAGCCCGGCAGCGTAGCGCAGCACGCAGATCGCGACTGCCGCGACGGCGAGATCCAAGGCGACGATGCCCCAGATCCATAGAGTCAACGAATCCAACATTGCATTCTCCTATTTGCCGCCGCGGTAGCCCCCGAAACCGCGGCTGGAACCGCGCGAGGAGGCAGTACTGGTCGAGCGGACGGATTTCTGGCGCGTGATGGTGCGCGATGCGCCGGTGCGCTTGGATGCGTAGGCACTGCGGAACGTTCGTCCTTCCCGGCTGAACTTCTGCCGGGCGGCGGTTTCGACCCGAGCTTGTTCACGGCGCGCCGAGGGGGACGTGTAGTTGTCCCGTCCCCAGTCGTGGTAGTAGCTGTAGTCGCGCCCGCCGGCCCAGCCGCCGTAACCGATCCGGGAACCGCCCATCAGGTCGCGCATCAGCGCGAACTGGCCGTACCAGACCCAGAAGGAACCGCCCGATCCGGTCTCCCAGCGGCCGTAGTGGGGGTTGCCGACGAGTTGGCTGCCGGGCCCGACGGTTGCGTTGTTGGCCCGTGCCGAGGCACTTGCGCTCAACGCATCAAACCGGGGCAGCGCGCCGTCGGATAGATCGGCCAATACGTTCAAGGGGTCGCTCAAGGCACGGTTGAACTCTTGGAAGTCGGCGGCCTGGACGATGCGTCCCAACTCGGTCAGGAGAATCCGGCGCTCTTGGTCCGAAGCACTCGTGCCCGCTTGGCGATTGGCGTCGTCCACCCGGGTGACGAGACCCTGGTAGAGGTTGCCGTCCCGGGTGCCTTCCTTGGCGAGGACCCGGGTCAGATCCTTGAGTTCGGGCTTACGCTCGGCGACGCTCGACGCGTAGCTCTTGATGAGAGCCGCGTTGCGGATCCGGCCCTGGTCCAGTTGCTCCCCGAGCCTCGTGACCGCGTTCTCCGCCACTGGCAGGTTCTTCTCGATCAAGCGTTGGTTGCCACCGCAGGCGGCGAGCAGTACCAGCACCGGCAACACGGCCCACGATACGCGGCGCGAGATCATGCACTCCCTCCCGGACCGGGCCGGTCTAGTGTGCGGATGTCGACGATGGCGTCGGGAACCGCGTCCTCGATCACCTTCGCCGCGCGAATCGCTTCGCAGTTGCCGCACATGAACACGTCGAAGGCCGCGTAGTTCCGCTCGGGCCACGTGTGTACCGTGATGTGGGACTCGGCGAGCAGCGCGACGCCGGTGACGCCCCCGCCCTTGCCGAATCCATGCAGGTGGCAGGAGAGGACGGTCGCACCGCCCGCCCTGGCCGAATCCTTGAGCAGCGCTTCCAATGCGTCGGTGTCGAGATCCGCGTGGCGTCCGAAACACTCGATCAGCAGATGCCTCCCGGCGAATGGCACGGTGGGCCGGATCGGGGCGTCGGTTGACATAATATGGCACTCTAAGTGGCGTCGTGGTGGTTTGCAACCCTCAATCGAACTGGCTTCTCGGGTGGCGGCTAACCGTGGTGCAATCTTGTTGCGCTTGGCGCAACGCCGCGATTTAATCCGCGTCCCATGCGTGATCGATTGTTGAAATTCTGGCGGGACTGGCGCGGTCTCCTGGTGTTCTTCGCGGTGATGATCCTGTTCCGGTCCGCCGTTGCGGATTGGAACCAGGTACCGAGCGGCAGCATGAAACCGGGCATCCTCGACGGCGACCGAATCGTCGTCGACAAACTCGCCTGGGATCTCCGGGTGCCGTTCACCACGGTTCGGGTCGCGGGATGGTCTCACCCTGCCCGTGGCGATGTCGTGACCTTCGACAACCCGGTGGATGGGCGGTTGTTCATCAAACGGGTGGTCGCGGTGCCCGGTGACCGCGTGGAATGGAACCGCAATCGGCTGACCATCAATGGCGAAGTGGCGAGCTACGCGGCGTTGGGGGCAGCGGAGGCGAGACGCTTCCCCGTTGACGATCCGGGCAACCACCGGTTCTACCGCGAGTCCTTGCTGGGCGCAAGCCGGGTGGTGATGCTCGACGGCCGCCCGGGCGCATCGGATCCCCACGACAACGTCCTGTCGCGGCTACTCGCCCCTGCGAGCCGGAACTGCGAGCGCTACGCAGGCCGGGAAGCGAGCGCCGGCGCTGCGCTTGGGCGTGCCATTTGCCGGTGCGCGGACCTTGGTGCCTGTTCGACGTTCCCGGCGTTTACGGTTCCCGAAGGCAAGTATTGGATGATGGGTGACAACCGGGACAATTCGAGCGACTCCCGGGTGATCGGGTTCGTCGATCGGCAGAGCATCTACGGTCGAGCACACGCCGTCGCGTTCTCGGTTGACCCCGACAACTACTATTGGCCGCGTTTCGAACGGTTCTTCACGAATCTCGATTGGCAGACCCGTCTCGGGGGCGCCATCGCCCTTAGACCGTAACGGCGGGGCTTGTCCCCGCCCGAGCCGCGTAGAGCGTTCACCGGGCGAGGGCAAAGGCGGCCCCTACTTTCGTCGCCGGACCAACCACAAGACGGCGGCGCCGACGACGCCGAGGATGGCGGTCAGGCCAACGAACGCGACGCTAGAAAGCAGGTAGCCGAGCATCTGCTCGTTGTCGACCTCGTAGGCACGGGCAAGCCACCAGATTCCCAAGCCGGCGGCGATGCAGCCGAGAAGGACCGTGCGGGCTAGGCTGGAACGCATGCCATCGGCCGGCTCTTGTGAACCCGGTCCCGGACGTCGTCCGACCTCAACCGCCGGGTTCGACGGCCAGCAGTTCGACCTCGAAGACGAGCGTCGAATCGGGCGGAATACCGGATCGGCCTTCTTTGCCGTATGCGAGATCCGGCGGGCAGTAGATTCGCCACTTGTCGCCGACCTTCATCAACTGCAGCGCTTGTGTCCAGCCCTTGATCACGCGGTTGACCGGGAACGAGGCAGGTTGGCCGCGTTGGACGGAACTGTCGAAGACCCGACCGTCCACGAACGTGCCGTGATAGTGGGTGGTGACGACGTCGGTCGGACCCGGCGAGGCCCCGTCGCCCGATGCCAGGACCTCGTACTGCAACCCCGAGGCCGTGGTTACGACCCCTTCGCGTTCGGCGTTCTTGGCAAGGAATGCGGCGCCGGCGTCCGCCGCAGTTGCCGGCCGGGCAGGGGGTTGGGGCTCGGAGACGTCGGCCTCGGACGGCGTCGCGGCCGGGGGCTCGACCTCGGCAGCTTCCTTGGTGTCCGTGGCCGAGGAATCGGGTGTACACGCCGCCAGCCAGAGCGCGAGCGCTGCGACGTAGGGCCAGATCTTCGCTTTTGGGTTCGGTTCGGTGTCAAAACGATCCACGTCTGTTTGTCCCGTGTGTGAGAGGTCGGCGGATTCTACGCCAACCGCTGAACGACGGAACCGGGGAAACGCACGGGACGTGCTCACCGGGCGTACAAGACGTGGGTGGGGTCGCCCCTGCGGGCGTTTCACCGAGGAATTTGTCGACGCCCTGATCCACTTGGCGGTGGCCGTGGCTAGTGCACATGGGGTACATTCGCACAGCTTTGCGCCCTGCTTGGCAAGGCGTACTGGAAAGAAAACAGGTACCGGTTAGCCATGACACGACGCATCTTCACGCCCTCGGCGTCCGGCGCAACGATGCTTGCCGTCACGGCAGCGTTCGCCGTCGCGACGACTGCCGATCCGGCCATTCAACCGGGCGACTGGGACGATCTCGAACCGTCGCCGGCCCACCGTCAAACCAGCGTCGACATAGTGGACCGGCTGCGCGACGGGCATTTCATTCGCAAAGCGCTCGACGACGAGGTGTCGAGCCAGACCTTCGACAACTACCTCGAATTCCTCGACCCGAGAAGACTGCACTTTCTCGCGACCGATATCGGCGAGTTTGAGGCGTATCGCCTCGAGCTTGACGATGCGTTGAGGGAAGGCGACCTCGGACCCGCGTTCGCCATCTACAACACCTACCGGCGTCGTGCCCTCGAACGGATCGAGTTCGAGACCGAACTCATCGCGCAAGGCGGCGTCGAGGCGTTCGACTTCACGACCGATGAATCCATCGACAGCGACCGTTCGGAGGCCCCGTGGCCGAACTCGCGAATCGCGTTGCAGGATCTCTGGCGGTTGGATGTCAAGAATAGGGTGCTCACCAGCAAGCTCGCCGGTGACTCGCCGGAGGAGATTGCCGAAGCTCTCGTGAAACGCCTCGAAAACCGCGCGCGGGCCATTCGCCAGACCCGAAGCGAGGACGTCTTTCAACGCTTCGTCAACGCATTCGCACTGACCTACGACGAGCATACCCAGTACTTCTCGCCGCAGGATTCGGAAGACTTCGGCATTTTCATGTCGCTGTCGCTGGAGGGCATCGGGGCGGTGCTAGGCACCGAAGACGAATACACGATTGTTCGAAGCCTGGTGAGGGGTGGGCCGGCCGAGAAGGGCGGCGTGCTGAAACCCCTCGATCGCATCGTCGCGGTGGGACAGGACGAGGGCCCCTTCGTCGACATCATTGGCTGGCGCTCGGACGCGGTCGTGCAGCTAATTCGTGGCCCCAAGGGTTCGCGGGTCCGACTCGAGGTCATTCCGGCCGGCGCCAAGGAGGAGGAACTGCGGGTGGTGGAGATCGTCCGGGAGGCGGTCAGCCTGGTCGACGAATCGGCCAGCAAGTCCCTGCTCTCGATCGACCGGGACGGCCGCGAACACCGCATCGGCGTCATCGTCATACCCACCTTCTACGCCGACTTCCAGGCCATGGAAAGGGGCGACCAAACCTACAAGAGCACCACTCGCGACGTTGCCCAGCTCATCGAGGAACTCAAGGGGGAGGGCATGGACGCACTGATCGTCGACGTGCGCCGGAACGGCGGGGGCTCGCTTCAGGAGGCGGTGGAACTGACCGGCCTGTTTGTGGAGTCCGGGCCCGTAGTCCAGGTCAAGAGCCTGCGCGGGCGGCGCCGTGTGCTCGGTGACAACGATGGTGCGGCGGTCTGGGATGGCCCGCTGGCGGTGATGGTGAACCGTGGCTCGGCCTCCGCGTCGGAGATCTTCGCAGGCGCGATCCAGGACTACGGTCTTGGCCTCGTCGTCGGCAGCCGTACCTTCGGCAAGGGTACGGTGCAGACGTTGGTGGAACTGCCCCCGCACGGCGGCCAGCTGAAGCTGACCGAACGCAAGTTCTACCGGATCTCGGGTTCGAGCACGCACCACAACGGCATCGTTCCGGATATCGAGTATCCGGCGCCATCGGACGCCCTGCACCGCGACCGCTGGGAGGGTGGTGCGATCGGTGGACGGGGATCCGACGTCGCACCCATCGAGCACAAATCGTCCCATCGCTTCGGCCCTCACGTCGCCAGGCTGCTCAGCCAGCACCAGCAACGCGTCGCCGACGACCCGGACTTCGACTACCTGCGGGCGAGGGGCGAGTACTTTAAGAGCCTGCAGGCTCGCACCGAGGTATCGCTCTCGGAGGAGACCCGGTTGGCGCAAAAGGCCGCGGACGACGCGCAGGTCTTGGCCATCGAGAACGATCTGCTCATCGCCAAGGGCAAGGAACCGGTGGCGAGTGTCGACGAACTCAATGAGAGAAGGTTGGCGGAGTTGACGTTGGAACCCGATGAGCCGGGGAACGACACGCTCGTGAGGGAAACCGCGAACATCCTCATCGACTACCTCGACCTTTCCGAGGGCATTGCCCTAGCCGACGACGACGCGCGGGCGTCGGTCCAGTAGGGGGCGACCGCAAGAGTCTCCCCTAGCGCGATGGCGGGTCCGCGACGAACGCCAACGAACGTCTGCGAATGGTCTCCGCCAAGGCGGATTCGAACTCCGAAAAGGGCATCGTCGCCTGCTGCTTGACGCCGTAGCGGCGAAGCGTGACCGTCCCGTCGGTTGCCTCCCGTTCCCCGACGATCAATAGATTCGGAATCTTGCGCGTGGTGGCGTCGCGGATCTTCTTCGAGACGGTGTCGCTCTCGGAGGCGAGTTCGGCGCGAACGAAGTTCGCCCGCATTCGGTCGACGAGTCCTTGGGCGTAGTCGTGGAAGTGCTCGGAGACGGTGATCACCCGGACTTGAACCGGCGCCAGCCAGGTCGGGAACGCGCCGCCGAAATGCTCGATCAGGAGCGCCACGAACCGCTCGTGGGTGCTAAGGGGGGCGCGGTGGACGCAGTACGGAACGTGCTCGGCACCGTCGTCGCCGATGTACTTGAGACCGATGCGCCCGGGCACGGCGAAGTCAAGTTGAACCGTCGAGAGTTGCTCCACCTTGCCGGTGATGGTGCGGAACATGACATCCAGCTTTGGCCCGTAGAACGCCGCCTCGCCAGGACCTTCCTCGTAGTCGACGTCCATGTCGTCGAGCACCTCGGCGATGATTGCCTCCGTGCGCGCCCAGTCGTCCGGCGCGTCAACGTATTTCTCCCGGCCCTTGGGGTCGTCCGGGTCCCAGCGCGAAAGCCGGATGGTGTAGTCCTCGAGGCCGAGAATGCGGTAGGCCTCGTCGTACTCCGAGATCACCTCACGGAACACGTCCTTGATCTGTGCTTCCGTGCAGTAGATGTGGGCGTCGTTCATGGACAGCATGCGCACCCTTGCGAGACCGGATACGGCACCGGAGGCTTCCCATCGATAGACCTGGCCGTATTCGGCGAGGCGCAACGGCAGCTCGCGGTAGCTCCGTAGCCGCGCGGCGTAGATCTTGTGGTGGTGCGGGCAGTTCATGGGCTTGAGCATGTAGGTTTCGCGGATCGAACTGCCGTCCGGCGTCTCCTCCACCACCTCCATCGGCGGATACATGGCTTCCTTGTAGTGCTCGAGATGTCCGGTCTGCCGATAGAGGCTGCCCTTGGCGATATGCGGGGTGGCGACACGCTGGTAGCCGGCCTTGAACTCGAGCTCGATGGCGAGTTTCTCCAACTCGTCGCGGATCACGGTGCCGTGGGGCATCCACAGCGGCAGGCCGCGCCCGATGGCGTCGTCGAAGGTGAACAGATCAAGTTCTCGGCCGAGCTTCTTGTGGTCGCGTTCCTGCGCGAGTTCATGGGCCTCTACGGCTTCGTCCAGCGCGGGCTTGTCGGCGAACGCCCAAGCGTAGATGCGGGTCATCATCACGTTGTTCGAGTCGCCGCGCCAATATGCCCCGGCGACGCTACGGAGCTTGAACGCATCCCGTGCGATGTCGCGGGTGGTCTCGACGTGGGGGCCTTCGCACATGTCGAGAAAGGGCCCGTTGCGGTAGAAGGACAGCGCCTCGAGGCCGTTTTTCTCAATGAGTTCCTCGGCGTATTCGCGCTTGTAGGGTTCGCGCATCTCGTCGAGGCGGGCGTAGGCATCCTCGATGGGTAGCTCTTCGTGGTAGAAGCGCTGGCCCTTCTTGAGGATCCTCTTCATGCGCCGCTCGAGTTCGGGAAAGTCGGTTTCGGTGAGCGGTTCGGTGAGGATGAAGTCGTAGTAGAAGCCGTCTTCGATGGGAGGCCCGAACCCGAGGGTGGACCCCTCCCGCATCTCGAGCACGGCTTGGGCCATCACGTGGGCGAGACTATGCCGTATGCGGTACAGCCGCTGGTCCGGGTTGGATTCCTCTGGGATGCGCATTGCCTTTCCTTTGCCTCTCCAAGTCGCGTGCAACAAAAACCCCGGTTGGCCGTCGCCTTCCGGGGTTCTTCGAAGGGCGGCCTTCTCGGTGGGCCGCCGTTGTTCCGTCGAGACTAGGCCGGCCCCCCACGCGTCGTGGTGGTCGTGGTGGTGGCCGTCGTTGGTCCGTTCGGATTCATGGCGCGGGCATCATACGGCCTTGGGCCTCGATTGCAAGTTTCGGGCAAGTCCGGGGTGTACGACAATCATTGGTGCGTGATCGCCGACATCTGACGCGGCGATGGATTCGAGAGAGGGAGCCATCGTACGCCGTACCCTTGGCGGCGAGAAAACAACCGAGGATCGGAGGTGCGCGATGGCGACAAGGAATGTTGCCGGTTCGCAGGGGAAGCAAGCACGGGTCGGAGACGGTGGAGCCGGCGGAGTCGGGGGGTCGGGGCGGGAGTCGCATGCGGGGCGCGGATGCATTGCGTCGGTCGGCAAGAGTCGCCGGTGGAGACGGCGCTGCCGGTACGCGTGGTCGGCGCCCCGATTCGGACCATGGCCCCATTCAAAGGCCGGGTCGTGTTGGTTCGTACGATCAGGGGTGGCGGCGCGCCGTCGTTCTCGATTGAGATGCCCGTTCGGCCTGTCCACCCCTCGCCCACCGCGACTCGTTTTGCCTGGGGATCGTCCCCGTGGACGAGGCATGGACAAGCCACCGGCGCCTGGTGCCCCCGAACCGGAACATGGCCCCATTCAAAGGCCGGGTCGTGGGGGTTCGTCCGACTCCGCGTGCAACGGGAACATCGCCGTTTTCGGTCAGCCGACATCGGGAACCGCTCCCTGGCGACACGAAAACTGACCCCCTCCGGATCGATGGCACGACCGTTGACGGGGTTATCCACGCTTTGTCCACGGTGCCGGTCCCCGACGAAACAAGAAACGCGGTGGACCAAGGGTGGGTAACCCCGCCCGGCGGCCTCGCCGACGGGATTCCGCGCCAGCGACGCCGCCTGCCCGGTGCCCCCGAACCGAACATCGCCCCATTCAAAGGCCGGGTCCTGTTGGTTCTTACGACCCCGGGGTCTCGACGGCGCATGGCCGTTTCGATGGCGATGCCCGTTCGG
>JAPPGK010000103.1 GCA_028821405.1 Gammaproteobacteria bacterium | reverse complement strand
GGCCACGACCGCCACGTCGCCGCCTCTTCCGCCGTCACCACCTGACGGCCCCCCCCGCGGGGCCCCGCCCGCGCGGCGGGACGCCTCGGCGGCGGCGTCGAAGGGGCGATCGCGGCGGGAGCGGGACACGCGCCGGGTCATCCTCGCGGGCGCGAAGGCGGCCGTCCGGCTGCGGTGGGAATCGGGGATCGGCGCATGGGAGCCATCCAATACCACGGCGGCGGATGAAGTGCAAAAACTGTATTTGTATCAATAAGATAAGAGAACTTCGCCGGGAAACCGACCGGCGCTTCATGGGGCGTCCTGGCGGCCGGTGAGGCGGATGCGGCGCTCGCCGCGGGGCAGGGATGGCGTCCGGGGTGCGCTGGACGCGCGGAACACCCGCACCATGGCGGACAACGCGATGGACGAGGTTCCGGACACCATCCCGCCCGGCAGCGTGGGGACGCGTAGCGGGCCGTAAAGGGTGCGCTGCGCCGACGGGTAGTCGCCCTTGACGGCCCGCAACGCGCCGGGAGCAGCCAATGGGAGCGCCTGGGAGGCCGAGGCGCGCAGACCGGAGCCACGCGCCTCGACGGTGGAGAGGAACGGTCAGTGCCGGCTATAGCGCCAGCCCGAATCCGACAGGGACTCCCTCCAGAGTTGCTCGGACTTCGGTTCCGGATCGGGCAGCGGCGACCAGTACGCGGCGCTTGGCTCAGGCTTCGGCCTGGCGTTCCAGGGGCTGACACCGCAGTCCAGATTCGAGGGCTCGTGCGCCCTGTCGGGCTTGGCGGCGAACTCGTCGATCACCGCCGCGTCTTGGGTGTCCCGGGGCTTCTGCCCGCGCTCGATGTCGCGGTCCTCGCGGCAGCGTTCGCAAAGGAAGTCGCCTTCGAGCCTCTTGCGATACGAGCAGCGCCGGCATCCGCCTTGCGCGACCAGCGCGGCCCGTCTTCTGCGACAACTGGCCGCCCTGCGGTCGAGGCAGGGTTGGCAGCTCGCATACCAGCCTCCGTCGGGCTTGGGCGCCCGCTTCCGCCTGCACCGCGGCTGCGAGCATTATGTGGCGCAGTGACTTATGTGGAGCTGCCGCCCGTAGCGTCACTTCGATCAGGCACTTGGGCTTCGTCGACTACACATAAGATCTGAAGATTGGTCTCCCGGCGGCCGTCCCGGCCGCCCTCCACAGGAGACCGATCTTGGATTCAACCAACACAACAACGAACGACCTTCCACTGGAACGGCTCGTTGCGCTCGCGGCCGGCGAAGTTGAGCGTCTCGGCTACGGCAGACGCACCCGGCACCGTTTCCGCGCGACCTGGCGCCGCCTCGTCATGTTCGCCAGAGACAACGACCTTGGCGAGGGGTACTCGGAGGAACTCGCCACCCAGTTCCTTGACGCGTACCGTCCACCCAGCGGCGAGCGCCTTGCCCCAGACGACCACTGGCGGCGCCGAGTGGTGTACGACGTCAGGATGCTCGGAGACTTCAGCCGCGACGGACGCATGGTTCCGTTCGACGCCGGCATGATCACGTCCAACCTCCCGCAGGCGATGAAGAAGCCGTTGGAGGACTACCAGCAGTATTGCAGGGACCGCCTCCACCTGCGGCAGTCGACGCTCGCGGGACGGACTCGGCAGATCGCGTTGCTGCTGGACTTTCTGGCTGCGCGGGGCGTGCGGAAGCCGGAGGAACTGCAACCGGCCGACGTGACCGCCTTCATCGTCGCCCGACAGCACCTCCGGCCCAAGACCATCTCGCGGATCGTCTCCGACCTGCGGCAGTTCTTCAGGTTCCTCGCCATGCGGGGCACCGTCCACAGAGACTTCAGCCATGCGGTACCGGCGGTCCGCACGCGTCGCGACGCCTCGATACCTTCCGCCTGGGAGCCGGAACACCTCGCCCGGCTGCTGGCGGTCGTCGACCGCAGTTCGGCCAGGGGCAAGAGGGACTACGCCATCATGCTGTTGGCCGCGCGCCTGGGACTTCGAACCAGCGACATTCGCACGCTGCGGCTCGACGATCTCGACTGGGATGCGGCAACCCTCACCATCACGCAGTCCAAGACCGGCGCGCCGCTCCAGCTGCCGATCACCGAAGAGGTCGGCGAAGCGCTGATCGACTATCTCCGGTTCGGTCGCGGCGAGACGGAACGCCGCGATGTATTCCTCAAGCTCTGGCCACCGTTCGAACCACTCCGCCATCCGCAACTGGTGGTGGCCCACTGGCGTCAGCTGGCGGGCATCGAGTGCCCCAGGCAGCGATCCGGCCTGCATCCCCTTCGCCACACGCTGGCCACGCAGCTACTGCGCGAACAGACGCCGGTTCACGTCATCGCCGACATTCTCGGGCACGCCACGACGCAGTCGACCATGATCTACGCGAAGGCCGACACGGAAGCGCTGCGCGGCGCCGCGCTCGACACCGAGGGCACGCACGATGTCGAGTAGCGAACCCAAGATCGTCTTCCGCAGTCCGCTGGGCCCGTTCATGGAGCAGTTCATCCAAGAGCGGCGGGCCATCGGCTATCGCTATGTCACCGGTGCCTATCAGTTGCGCCGTTTCGACAGGTTCCTGGCCGACGAGGCGCCACATGACGAGACGCTGACCCGTGCCCCCACGCGCAAGTGGCTGGCGAGGCGACCGCACGAGAGCGGAGGCGCGCAGCAGAACCGCGTTGGTGTCGTCCGTCAGTTCGCGAAGTTCCTGCTCGGTCAGGGTCAGCCCGCGTACGTGCCCGAACGAGCGCTGGCGGCCAAGCGCGACAACGGGTTTTCGCCCCGCGTTCTGACGCGTGCGGAAGTCAGGCGCGTCCTCGAGGCGACGGATCGGTTCACCCCGACGGCACGGTCGCCGTACCGGCACCTGGTCATGCCGGAGGTCTTCCGTCTGCTGTACGGCTGCGGCTTCCGTGTGGGCGAAGTGCTCAAGTTGCGGGTTGCGGACGTCGACCTGCACCGCGGAGTCGTGGCGGTCCGGGACAGCAAGTTCCGCAAGGACCGCCTGGTCCCGCCCGCCGCGTCGCTGGTCAGGCGTCTGCGGACCTACGACGCGGCGCTCGGCGTCCGACCGGCCAGCGCGTTCTTCTTCCCCTCGCACCGGGGCGGCCCATGGGCTTCGAGTTCGATCCATGGGCTCTTCCAGAAGCTGCTGTTCCGGTCCGGCATTCCGCATCGCGGCATCGGCAGGGGACCGCGCCTGCATGATCTCCGCCACACCTTTGCCGTCCACGCGCTGTTGCGCTGGTACCGCGAAGGCGCGGACCTCGACGCGAGGCTGCCCGTGCTGGCAGCCTACCTGGGGCACACGTCGGTTCTCGGAACGCAACGGTATCTCCACCTGACGGCGGAGCTGTTCCCGGAAGTCACCAGGCGTAGTGACGCCGCGTTCGGCGACGTCATTCCGCGGAGGGCCGACCATGAAGCCCACTGACCTCTCGACCCACCTTGCCGGCTTCCTGACGCACTACCTCTCGGCACAACGGAACCTGAGCCCCAACACTGTCCGCGCCTACCGCGACGCGTTCACGCTGTTCCTCAGGTTCTGTCGCGATCGGCGCGGGATCCCGCTGGACCGCCTCTGCCTCGGGAACATCGACGTGCCGCTGGTGGAGGCGTTCCTCGACCACCTCGAAGGCGACCGGCATGGATCCGTCCACACCCGGAACCACCGGCTGTCGGTACTGCATTCGTTCTTCCGCTACGTCCAGTCGGAAGTCCCGGAGCACCTGGATCGATGCCAACGGATACTCTCCATTCCATTGCGCCGGCAACCGCGCAAGCTCGTCGGCTACCTCTCCAGAGAGCAGCTTGCCGAGATTCTCGCGCAGCCCGACCTCCGTCGCCTCGACGGGCGCAGGGACGCGGTAATGCTGAGTGTCCTCTACGACACCGGCGCGCGCGTGCAGGAACTGGTCGACATGACCGCCGGCGACGTGCGTCTCGAACCACCCGCGCAGGTTCGCGTCTTCGGGAAGGGACGCAAGATGCGGGCCGTGCCGCTGATGGAACCGACCGCGCGGCTTCTCCGCGACCATCTCCGTGAGCACGGCCTCGACCGCGCCGAGAAGTTCGACGAGCCACTGTTCCAGAACCGGCAAGGGGGGAGACTGAGCCGGTGGGGCGTTCGCTACATCCTGGACAAGCACGTCCGGGGCGCACGCGACGCCCGACCCGGCTTCACGCAGCCCGTGACGCCGCACACCTTCCGCCACACCAAGGGCATGCACCTGCTTCAGGCGGGCGTGTCCCTCGAGATCATCCGCGACTTCCTCGGGCACGAAGACGTGACCACGACGCAGATCTACGCGCGGGCCAACCTCGAGATGAAGCGGAACGCCTTGGAGAAGATCGCCGACGACCATTCACCGCTCCCCGCCGTCCCGTCCTGGAAGAAGGACGGCGACCTGCTCGAGTGGCTGACTGCGCTGTGAGAACGGACAAGGTGCCCATACAGCCACGCAACCGAGGGCCGCCGCGAGTCTGCCGGGCGCGCTTATGTGGAGTTCCGGCAGCCGAACTCGATCAGGTTCAGCGCCTTGGCGCCTCTGCTCCACATAACAACTCTCGCCACATAATGCGCCTTATGTGTAGCTCCACATAACGAGCACTCCTCGGGCTCGTCGCGCAGGACGGCCTGCGGCACGAAGCCCGGCGGCAGCTTGCCACTCCACTGGGCGATGAGGGTTTGAAGGTCCATGTCGTTCTCCGTTTCAGGGTTGCGACGCGGTGTGCGTCGGTCCTGAACGGGCGGCACGCGCGCGCAGCGCGGTCACCTCGCGCCAGCGAGGTCGGAGCGTCAGCGGAGAACCGTCCCGACCGCGCGAGCACGCGTGCGACGCTGGGCGGTAACGACGGAAGGAAGGACATCGTTGTGGCGGTCGGACCCGCCGCCCCGAGCGATAGACAGCCGTCATCCGAACAAACGGCGGTCATGGGGTGTCGGTATATGCGGGTGATAACTACCGCGTTTGTTGCATCGGCGCCCGGAGGGCGCAAGCGTTAGCGATCGTCACCCGAAGGGACGAGACCGCGTGCGGGCTCGGTCGCCGCAGGCGATAGAGCGCGGGCCGCAAGGCAGCGCCGGAAAGGCAGTCAGGTCGGTGAAGTGGTCGCAGAAGTCGATCTCGCATGGCCGGACGGCTGGCAGGAATCCTGCGAGTAGTTGCATTTCCTTGCCCAACGGCTAGCCTGTCGGCAAAGTGAAGCCGATTGCCGCGCCGAGCACGGCGACGGAGGCGACCATGAGCGACGAACCCATCGACAGGAATCCCGACATCCTGGGCGGCACCCCGGTGTTCATGCGCACTAGGGTCCCGGTGCGCATACTCATGGAGTATCTTGAGGCGGGCGACCGCCTCGACGACTTCCTGCAGGACTTCCCTTCGGTGTCCCGGGATCAAGCGGTCGCGGTGCTGGAGAAGGCCAGGGTGATCCTCGCCGGCGAGCAGGATGAGGCTGCTGCTTGACGAGTCCGTGCCTCGGCCCCTCCGGACGTCCTTTCCCGCCGCCTACGAGGTTCGGACCGTCCCCGAGATGGGATGGGCCGGGACCGGAAACGGCGCGCTGTTGCGCCTCGCCGCAGACGACGGTTTCGATGCGCTGCTCACCGTAGACCGCGGGTTCGCGCATCAGCAGAACCTGGACGACCTGCCGTTACCGGTGGTCGTAGTTCTCGCCGCGACCAACCGACCGGAGGAGCTACGACCGCTGGTCCCGCGGGTGATAGATATCGTGTCCGGCAACCTGCAAAGGCGCGTCTATCACGTCTCGGCAGCCCATTGAAGTCAACGGGAGAGTCTCGGAATCCGAGGTTCCCCGATGGGCCAGTGGCGCGTCCGCCGTTGCCGCCATTGATGTTGATGCCATTCGAACGATCTAGGGAGGCGAACGAGAGATGAGCTTATCGGTCAGGGAAGTGTTGACACCCCTACGCGGACGGACCCTCGTAGGATTGGCCTCGATCCGTGCCACAGGCTCGAAATGATCGTAGAAGAGACGACGTTTGTCGGCGCTAACGATCCGATGAAACCCATCTTCACGGACTTCGCTGCACTGCTCGAAACTCGTCTCAGGCGCGACGTCCCGACGACCGAAGACAGCGTGCGCTACACGCTGTTTGCTTCGCTGCTCCGCAATCAGGTCGAGCCGCACAGCGTCATCCTAGAGTACTCGCATCCCGAGATTCGAAGAGCGAGAATCGACACGTGGCTCACTGACTTCCGGGGCGGGGCCGTTGCCATCGAGTTCAAGTACGACCGCGATCCGCCAGGCGGGAAAAACCCCCCGACGACTCAGAAAGCAGGAGCGTTGTTTGCCGATCTGCGTCGGTTGCACCTTGTGAGCGACCGTGCGGCCGCTTATCTGGTATACCTGACGACGAAGCCCATGGACGTCTATCTCAGCAGCCCCGAGCGCGGCCACCGGGAACTCTACGAGCTAGCGCCGGGCAAATCTCTAGCGATCGGGGCTCGGTATTTCGCCAACAAACCCGCGACCTTCCAAGGCGCCGCTGGAGGAGTGTTCGAGGCAAGCGTCAGCGCCGTACTTGGACGGCGCTTCGCGGGCCACTCGCTGAGGGTCTACAGCGTCGAGTAGGTGTGGCGTCTTGCGGCCTATGCCTCCCGGATCTCCCGGAATGTCGGTGACCGCTCAAGCGCTACGCTGCGGCGGTCACCGAGTTCCACGAGCGCGTCCAGGATGACCAGCAGCCGACGCGCCAGGGCGGCGTCGATGGGAAAGTTGGCGTCAGCGAGTCGCTGTACGGTGGCCGCAATCCGGGCTGGAATCGTCGTGCCCGACCACCGGTCGTTGGCCGACGCCACAACGGGAAGCACCTGATCCGCGAAGGGTTCGATTGGGTAGGCGGTGTCCGCTCGCTCGCAGAGTTGGAGAAACCAATCCATGACGTCACGCGACCACCCCAGCTCAGTGACCACTTTCGAGACGACAGGCATCGCGATGCTCAATTCCGACCAGTCGCCGTTTGCGAATCGGACCGACCCGGGCGCCTTTTCATCGAGCGGCACGAACAGCAAGGCGCGCACCACCTTCGGAAGCGACCAGCCATACAGTTCCCCGGCCCGGTACCCGCCTCGACGGAACGCCGGATGCCGAAGCACTCGGTCGGTGCAGTACTCCAGCAACGTCAGCGTGCCGTTGGGCACGGTTGGGGCGTCAATGACGTGCCGGACCACCGCGTCCTCTACGAACTCCGCGAGCACCGAGAACGAGTCCTCGTTGTCTACTGCGAACGGATTCAGGAGCTTGCGGACAACGCCCACCTCCAGAAACGGGGCTGTGCGGGAAAGCAAGCTCCCGAGCCCGTGATTCCATTCGATCAGAAATGTCGCCGCCCGATGCGCGGTATCGTCACCTGGGGCGGCTTCCCAATCCGGTAGGAGCTTCGCCGCGGTCCACGCCACGAGCCGATTCAGACCTTCCTGCAGTAGGGGCATGTGTGCGGAACACCGGCACCAGCTTTCGACGGGAAACATCGGCAACAGTTTTCCCGCCGCCGCGGCGTCGAAGTACGGGTCGGGATCCGCCCATTGCTCCTCGTCCCAGTCCCCGGCGTACCGCCGCGGGCGAGCCTCTTTCTTCCAAGGCACGGGCAGCTCCGGCCACGGCAGCGCGGGGACACTCAGCCCGTCGATCGCTTCAGAAACTGCCCGCTCTCGCGCTGCCGACGAGTCGGGCTCAGCACCGTCGAGCCTCCAGTAGGGCCGCGGAAGAATTGACAGCGCCACGGCCAGTCGGCCGGTCACCCACTTTACGTGTGGCTCCGGATCGGCCAATAGGGCCGCGAATGCCTTCTGCGCCACATCCTCCTCCAGTGGGTGCAGGGTCAGCCGCAGCAGCCGGGCCACGGAGTCCGCGCGGGGTATCACGGCCCGCCGATCACCAGCCAGCGCCGCCACCAGGTGACTCGCCGGGTGCCACGGAATCCTTGAGCCGGGCCATGCGTCGGCCGGCTCCTGCATTACCTCCACCCGCGCCATCACCATCCACGCCCATTCCCGGTCGGACGTGCTCAGGTCCTCGCTCAATAGCGCCGCCGCTGCAACCGCGGACACGACGGTTTGCGGCGATTGGTGCTCCGGATCGCGACGCTCGTCGAACATCCCGACGTAGTCGCGATCCTTCGCGACGCGAATGGCGTCACCCAATGAAACGCCGCCGACGATCGTTCCGGCCTGCAGGCACCGCGTTGCCCATCCGATGACCCCGCTCTCTTCGAAGTAGGCGGCGTTCGCTTCGACTTGACGCTCTTCCTGTTCGGTTCGCGGGGTCGGCGAGCGGAACGCGATCCCGGCCGGCTCGCCCTCCACTTCGATCCGGCCGTAGTTCCCGATGTCCCCGAGCTCCGCCCAGCGCCGGGCATTTTCCCTGAGATAGTCCTTGGCCCGCTCGTCGGCGCGTTGGCCCTCTGTCGTATAAGGCAAGTCGTCAGGGAATCGCGCCAACAGTGCCGCAAACTGTTCGCGCAGGTCCGAATCGGCGGTCGCGAAGCGCATGGCGAGTTGTCGAATTTCCCGCTTGCGGCATTGGCGCGAGTCCAGGTACGCCTTCGCGGCGGCCCGGTCTCCGTGCAAACGGGGTTGTAGTCCGAGGCCGAGCAGATCGATACCGCGCGTTTCCTCTTGCACGAGTCGGCGCAGGTCGTCGTGCCAAAGCCGCTGTCAGGTGACGATCGGCAGGACGGTCTTGGAGACATGAAGCGTCTCGAGCGCGATCGCAAGCGCCAGGCCCAGCACTCCGTAGCACGTGTTGCGCTCCACCACCGCGCGGATGATTTCGTCGACGGGCCGGCCCCGGTCGAGTTCCTTGAAGGCCCAGTACCGCAGCGCGAGGAATGCGCACTCTAGCGGCTCCGGCGACGCGTGGATCGTGAACCAGTCGTAGTGACGGCTGTCGCCCCAGAACACCTGCTCGCCCCAGGGAAAGCTCAGTGTCACCGGAATGGGCGTATCCGCCCCGCGCAACTCCTCGTTCTGCCGCCATCCCTGTACCGCATGGTTCGCCAGATCCCGGACGAGCGTTACGCCGGTCTCCGGCGCGTTTCCGAAAAGCGCCGCAAAGGGATTGTGCACCGGCGATGGCGGGCTGTAGTAGTGTTCGAATCTCTTGATGCCGACGTCGTCGGGATCGACGCGATCCTCGCTGGGCAGTGGACGCGGGAAGCTGAGCACCCTTCGCTCCTCCGACGTCCGCTCGTCTTCAGGCTTCTCCCGGATCCGGCGCACGTACGCATACACCTCCCTCTGTTCCTGCCGCCGCCGTTCGAGCCGGTCGCCGGGCAGTTCCTCCATTAGTTCGGCCCTGGTTACGGCGGCCAGCGCCTCGGGACAGACCTCTGCGGCTGTCGATGCAAGCGCCATCAGCTCGGCGTAGGTGCTGCGCCGCGTGTGCGCCGATCGCTTGGCCCGTTCGTACAGTTCGCGCAAAGGTCCCGAATAGGTAGGCGCTGACCGCGCGACGATGATCCGGAGGTTTGTCGTGAGGTCCTGGCTGCCCGGACCCAGGTCCGACCAGTCCGTCTTGTGCAGCGGACCTTCCGGTGGCGAGTACAGGACATCTTCCAGTTCGACGAGCCAGCGGCTGCAGAGGTCGACGATGGCGGCCGATTGCGGGTTTGCCGACCGCGCGAACGCGTTCTGCCACACCGAAAACACCTGCACCACCGCCGGCGCGAATCGCTTCGGCAGAGTCGGGGCCGCTGGAATCAGCCAAGCGAGCATGCGGGCCCAAGCAGCGATGTCGGACGGCCACCCCAGGAGGTCCGCGAAGCGAATCCGCTCGGCCTCTCCTGACAGGGCGGCACTGACCAGAATCTGGGCATTCGGGGTCGTGTGGTGCGCTTGGAACCACAGCAGGAACTTCCCGAGCAACCGATGCTCGTCCTCCAGGAGGAACCCGGCGAACTCCGCCTGTCGGTCGGCGTACGCCGAGCTGAGCGGCGGCGCGGTCAGCCACTCGCGACGCCACTGCGGCCGCAGATTCTGCGCCTCGAGGCGGCGGTAGCCGGCGCTCCACCCGCCGGAGACCTCGAGGGCTTTCTGGGCCAGCAGCCCCACGACCCGGCCCAACAGCGGAGGCTCGCCGGTACGCGTCAACTCGTCGGTCCAATCCCCTTCCAGTTCCACCAGGCGCCGGAAGAAAACCCACTCGAAAAAGATGTCGTGCGCGAAGGAGAACCACCCGCCATCGTCGATGCTCTGCAGGACACCGTCGGCGACGAGGCCTGCCACCTCGTTCAGCGTGGCTTCGCGGAGTTGCCTTGCGGGCACTCTGCGACCGAGGGTGCGCAACCCTTGCACGGCGACATCGAGCAGCGCCCGCTGACGCCGGACTACCGACGCCTGCGACGCCTCATAGCCGCCGCCTCGCCACCACGCAGCCACCAGGTCGATTTCCGTCTGCGGGGCTGCCTCCCGCGTCGGGCCGCTGCGGGCCATCACGTCGGCGAAGAAGGGGCGCCGCGCGACCTCGGCCGCGTTCCCCGAGCCCAAGAGCAGCGGTGACAACGCGGGCAGCGCCTGTGCCAACCGCATCGCTTCGTCCATGTCGAAAGGCGGGACGGTCACGTCGCCGATCCCGGCTTCGTGATAGAAGCTCTCCGGAAACCAAGTCCGGTAGCACTCCAGTCCCTGGTCGCGCGAACTTGCCAGGACGGTCCAATGGTCCAGGTGTTCGCTGCTCTCGATGGCGTGGACTAGGTCGAGGACGACCCCTTTGTGTGCGGGGTCGATGCGGTCGATGCCGTCGATGAACAGCGTCGGCGTGCCGCTGTTTGCCATCTCGGCCAAGATTTGCACCGGGTCATTGTGCTCAAGGCCCAGAACCGCGGCAAAAGCGCCCCAACTGCGGCTTTCGATGCGGTCGTGCTTGAGGAACAATAGCGGACCGCCTTTCGCGAGTGATTCGGCAGCGCGTTTCAGCGCCGCCGACTTCCCGCTGCCGGGCAGGCCACTGAGGTTGACGAGGCGGTGGCGTGCCAGCTGCTGACGCACGTCATCCAGGACGCGGGGCCGGTCGACGTGAACGCCGGCGACTTCGTCGGAGATGTCCGCCATCGCCGGCTTCGAGAAGGCCACAAGGCGGGACATATCCGACGCGTAGCTCGGTGCGACCTTGAGCGCCACCCTGTCCCGCAGTTGGCGGATCAGCGACTCGCGCGTCCAGCACTGGGCGGCGCCGGCCCCCTCGCGCGCGATCGTGCGTAGCGCGTCGAGCAAGGCTACGCCGTCCGCAGCGGGGTGAACGAGTTCGCGCAGCCGGTTCGAGAGCTCGACGAACAGCGGCCCGTGCCCTACCAGACCGTCCATTCGGATCGCTACAAAGTGCCGGTAGAACTGCCGCTCCTCTTCCGGCGAATCCGCCTTCATCGAAGCGGACAGTTCCGCGCGGAGTTTGCGGAGCGTCTGGCTGGCGGGGCCAGCGATTGCGAAGTGACGTTCGAAACCAGCGCCGTCCGGACTGGTTCCAGCAAGCTCGATCAGCCGGTTGAGGTCCCGCAAACGGCGCTCGGCGGCGTATTCCACGACGAAGCCGTACGCATCCGTGCCCTTCACGAACCCAGGAGCCGCCCGCGTCTTGGCAGCGGCACGGAGGATCCCCCGGAAGCTGTCGTTGCGTTCCGCACCGCTCACGATGACCTTTCGCCTGATCTGCAGACTGAGCGTCCTTTCGACACCCCGGTGGCGAAACTGCACAACGAGATCGTCCAAGGGAAACGCCGGGGCCTGCTGGACCGCGACGCGGGTGACGACGCCAGTCTGCCCGGCTGCGCCCTCCTCGAGAAGCAGAGCAGTCAGGTAGTACGCGACGACCGTGTCTTCGTAGGTGAAGCCCGCGCCGCCGGTCAGTTCCGAAGAGGTGGCGTGAGTATTGGTCATCTACAGGAATCCTCTCCTCGTCTCGGACCCGCTTCGCTGCCGGCACCTTGTTGCACCGACCACGCAGTGTGGTCGGCAACCGAAAGCGGCGGCCGGTCTTGGGGAAATCGTTTCGGGCCGGGCTGTCGTGCTCCACACGGATCCCCGGCAGGCCCGGTCCCGGCGTTGCGGGCTTCCATCGCTACTACGGGGGCGGCAGGCGGCTCTCCAGCGTCGACAGACCGCGCAATCGAAAATTGACGCGGAAGCCGACCGCCATCATACCGTGCTCCCCAATCTCGCGCTTGGATCGCGGCTGTTGCGTATGCGAAGCACCCGCCCGCACGAAGGCACACCGCTCTGCGGTTCGCCAACCAGCCGCATCAGGCTTTCAGCGTCACCTCCCCGCAACGGCGATCAAACGAACGGACCCGCCATGCACCTCACGTTCTGCCTTGGAATCGTCGCATCACGTGTAGTATGCCCAGTTCAATGAGACCTCGATTCCGATACCAAGACTTCGTGGATCAACAGCGCGCCGGTTTGATGCACGGCGTCTTCGTTGACGACACGGGATCCCCGGGTTTGCCGAACACGCCCGCGCATCTTCACCCGAGTCGAAAGTCGTGGGTGGCCGTTGTCGTTCCGAAGGTGCACGTCGGCGAAGTCTGGAGGCAGTTTCCGGGTGCACTCTCAGAGCTTAGAAAAACCTCCGGGGCATCCGAGTTTCATTTCACCGACATCTACATGGGACGGCGAGAATTCAAGGATGTACCTCTGAGTACACGTCTCGGTGCCTTCCGATTCATGGCCCACATATTCGGGACTTACCGGTTTCCTGTATTCGTTCAAACTCTAGATCCCGACTCTCTTAGGGACGTCCGCAACCGCGCAGCGTTTCCAGAGCAACTCGGACCCTTCAATCTTCAGAAACACGAAGATCTCGCACTGTTCTTTCTTCTTTTGCGCGTCAAATGGCATCTTGAGAAGACATATTCTTCTTCCGACACACTGGCGCGTGTGTTCGTTGACGAGGGCTTCAAGAGGGCCGGCGCGGCGATCGCTATTCCCCCGCTAAAAGCCGTGTTCGCGGACGGGCTGATTTGCTTTGCCCGATCCGACTCCATACTACCCCTGCAACTGGCCGATTTCGCGGCATTCTGCCTGAACAGAACCCAGCTGTTGATCGGCAAAGAGCAACTGAGTGAGCTTGACAGTTCATTGCTTCGAATCATCGAGCCCTTGGCGTGGAACTTCCAAAACATCCCCGTTGTACCGCTGGACGAGTGGTTTCCGAACGACGGCTCCGGTCATCAGTAAGCCCTGACGGAAGTATCGCCTTCACGACAGACGGACGAGCGGGACAGTTCGCTCGGCCTACTCGACAGCGCGATCGCGAACCGCCAACATCGGCCTCCGACGGCGTGCTCGCGACAAGGAACCGTGCCCAGATGCCCACGCTAGGCGATGTCTACCGGAAGTTCGGCGAAACGGCCGAGGCGGCCCAACTTCTAGAAACGCAGCTAGGCAACCTTCTGCTCGAACACGACTGCATCGAAGCCGATCTTCTCGTGAGTCCCGACCCGGACAAGGCCACCGCGATCTACGACCGCATCAACAGGAAGACTCTCGGACAGTTGATCCGTTCCCTTGGCTCGGTCGTCGATTCCGTCGCGAATCTCGAGCAGATCCTCGGCGATGCGCTTGCCGCGCGCAATCGGCTGATCCATTCGTTCTACCTGCGGCACAATCTCCGCCGCAACTCCGACGATGGCCGCGAGGTCATGCTCCGCGACTTAGCCACGCTTCACAGCAGTCTGCTTGAAGCATACAAGGCGGTTCTGCTCCTCTCCGGCGTCGATTTGGACCAGATCGTCACCGAAAAGGGGGAAGACGCGCAGCCTTCCGGGTACCTACCCATCCGTACTTAGCGTGGCGCTCCGATGGCGTTCGATTATGATCGTCGGCAAAAGGATCAGGCAACCCACTCGTCCGAACCCAAGCGTACCATTGTCCTTGACGCCTACCCAGCGAGCCAGCGACCGCCCGAGTGCTTTAGCGTCCCCTCTCGACTGCCGTGGGGAACGCTGTGGGTAGACGACGCTGAAACTCCCACATTTATCCTTAAATATCAGTCTTTTATGGAACGTCTAGCGTTCTCTCCCCAAGCACCAGACTCACGACTTCACTGCGTCTCGTTTCGCCTCATTCCGTTGCGTGCCTCTGATGGTGTGGTGACTTGATGAAGCACACCATGACCCAACTCTTTGCACACAACTCCATAGCCAGAGATGAGTGAGGCGGAATTTCCGTATCACCCTTACCCCGACTCTCTCTTATAGGGCGAGGGGGCGGCGCTCGAACAGCCGGAGTCGCCCGGGGGCGGCAGGTTTCCCCATTAGTGCAGCGCCCGCCGGGCGTCGCGGGTATTGGCGCGAGCCCGGGTCTCGGAGGGCGCCTCGCCGAACTGCCGGCGGTATAGCTGCGTGAACAGGCTCCAGTTCCAGAAACCATGCGCCGCAGCGATGTCACCGATGGTCGCCGACCGGTCGCCCGCGCCGGCCAGCAGCGCATTGCGCGCGCGGTGGAGCCTGATGGCGCGGAAATACCGCAGGGGCGTGATATGGATGCGCTCGGCAAAGGCTAACTGGATCGATCTCGGGGAACGTCCAGTCGCAGCGCTCAGCGTCGCGTAGTCGAACTTCCCCATGACCGAAAGAGCGTCCCGCGCGGCGGCGAGCACGGCGGCGCTCCTTTTGGCGCGTGTTCTTTCGTGGGCGATGCCGAGGCTCGTGTCCAGTTCCAGTGCCGCGACGGTCTCGGCGGCCAGAGCGCGCCCCGCATCGTGCGGTCGCCATGTGGCGGGCGCTTGAGCGCAGGTCTGCAACATTGTCTTGCCGCCTGTTTCGATCGCACTGGCCAGGCATGCGGCGCGGGCCACGGAAGTCTTGCGTCCATGCGGATCGAGAAGTTCCAGGCCGGCGTCCATGCAACCGAGGGATTTCAGAAGCCGTAGCTCAACGACAAGCACCAGGAACTCGGCCCCTTCCGGGGGGACGTCCAGTTCCAGTTGCGTACCGGGCCGCCCAACGACCACGTCGTTGCAGCGTAGTTCGATGCCGTTGACGGCGACGGGAGTCCGGCCGAGGGAAACGCCGAGTTCGATCAGGCCCTCTGGGCATCCGACCCGCTGGTACATGGCGCAGTTCACGGTCTCGTAGTGGACCGAGACGCCCCTGCCGAGGAAAGCCGACACTAAACGGCCGCGAAACGGGCCGGTCGAGAGCTTGAGGTATTCCTCACGATGGCCGTTCAACTGCTCCGACTGGGCGTCGAAGTCGTCGAATTCCATGCTCGAACAGGAGAAGGCAGTTTCGTTTTCCGGATAGTCGTCCTGGCTGGACGCCTGCAGCCCTGTCCGCGGCGGTCCAGCGCCGCTTTCGGATATCGTCGCAGGTTTCCCTGGCGCCCAATCATCGTTCATCGAGCAACCTCTCGATCGGATGCGCCCGTCCGGATGCGCCACATGCCATTCTCCCCTATTTAGGGGACAAATCGTTAGTCTAGCAAGCGAATGGGAGTTGCCGCCGATCCGAAGGCGGAACGGCCGTGACACGGGCCGCTTCCCAGTCTGATTGTCTCAAAAACGAAGCGGGCGTCCATGCACGGCCGACGCTGCCGCATGTTCCCATCTTGTATCGGGGTGCGCCCACCGGCCCTGCCCACGCCGCCCGCCTATTTCGTCACCTCGGGACCACTGGACAGCCGCCTCAACAGCGGAGACCAACGTCGCGATCGAGTTTGTAGAGAACAACTGCCGCAACTCGACGCCCTTTTCGCTTGCAGGACTAACGATGTGCCCCGGAAAGCGGGACAGTAGTGGGTGTCTTGAGCCATCCGACGCGCGAAGCGGCCGGCGCCGCGCGACGAGCCGATTAGTCCGGTGCCGGATTACGCCCGATAGCGGTCGTTATCGCGCGCAATCCGCGGGCTCGTGGACGGGACCGGAGGCGCGCATGCAAAGGTATCTCGAACCCCCGTTCGACCCCCGCGAGGAGCCGGGAAAGGCACGCAAGCCGGCGCCCGCGAAGCAGCTCCGACAGTTCGTCGACGCCAAAGCGGAGGTCAGGGCGCCGGCCACGGTGCGCCGGTACCTCACCAGCCTCGCCGTCGCCCAACGGGCCCTGGGGCTGGAGAAATCGCTCAAAAACCCGCCGGTGCAGCTTGCGCTCAAGCGCATGCACCGAAAAAAAGGGCGGCGTCAGGACCAGGCGACGGGACTGACCCGGCCGTTGCGCCAGCGCCCGCCGAAGGCCGCGGGCGACAGCTCGAGCGGCCTCGCGTCGCTCGCCGCCCTGGCCCTGCTGTTCGCGGTATCCAACGCCGCACTGGCGCAGACGACAGTGACCCAGAGCGGCGGCGGCGCCACCTGGTCGCTTGTCGGGGAAACCTCGCTGACGACCGGCCAGACCTACACCTACACGCTGACGCTGACCGACGGCGCCAAGCCGCAAAACGAGCATTTCGGGCTCACCAGCAGCACGCTCGGCCTGAACAGGTTCAAGCGCGGCATAGACACTTGCTCCGGCGGGTACTACTTCTGCTACGCCATGAGGAACGTGTCGATGCCTCAGGAATTTACCGTGAACAACGTCAATTTCGCCGGACACGTGCTCGGGCCTGGGTCGCCGTATGAGATGACCCTGGTTGTCGCATTGGATACGCCTGTAGGGACTCAGGTGAACCTCGGGGTCGTCGACAGGCATGGCATTCCGAGAGCGGATGCGATGCAGCTGACGGTGACAGAGGCAGCGGACACTACTGCGCCCAGGGTTTCCGACGCGACCGTGGACGGCGCGTCGCTGGTCATCACCTTCAACGAGGACCTCGCCACCGCGGCGAATCTGGCCAACAGCGCCTTCACGGTGAAGAAGACCTCTTCCAGAGGCGAGGAGACGACGGTCACCCTGGCCGGCTCCCCCTCGATCAGCGGCGCCACGGTCACGCTCACGCTCACCCCGGCGGTGGTTTCCTCCGATGCGGTGACGGTGAGCTACGCGAAGCCGACCTCGGGCATGGACAACGCGCTCGAGGACGCGGCGGGTAACCGGGTCGCGCGTTTCACGGACCAGGCGGTCACGAACAACACCCCCAACAACCCCCCGACCGCCGCGGACAACACGGTCACGACCGACGAGGACACGGCCTACACCTTTGCGGCCTCGGACTTCGGCTTCGCCGACGCGGACGCCGGCGATGCGCTGGCCAGCGTGACGATCACCGCCCTCGAGAGCGCGGGGGACCTGGAGCTCGACGGCGCGGACGTTACCGCGAACCAGGTGGTCACGAAGGCGGACATCGACGCGAGCAAGCTGAGGTTCACGCCCGCGGAGAATGCAAACGGCAGCGCCTACGCAACGTTCCGGTTCACGGTGAGCGACGGCGCCGACGACAGCGCATCGTCCTACACCATGACCATCGACGTGACAGCGGTGAACGATCCCCCGACGGTCGCGAACGCGATCCCCGACCAGAGCGCGACGGAGGGCGCCGCCTTCGGCTTCCAGTTCGCTGCGAACACGTTCGACGACGTGGACGACGCCACGCTGGCCTACGCGGCGGTCGAGGACGGGGAAAGCGGTTTGCCGTCGTGGCTGGGCTTCGACCCGGCCACGCGCACCTTCTCGGGCACGCCTGCATCAACGGACGTGGGCACGGTCACGGTGAAGGTGACGGCGAGCGACGACGACGGCGCCTCGGCGAGCGACACCTTCGTCATCACCGTAAGCGCGGCGGCCAACAACCCCCCGACGGCCGCGGACAGCACGGTGACGACCGACGAGGACACGGCCTACACCTTCGCGGCCTCGGACTTCAACTTCGCCGACGCGGACGCCGGCGATGCGCTGGCCAGCGTGACGATCACCGCCCTCGAGAGCGCGGGGGACCTGGAGCTCGACGGCGCGGACGTTACCGCGAACCAGGTGGTCACGAAGGCGGACATCGACGCGAGCAAGCTGAGGTTCACGCCCGCGGAGAATGCAAACGGCAGCGCCTACGCAACGTTCCGGTTCACGGTGAGCGACGGCGCCGACGACAGCGCATCGTCCTACACCATGACCATCGACGTGACAGCGGTGAACGATCCCCCGACGGTCGCGAACGCGATCCCCGACCAGAGCGCGACGGAGGGCGCCGCCTTCGGCTTCCAGTTCGCTGCGAACACGTTCGACGACGTGGACGACGCCACGCTGGCCTACGCGGCGGTCGAGGACGGGGAAAGCGGTTTGCCGTCGTGGCTGGGCTTCGACCCGGCCACGCGCACCTTCTCGGGCACGCCTGCATCAACGGACGTGGGCACGGTCACGGTGAAGGTGACGGCGAGCGACGACGACGGCGCCTCGGTGAGCGACGCCTTCGTCATCACCGTAAGTGCGGCAGCCAACAACCCCGCCACGGGCAAGCCGGGAATCGACGGCACGCCGCAGGTGGGGCAGACCTTGACGACCACCGCTGGCAACATGGCCGACGATGACAGCCTGCCGGCCACCACCTTCCCCGCGGGCTACTCCTTCCAATGGGTGCAGGTGGACGGGCCGACCGAGACCGAGATAAGCGGGGCGACGTCTCAGACCTACGTCCCCGTGGCGGGCGATGTCGGCAGGACGCTCAAGGTCAAGGTCACCTTCACCGACGGCGGCGGCGCCGAGGAGATGCTCACAAGCGACGAGACCGATGCCGTGATCGCCCTCCCCGCCGTCATCCCGACGCTGGACTCCCCCGAAGCCTTCTTCGCCAACGGCGCACTGCGATACCGGTTCGACCTCAGGCTGTCCGAAGGCGTGAGCATCCCGCACGAGGAGATGCGGGACCATGCCTTCAGCGTGACGAACGGGCACATGGACAAGGCGCAGCGCATCCACAAGCAGCGCACGGGGGGAGTCCTCTACAGCAATCACTGGCGCATGACGGTGGCGCCGGACGACGAGACGAAACCCGTCACCGTCACCCTGCGCGGAGACCGGCCCTGCGGCGAGGAGGGCGCCCTATGCACCGCCGGCGGAGGCCGGCTCCTCGGCTCGCCGACGCTGACCCTGAGCACCGACACGGAGCCGCCCGACCTCGGCAGCCTGCCGAGCCTGTCGATCGCCGACACCAGCGGCACCGAGGACTCCGCCAACCTCGCCTTCGACGTCAGCCTGTCGAAGGCCGTGAGCGCGACCATCGCGGTCGACTTCCAGACCGTCTCGGGCGGCACCGCCACCGCGAACGCCGACTACCGGGAGGCGAACTACCGGATCGTCTTCTCGGCCGGGGAGACGGTGCAACCGGGTTCCGTCGCGCTGATCGAGGATGACGCCGACGACGCCGGCGAGACGGTGAACGTCGAGATCGCCAATGCGCGGGTGATCACGCCCCGCGGGGCCGAGTTCGGCCCGCTGTCGATCACCAGGGGGCAGGCGACGGGGACCATCGACGCGCCCGCGAGCAGCAAGACCCCTTTGCCGGACGTGAACATGCGGATCGAGAACACGAGCGGGAGCGAGAGAGGCGGCTGGCTGCACTTCACCATCGCGCTCTCGCGGGCGCTGGACGAGTATGTCTGCTACGACTTCGAGACCCTCGGCACCGGCACCGCGAGCGAGGGGATCGACTACCTGCGGCGTCCCAAGTCGACGCTGTGGCAGCCGCCCGGGGTCACCGAGTGGACCGATTTCGTCCGCATCCTCGACGACTCGATCGACGACGGCGGGGAGACGGTGCAGGTCAGGATCAGCGACGCGGAACTGTGCGACGACGCGTCGAAGACCGTCACCATCAGCCGGGCGGAGGCGACGGGCACCATCACCAACTCGGATCCGATACCGGCTGCGTGGCTCGGGCGCTTCGGGCGCACGGTTGCGGACCAGGTGATCGACGCCGTCGAGAGCCGGATGGGGGCGGCAGCGGCTCCTGGCACGGAGGCGAACCTCGCCGGCCAACGGGTCGGCACGTCCGGGGCGCCGGAGGACTGGGGGCGCCTGTCGCCGTGGGGGCGCGCCGGCTACGGCGGGGAGACCGACGCGTCGCGTTTGCGTCCCGGACCGTGGGGAGCGGGTCCCGGCCCTCGAGCCGAGCGTGTGGGAGACCCGGAGGGGACGAACTGGCACGCGCCGCAGGGCCGGGGCATGACGGCGCGCGAGCTGCTGTTCAGGAGTTCCTTCTCGCTCGCGGCGAGTGATGCGCGGACCGGCAGCTACGCGCTGTGGGGCCGGGGGTCGGTGTCGCGCTTCGACGGTCGCGACGGCGACGTCGCGGTCGACGGCGAGGTGGCGAGCGCGTTCCTGGGCGCCGACTGGAGCCGGGAGCGGACCACGGCGGGGCTGATCCTCGGGCACAGCATCGGCGACGGCGGCTACCACTCGGAGTCCGGGCGCGGCACGGTGTCCTCGACCCTGACCGGGCTCTATCCGTGGATGCGCCAGGCGCTGGGGGAGCGGATCTCGCTTTGGGGCGTTGCGGGCTACGGCGAGGGCGCGCTGACGGTGACGCCGGCGAACGCGGACCGCGCGCCCCAGGCGGCGATCCGTACCGACCTGGGACTTGGCATGGGCGCGGTGGGCCTGCGCGGCACGCTGGCGCAAGCGCCGGACGAAGGCGGCTTCGAGCTTGCGGTCAAGACCGACGCGATGGGGGTGCGCACGCGCTCGG
>JAPPGK010000032.1 GCA_028821405.1 Gammaproteobacteria bacterium | reverse complement strand
AATCAAGGAACATGACCCCATGCCAACGATACTGCTAGTCCGCCACGGCCAAGCCTCGGCGGGGTTCGGGAGCCACCGGGATCCCGGTTTGGACGACGTGGGACGGGCCCAGGCGGAGGCCGTGGCGGAGGAGCTGGCGGCGCGGTTCGAGGCGCCGGTGCCGATCTATTCGAGTCCGTTGAAGCGGGCGCAGGAGACGGCGGCGCCGTTGGCGAGGAGGTGGGGGAACGAGGTGATCCTGGAGCCTCGGGTGGCCGAGATTCCGTCGCCGACGGAGGACTTGAGGGAGCGGGCTCGGTGGTTGCGGGGGGTGATGGCGGGGAAGTGGACGGAACTGCCGGAGGAGTTGCTTCGGTGGCGGCAGGAGATGATTGACTGCGTGTTGGGGTTTGAGACGGACGCGGTGGTGTTTTGTCACTTCATTGCGATCAACGTGGTGGTTGGGGCGGCGATCAGGGCTGAGGAGTTGATTGTGTTTCGCCCGGACAATGGGTCGGTTACCGAGGCGCTGACGAACAGTGGCATCCTCAGCTCGACCGCCAAGGGTACCGAGGCGAGTACCCGGGTGAATTGACGATTGGCCGCCGAAACGAACTGCAACAGTCGCCATTGACGACACTCGTTGCAAAGATGCGTTGAATGGACATCCCACTGGCCCACGCGACGCCACGGCGCCCTGGATCTGGCTCGATTGCTTATGGGAAGGCCGTCGACAGGCGCATCCCCGACAACCGACCGTTGACCGAGTTCGAGGGCCAGCGAGTCATCTTCGACGGGAAGCGACAACATCACCCCGCGCCCAGCTCCCTAGTGGCGGATCGATCATCTACTGATGCCGTAGCGACTTCACTCCACCGCCGGATCCCGCTCCCTCACGTTGATGGTGGTCACGGCACCGTGCCGTCGAAGCGTAGATCGCCGGCACCCTCCACCGGTCGGTGGCTGATGGTCTCGGTGGGTGACTCGCGTGCCGGACCGACCTCGGCAGGAGCACCTCGAACAGGTTCGCCTGTTGGGTTAGGTCGAACCAAGGCGCTTCTCGGAACGCCTGCCGAACGGCCGACCAGCCCATTCGGTCCAGCACCCGCTTGCGGCCCGCCCGCGCCCGTCCCCGTGCCGCGACCCCCCGACTCCGGGCGCTTCGCCCACCGGCACCGGTTCACGAACTCGTTCTGGCCCTGCCGGTGCGGCCTGCCAACCGAAATGGCGTCTACGGCTTCAGGTGGGCGCTTCGATGTCCTGCGCGCTAGGCATCGCCGCGTCCTTCTACGCTGCACCTAACACTTGCGAAGAATCCTTCCATATGGACCTTTTGTGAAATGCGCGACGTGGCGATTCCTGGCCCGGTGCCATCCATCGTGACGGCATGGTCACCCGACCTGAACCGCAATTCTCCGTAGAGGTTCACCAGTCCGACGAATATTGGCCTGAACCCGTAGCCCCGCCTGACGTTCGATCCGTGGCGCGAGACGCCGTCCCTAAGGGCAGCTTGTAACGCCGTTCCCTCGTCGCGCAACCCGGCATATTCCGTACACGTGCACAGGCTGCTAAGGACGCCAACGCCCCGATCCGATACAACGAACTCGAACGCACCCGATTCTGCGCGGAAGGCAACGGTCCCCGTGTGGGGTGCTTGAGCGTGCTCCGCAATGTTGTCGTGAAGCTCCCTCATCGCGGCAACGAGTTGCCCAGCCACTTCGCGCGTCAGTCCCGCATCACGCCCCGCTCTTTTTGCGCTCATCAGGAAATCGGTGAACTGGGGGTCACCAGCAGAGCGTGTGTTGCGAATGAAGCCCATTCTCGTGCCTGACCGGCTCATCCAACACGTTACGTTCCGGTCTAGGGCGTCGAGCAAAGTTGAGGACTCGTTCCTCGTTAGCCAACCGTTCGGCCTCGGTAACCTACCCGGCGACAGCTGTACGAGCTCAAGCATCGGACCGAGCCGATGCGGCTCATAAGCTCTCGAAAGAAGCGCTTCTTTGAGCTTGCCGCCACTCGCCGCGAACGCCAAACCGTCGACATCCACGAATCGCAGCATTCGCGGAGACGGCATCAGTTCGGAAGGTCCCTGTACGCTTCCTCACGATGGTGGTCGTAGCTGCATCTCACGACCGACCAGTTGTCCATGAGCAGTTCGTCCAGCGCTTCTTTGTCTTCCGTCGGCGATGGTTGCCACTCGATCTTGCCCAAGGCTGCTCCTCTTCCTCTTTGGCGACGAACGGTCTTGATGAACGTCGAAGTGTCCAACACGGTCATCCCGCTGAAGGCCGCCGCGAGGTCACCAAGCACGTTCCTGGGAGCCGCCCGAACGACGAGATGCAGGGGGCGACCGGCGTTTCGCGAGAGGCCAACCAATTGGGCGATATGCCAGTCGGTGCGCTCCGCCCAACCTGCGCCGGTTGCGAACTCGTACGCGACCTCTTTCACTTCGCTCCGCGCGTGGACGTATTCGGTCCACCGCTCCCAGTCTCTCTCCGTTATTGCATTGACGTGGAGGGCTGCGCGCACCCCCTCCCCTACGAACTCTTGGTGCGTAAGCGCAATCCGCTTCATGCTGTGCATGTCGTCCCACCTCGGCCGGTCGGTGAACATGCTGTAGTTTGGCGTCGTGACCAGTTGGACGTCGAGTCCTTTCAATACACGAATCGCCTGTTTCCTGCCATTGCCACCTAGACTCCACCACCTTTCAAGCGGTCGGTCGATGTCGGTGCCGGTAAGGACGAGCGGCGTACCCGACTTGAACTTGAACGTCCTGGCAACGTCATCGGCATCGGCGAAACGGGCTCGGCTTAAAGACCGGCGGACTACGGCATACAACGGCAGACAGACTGCGGGGGGCGCGAACAACCCCGCTCGACGATCACCGTGGTATAGAACCGGTACCACGCCGGGCAGCGAGATGTCCGGTAGCGCGGATGCGCGCGGCACGTTGTCCAGCTGGAATCCGCCGACCTCCCTGACGCGCCGCGCGAAATCTCGCGGCTTGTTCCTGCACACGGACAGTTCGAGGGACTCTCGCAGCAACGGTCGAGGCAGTCGTACACGGGGCGCTTCGAACTCATCCCACCGCAAATCTCCGCGTGGGGACAGAGTGTGCACCCCAGCGATCCGACGTGTTTCCTTTCGTCATGCCACAACTGCCGCTCGCGTCTCCGACTGCGGCTACGCTTGTGCTGACTATCGTTTTCAATTGCCTTCAGCATAATGCGATCTCGGCTGTGTTGGCGACATCGTGGACCTCCACAACTGACCCGCACGCTTCGTTGTGGGACTTTTGGAGCGCCTCGACCAATTCGCTTGGGGGCGCTTGTAGCTCTCCGACAACATCCATCCCCCGCATCAGGACAATCTTCCCTGTGCCAAGGCGACGAGCTCCAAGTTCCTCGCCTGAAACGAGAACGACCTCGTCCGAGATTCTCGCCACGTATGTCCGCGGGCTGCTTGCTGGTTCACTTGCGAATAGCGTCGGAGTGCCAAGTTCGATCCGCGACTCGTCCAGTCCTTTCTTGAAGGACTTGGCGGCCTTGCGTATGAAGTCCAACCCCATGTTCATTCCCCCAACGGCAGAGAACGGTATCGCTTCGCCCTGCCGTCGCTCCGTTCCATTACCAGACCAAGCCGGCTAAGCGACGCCAGCCGATTGTTCCAGACGGTTTGGCGACCGCTCTCCTTCGAGTTGGCTGCAAGCTCGCCTGCATTTGTCTCACCCGCCTGTCTGACGAGTTCGAATGCAACCCGTTGTTTGGGCTGCAGCTCGCCAAGCAGACGAGGCGAGTGTGGTCTCCCGGACTCGTCAAGCACACAAAGAGCCACGGCATCTGGCTGGGGTCCGAGCAGCAGCGACAGTTCCTCGACGACCGTCTTGCTAGCGTTCGCAACCACCGGGTACACGGTCTTACACCGCCGCCGTACGACATCCCTAAACTCGAGGACGCTCTCCCGCAAAAAACTCGCGGTAGCTACGTCGACCCCCTCGAAGTCGAGGTATACCAGCAACGGATCGCGTCCAGTTTCACCGTCGATCCGCTCTAGGAGTAGACCGAGCGTTTTGCGCCCTACGGACGCCCCGGCCAGTACCTCGCTCCCGCCAACTTCGCGAATTGGGATACGCATCTAAACTCCATGTCACACGTTTCATGTGACATAAGTTTGCAACCCGGAAGGGCCGGTGTCAACTTCCCTCGTTCTAGAATATGGTCGAGGTCACAAAACCCGCACGAGCATCCAACCGTCCGCTTAGGCCTTCACGAAGCGCCCTGCGAGCGCTGGATGTCGAGGTCCGGACTAGCGACGTTTAGGTTTGCGAACACTCCGGCGCTTCGTGCCGCCCATGTTCTTCACCGTTCCCCCGATCCTAGCCTTGCGCAAAGCCCCAGCTGCCGCATCCATGTTGGGCTGCGGCACCTGCAACACCTTCCGTTTAGCTCCGCTGTGCTTCAGTCGCTTGGCCGCCGCGACCAGACGAGCGGGACTCGGGCTACGCTCTACCTCCGTGGCAGTCTTGCGGGATTGGGTCAGTGCGTCCAACCGACGATTGCCTCTCAAGCGAACTTCGGTCCTTCCGTGGGCGCCAGCAGCTTTGGTCTTGGCGCGTCTGTGCGATCTCTTTTCCGCCATCGTGAGTCCTTTCAACGAGTAACCCCGCCATTGTCCTCACAGACCTCCGCCGTTGGCAAGCGCTCAAGACATCAACCGCGCAATTCCGAGCGAAGGGCCGGGCGGAACGGCTCCGCCCAATCACCATCGTCAATATCTCGTACACCGGGCCGTCTAACCCGAAGCCCGCGCCAAGGGCGAAGGCGCCCGGTTGTCGGACCACCATGCCCCGCCGCAGCCCTGCATCCGGACGTCGACATGCCTCCCATGCAGACGTCAAAGCGGGTGAATCGAACCCTACCTCGACGGTTCCGACGGCGCCGACGTCATGGAAGACCGCTCTCGACCGCTGCGCAGGTCGTCGCGCTGCCGACGACGACCAGCAGCGACTTCGCCCGGCTCATGCCCACGTAGAGCAATTCCTCACTCCGTTTCCAGTCGACGCCATCGAGGCCCCACAGGATGACCACAGAAGCCTCCAATCCCTTGAAGCGCCCGACCGTGTCCATCAACACTGTTTGATCAGTTCGTGCGCCTTCCTCGAGCCACCGCGCCGGCCTCGGCAACGGCACGCGGTGCAATAGTCCGTAGAGGTCTACCTTGCGGGGTGCGTCCGCGACGAGAACTGCGACGTCGCCCGGCGAGACGCCCTCGCGGGCGACCAACTCCACAATCCGCGCGCCTATCCGGGTTGCCTGGACAGAATGGTTCTGGGCACGGTCGAACACGACCTCGGAGCCGTCGTTGTCAGGCGGTGAGACCGGAACGCCTCGGTAGCGCGCGTACGCGGCAGCGTGGATCTGCGCCGTGTTTCGGCAGTTCGTCGTGAGGGAAAGCGGCTCACCAAGAATGGGGAACGTGCTCGCCCGGGCGTAGATGTTCTGGTTGTCGTCGTAGAAGACGTAAAGCGGACTCCCGTCGTAGTCCTCCAGCAAAAGCTCGAGCGGGACCCAGAACTCCTCGCGGAAATCCTGTCCTTCGTCGCAGATGATCGCTTCGTACCGTTCCCGCAGCACGTCGAGCGAATAGGCGAGCGCGTTGGGAAGCTGCACGTCGTACAGGTCGCGTCCCGGATAGGTGACCTTGGCCTCCGACAGCAGGTCGCGGCCCGATGCGCGGTCTGCTCTGGCCACCTGCCGGTGGCTCCCAGTACGCGAACACCGACTCCGTCCACTGCGTGGGATTGTCCAGATCCCGGGCGCAACCGATCAGGGCGGTCGGTAGATCCGGCCGGGTGACGGCGTCGACGCCCCCGATGTCCGGAAAGAATACCGCGTGCCCCCGAGGCACACCTCGCTGCATAACGACACGCCCGCGCCGATGTTCCTGCAACTTGGACTCAACCGAGTACTTCGCGGCGCGCGCCTGGCGAACGGGATCCTTGATCCCGTGTCGCCGGCCGCGACGGTCCACCGAGTACCAGGTGCCTCCGGCCGCGTCGAACCCGATGCCGCCGCCCTTTACCTCGACGCACAGGTAGCCGTGGTCCGGATGGCAGATCAGGAAGTCGGTCTCCCCGTCCGTTGCCCGTTCCCCCTCCCGCCGCAGGATCCATCCCACTTGGAAGAGGACGGTGTATTCATCAGGCAGTCCGTCCCGCAGGGACCGGTAGACGGCCGCCTCCCCTTTCGACTGAAGGGTGTCCAGCTGGGCCTCGGAGAGTTCAGGTACCGTCGTCGCCATCGTCCTCCTCCAGCACGCGGATCACCGCGAGGTTGAGCGCCACGTTCGGCACCTCCTGTTGCGTCCTGTCGAACCAGATGGTCAGCGACTTCGATACTCCCCGCTCCACCACGTCGCGAATCTCACCAGTGCCCATCCGCGCATGGCGGACGCGCACGCCGGGCACGAAACCGCATCGTCGGATCCGCACGCTCGTCGGCCGCAGCCTGCCGCCAGTTGCCGTCGAACATGAACGCGGTGACCTGCATCGCGGGGTTCTGGATAGCGTGGATGCGCATGTGCTCCGGATCCTCAACGAACTCGACCACGTAGAGCCAGTACGCGTCGCCGTAGTTCTGCGCGTTGCTGAACTGTAGCCCTGACAGCCCCACTCCGGTTTGGCTCCACTCGCCCGCCACGCCCTTCACTTCGATCCAGCGTTCCTCGCCAGCGACCGGGTCGCGGCTCACGATGTCGTAGCCGGGATGCGTCTGGGCCATCTGTTCGGGCAAGCGCCCCCTTTCCTCCTCGTAAGAGCACACTGCGGCGCGTGCGGCGGCCTCCACGGCGAGATTGTGCTCCAGTGGATCTCCTGAGGCGGCCGCGTCCTCCGGCGATTCGGCCGTTTTCTGCCGCACGTAAGAGAGCAGGCGCCGGTCCCACTGTTGCTTGTGTTTCGGGCGAGCCTTCTTCCTCGGTGGAGTCCCGTCGGTCCCGGGTGCCCCGACCTGCCCGTCGCCCGTAGCGTCTTCGCGATTCTCTGCGTCGGCGTCGTCCGTCCTGTCCTGCGTATCTCCCCGCTCCTTTGCGGACGCATTTCCGCCACGCATGTTGCCGTGCGCTTCCACCGCATCAGTGTCGCTGTATTCGTGCCTCACATCCTCGTCTCTGACGTCACGAATCCCGTCGTCTCGGATCTCGCTCGGCGGCATCCACCCTGTTTCCGGTTCGGCGGCTTCGTCGGTCTCCAAGTCGCCGGCCATATCCTCCCCTGCTCCCAGTCCGCCGAGTTCCGGGGATGCCAGATCGGCCGGCTCGGACGCCCCCGGTCGTAGATCCAGATCCGGCACCCCCGCGTCCGTCAGTTCGCGGTGCGCCTTCTCGACGCCCATTTCCATCAGTGGGCGAACGCCTAGGGTCAGCTTTGAGATCTCGCCCCCAGGTGCGTCCGGTAGCAGCTGATGAAACACGGCATTCAAGATGTGCGCCCAACGCCGGCGGTCCACCGGTCGGCGTACCGTCAGGCAACCTTTGGCGCTGTCGTAGAACGCGTACGCCGCGCGCGGCTGCGCGAACGTCGTGTCGCCCCCAAGGTCGACGGACGCCTCCGTGCGGAGGTCCTCGCCGCTCACCGCTTCGATCCTCGCAAGGGCAGCCCTGACTCCCTCCCGCACCCTCCCGGGATGGTCGTGCAGCAGCCTGGCGAAAACGTCCCTTCGTTCGGCAAGCGTTTCGGCAAGTTCCATCTCCTGGCGCTTTGGCGGCCCGACATAGTCCAGACTCACCCTCGCGCTTCTGCTAAGCCTCCTCACCCCCAGCGCCTCGGCCAGCGCCCATTGCTCGGTCGGGAGCCTGCACAGGGCCTGGTCCAGATCACCACCGAAGAATCCGGCATACCACTCGCTGTCGTGCTGGAGGATCTCGTCCGGAAGCCTTGCCATGCCCGCCAAGTTCAGAATCGTTGGTGACTCCGCGAGGCGCCGGACATCCGCATCACCACACTCGCGCTCGTATGCGGCCGCTATGGCCGACAAGCACGTGTCGTAGACGATCCGCTCGCCACCGGTAACTGCCAATGACACCTCGTAGTGCTCGCCAACGAGATCGAGCAATATTTCTACGTAGTCAGTGCACTCCGGCTTGTCCTTGACGCCGATCGCCCTGAACAGCGGCGTGAAGGATTTGATGCTCTCGGGCACGGTGAAGGTATAGCGGCCGAGCTGCTGCGCCACCCAGTACACCTGGTTGGTCCGCACGAAGCCGTCCTCGACGTAGATGCACCGGGTTCCCTCGAGTTCGGAGACCAGCGGATCCGACACCTGCGCCCGTTCGTTGAGTACCTGGTAGGTGGACCGGTGTGGCGCGACCCCCTTTTCCATGCAGTGCTTCAGGTGATCCAAAACGAGCCTCGTCGAGGGGTTGATGGTCACGCCGACCGCTTCGAGCAGTTCCGTTTTCAAGCGGGCCGTTGACCGGAAGCCCAGGATGTGCGCCTGCGAACGGAAAGCCTCGGCCCGGAACGGCGCGTACAGGGAGCCCGGCGTATACCACGCATTCGAATCGCCGTCTGCAGGAAGACAGTCCGCGTCCCTGAGGTCAGCGATGGCCTCCTTGAACCCGGCATCGTCCTTCCAAGCATCGTACTTGTCGCACAGTGCGTAGAAGGCCTCGCCGCTTGCGGCGCGGGCGACGTCGTCCGGCGGGAAGCCGTCCGCGATGTCCACGATCCGTTCCACGAGATGCCGCGCCGCGGCCGTTCGTCGGATCCCGACGAGATCCAGGAACGCGTGCACCGATGGCGCGTCCGGGATGCGGGTCTCGTCCAGCCACAGCTGCCTCGCCTCCCCGAGGACCTTCACCAAGCCTTCGGACCGGCGATAGCTGTCGCCGGGGCGGGCCCAACCCCCGTCCCGCGTGGGGACCAGCCGTAACGAACCCAGGAGCTTGCGCGTAGTTTCGTCGTTCGCCAGCGACGGGTGGTTCGCCAGCTCCGCCATCAACCGCCCGTACTTCGTCGGGTCCGCAGGTCCGGCATCGCCGAAGTACCCGGGTAGCACGGTCTGGACGTAGGCTTCAATCGTCTGCGTCCTCACGCCGAGCTTCCCCGTCAGGAATCCGCGCACCCGCGCCGACAGCACGGCGATGTCGAGCAGGTCCGACCGCCCGATCGGATCCCTGAAGTCGCCGGGTAGGAGCGCACCCGTCGCGGGGATCAGACCCCGGCTCGACGGCCAGATCGGCAGACCGCGCAACATCTCGTATACAGCATCGGTCGAGGTCCCGCGGTCGTCGAGGTCCACCAGGAGGCCGTAGATGCTGCGTAGCGCCGTCGGATCAGTGCCGAGGACGTTCTCCGCGCTCGCCGATTCGAGCCGGGAACGGATGTGCGACGTCACGGCGTCGAGATCCAGAGTGCGCACCAGCCGACCCAGATTCGGATAGCCGGCGAAGCGACGCGAGACCACCCCGAGCCCGGGAACCGAAGCCGCGACCCTGCCGTGGTCCAAGCCCGTAGGTACCGCGTAGGACTCGACGATCGCAACGGGCAACCGATGTTCCGTCACCACCAGGGGCAACCGCTTCAGGCGTTCGACCGCTTCCCTTGTACCAGGGCCGGACCTCTCGGGCGCTGGAATGAGCTCCTCGACCATCCGCCACAGTGGCCGGAAGAACCGCGCCACTCTGTCGTCGTCGACCGGGGCGTTTCCGACCGTGCCAGACATCACGCGTTCCAGCAGACCGACGACGCGTTCGAGTGTGAGGAAGTGCCCGCCCAACTGGTTCATCGCGTTACGGAACGGCCGGAGCTCCTCCGCTGGAGCGCGACCGCCCAGCTCGAGCAACACCTTCGCCTGGTCAGCGGTCAGAGCATTGGGAGGCAGATAGACCTCGTCCGGTCGCCGGACGCTGCCGTCTTGCGTCAGGACGATGCGCGCGAGCGGTGCTGAAGCCTTGAGCCGCTCCCAGATGCGCCCGTAGCACTCGGGGAGGCCGGAACTCCTCGCATCCAGTTCCTACGCCTTACCCAAGAGCTCCCAGAGCTGTGCGTGCCCGAGCATGTCGAACAGCCCTTCGGGATCGCGGGCGATCTCCTCCGCCGCCACCTCGACCAACATCTCGTTCCACGCCTGCTCGTGCTGGTGCCCTGCGAAGATGAGGTGCTTACGGTCGGACTCGGGAAAGAAGTCGCCGTTGATGTGGAGCGGCAGGCCGGTCGGCTGCTCCGTCGGTAGGAACGCGTATAGCCGGCCTTCGGACAACAGTGCCGGCTCCACGCGCAGACCGATGCCGACCTCGGTGCTGCGACCGAGCGGCGCCAGCTGGGGATGTTGCGCGTAGAGGCTGCGGCTGGCGTCCGCTGCATCCGCCCGTAGGATCTTCCAACGCTCGGTCTCGCCGCTAGGCCGAAAGCTCACTTTCAGGTCGGATCCTTCCGCACGGTCAAGCTCGCAGCCCAGCACCAAAGCCCCGTCCCGACGTACCACTGCCTTGCACACGTGCCTCAAGAACAGAAGGCTGTGGCGCAGGACGCGCACGATGTCGTCGAGCATCCGATCGATGTGGGACGAGACGACGTGGGAGACCCGCAATGCGCGGCGCGTTGGGCTGGCAGGATCCCGAGCCCACGGCAGGAACAACGTCGTACCCCCGGGTTCGTAGGGTTCTTCGACAATCCACTCGCGCAACTCGGGTACTAGCGTGAGCCTGATGCCCGCGGAGCGGATTTGGGGATGGTCGCAGACCTGATAGGTCGACAGGAACCCGATGCCGAAGCGTCCGATGTTCTCGCTCTGCAGGAGCTTCCCGCCGCTGCCCACGTCGACGATCCGGTGGTAGTCGCAGTCGAGACCCGACGTCGCGCTGTGGGCACATGGATTGGTATTGAGGTCGCCGCAATAGGAGAACTCGCCACTGTTGCGGACTAGAAGCCCTTCGTCGGTGATGTCGAATGCCACTTCCTCCGCGCCCGCATCGTCGGCGTTCTGGATCAGTTCCAGCGCCATCACGTCGTAGCCCTGGAGCCCGGCCAGGTGGCTGCGGATGTTGCCCAGAAGGTTCGCCGTGTAGGTCCCGCGTCTCCGGGTCTCGGTTGGGCAATGTGCCTCTATTCCTCCGCCATTCATGGCGCGCAGTTCTCCACAGGTGGTTGCCCGCTCGATACGCTCAGCGGATCGAAACTAACGAGCCCTTGGACAACACGAACGTCGGTGCCGGAAATTCGATAAATCCCCGGCAACGGCGCATGTCGCCGTGTGATCGTAAACGGATCGGCGGCCACTGTTACACGGCTCTTACGCATTCTGCTGATCTCCGGCAACCGCAGCTGTCGTCCTCAGGACCAGCGCTCAGCGGCAGGGCCGAGTCATCGTTGACCAGCATGGCGCTGCGCAGGTCGGCAAGCGTCTGCCGGTCTTGGGCGCAAATCGGGTTCTACACCATGACGTCCTTCATCGCACCCATGCCATGCGCCTTCGTGGCTCCCGCCAGCGCGGCTAGAATCACGGTACCCACGGTGGCCACCCCGGATCCCCGCAAGCGCCTGCCTCGGTCCTTACTGGTAAATCTCCAGCACCTGCACCACCCAGCCACCGTCGTCCTCGCTACGTGGCCGGCTACGATGTCTCTTCAACCTCAGGTTGAAGTGCTCGACGACCATCTCGGCCTCCCTCATCGCGTTCGTAGCCCGATTGGCTGCCCGGTCCTCCCCAGGCTTCCCCGCGTCGTCTAGCGCGTAAATGCACGCCACAAGACCCCACCGCACGCGTTCCGTACCTCGGATTACCCTGCAAACACGACGAACGTCGCGGATCAGTTTCGCGTTCCAGATGGACTTGATCTCGATCACGCCACTCGGCACGTTGTTACTGCGCCACACGACGACATCAAACCGACCCTGCTTCGGCAAGTCCGGTTTAGGTCCAGGGCGGGGTCGTGCCCGCGACAGCACATCAGCGATGTTGTGCTCCAGCGTCACCCATGCAACGCCGTCCACAGAGCGAACTGCCTTGGCGACGCTTACTGTAGTGATGGGCTCCGGTGGGGCCCACAGGCCGGACCAAGCCTGGTACGTCACCTGCGCTCTCCGAAGTCCCCGTCTCGCCGCCTTCGCTACTGACGTGGAGTCAATCGCCATGCGACCTCCTGCGGGTCGTCTCTGATGGCATCGTGGCACCCCGAGTTGAGCATCTCAAGCATGGGCGGAGCATCCGCGAGTCGTGGATCTGCTCCCATCTCGCTATCGCTATCGGTGCGTCGGTCGTTGTCAATTCAATCTGGACCACCCCATTCTGGAATCTGCTGGTCGTTGCTAAGACGCAGTCTCTGCAGCCCAACGGCGACGAACACGTCCTCCAAGTCCGATGCAGACCCGATCGCGGGAAGTCGCGCGGACGCTTCTAGCCGGAATCGCTCGCCGAGACCGCGCTTCGCGCAGTAACCCGCACCCCACCAATCCACGACACGGTCCTTCGCCTTCCTCAACGTCTCCTCGTTGGGAAGCAGATCGCGTTTCTGATGCTGGTTAACGCTGCGGCTCGAAGGCATTAGGTTCCATAGATCGCCACACGGCCAAGCCGACCAAGGGAAGCAGTGGTCGATGTCCAAGCTGTTGCGGTACAGCGTCTTGCCCGTCCAGATGCAAAACAGCTTTTGCTTGTCGTCAAGCATATCGACCGCGCGCCGACGTACGTGGTCAACTTCGCGGATCGGCTCGATCCATTGCATTGTCGTTCTAAGTGAACCTTCATCGATGCTGCGGTTCTGGCGCTCGACGTACCTCAAGGAAAGACGCACCCACTCTTCGATAAGAGCCGGTTCTATCCACACGGCATAGCGTTGCATCGCGCGCCAAAGGTGCACCGGCACGGACAGTCTGCCGAAACTCCAGAGGTAGTCGCCGTCGAGTCTCAAAACGTTGGGCATCCGTACGGCACTGCGTTCGACCGGGAATATTCGGTCGTCGCCGTGGGATCTATTGTCGTCGTAGGTCAAGTGGGCTGCTGGCATTCGTTGGATCGTCACGCAGGCGTCCCGGAGCGATTCGTGCATCGCACGTTGTCGGTCGGAACCCACGAGACCGCCAGCACGCAGGTCGAGCGGCGAGACATCGTTGAGTTTAGCCAACGCAGCCTTTGCGAACCCGAGCTTCTCGAACCCGGTTGTGTTGTTGGGGTTCTGTGGCACGTTTGCTCGCAAGAGCGGCATATAGAGCCGAAGCCAGAACAGTGCCACGATGCCGAGCGGCACCTCCACGAAGTCACCAACTTCTCGGGCGAACCCCGGTGCGCTGTGGGCAACCCGACAGATTGTTCTTAGGAGGGCCAGCTTGTACGTCGACGATTTGTCGTCGTTCAGGACGATTCGACGGATCAGGGGAAGTGCCCCGGTGCCGTCGTCGGGGACACGAACGATGATGCGGGTCCATGAGATCTGCCGACGACCTAGGAAGTCGGCTGCATGCTGGGTCGGTTCGAGGTAAGCGCCATGACGTCTTGCCAGCCGTTCGATCTCCTCCGTCGACGCCGGGTGCATGCCTCGGTCGACATCGACGGGGCCTCGGCGCAGCGTGATGGCGATCTTGCCGCCGGGTTTCAGCAGTGTGACCAATTTGCGGAACGCACGCTCACGGTGGCTCGGCGCCACGAACATCCAAACGGCGTTTACGAGTATGAAGTCGAATGAAAGGCCTGTCCGAAATGTCGTCGAGAGGTCGGGAAGTCGGTCCGTCAGCAGCCTGAAGGTGTTGTGGGGATGCAGCCGTTCGCATTCTCTCCGCATCGCGGGATTTGGCTCTACCGCGATGACTTCGTGGCCCAAGCTCGCCAGCCATGCCGCATCCCGTCCACTACCGCTGCCTACATCCAGGATGCACGCCTTGTCGTGGGGTAGCAGGTCGATCAGCCAATCGTTGACATGCTCGGCCGAGACAGTTTCGTAACGAGCCGCTGCCTCCCTAGCCTCAACGTCGGGTGATCGACAATCCCGCGAGCAATGGTTGTCGTCGTCGGGCATACCTGTCCCTGGACTTGGGCGACAAGCATCAAGCTAACCCATCTCGTACACTTGTGTGAAGTGCAGAGTTCCAACCAAACGCGACCCGCGAACACTCGCCGCAGATCCCTGAAGCAAATCGCGGGCTCGGAGCTTGTCTTAGACGAATGCCGGTGCCTTACGCGATTTGGGTTGCTGGTCGCTATCACTTCTTCTGACGACCGATTTGCTCAAGCCGGACCGGGCATCTCGCAAGGCTTCACCAGTGCTCGATCAAGGAATTGAGCGGAGTGATCGCGTTGCGCTCGATTGGGCCCCGTTGGCCTGCGGAGCCCGATTCGTGGCAATCATCGAGCCACAAGAGCGGCATGTTGCCAATGTGGCGCTGACCCGCGTCTCGAGATCGACCTTAATCGATCTGCCGCTCGCCGGTCAGCTCGGAGTCGCCTTTCCCGCTTTCATGGTCGCCGTCTGCCGCTGCCGCCAAATGCCGATGTAGGCACCCGTCGCTACCGCATCGGCGCCCCCGACTAGCGGGGCATTCTTACCACCCATGCGACAACGTCGTGCGACCACCCGCCATAGTGAAAGGACGCTCGAGTCATCGGGTCTTCTCCTGCTCCAACGCGCTGGTGTCTGCACGCCACTCGCCGTCATGGTCTTCGATTTCACTCGTACTCCACCGACCCATCTGCTTCGAACACGGGCGCCGGTTTCCCGTCCCGTGCGAACGTAGCTAGCAACGCCGTTGCGACAGGGTCGGCGCCTGAAGCGTCACCTCCGTCGCCCGGCTCCCTGACCATGCCTTTTTTCAGTCCCTCCACATCGGATTCGGTGTCACCCATGGGCCACAGTGCCGAGTCGGCGAGCTTTCGTTTACGGCTCATCAAGCTATGCAGCAGACAGTCGAATGAGTGTTCTCGGTACGCGGGATGCACAGCCATCGGTACATGGACCGTTACGGCCCGCTCCTGTCCGATTCGGTGAACCCGGTCATTGCACTGTTCCTCCACGGCAGGATTCCACCAGCGGGACACATGGATCACATGAGTAGCCGCTGTCAGCGTCAAGCCAGTTCCTGCCGCCCGCGTCCCTAGCACGAGCAAGTCGAATCCTCCATCCTCATCCAGATGCCGCTGAAACCGCTCGACGATCAGCTGCCGCTGCGTGATCGGAGTATTCCCGTTAATGATGTCGATCTTCGGCAGACCGAACTCACGACGTGCAACCTCCACAAACTGATACTGCACAAACCGGTGCTCGATGAACACAAGAGCGCGCTCGCCACGCTCGCGCACGTTTCGAATCACATCGAATGTGGCGTCGATCCTCGCGGAGTCACGCACGAAATCACTGCCCGTTTCCCGCAACGCCAGCTCAGGGTGAACCGAAACGGACCGAATGTGATGCAGCGCCTTGAGTCCGCCTCGCCCCCGGGTGACCTTGAGCCTCGCAGCGTCATAGGCTGCCACTTGGCTCTCTGGCATCAATCGCGGGTGCAGCCTACGCGACTTCTGTGGCAGTTGCTCCGCCACCTGCTCCTTGGTTCGCCGCATCGCCAATTGAGGCAGGCCGGATGTTGGCAGGAACACCCGACCATGCAGTTCCGTCATCTTCCCCTGATCGGGCTCCGAGTATTCGTCGTTGAACTCCTTCAGCGTTCCGAGCGCGCCAGGCACCAACTGATCCATGAGCGCCCAGAGATCGGATGTCCGGTTTTCGATGGGTGTCCCGGTCAATCCAATACGGAAATCCCCCCGGATCGCGCGCGCGGCAAACGATCTCAGCGAAGCCGGATTTTTCAGCGCCTGGATTTCATCGAAGACTGCAACCGCGAACGGAATCCGCCCGAGCGAGTGGTGATAGTTGGTCAGCGTCGTGTACGTCGTAAGCATCCAGAAGCGATGCCCCCGTCCCTCCGCTATCGCCTCCTCCAACATGCCCAGGTCCAGCTTCGCTTCACCGGACTCGGTATCTACTCCGTCGACGCCGCTCGCCCTGTAGCCACCGAGGCCGCTTCCATACAGACGAATCACATGCCCAAGGCCATCTTGATCCGTGTGTCGCGTGACCTCCGCCTCCCAGGTCGGCAGCAGCGAGGTAGGTGCGACAACGAGCACGGGAAAGCTATTCGTAGCGCGTCGCCCCGCTTGCCGGTCCTGCACTGCGCGGAGGAACGTTATGGTCTGCAACGTCTTGCCCAGCCCTTGTTCGTCGGCGTTGAGTGCTCCGGCCAGCCCCACCGTCCAGCACTCCTTCTGCCACTCCAGACCTTCACGCTGGTGATCCTTCAAAGCGGCAACCACGCCCGCCGGCACTCCCTCAGCAAGGTGCCCATCCCGCGGCGCAAGCTCCGGCTGCCATCCAAGATTCGAGAAGTTCTGCTTCGTGTCGAGGATCACCGGTCCTCGACCGATGTCGGGCTCGTCGTCCGTGGCGCCCTCCCCGACGCCCGCTTCGCTGTCGTCTTCCTTGCGGATTCGCTGCAGGGACTCTATGCCCTCCAGACTCGCTTCGTCCGCGGGGAACTCCACGCCCCCCACTACGACCGTTTCCCGTCCTTCGTCGACCGCCTTGCGGACTTCCTCCACCAGCCCGTCAAGCGCCTGCTCATCCATGCCTTCCAATGCTTCCGCCGCCGCCCTCAAGCTCTCCGGCAGCCAAGTCGTGCGCAACCCCGCCGGCATGTCCAGCTCGGGGTTCTCGTAGACCCTCGTACCGATCACCCTTCCGGAATACTCCACCGTTTCGACAAACGCCGGGCCCGCCTTTGCCTCGATCGTTTCCTCCTCTCCTTCGGGACTCAGTCCGTCCAGTTCGCCCGTCTCACGCAGTCTTCTCGCGGTTGCCGCTGCAATTGCGGTTCTCGGATTCCGCACGAACGCCTCGCGCTGCGCCGGCTCAGCGCGCTGCTTCCTGCTCATCACGTCCAACGCGGTCTGGGCGCTGCGATCTACGACAAGATAACTGCCGTCACCCACCCGATACGCCGGCAACGACCCCCGCATCCGTACCCGCTCCTGGAACCTCCGCAACGTATCGCCGCGGAGTTCGCTGTGCGCCTCGGCCACGTCCTCCTCCGCAACCCCCTCTAGGCTCTGTCCCGAGAAAGGCACCGGATCAAAATCAAGAGACCCGTCCGAGCCGTTCTTTGGCGCGATCCCGAAGCCGTCGGCCAGCCTGACCTCCAGCCCTTGCAGAAAGTCCGTCATTGATACCCTGGCGGCGTCGACGTCAGCGGCCATCTCCACTCCGGGATCAAGCGCCCGCCTGAAGCGAGCGAGCGCCTCCCAGTGTGCCGCCAGATCGGTACCAGCTTCGAACCCCTCCGCCACCTCGACGGCGTCCAACAACCACAGTGGAAGACGTCGGTTTCCATCGTCGGTCTCGAGAATCGTGCCGACTCGTTTCGGTTTCTGCACGCGACCGAACTTCAACCACCAGTGCCGAAGCTGGAACGACGGCGTTCCCAACGCCCCCTCCACGTCAGTCCTGAAGGTCAGATCCACCACCGGTGGCAGTCCCAATGCGCTGGCCGACCTCCCATCGAGGGCGGCTGCGACCCTGTGCGGCATCCGTACGGCGTCGTCCGCGATGCGCACGGCGTCAGGGTCTTCTTCACTCGCCATCCTGACCTCGGCCAACGCGCACGCCACCTCGCGGTCAGCTTCCGCCATGGCATCCACGCCGCGCCTCCGCTGTTCCAGCAGCCGCCGGAGCCCCCTTCGCTGTCGCGGTCGAACCGTTACCCACTCGCTGTCGTAATCCAGTTCGAACGCCATGGCCAACTACACGCCTGTCACGACCAATAGCCGATCAGCTCGCGGACACGCTCCTGCCAACCCACATGGTGCGCCTGTTCACGGTGTCCCGGCGCAAGGCGAATACGCTCGCAATCATATTGCTTCTCGAATAGCCGCGGCGCACGCCGGTCGCTGTCCCTGAACACGTGAACCTTGTAGTTGTGCGATCCCTCCACGACGACGCAATTGCCGATCTTCAGGATCAGCAGCGACGTGTACCTTCGCGAACCGCCAGCCGTCTGCTCCCCGTAGGCGAGATGGCCGGGTTTTTCCGCACCCTGCGCCAACCTCCGGGCCGTCTGCGCCGCGTTGGGACTGAATGCCACCCATGCCGCGTCGATCCGTCCCCGTTCGTACAGGTTCCACCAAAACTCTCGCCTCGGCTGCCACATGTGGCTGGTCTCCACCTCCGAGACCACGTCGAGGAAGAACTGGATGTTCGCGCCAGTCAGCCATCTCAACAGCACGTCGCGGCAGTCGCTGTGGACTTGCGGCCACACGCCACCGCGTCGCACTCGCGGATCCCCGTAGGACGCCACGAGACCTTCGATCAATTGATCCCGGATTCCGCCCGCTGGCTCTCTCGACTTCCACGGCCTCAGCAGCGCCTCGATCGCCTCCTTCACGCCGGTTACCCTCGCCTGCCTTCCGGTCGGCGCAAGCCATCCAAGCATCCGACGCACGCCGGATTCCGTTCTCAACGCCGTTCCCATGCCATCGACATACGCGACGTGCGCGTGATACAGCAACCCAGAAGCATGCGGGTCATGGAATCCGAGCTTCACCAGCCCGCACCAAGGCTCGTCCATCTTGCACATCGCGGCCCCTAGCAGCCGGGCCGCGTTCCGGGAATCAAAGAGGAACTGCACGTTCTGCAGCAACGCCGACCACCTTCTCCCGAGCCGGTCGCGCGAGACGTCGAGTGCCGCCGCGAGGTCTCTCGTGTGACGGCCGCCAGGTTCATACGACCCGAGATAGATTGACATCAGTGCGCCGAGAAATGCCTGGCTCGTCGACGCTTCGGCCTCCCGCAGGTAGAAGTCGCGCAACTCCCACAGATCGCGTCGTTCCCTGAACTCCGCCTCGAACGCGACCCGGCCCGCACGGGTTACTGACGCAAGCGTTGCGGTCTCCCAGTCCTTCCGCTGAACTCGCCGAAGCATCTCTCGAACGATCGATTCCCTGTCCCCTTGAGGTGTCGGCATCACATCTGGCCACCGGTCGTGCACGCGCCTGCATGACGCCGAGAGCCTGTCCAGCGACGGGACGGACGAAACCATCAACGGATCGGATTTCCCCAACCACCCGGACAGCTTCATGCTCGGCCCATCCCTCCGCGCAGCCTCTCCACAACCCTTTCAACGTCGGCCTGGCCGGCAGGGGTGTACATGATCACCCGCAGATCGATCCGGCGATTCTTGCTGCGACCGTCTTCCGTGTCGTTGCTCGCTACCGGTCTCATCCAGCCGTACCCCGCAACCGAAAGCACGGGGAATCCGCGAACGTTGAGGTGTTCGGTCAAGCTGCGCTCGTGCTCGATCATCGCACCGAAAGTCACGTTCGCACGGGCAGTCGACAGCATCAGGTTTCCCATCTCCAGACCTTGCGTGTCCGTATGGCCTTCGATCTGCACGGCGTCTATGACCGCGTAGTGCTCGTTGCAGGACACCCGCCAAGCCGACAGGCTTCCGGTGGTGTAGCACGGCAGAACGTCGTGGAGCGTCGCGGCGATGGTGCGGATGATCCGGCGCGGACGTTCCCTAAGCGAACTCTCGTTCGTCTCGAACAATCCCTCCCCCTGCAATTGCAGCGCGTCGCCCTGGGAACTGATCTGAACGACCAGATTCGGAAACTCCGCCGTGATTCCTTGCCGCAGCGCCTCGAGCACGCGCAGCCTAGCCTCGGCCGCGCGTTGAAGGTATTCCTCGAGCGGATCCGGCGTTTCATCGGCATAGCGCGTCGCGAAGAACGCCATCAGCAGCATGACGATGAACAGGAAGCTCACCGTCAGGTCCGTCATGGACACGAACGACGACTCCTGCTCGTCGGCCTCTCCGGCTCGACGCGTTAGCGAGCGCATCAGCGGGCCGCCCCCCTAGCCCGTTGTTCAGGAACGAACCGTTCCGCCTGCTCAACGATCTCGCGCATGGTGTCCAGCGCGGGAGTCAGCTTTTCCTGCATTTCCCTCACGTGGCCGTGCAGCGCATCGACGGCCGCAGCGACCTGCGTCCTGTAGTTCTCGAAGGCGCGACCGAGCTTCTCGTCGATGTCGTCCAGACGGTCTCCCTGTCCGCGCGTACCTTCCAACACCTGTGTGAGACCGCGAAGCGTGTTGTCGATCGCCTGTCGCTCTCCACCAAGCGCGGCCTGCGCAGCTTCCAACACTTGCCCAGCACTCGTCGCGCTGTGTCGCGCGCTCTCTCCGACCTGCCGAGTACTGGCGGCGAGGTTCTGCGTCGCAGTTTCGAGACGTTCCACCGCGGGTTTCACTTCGTCGCTGGCTGCTACCAGCGCCCCCGCTGCGCCCCGGAAGTTGGCCGAAGCGTCCGAACTTGCGTCCGCGCTATCCTTTACTCCGTCCGAAGCGCGACGCATTTCCCGGACTCCATTCCCGAGGGCCTCGACCATCTCGTCCAGACGCTGGGCGATTTCGCCCATCGGTCCAAGCAGGTCGCGTCCCGCCTTCTCCGTAACCTCGCCCGTAATGGCAGCGATCTCGCGGCCCGTTCCTTCGATCACGTTTCGAACCCTGTCCCCCGCGCCGTCGATCACGCTGGCGACGTCGCCCCCGCTTTGATTCATCCGGTCGCGAGCCGCAGCAGTCCCCTCCTCCGTCGCCTTCGCCAGTTCCTCGCGGAACCGCTCTGCGGCACCCCGCATCTCCTCGGCGGCGTCGGCCATCGCCCGAGCACCGTCGGCGGTGTTCTCCCGGATTCCTTCGAGCGTCGTCCGCATCGCAGCTAGGATCGCCTCGACACCATCGCTGAAAGCTCCGCTGGTCGCCGACGCGCCCGCCGACATCGTCGCCCGCAGGTCCTCTACCGCTGCCGCCAGACGCTGGCTAGCGCCTTCCATCTCCGAACCCATCCGGTCGGAACTGCCGTTCATCCGGTCCACCAGTGCCCCGAGCCGGTCGCCCGCCTGTCCGAGCTGCTCGCTGGCCTGCCGCAACGCGTCGTCGACATCCGTGGTGATTCGGCTCGAGAGGTCCCGGACCATTTCCCCCACGCTCGCCGTCCCCAGTTCCCCAACCTGTGCGATCAAGGGCGACACCGCGTCCCCGATCGAATCGGAGATCGTCTTCGGCAGATCCTCGCGCAACGGGCGCCCCAGCTCTTCCACGAGTTCCATGCCGATCCGGCGGAAGTGCTCCTTTTGCTCGTGCGTCGCCTCGACCTGTTCCGCTGCTAGCTTCTCAAGACTGAGAAAGCTAAGCCGTTGTTCCAACTCCCGGTTCAAGCTGTGGATTGCGCTCTCAACACGACCCGTTCCGAACCGCAACCACGCCGTGAACACGATCGAGCACGCCAACCCGGTGAGCGACATGATGAATTTGGCCGACGCGACGGTGAGCAAATTGGTCATCGCCTCTTCGGACACGCCCTCCGCCGTGTTCATTGCGTGGAGCGCGGAGATCAGACCGAGAAATGTTAGGAACAGCCCGATAGTGACGAAGAGCCCTGGCCAAACCCGCCAAAACCCAACGCCGAAATGCAAGTCCTCGGGATTGAAGAACTGCGATGGGCGTACCGAGTTGCATAGGATGGATCGGTCCCCTTCGCGATGCTGCACGAAGGTCTCGGAGTATTCGTCCCAGGCAGTCGCTACCAAACTTCGCGGTGAGGAAGCCCTGCGCGTGCCCAGCTCGTTGATAGTGCGATTGACTTGGGAAAGGGAGTCGCTGAAGGCAACGGGATCCGAGGCAGCCGCAGCCACCACCCGCCTGAGCGCATCAAGGGCTCGACACCGTCGCCAGGTCTCGAATTCGAAGTGACCAACGACCCATGCAAGCAACCCCAGCAACCCAGCCGACACAAGCCCTGGTGTGTGCTCTTCGCGCAGCAGGTCCGAAATCCGGATGACAACGTCCACCACAAGATTGCCGAACACCTCGACCATGCATCACCTCCTTAGAAGGTCGCGCGGCCAACTACCCAGGTGCCCCTGTCTTCGCTAGTCGTCCCGCCCCTATTGGTGCAGCGTCACGCTCCGGTGCGCTCCACCCTCGCCCGTTTACTACGGGCGTAAGGCACCAACGTACAGATATAGTCAGTTTCTCGCCACTACCCGTACTGTCCAACGCGAAGTGAGGGTGAAGCCAAAGGCCGATTCCAACGCGAA